>DATIXQ010000060.1:0-36456 GCA_035518375.1 Allostellaceae bacterium | reverse complement strand
GCGCGCTATACGCCGCTCGATCATCGAGGCGAAGCAGGCCTAGGAGGCAGGCGATGTACGCCGTCATCTTCGAAGTGGAGCCGAAGGAAGGCCGCCAGAAGGACTATCTCGATATCGCCGCGGCGCTCCGTGCCGAGCTCGACAAGATCGACGGCTTCATCTCGATCGAGCGCTTCGAGAGCCTGAGCACCAAGGGCAAGCTCCTGTCGCTCTCGTTCTGGCGCGACGCCGGCGCGGTCAAGGCCTGGCGCGAGCAGCTCGATCACCGCGCGGCGCAGGCCAAGGGGCGCGCCGAGATCTTCGCCGACTATCGCATCTCGGTCGTCGCGGTCGAGCGCCAATACGGCATGTTCGACCGCAAAGAAGCGCCGCAGCGCTAGGCTCGCGCCGCCCTTACCGCCACTTCACCTGGGGCAGCGGTGCAATCGGCGCCGGGCCGACATAGATGCGCCGGTCCTGCAGCGTCACGGGGACGTGGAGCTGGTCCGAGCCGCTGTCTTCGTCGGGATGACCGATGGCGCGCAGCACCGCCTTGGCGAAATCGGCGTAGTGCGGATCGAGGACGCCGGCGTCGACGATCGCGTCGACGATGGCATCGGCCCCGGTCACGGTCGCGGTGAGCGCACCTTGCGGCTGCATCGCCGGATCGAGCGCGAGCGTGCCGTCGAGGTCGATCGTGGTCTTGGCCCAGGCGATGTGCGCGCTGTCGATGTCGAGTGTGCCGCCACCGTCGCGCCACTTGGTGAGCGCGTCCGCGAGCGAGCCCGGCCCAATGTCGCCGCGCATCGTCGCGGCCAAGGCAAGCGCGTCGATGCGGCGCGGGAAGGGCGGCGGCGCCGCCGGCAGCTCGGCCGCGTCGAGGCTGACACTCGCAACGGCCAGCGGATCACGGTCGTTCGCGGGCGCCTTTCGCGGCAACGTGAGCTTCAGCTCTAGCGTGTCGGCGGCGAAGCCTTGCGCCAGTCCTTGCCCTGCGACGGCGCGCGCCTCGGTCGTGACATGCGTCGCATCGCCGCCGATGGCAGCATTGCCGTCGAGCGTACCCGCGCTAATCCCGACGGCGCCTGAGGGCGCCGAGAGCTTTGCGCCGTTGGGCGCGTGGATGTGCCAGGAGGCAAGATCAAAGGGCGAGGCGTCGACCTCGACGTTGTCGCTTGTGACGAAATAGGCAACGGGTCGCCGTGCGCTGAGGCTCGCGTCGGAAAAGTGCAGCCGGAAGCGAAAGGGATAGCCGCCGACATCGAGCGTGCGCCAGGCGATGTCGAGTCCTTCGGCGCGGCGTGCGTCGGCCCACGGACCCATGTTCCGGCGCAGCTCGCCGGCCAGGTAGTACCAGTACCCGGAGTAGATGCCGGCCGCGGCGACTGTCGCCGCGACCAGTATGACTGAAAGGCGACGCACGGCGCCTTTATAGGGCGGGCCGCGGTCCGCGCGGTGAAAATTAACTTTTCATTTGCCGTTTCGCGCGAGCCTCGCGGCGGAAGAACGTCAGGGGCGGATCGATGACAAATAGCAGTGGGGGAGCCGGGGCGAGCCTTGCTGATGCGGGGCCGGAGCTTTGGGCGAAATTGTCGTGGGAGAGCGATCTCTGGATCTTTGCCTACGGCTCGCTGCTCTGGGACCCGGGCTTTCCCTATTGCGACGTGGCGCCCGCGATCCTCCATGGCCATCACCGCAGCTTCTGCGTCTACTCGACCGCGCACCGCGGCACGCCGGAGCGGCCAGGTCTCGTCTTAGGGCTCGACCGCGGCGGCACGTGCAAGGGCGCGGCCTATTGCGTGCCGGCAATCGACGTGCCGGCCGCGCTCTCCTACCTCTGGCACCGCGAGATGAAGAGCCGCGTCTATGAGCTGCGCGAGCTCGAGGTGCAACTGCCGCAGCGGCGCGTTCCGGCGCTCGCGTTCGTCGTCGACCGCGCGCATCCACATTACGCTGCGGGCCTGAGCCTCGCCGAGAGCGCGCGCCTCATCCATCAGGGCGTGGGCGCGAGCGGCACGGCGCGGGGCTATTTCGAGAGTGCGCTCGCGGAACTCGACCGACTCGGCGCGATCGACCGGCATTTGAGCCGGCTCGCCGCGAGCGTGCGCGCGTTGTCGGTGCCGGAGCGAAGGGCGGCGTAGTCTCTGAATCTACTCGTCGAACGGCCTTCGGAACTTCACTTCTTTTTCAATAGTTCATCGAGCGATTGCACGCCCTCGCGCTTGAGGACGGTTCCGAGCTTCGTATTGGATTTATATCCCTCCGCGAATTCCTCGCCATATTCCTTCCGCAAGGTTCCGACAAGCGTGTCGCTCCGCTTTTTGCGAATCTCGCCGTCCTGATCGCGCATGCGGCCGTCCAGCCCCTTAGGAAAATGCTTCGACATACTTGATCTCTCCTTTATCGCTCACCCGCACTTCGAATAATCGCAGTTGGTGCACTGGTCGCAATTCTCGGCGCGGACGAGCGCCGCCTCGCCGCATTTGGGGCACTGGCGCATGCGCGGGCCCGACGCGCCGGGGAGGTTTACGACCTGCCGTTCGGCCTCTTCGTGGCGCGCATCCTTCGGCGGTATCGCGCCGATCGCGATCATGTGGCGCTCGATCACGTCGCCGATCGCGGCCAGGAGCGAGGGGACGTAGCGCCCGCCCATCCACGCGCCGCCGCGCGGATCGAACACCGCCTTCATCTCCTCGACGACGAAGCTCACGTCGCCGCCGCGGCGGAAGACCGCGCTGATCATGCGCGTCAGCCCGACCGTCCAGGCGTAATGCTCCATGTTCTTCGAGTTGATGAAGATCTCGAAGGGGCGGCGGCGCCCGTCCTGGATGATGTCGTTGATGGTGATGTAGAGCGCGTGCTCGCTTTCGGGCCAGGAGATCTTGTAGGTGCTGCCCGGAAGCTGCTCGGGCCGGGAGAGCGGCTGCGTCATGTAGACGACGCCGCCCGCCTCAAAGATGTCCTTCGGCTTCGGCGCCGGCGCCGGGAGCGGCAGCTCGGCCTGGCGCACCTGCTGCTTCTCGTCGTCCTTCGCCGGCTTCAGCACCGCGCCCGTCACCTCGTTGGGCCGATAGGTCGTGCAGCCCTTGCAGCCGAGCTCGAACGCCTGGAGATAGACATCCTTGAACTGCTCGAACGGGAAGTCCGCCGGCACGTTGATCGTCTTCGAGATCGAGCTATCGACATATTTCTGCGCCGCCGCCTGCATCACCACGTGGTCGCCGGGCGACAGCGATTGCGCGTCGACAAAATAATCGGGCAGCGGCGCGTGCTCGCCCTGAAGGCGGCGGTAGAGGCGATAGGCGTGGTCGGCGATCTCCTCTTCGCGGCGCGTGCCGTCCGGCATCATGACGTTGCGCGTATGGCGGAAGCTGAACACCGGCTCGATGCCCGACGAGACGTTGTCAGCGAGAAGCGAGATCGTGCCGGTGGGCGCGATCGAGGTGACGAGCGCGTTACGGATGCCTTTGGCGGCGATGGCCGTGCGCAGCTCGGCGTCGAATGCGGCGACGGTCTCGCCGGCGAGGTATTTCTCCGCGTCGAAGAGCGGGAACGAGCCCTTCTCGGCGGCAAGCTCCGTCGAGGCGAGATAAGCCGCGCGCTCGATCGCACGCAGCCATTCCTCGGTCAGCGCCACCGCCTCGGCCGAGCCATAGCGCACGCGGCACAGGATCAGCGCATCGGCAAGGCCGGTGACGCCGAGCCCGATGCGGCGCTTTGCATGCGCCTCGTCGCTTTGCTTCTCGAGCGGGAAGCGCGACACGTCGATGGCGTTGTCGAGCATGCGCACGGCCAGAGGCACGAGACGCAAAAGCTCGTCCCGATCGAGGTGTGCCCGCTCGGTGAAGGGCTCGCGCACGAGCGCCGCGAGATTTATCGAGCCCAGGAGACACGCGCCATAAGGCGGGAGCGGCTGCTCGCCGCAGGGATTCGTGGCGCTAATCGTCTCGCAATAGGCGAGGTTGTTGCGCCGGTTGATACGGTCGATGAAGATGACGCCCGGCTCGGCGTTGGCATAGGTCGCGCGCATGATCTTGTCCCAGAGATCGCGCGCCGGCACGACCTTGAACGTCGTGCCGCCGAAATGAAGCTCCCACGGCGCGTCTTCCTTGACCGCGCGCATGAAAGCGTCGCTCGCAAGCACCG
The DNA here is from genome assembly GCA_035518375.1 of Allostellaceae bacterium. Lineage (GTDB taxonomy): Bacteria > Pseudomonadota > Alphaproteobacteria > ATCC43930 > CGMCC-115725 > DATJLY01. The sequence goes on along the minus strand of DATIXQ010000060.1, from coordinate 32,331 downwards.
AGAGATTGAACATGCTGAGGCGCCCCGGCGTCTCCTTGGCCGAGATGAAGGCCTCGATGTCGGGATGGTCGCAGCGCAACGTCGCCATCATCGCGCCGCGGCGATATCCCGCGCTCATGATGGTGCGGCACATGGCGTCCCACACATCCATGAAAGAGAGCGGGCCCGATGCGTCGGCGCCGACGCCTTTGACGGGCGCGCCCTTGGGCCGCAGGGTCGAGAAGTCGTAGCCGATGCCGCCGCCCTGCTGCATCGTCAGCGCCGCTTCGCGCAGGTGCGTGAAGATACCGGACATATCGTCCGGAATGGTGCCCATGACGAAGCAGTTGAAGAGGGTGACGTTGCGGCCAGTGCCGGCGCCGGCGAGGATGCGGCCCGCCGGCAGGAACTTGAAGTCGGCAAGCGCCCCGGCGAAGCGTTCGGTCCAGAGTTCGATGTCTTTTTCGGGGACGGCGAGCGCCGCCGCGACGCGGCGCCAGCTGTCCTCGATGGTCTTGTCCACAACAGCGCCATCCGCCCCGCGCAGGCGGTACTTCATGTCCCAGATCTGCTGCGAAATGGCGGCGAGAGTGGCCATGGCTGACGCTTCCCAAATGGTTTTTGGGGTCGCCCCGAACAAGAGAAAAGCCCGAGATATCGTAACTATGGCCCGTTCAATGCGCAAGTTCCCGGTTTGTTTCTATGCTCACACGAGGCTTGCACTCTAAGTCTTTGGCGGCATGGGGATTACGGGGTTCATACCCGGTCTGCACCGTGCCGGTGGCGGCTGTGCTCCACAAACTTATCCACAGCGCCGTGGCGCGCCGCCCGGAAGGTTCGCGCAGGCCCCCTCGATCGCGGCCTCGAGCGCAGCCATGACGATACGGCGCTCGCCGCCGGGCGGGATCGCGGGCAGGATCTCGACGATGATCCGGCCCGGCCGCTTGCGGAACGAGCGCCGGCCCCAATAAAGGCCCGAATTGAGCGCCACCGGCACGAGCGGCAGCCCGAGTTGGCGGTAAAGCGCGTAGATGCCGGGCTGGTAGGCGGGCGGCGCGCCGGGCGCCGTGCGCGTGCCCTCGGGGAAGACGATGATGGGCCGCCGTTCCGCCACGGCCCGCGCCGAGCGTGCCACCATGCGGCGCAAGGCCGTTGCCGCGGCGCCGCGGTCGATCGGGATCATGCCCGCCTTCAACGCGTACCACCCGTAAAACGGGATCCAGCCGAGCTCGCGCTTCAGGACAATGACGGGGCGATCGAAGATGACCGGTGCGGCGAGCGTGTCCCAGGCCGATTGGTGCTTCATGGCGATGATGACGGGCCCGGCCGGCAGGTTCTCGCGTCCGCGCACCTCGAAGGAGAGGCCAACGCTGAGCTCGAGCAGCTTCAGCGTCAGTGCCGACCATGCCGTGCCCGCGCGCATCATCCAGGCGCCGGGAAAGACGAGAAGCGGCAGGAAGACGACCGCCAGGGCCGCCGTCGCGGCGTAGAAGAGCAATTGGAAAAGCGCCGAGCGCAGCAGGATCATCGTACGAACGGCAGGTAGGGCCGCGCGAGCGCTCCCAGGAACTTCACGTATTCCTCGCCGTAAAGCTCGATGCCGCTAGGCCGCATCCACCAATCCTGGACGATATCGGGAAAGACGGGGTGGGGCACGATGCGGATTTTCGGCATGGCGCGCGTGAACTCGACGAGGCTGCGCGGCATGTGATAGCTCGCCGTGACGAGGCGGAGCGAGCCATAGCCCTCGCTTGTCATGAAGGCGGCGGTCTCGAGCGCGTTGCCGAGGGTGCTCTCGGCGGTATGGCCCAGCACGATGCAGCATTGCACGCGCTCCGGGCTCTGGCGCGATACGCGCAGCAGTTCGCCGACATCGACGCCATGATAGACGCCGGAGACGAAGAGCTTCTTCGCCTTGCCAGCGGCCAAGAGCGCCAGTCCGTTTTCGACGCGCAGACTGCCGCCGGTCAGGACCACGATGGCGTCGGTCTCGCTGTCGGGGTCGGCGACCCGCGCCGGTACGAGGTGAAGGAACCACAGGAAGCCGGCGCACCAAAGGATGCCAAGGAGCGCGACGAGTTCCGCGGCAAGCCGCGCGCCGCGCCGCCAGCGCCGTCCTCTCATGGCATGCGCGCGAGCGCGCTCAGCACCGTGCGCCGCGCCGTCAGCATTGCAAGGACCGCCGCCGCGAGCGGCAGGGCCGCCAGCACCGCATAATGCCAGGGCGCCAGCGCGAGGCCCGGCAGCGGCAAGGGCGTCCGGCCGAGCATCGCCGCTGCTGCGCCCACGTGTGCAAGCGCCAGCAGCGTCGCCACCGCGAGTAGGAGCCCGAGGCCGCCGCCGGCGAGCCCAAGCTTCAGCGCCTGGCGCTCGAACTGATGCGCGATATAGCCGTCGCGCGCGCCGATCACGTGCAGGAGCTCGACCACGTCGCGATGGACGGAAAGCCCGGTCCGCGTCGTGAAGATCACGGTCGCGACCGCGGCGGCGGCAATGAGGAAGACGATGAGAAGGCCCGTCGCCTCGGCCGCGCGCACGAGTGTCGCGAGCCGGTCGAGCCAGACGCGATGGTCATCGACAACCGCGCCTGGCGCCACGGCGGCAAGCTTTGCCGCCAAGGCCGCGCGGTCGAGGCGGGCTGGATCGATCTTCACGTCGATCATGCGCGGCAACGCAAGCTGTTGCGGCAGGTCGGCGCCGAGATAAGGCTCGAGCAGCCGCGCGATCTCGCCGCGGTCGAGCGCGCGCGCAGAACGCACGCCATCGGTCGCTTTGAGCGCCGCAAGGGCCGCGGCCAACCCGCCGTCGCCGGAAGCGGCGGGCGGCGGCAACTCGATCGAGAGCGTGCCTTCGAGCCCGCGGTTCCAGCTTTCGAGCGCGCGGTCGAGCACGAGCGAGCCCGCAGCAGCGAGCGCGGCGAGATAGACCATGACGCCGATGAGCCACGGCAGGAAGCGGCCGGAGCCGTCACGGTCGAACGGGATGTCGATGGCGCGGCCTCTCACTGCGCGTGGACCCGGACCGGCGGCTCGACAAAAACCCGGCCGCTTTCGAGAAAAAGCCGTGGATGCGGTCGCCGCGCGACGAGCGTCTCGTTGTGCGTTGCGAGCACCAGGGTCGTACCGAGCCGGTTCATCTCCTCGAACAGCCGCATGAGCCGGTCGGCCATGGCGTCGTCGACATTGCCGGTGGGCTCGTCGGCGAGGAGCAGGCTCGGGCCGCCGATCACGGCGCGCGCGATCGCGATCCTCTGCTTCTGCCCGCCCGAGAGCGTTGCCGGCCGTGCCTCGTAAAGTTCGCTCAACCCGACCCAGTCGAGCAGCTCGCTGACATGCGCCTTGACGCGAGCCTCGGCGATGCCCGCGACGCGAAGCGGCAATGCCACGTTGTCGAACGCCGACAAGTGATCGACGAGCCGGAAATCCTGGAACACCACGCCGATGCGGCGCCGCAGCAGCGCGAGCTCGTCGCGTGCAAGCCTCGCCACATCTTGGTCGAAGAGATGAAGGCTCCCCGACGACGGCTTCTCGGCGCGGTAGACAAGGCGCAGGAGCGTCGTCTTGCCCGCGCCCGAGGGGCCGGTCAGGTAGTGGAACGAGCCCGGCGCGAGCCGCAGCGTGATGTCGCGCAGCACCTCCGGCCCCGCACCGTAGCGCATCCCGACATTCTCGAACCGCACCACGAGACGATTTCTCCCGCTTCGGCACGATTGCATGCGGAAGGGAGTGCCGTCCAGCGCGACTCGGGGCTGCGCGCGCCTGCCCTTTCCTTGCCTCGCCCGCCCGGCGCGCCTTATAACGATCCGGGGCTTTCGGCCGCGGTATGATCGTTACCTGTCCCTCCTGTTCCGTCCGCTACCTGGTCGATGCGCGCGCGCTCGGTCCTCACGGCCGCATGGTGCGCTGCGCCCGCTGCGCGCATACGTGGCGCGAAGTGCCGCCGGCGGATCAGGCGGCGGCGCTTGTCGTCGACGCGCCGGCCGCGGCGCCGCCGGCGCCCAGGCCAGCCCCCGCTCTCGCAGCGGCGGGCGAGGCTGCCGCCGCCGCCGCGGCGCCCGCTCCCGCGGCGGCGCCAACGCGCGCGCGCGGCTCGGCGTCCGGCCTCACCGCCGAAGGCCGCATCCAGCTTCCGGCGCTGCCGAAGAAGCGTCCGCGCCTCCGGCTCGCCCTGGCGCGCGCCGTGGCGGCGCTCGCCATCATCGGCGGGCTCGGCTATGCGGCCGTGGTCGAGCGCGACCGCGTCATCGCCTTCGTGCCGGCGGCCGCTCCGCTCTACAAGCTCGCCGGATTTCCAGCCGGCGAGACCGTGGGCGGGCTCGAGTTCGAGAATGTCACCACAAGCCGCGAAATGGAGAACGGGCTTCCCGCGCTCGTCATCGAGGGTGAGGTCAAGAACGTCTCGACGAGCGCGCGCGCGGTCCCGAAGCTCGTCGTCATCCTGCGCGACAAGGGCGAGCGCGATCTTCAGGACCTCACGGTCGCAGCGCCGGCCGATCACCTCAATCCGGGTGAAAGCGTGCCGTTCCGCACCAGCATCACCCAGCCGGCCGAGGCAGCCTCGGGCGTCGTCGTGACCTTCGCCGGCGCCGATCGGAGCTGAGGATGGCGCGCATCCTCCTTGCCGAGGACGAGGCGTCGGTCGCGGAGTTCGTCGCGCGCGCGCTCGCGCAGCTCGGCCACGAGGTGCGCCGCGTGCCCGACGGGCTCGCCGCAGTGGCGGCGCTCGCCGGGAGCTCCTACGACCTTCTCGTCAGCGACATCGTCATGCCGGGGCTCGACGGCATCGCACTCGCGCTCAAGGCGGGCAAGGACCATCCGGCGATGAAGATCCTGCTCATCAGCGGCTATGCCGAAGAGCGCCGGCGCGCGCACAATCTCGAGGCGCTCGCACACCGTGTTCTGGCGAAGCCGTTCACGCTCGCCGAGATCTGCGCCGCGGTCAGCGAGGCGCTCGCGGCAGCGTGAAGGGTACTTTGCCATCGCCGTCATGCCCGGCCTCCGTGCCGGGCATCCGCGTGCTCTTGCAGCAGAGGCAAAGCGTGGATGGCCGGGACAAGTCCGGCCATGACGAACGCAAAATCCATCCTCTGAATATTATGTCACGTCGCTGAAGGTCGACTTAATCAGAACTGCTTCAGCAGGCGGTCGATGTAGTCGCGCTCGAGCACGGGGCGATCGCGGTCGCCGGCGCGCTGACGCAGCTCCTCGAGGATGCGCTTCGCACGCTCCAAGGCGGTGTCGTTGGCCTTGCCCATGCGCATCAGCCCGCCGTCGTCGAGCCCGCCATTGTCATTCTGGTCGATCATGCGGCCGAACGGATCGCGCCGCGCCTGGTCCTCGCCTTGCTCATCGCCCGGATTGGTGCCGCCGGGCTGGCCGGGGTTGCGCCCCATCATCTGCTGCTGCATGGCGCGTGCGGCTTGCTGGAGCGCGTCGAGCGCCTCGGTCTGCGGCCCGATCGGGTCGCCCGGCCGGCCATGGCGCAGCGCGCCGACGGCGTTCTTCATGGCGCGGTCGGCGCGCGCCATCGGCGCCGGCACATCGCCGCCCTGTTCGCCCATCTGCTGCTCGAGATCGCCGAGCATCTGGCGCAGCATTTCTTGCTGGTTGGCGTCGTCTTGGCTCGCGTCGCCCTGCGGCTGGCCCTGCTGCGAGCGGCGGAACGAGCGGTCGAGAAGCTGTTGCTGGCGCCGCATCATCTCGTCCATCTGACGCATCGCCTGGTTCTGGCCGCCGCGCATCTCGCCCGGCCGGGCGAGGCGCAGGTTCTCCAGGATCTGCTGCAGCTGTGATAGGAGATTGCGCGCAGCGTCGCGCGACCCGGTCTGCGCCAGATCGCGCGCGCGGTCGAGCATGCGCTGCAGATCCTGCATGCTGAGGACACGCGAGGGATCGACCGGCTGCATTTGCTGGTTCGGCTGGCGCTGCATCTGCTGCGCGAGAGCCTGAAGATAGCGATTGATCGCCTCGCGCAGCTCGCGCATCAGGCGGTCGATCTCGGCGTCGGGCGCGTTGCGCGCCAGCGCGTCCTGCAGGCGTTGCATCGCCTGGCGCAGATCGTTCTGGCTTGTCGTGCTGCGCCCGTCCTCGATGCGGAGCGCCGTCTCCCACATGAGCCGCTGCACGGCCTCGATCGTGCCGGGATCGTGATTCAGCACGAGGCGCGCTTGCGCCGTACGCAGCGCCATGAACACGACGACATCGCCGCCGAAGAGACCGGGCCGCACCGAGAGGTCGGACAAGGTCTCCGCGACCTCGGTGCGATCCTCGGGATGCACCGACAGCTCCTTGCGCGCCTCGATGATCGCCTTTGCCACGGGATTGTGGAACTGGCGTTCGGGCAGGACCGTCTCGATCGTCTCGCTCGTGCCGGTCTGGCCGATTGCGTCGACGGCTTGGAGCTCGATCTCGACCGGGAGCCCAGCCCAGGGATGGGGCGTCAGATCGTGGTAGCTGGCGGCCGCGGCGTCCTTCAGATGCTGGCCCGGCAGCGGCAGGTCGAGCGTCATCGGCGCTGCCGCGGGATTGTCCTTGAGGCGGATCAGCGCCTTCACGCTTTCGACGCCATAATCGTCGCCGGCCTTGTATTCGAGGCGGAGCGCGCCGCGATCGGTGTGGCTTGGGGGCTTGGCGAAGGCGATGGTCGGCGGCAGGTCCGGCACGACCCTGATGGGCCAGGCGCCGAGCGTGCGCCCGCCCTGCGTTACCGTGAGACGCTTGCCCGCTTTGATGACGGCGCTGCCCTTGAAGTTGCTGTCGTCGATCTTCGTGAAGGCGGCTTCCTTGTCGTCGAGCGCGAGATCCGGCAGCGTGCTACCGCCATGGACCTGCGCCAGCACCGTGCTGCCGGTCGGAACGGAGACAGGCTCTCGGCCGCCGTCGGCATGAAGGAACAAAGGCGGCAGGCCGGTGTACTCGGGTGGCGTCACCCAGATGTCGAGTGCCACGCCGGCTGCCGCCGCGCCCGGCTCGATCGTCGGGCTGAGGCTGCGTAAAATTCGATCGGACCAATCGCCGCCGGCGTCGATCGCGCCAATGAGAAGCGCCAGCGCCAACACCATGCGCAGCGCGAAGGGATCGCGCCGCAAGAGTCCCGCCGCCGGTGCGCCGACGCGCAGAGTTTTGGCGGCCTGCGCCATACGCTGGCGATGGATGCGCCACAGCGCCGCGGCGGCTGGATCGTCGGCACCGCCGGCGAGCCGATCCTCGAGCGCGGCGAGCGGCCGGTGCACGAGCCCGCTGGCGGTCTCTATGCGGCGGCGCGCGGCGGTGCGGTCAGGAACGCGCCACTCGCGCAGCCCATGCCACGAGGCGACGGCGAGCAACAGCGCGAAGATCACGAGCAGCGCGAGATGCGCAAGGCCCGGAAGCTCGGCGGGCAGGTCGAAGAGCGCGAGCGCCAGGAACGTGCCGGCGACGGCAAGCGCGGGCCATAGCGCCGGCCAGAACCGCTCCCATGCGAGCGCGAGACGCGCGGCCCAAAGGCGCCGCTCCAAGCCGGCGGCGCCGGCGCGCGGAGCACGGGCGGAAGGCGCGGGTCCGGGCTGGGCCAGGGACATGATCCTCCAAACCTATCAACGTTCGGCGAGCCAGGACGGCATCCGGTCCTGCGCCAGGACCTCGTCATAGCTCGGCCGTCGCCGGATCACCTCGAATGTGCTGCCCCGCACCAGCACCTCGGCCGCCGGCAGGCGCGTATTGTACGACGATCCCATGGATGCGCCATAGGCGCCGGCGGAGAGCAGGGCCACGTAATCGCCGGCCGCGAGCGGCGGCAGGTCGCGCGCGCTGGCGAAGCTGTCGCCGGTTTCGCACACCGGCCCGACCACGTCGGCGGGCGCGAGCGGCGCGCCGGAGCGGGGCGCGACGAGCGGCACGATTTCGTGCCAGGCCTCGTAAAGCGCCGGGCGCATGAGATCGTTCATGGCCGCGTCGAGCACGATGAAGCGGCGCGTCACGCCCTCCTTGATGTAAAGGACGCGGGCGACGAGCGCACCGGCATTGCCGACGATGAGACGGCCTGGCTCGAAGGCAAGATGCACATTGAGGGGGCCGACCAGCCGTCGCACGAGGGCGGCATAGTCCTCGATCGCCGGCGGTGTCTCGTCGCGGTAGCGGATGCCGATCCCGCCGCCGAGATCGAGCCGCTCGACCGCAAAGCCGGCGCTCCGCAGCTCGGCGATTAGCGCCACAACGCGCGCGAAGGCTTGCTCGAATGGGGCCAAGGAGGTGAGCTGCGAGCCGATATGAACGGCGATGCCGACCGGCTCGAGCGCGGGCAGATCCCGCATCCGGACAAAGGCTTCGTGCACGTGTGAGACGTCGATGCCGAACTTGTTCTCGGCGAGGCCGGTGGTGATCTTGGCGTGCGTTTGTGCGTCGACATCGGGATTGACGCGGATCGACACCGACGCGCGCCTGCCGAGCCCGGTGGCAACATCGGCGACGAGCGCGAGCTCTGGAAAGGATTCGACGTTGATCTGCCGCACGCCATGGGTCAGCGCGAAGCGCAGCTCGGCGGCCGTCTTGCCGATGCCGGAGAAGACCACGCGCTCACCCGGCACGCCGGCCGCGAGCGCCCGGCGAAACTCGCCTTCCGATACGACGTCGGCGCCGGCGCCAAGCCGCGCCAGGGTCGCGACGACGGCCACGTTCGAGTTCGCCTTCACCGAATAGAAGATGCCGGCGCCGGTGCCCGCGAAGGCGGCGGCGAAGCGCCGGTATTGTCGCTCGATATGCGCCGCCGAGTAGCCGTAGACCGGCGTCCCCACGGCCTCGGCGACGGCGCCGAGGCGCACGTCCTCGACCTGAAGTTCACCATCGCGATAGGCGAACTCGGGCGTGCCCGGAAGCCCGTTATTCACTGGGGTAGGTCCGCGGATAGGTGCTGGGCTCGCCTGGCGGCGGCTCGAGCGGCCCTTTCTTGCCGCATCCCGCGAGCGGCAGGAGGAGGGCGAGGAGGAGGATTAACATGATCCCTCTCCCCATCGGGGAGAGGGTGGCGCAAAGCGCGAGGTGAGGGGGCAGGCGACGGGGAATGCCCCCCTCACCCCAATCCTCTCCCCGGCGGGGAGAGGGCGTTTGCCGAGCCGCCGTCATTTGAGGAACCGCTTCCGTGCTTCGGCCGCGGCGCGCGCGACGACGTCGGGCGCGGTACCGCCATAGCTCGCGCGGCTCGCGATCGAGCGCTCGACCGTCAGTATGTCGTAGACGGACTTCTCGATCCGCGGCTCGACCGCCTGCATCTCGGCGAGCGGCAGATCGGCGAGCGGGCACCGCCGCGCTTCGGCGCGCTGCACGAGCGCGCCGGTAATGCGGTGCGCTTCGCGGAAGGGCAGGCCGAGCTTCTGCACGAGCCAGTCGGCGAGGTCGGTCGCGGTGCTGAAGCCGCGCGCGGCGAGCTCGCGCATCGCCGCTTGATCGGCCGTCATGTCGCGCACCATGCCCGCCGTCGCTGCAAGCGACAGCTCGAGCGTGTCGGCCGCGTCGAAGACCGGAACCTTGTCCTCCTGCATGTCCTTGGCGTAGGCGAGTGGTAAACCCTTCATCACGCCGAGGAGCACTGTGAGCGAGCCCGCGATGCGCGCCGCCTTGGCGCGCACAAGCTCGGCGGCATCGGGATTGCGTTTTTGCGGCATGATCGAGCTGCCGGTGGTGAAGGCATCGGAGAGCCGCACGAGATGGAACGGCTCGCTCGTCCAGATCACCATCTCCTCGGCGAAACGCGAGAGATGCGTGGCTGCGATCGCGGCGGCAGCGAGGAATTCCAGCGCGAAGTCGCGGTCGGAGACGGCGTCGATCGAATTGGCGGCGGGCCGGTCGAAGCCCAAGGCGTGCGCCGTCTTGTCGCGGTCGATTGGGAACGAAGTCCCGGCGAGCGCCGCGGCGCCCAAGGGAGATTCGTTGAGACGCTTGCGCGCGCCGGCGAAGCGCGCGCGGTCGCGCCCCGTCATCTCGACATAGGCGAGGAGATGGTGGCCGAACGTCACCGGCTGCGCCGTCTGGAGATGGGTGAAGCCGGGCATGATGGTGGCGGCATGCTCCTCCGCGCGGTCGATGAGCGCGGCCTGCAAATCCGCGAGCGCGCGGTCGATCCGGTCGATCGCGTCGCGCACCCAGAGGCGGAAATCGGTTGCCACCTGGTCGTTGCGAGATCGCGCGGTGTGCAGCCGGCCTGCTGCGGGGCCGATGAGCTCGGTGAGACGCGCCTCGATATTGAGATGGATATCTTCGTGCTCGGCGCGGAAGGGGAAGGTGCCGCCTTCGATCTCGGCGCGGATTTTCTCTAGACCCGCGGCGATCGCCGCCCCATCTTCCGGGCCGAGGATGCGCTGCTCCACGAGCATCGCGGCGTGCGCGAGCGAGGCGGCGATGTCCTGGGCATAGAGACGCTTGTCGAACTCGATCGAGACATTGACGCGCTGCATCACCTCGGCCGGAGTGCCGCTGAAGCGGCCGCTCCAGGCGGCAGCGGGCGCGGCCGGGCGCGGCGCCGGTGGACGCTTCGCGCTCATGGGAGGCTGGCTTCCATGAAATTGCTGCTGCGCGCGGTCACCGGGCTCTTGGTCCTTTGCGTCATCGTTCTCGGCGCGCTCATCTACCACATCGCGACCGAGCGTCCGCCGAATGTTGCGGAACAATCTCCGTCCGGCCAGGCGCTCGGCAAGTTTACCGCGCTGGCCGAGCCCCGGCCAGCGCCTGCGGCCACGCTCATCGAGGAATCCGGCAAGACAGTGACGCTTGCTTCCTTCCGCGGGCAGACGGTGCTCGTCAATTTCTGGGCGACTTGGTGCGCGCCGTGCGTCGAGGAAATGCCGTCGCTCCTCCGGCTCCAGCAGAAACTTCAGGGCCTGGCGATTCTCGCGGTGTCGGAGGATCGCCGCGGCGCCGAGCTGGTCGATCCGTTCGTGCAGAAGCACGGCGTCGGGAAGCTCGCGATCTATCTCGACGAGAAGAACGACGTGGGACACGCCTTCGGCATCGAGGGTCTGCCGACGAGCGTGCTGATCGACCGCGACGGTCTCGTACGCGGCCGGCTCGAAGGGGCAGCCGCGTGGGATTCGGACGCGATGGTGAAGCTGCTTTCGACTTACGCCGATGCGACGGGCGCGGCCTCGCTCAAGTAGCGCGCGCGAAATGGTCGCGCAGGAAGGCGCCTCCGCGCGCGAGTCCTTCTTCGTCGATGCTGTGGCCAAGGCCGGGGCGCATAAGTTCCTCGACCGCGACGCCGTTCGCCTTCAAGGCCGAGACGGCAGCCGGCAGCATGCTTGGCGGCACGACGGGATCTGCGTCGCCGTGAATGACGAGGACCGGTGGCTTGCTGCGCATCTCGGCGCCGAGAAGCTGCGGTGCGATGAGCGCGCCGGAATAGGCCACGATCGCTGCCGGCGCCTTGGCCCGGCGGAAGCCGACGAAGAGCGACATCATCGCGCCCTGCGAGAATCCCACGAGCGCGAGCTCGCCTCCATCGAGGCCGCGCTTGGCGAGCGCGTCGTCGAGGAAGGCATCGAGGATCGGCGCCGCGGCGCGCGCGCCGGCGAGCGCCGTTTCGGGCGTGCGGTTCTGCACGCTGAACCATTGCCGCCCATAGGGGCCCATGTCGCACGGGAAGGGCGCGTCGGGCGACAGGAACTCGGCATCGGGCAAGAGCGCAGCCCAATAAGGCGCGAGCCCGATCAGGTCGCTGCCGTCGGCGCCGAGCCCGTGCAGCAGCACGACGAGTTTCTTGGGCGCGGCGCCGTTGGCGGGTCTGCGGCTGGGGCCGGTCATTTGCGGCAGAAGTTCTGGCATGTCGTAACCTCGTCCTCTCGATAGAGCATGACGCGACTGCTGTCATCCGCTGCCTTGCTGTTGCCATGCCGGTGACACGCTTTGCGCCGAGTCCCACGGGGCTCCTGCATCTGGGCCATGCGTACGCCGCAGTCTATGCCTGGCGCCGCGCGCGCGAGAGTGATGGCCGCTTCTTCCTGCGCATCGAAGATATCGATTCCGGCCGCTGCCGCGAGGAGTTCGTGGGCGCGATCGTGCGCGATCTCGAATGGCTCGGCCTCGACTGGGATGGGCCGGTACGGCGCCAGTCGGAGCATCTGGGCGACTACCGCGCCGCGCTCGGCAGACTCGAAGCTCAGGGGCTTATCTATCCATGCTTCTGCTCGCGCGCCGACATCGCGCGCGCGCTCGATGCGCCGCAAGGACCGGACGGGCCGCTCTATCCCGGCACCTGCCGCGGTCTCTCCGAAGCCGAGCGCGCGAAGAAGATCGCGACGGGCGCGTCGTTCGCGCTGCGGCTCGACGTGGCGAAAGCCATCGTGCGCACCGGGCCGCTCGATTGGACCGACGAGGTGGCGGGTAGGGTGACGGCCGACCCGCTTCTCCTCGGTGACGTGGTGCTCGCGCGCAAGGATACGCCGACGAGCTACCATCTCGCGGTCACGATCGACGATGCGATGCAAGGCGTGAGCCTCGTCACGCGCGGCGCCGATCTCTTCGCCGCAACGCATGTTCATCGCTTGTTGCAGACTTTGCTCGATCTGCCCGTGCCGCTCTACCGCCATCACCCGCTCGTGACCGACGCGGCCGGACGTCGGCTGGCCAAGCGCGACAAGGCACTGACGCTCGCGGCGCTGCGTCGGGCGGGGCGCTCGCCGGCGGAAGTGCGCGCCATGGCGGAAAGCGCGGCGACGTAGGCGACGGGAAATCCGAAGCCGCGCGCGGCAGCGAGGATCGCGGCGATATAGGCGGGGCGCGGGCGGCCTGGCGCCCGCGCTGCGGCGACATAAACGAGCGCACGGCACGGACGGCCGCGAAAGCGGACGAGGCACATCCTGCGGCGGTAGAGGCCGCGCTCTATCTCCTCGTAGCGGTCGAGTGCCGCCTCGTCCGTCCGGCCGATGCGCCACAGCACGCCGTGCACGTCTGCACGCGCCTGTGGCCGCACGGTGCCGTGGCCGCCGCGGATGACGGCGAAACGATGTTGGGCGAGCGTGGCCGGGCCCAGAAGCCGAGCCGACGGGCAGCGCCGGGCCATTGCCGTCGCCGCCATGTTCGAGCCATAGGCGAAATAAAGCCGCATCGCCCCTCGCGATAACCGCGACGTGATTTTATAGCGCTGCCGAGCCGCGGCAGAATGGGCGATCGTTGGAAGAGGTCGATGAGATACCTGGTCTTGGTGATGCTCCTGGCGCTGGCGGCGTGCCAGAACTCGGCGCCTTACGATTCTGGCTGCGCCGGCAATCCCGAATTGGTCGGCTGCGCACCCAACACCGGCGGTGGCGGGGCTGGCGGCATGTAGGCCGGGTCCATTTCTACTCGGGCGGCCGGCGCAGACCCGCGACGAGCTCGAGATAGTCGGGCTCGTCCGGCGTCACGACGCCGCGGCGCACGGCAAAATCGGCGATCACCAGATTGACGTTGAACTTGAAGTCGTCGGTGTCGCGTACTCGCGCCACGACTTCGTCGGCCGGCATCAGCATGAACTCTGTGAGCTCGCCGTCGGTGTTCCTTGGCACGAACGTCGCTGGCGTCTCGAGGTCGTAGACGAACAGCACATCATCGCGCAGCCCGAGTTCGGTCTCGCAGCGATATAAGATCGCGCCGACGGGCACCGCGTGCGCAATGACGTCGGCCGGGATCGCGGCCTCTTCCTCCGCTTCCTTGACGAGCGTCGCTTCGAGCCCGTGCTGCCACGAAATACCGCCCGCGACGAGATTGTCGAGTTTGTTAGGCGCCACCTTCTTGTCGGGTGCGCGCCGCCCGACCCAGAGCATGAGGCGGCCCTGATCGCGTCGCCAACCGTTCAAGTGCACGCCATAGGCGCGCGCGCCAAAGAAAGGAACCGCGCCGCGGTCGAGCCGGAAATGCGGCGCTGCGCCCCAACGCGGCGCGATGGCGAAATCCTCGTAGCGCCATTTCGGTACGATGCCGTCGGAAACGAGCGTTTCGACCGCTTCGTCGACGCGCGCGCTCACGTGCTCGAAGCCGCCGCCGATGATTAGCGCTACCTCGTCTCGCCCGACCCGGAAGAGCGAGGGAAAGCGGCGCAGATGCTCGGCGTTGTCACGCCGCACCAGGCCCAGCCGTTCACCCTCATGGTTGAATGGGAGAAATTTCTCTGCCGCATAGCAGTTGCACTGGCGGACATGGCGCAGGAGGCTCATAAAGGGGTGGTAGCGGCGTCGCAAAAATACGTCAACGAGTGCGGGTGAGATCGAACGCGGCCACGGGTTCGTATCATGTAGGCGTGGGGGTTGGAGGAGGACATGAGGATCGACCGCCTGGGGCTCGTCGTACTTTTGGGTGGGCTGATGCTCGCAGGCTGCGCCGGCGGCGCGCGCGAGGTCGATTACTCGCAGCAGCGTGGCATCAGTTCGGACATTTCAAGCTCGCTCGAGCATGGACCGACCGCTTCGAAGCCCGGCATGGTCGGTGAGCAGGAGCCGTTGGGCGCCATGCCGTGGCAGATCCCGACGAGCCGCCAGTAGCACCTCGGGTTCACTCGGGCTCGAGTACGGTGTCCCAGTAAAGGAAGTCGCGCCAGCTCCGGTGCAGGAAATTGGGCGGAAAGGCGCGGCCGTTCTCGCGCAGGAGCTGGGTCGTCGGCTGGCGCGGCATGTGGCGCGGAAACATGCCGCTCTCCTCAGGAATGCGATTGCCCTTGCTCAAGTTGCAGGTTGAGCACGCCGTGACGACGTTCGACCAGGTCGTCGAGCCGCCGCGCGAGCGCGGCACCACGTGGTCGAACGTAAGATCGTGCGAGGGAAAGGAGTCGCCGCAGTACTGACACACGAAGCGGTCGCGCAGGAACACGTTGAACCGCGTGAAGGCGGGGCGGCGCGCGGCCGCTATATATTCCTTGAGCGAGATCACGGACGGGAGCCGCATCGAGAACGACGGGCTCCTGACCACGTGATCGTATTCCGAGATGATGTTGACGCGATCGAGGCACACGGCTTTGACCGTGTCCTGCCACGACCATAGTGACAGCGGAAAGTAGCTCAGCGGCCGGAAATCGGCGTTGAGCACAAGTGCCGGGCAACTATCGAGCGCGACAGACAAATTCGATCCTCGTCCGACCCACCGATTTACGCCCTCCTAGCACGCGCGGGGAGGCTCTGCCAAGCCAACTCCCGCGTCCGCGCGAGTCTGCCATCGAACCGTCATCAATGCCGGGGGCGCCGGACAGAAAGGCCCTGCTCGCCGGCGTCAGCGCGTCGGCACCGGCTTCTCGCCGCGATAGTCGTAGAAGCCGCGGTTCGCCTTGCGCCCAAGCCAGCCAGCCTCGACATATTTGACGAGGAGCGGGCAGGGCCGGTATTTCGAATCGGCGAGGCCCTCATGGAGTACCTGCATCACCGAAAGGCAGGTGTCGAGGCCGATGAAGTCCGCGAGCTGCAGCGGCCCCATCGGATGGTTGGCGCCGAGCTTCATCGCCGTGTCGATCGCTTCGACCGAGCCCACGCCCTCGTAAAGCGTGTAGACCGCCTCGTTGATCATCGGCAGCAGGATGCGGTTGACGATAAAGGCGGGGAAGTCCTCGGCCGCGACCGGCGTCTTGCCGAGCTTCACGGCAAGCTCGCGGATCGTCTTGAAGGTGGCCTCGTCGGTGGCGATGCCGCGAATGAGCTCAACAAGCTGCATCACCGGCACCGGGTTCATGAAATGCATGCCGATGAAGCGCTCCGGCCGGTCGGTCGCGGCAGCAAGGCGCGTGATCGAGATCGAGGACGTGTTGGACGCCACGATCGCTGCAGGTTTGAGGCTCGGCACGAGCCTCTTGAAGATGTCGCGCTTCACGTCCTCGCGCTCGGTCGCGGCTTCGATCACGAAGTCGCAATCGCGGAAGGCGTCGAACGCGGTCGCGGTGGAGATAAGGGAAAGCGCGGCCCTGCGCTCCTCCTCCTTGATCTTGCCGCGCGCGGCCTGGCGGCCGAGATTGCGGTCGATCCCTTCGACGGCGCGTTCCAGGGCCTTGCCATCGATGTCGTTCAGCACGACCTCGCACCCTGCGAGCGCTGCGACATGGGCGATGCCGCTTCCCATCTGGCCTGCGCCTATGACGCCGATCGATTTGATGTTCTCACTCATCGGCTGCCTTCCTTGCGCTTCGCGAGCTCGGCGTCGAGCGCCGGCACGACCTGGAAGAGATCGCCGACCAGCCCGTAATCGGCGACCTGGAAGATGGGCGCTTCCTCATCCTTGTTGATGGCGACGATCACCTTCGAGTCTTTCATGCCCGCGAGGTGCTGGATCGCGCCGGAGATGCCGACCGCGATGTAGAGCTCGGGCGCGACGATCTTGCCGGTCTGCCCGACTTGGTAGTCGTTGGGGACGAAGCCGGCATCGACGGCGGCGCGCGAAGCGCCCACCGCGGCGCCAAGCTTGTCGGCAAGGCTTTCCAGAAGCTTGAAATTGTCGCCCGACTGCATGCCGCGCCCGCCCGAGACGATGACGCGTGCGCTTGTGAGCTCGGGCCGCTCCGAGCGCGCAAGCTCGGCCCCGGCAAAGCGCGAAAGTCCCGCCGAGGCCGGCGCCGGCAGGGACTCGATCGACGCCGCCCCGCCCGACGACTCGGCGGCAGAGAAAGCCGTGCTGCGCACGGTGATGACTTTGATCGTGTCGCTCGACTGCACGGTCGCGAGCGCGTTGCCGGCATAGATCGGGCGAACGAACGTGTCAGGCGACACGACGCCCGAGATGTCGGAGATCTGCGCGACATCGAGGAGCGCCGCGACCCGCGGCATCAAGTTCTTGCCGAACGTGGTGGCGGGCGCGAGCACATGGCTGTAGGCCTTCGCGAGCGGCACGACGAGCGCAGCCAGATCTTCGGCCACGGGGTGCTCGAGCTCCGCGCTCTCGGCGAGCAGAACCTTGGCGACGCCCTTGACCTTGGCACCGGCCTCGGCCGCGGGGCGGCAGTTCGCGCCGGCCACGAGGAGGTGGAGGTCGCCGCCGATCGCCGCCGCGGCTGCGACGGCATTGAGCGTCGCCGGCTTCAGCGACGCGTTGTCGTGTTCGGCGACGACGAGAAGCATCAGATGACCCGCGCCTCGTTCATGAGCTTGTCGACGAGTTCTGTGACGGAGCCGACTTTGCGTCCGCCCTGGCGGCGCGGCGGCTCGTCGACCTTGAGGGTCTTGAGGCGCGGCGCCGGATCGACGCCCAGCGCTTCCGGCGTCAGCGGGTCGATCGGCTTCTTCTTCGCCTTCATGATGTTGGGGAGCGAGGCATAGCGCGGTTCGTTAAGGCGCAGATCGGTCGTGACGACCGCCGGGAGTTTGATCTCGACCGTCTCGAGCCCGCCATCGACCTCGCGCGTCACTTGCGCCTTGCCCTCGCCGAGCTTCAGCTTCGACGCGAAGGTCGCCTGCGGCCAGCCGAGCAGCGCTGCCAGCATCTGGCCGGTCTGGTTGCAATCGTCGTCGATCGCCTGCTTACCAAGGATGACGAGACCCGGCTGTTCCTTTGCGATGATCGCCGCGAGCAGCTTGGCAACGGCGAGCGGCTGCAGCTCGACCGCCGTGTCGACATGAATGCCGCGGTCCGCGCCCATGGCAAGCGCGGTGCGGATTGTCTCCTGGCACTGGGCGGGACCCATGGACACGGCAACGATTTCGCTCGCCGCGCCCGCTTCCTTGAGGCGGATCGCCTCCTCGACAGCGATCTCGTCGAACGGATTCATCGACATCTTCACGTTCTGGGTCTCGACGCCGCTGTGGTCGGCCTTGACCCGCACTTTGACGTTGAAGTCGATCACCCGCTTGACGGCGACGAGAACCTTCATTCTGGGCCTCGCGAAGCGGCGCCATGTTGCGGCGCGGCAACGAATTGTGCACGTGCACAAAGCGAACGCAAGACCCTCATGTCACGAGCGAAAAGCGCCTGGCTGCCAGAGCACGTCGCGCGCGCCGCGATCATTGAGGTGCCTGGTCATGACGAACAGGTGATCCGAGAGGCGGTTCAAATATTTCAACGCCTCTGGGTTGACCGGATGGGCTTCCGCGAGCGCCGCAACGAGGCGCTCCGCGCGCCGCACGACGGTACGCGCGAGGTGAAGATAGGCCGCGCTCGCCGTGCC
Source organism: Allostellaceae bacterium (assembly GCA_035518375.1). GTDB lineage: Bacteria > Pseudomonadota > Alphaproteobacteria > ATCC43930 > CGMCC-115725 > DATJLY01. Next base: position 14,280 of record DATIXQ010000060.1, on the reverse strand, counting down.
GCCCGGCAGCACGAAAGACTGGAGCGGCTGCAGCTCGCCGTTCATCGTGTCGATCTCATGCTCGAGGCGCGTGACCTGCGCCGCGACGATGCGCAGCGCGCCCTCGGCTTTGCGGCCTGCCTCGGGCGTCGAGAGATCGGCGCCCAGGTCGAAGAGGTCGTTCTGGATGCGGGCGAGAATTTCGTCGGCCGCGCCCTCAGTATGAAGGCGCGCGAGGCCGATCGCGGCGTTAGCCTCGTCAACTGTGCCATAGGCCTCGACGCGCGGATCGTGCTTTTTAACGCGGCTCCCATCCGTGAGCGAGGTTTCGCCCTTGTCGCCGCCGCGCGTGTAGATGCGGGTGAGGCTCACCATCAGTGGCGCCGATAGAGCAGCATGAAGAGCGCGAACAGAAGAAGCGCCAATCCCTGAAGCAGCACGCGCGACTGCATGATTTTGTTCTGGCGCTTGGGGTCCGCTCCCTTAGCCATCGAAAACACGCCGAATGCCAGCGCGCCGAGCGTGCCAAGCATGGCGAGGACAAAGAAGATCGGCAGGATATATTGCATTTAGGCCTATATAGGCCGAACGCTTCCGTGGCCCAACCCTCCCGTCCGGCCCGGAGGGGGACGAGGAGCGCGCGCCAGTTGACGCCGGGCGTGCGCGGGGCAAGATAAGGGGCGGCTCCCGGAAGGAGGACCCATGGAAGCGAAGCTGGACCGTTCGGGCCAAGATGTCGGTAATATCCTTAAGCTCGAACACGTCAACGTCACCATCCCGGATCAGAGCCTCGCGACGCTCTACTACGTCGCCGGATTGGGCCTGACGCGCGATCCCTACATCATGGTCAGCACCAACAACATGTGGATCAATGTCGGGCGCAGCCAATTCCACCTGCCGACTGCAGCGAAGCCGCAGAACCTGCGCGGCTGCACCGGCATCATCGTGCCCGACCGCAAGGAGCTGCTGGAGCGCCTGTCGGCCGTGAAGAAGCACCTCAACGGCTCGAAATTCGAATGCCGCGAGGGCAATGATTTCGTCGAGGCCACCTCGCCCTTTGGCGACCGCATTCGCTGCCACTTCCCCGATACGGGGCGTTTCGGCCGCCAGAAGCTCGGCATGCCCTACATCGAGTTTGACGTACCCGTGGGCGCGGCACCCGGCATCGCGCGCTTCTATCAGGAGGTTCTGGGCGCGCCTTCGAAGGTGCACACGAACGGCGGCGGCCCGGCCGCGCATGTCCAGTCGGGCCCGGACCAGGAACTCATCTTCCGCGAGACCGACAAGCCGATCCCCGACTATGACGGCCACCATATCCAGATCTACATCAAGGATTTCTCGGGGCCGTACAAAAAGCTCGGCAAGCTCGACCTCATCACGATGGAAAATGGCGAGCACGAGTACCGCTTCACCGACATCATCGATCTCGACAGCCGCAAGGTGCTGTTCAAGATCGAGCACGAGACGCGCTCGTCGCGCCACCCGCTGATGGGGCGCCCGCTCGTCAACCGCAATCCGGCACAGACCAACACCGCCTACATGCCGGGCCATGACGGGCTGGAGTGGTATCTGGCCTAAGCCCGCCCCGAGGCACGGCGACGGCGCGCTGCGCACGCTGCGGCGCGCCGATCGCGTGCCATCCCGGCCCCGAATGCTGGTGTGCGAAGCTGCCGTTCCGGCCGATGCCCGAAACGACGGACGGGTGTCTCTGCGAGGCGTGCCTTGGGGACGTCCCCGCAACCCCGGGCGGCAGCGCGGTGTCCCCGAAATGACGAGACGGGGTGGGATCCGGCCCCGAGCGGGACGGGCGCCGTCGATCCCGAGTCCTGGGCATCCTTGCTTTTCCGGCCGTCACGACCCATGTTCCCGGAATCAGTCTCCGCTTCGGCGCTTGCCGAATCGCCTGAGGGCGATCTCCCCAAGATTCATGAGGCCGACACTGCATCGCTCTGCGCCCAGCGCGCAGAGCGGATTAACCACACTTAGGAGGCCGCTATGGCTCTTGGTACAGTAAAATGGTTCAACGCGCAGAAGGGCTTTGGTTTCATCCAGCCCGAGGACGGCGGCAAGGATGTGTTCGTGCACATCTCGGCGCTTGAGCGCGCGGGAATTGGCTCTTTGAACGAGGGCCAGAAGGTGCGTTACGAGGTTGTCACGGAGCGTGGCAAGCAGGCCGCGGGGCACGTCTCGCTCGCCTGAGCGCAAGATCGGGGGCGGCCCAACGGCCGCCCTCATATTTTTTGTAGCATTCGGGTGGTGCGATGCAAGTTTTCGTCCGGGACAACGACGTCGGCGCCGCGCTGCGGGTGCTCAAGAAGAAGATGCAGCGCGAGGGCATTTTCCGCGAGATGAAGCGTCGGCGTGCTTACGAGAAGCCGTCCGAGCGCAGGGCGCGCGAGCTGGCCGATGCCATTCGCCGTACCCGCAAGGCTCTCAGGAAGCGCATGGAGCGCGAGGGCTATTGAACGTCGCTAGCCGCAATTTCGCGGACTGGAGCAAGGCATGACGAAGCTCGATGATCTGCGAGAGGCATCTCGTCAGCGGGCCAACGATCTGTTCAAGAAAGCAAAGAAAGAAGCGGCCGCGCAAATCTCGAAGCGCGACAAGGAACGCGAGGCCGAGATACAGAAGACCGATCGGCTTCGCGAGCTTCGCCTGGCCAAGGAAGCCGCCGAAAAGGCGCGGCGGTAAGCCTCGGGCCATCAAATCGGCCGACTGGGCCGAGACCCCACACAAGCTCGCTCATCCCTTGCTGCCGAGGAGTGAGGCGATCTCCGTCGCCGGCAGCGAACAGCGCGCGCGGAGACCGCCTTGCGGCGAGGTCTCGAGCGTCAAGGCGCCGCCGTGGCTCAGCATGGTGTCGCGCGCGATGGTGAGGCCAAGGCCGATGCCGCCCGTTTCGGCGTTGCGCGAGGTCTCGAGGCGGAAGAACGGCTGGAACACCGCCTCGCGCGAAGCTTCTGGGATGCCGGGACCGTCGTCATCGATGATGATGTCGATGGTGCGCCCGGCGGTTACCGTGATCCAGACGTGGGTGCCGTGGCGCGCCGCGTTGCCGACGAGATTGGTGAGGCCGCGGCGGAGCGCGTCGGGCCGCACCGGAATCTCGAGCGTGGCTGGTCCCGCGAGCATGATCTCGATCCCGTCGCGCCGCGCGCCGGCGACGACGTCGCCGAGGAGCCGCATCACATCCGTAATACGCGCCTGCTCGTCGCCCTCGCCGCGGGCGAAGCTCAGATAGGCCTCCACCATCTTCAGCATCTCGCCCACATCCGAGGTGAGGCCGCGCACTTCTTCGCTGTCGCGCATGAGCTCGAGCTCAAGCCGCATGCGCGTCAAGGGCGTACGCAGATCGTGCGAGATGCCGGCGAGCATCTCGGTGCGCTGTGAGATCTGGCGTTGGATACGCTGGCGCATGCTGAGGAATGCTGCCGCGGCTTGACGCACCTCGGTTGCGCCTTGCGGCCTGAAGCTCGGCACGTCAACGCCGCGCCCAAACGCCTCGGCCGCGACCGCGAGCCGGCGCAGCGAGCGCACCTGGTTCCGCAGGAACAGCATCGCGATCGCCAGAGTGACGAGCGCCGTCCCCACCATCCAGCTCAGCACCACGAACACCATCGAGGTGTAGAGCCGGTCGCGCGGCACGGCGATCTCGAGCACATCACTGCCGTCCTTGACGCGCACGAGCAGGTTTGCGGGCCACTCGCGGTCGTCGATCGCAAACGGGCCGAGGCTGCCGGCCGCAAGGGCCGCCGAGAGATATTGCCCGACGCTGCCGACATCGCTGGATGAGGGCGCAAGCTCGGTCCCCTTCGGCAGGACGGTCGCGCGGAAGCCGGTCGTAGCGTCGACCAGCGCGATGAAGCGTCGCTCGTCGGCGGGGGCGAAGGCGTGGCGGCCGGTGACGATGAGCGAAATCTCGCTGGCCGCTGCGAATGCATTGCGGCGCATCAGCGTGGTCCAGAACCGATCGTAGAACACCCACGTGCCGACCATCTGGCTCAGGATGAGCGGCGCCGCCAAAAGCAGCACCGAGCGGCCGAAAAGTCCGTGCGGCAGGAAGGCCTTGATGCGCGCCGAGAGCGCGCGCGGATGGCGCGCGAGCCCGGTGCGGGCGCGGGGCTGGGGGGCGTCGGTCGCGGTACTCATGCCGCGCGTTCCCTCGTGTTTTCCGCTGCGCCGCAGGCGGCGCGGGCCGCGAGCACGGCGAAGAGCGGTATGAACCACAGATAGTAATTGTGGTGCATGTCGGGGCCGACCGCAAAGACAACGAGAATCGCCGCCACAACCGGAACGAGGCGGCCGCCCGGCGGCGTCGGGGCGCGCCGAGCGCGGACAAAGAGGGCAAGGAGAATTGCCGCGGCAAGCGCACGGGCCATGAGCGCGGCAGTGGCGGGTAGGCCGTAAAGCCAGCTCGTGTCGTCGATCGGGCGTTCGGCCGGGAAGAGTACGATGTTGCTCCAGAACGCATGCGGATCGGCGAGCGCGAAGGGCAGGATCGGAAGGAGCCCGACGGCGAGGCCGGCGCAGAAGACCTTGCGCGCACCCGCCGCGGGCACGAGGCACAAAAGCGCTGCCGCACCGGGCATCGGCTTCGCCGCGATCGAAAGCCCGACGAGAAGGCCCGCCACGAACGGGCGGCGCTCGAGCGCGATCAGTGCCAGGATGAGGCCCAGCACCGGGACAAGATCGTTGGCGCCGCGCGCGAGGAGCTGATAGGCGGGGAAGGGGAGACTCAGATAGAGCGCCGCCGCGACGACGCCCACAAATCCGCCGTTGGCAACGCCGCGTCCCGCCAAGCGCGCGAGCGCCGCCGTCGTCGCGCCCTGCAGCACGATATTGGTCAGCACGACTCCGCGCACGCCGAAAGGCCAGACGAGCGGCGCGTAAACCGCGAGCGTCATCGGCAGGTATTTGTAGCCGTGGAAGGCGGCAGCCGCCCCGGAAATGCCGCCGGCGAGCGGATCGACCGGAAACGCATATGGATTGTTGCCGTGCGCGAGCGCTGCGAGCGATGCAACCGTCGTCGTACCGATGTCGATGACCTTGGGCTTGATCGTGCGCATCAGCCCGAAGCCCAGCTGCAGGATCGCGAAGAGGACGAGCGCCGCTCCCGCGGTGCGCTCTGCAGCGACTCCCGGCCGCGCGCGCGGACGCTCGGCAAGGTGCGCGAGGATCGGGAGAAGCGCGAGCAGGACCGCGATGGCCGCGAGCGTCCACCCGCCATAGCCGCGCGGCACCTCCTGAAGCGCCAGCACAGAGAGCGATAAGATCACTTCGGCGGCGACGAGGCGCTCCATCGCGCCAATCTAGAGTCTGGACATCACACTGTCATTGCGAGGAGCAACGCGAAGCGCCGCGAGGCTCGCTAGGATGCGGGCAATGGAGCTTCTCGTACCTTCGGCGGCAGCGCTCGCCGGCTGGGCTGGCGCGGCGTTCGCGGCGCTCGCGTTCCTCGGGCTGGGGCGGTTCGTGGCGCTGGGCCGCGCCGCGCCCGAGGCGGCGCTCGTCGCGGGCTGGGGCGTCGCGTCGTTGGTGCTCACGCTTTGGGGCGTCGCGACGACGGCTTCGATGCGGCCGCTCGCTGTGGCACTTGCCGCGCTCGGCATCGTGATGCTCGCTGTGCCGCGTTTCCGGCTCGGCGCAGAGGATTGGCGCGCGCTGGGGAAGATCGCGCTCGTCGCGTTGCCGCTCTTCGTCATTCTTGCAAGCGCGCGGCCAAGCGAGCCCGACACATTCCTGAACATCCTTCCGAACGCAGCCTATCTCCACGACCACGGCTACTTTCCAGGCCCCGGCCGCCCGGCCGATGCCTCATATTTGCCGGTGGCACCTTACAATCTGCAGATTGCCGGATACGTGGCGGGCCTTTTGACGCCGGGCTTTCCGGCAAACGCGCTCATCGCCTTCAATTTCGTGCTCGTGCTGGCGATGGCGCTCTTCCTCGCGCGGCTCGTCGAGGGACGCGGGGAGAACGCGACCGCGCCCTCCTGGGGCGCTGCGGCGCTCGGACTCTTGCTTGCGACCGCGCTCAATCCCGGCTTCGTGCCACGCTACGATCTGCCCGGCTATGGCGAATTGCCGGAGGCGGCGGCGCTCGGATTTGCCGCGTGGTTTGTGGTACGCGTGTCTGCTGCACGCGAGCCGGGCCCGTCCTTGGCGCTCCTCGCTGGTTCGCTCGCGGCGCTCGTCGAGACGAAGCAGGATGGCGTGGCGCTCGCCCTCGCGGTGCTCGCGGGCGGCGCCGCGCTCGCGCTTGCCGAAGGAGCGGGGGCGCGCGCAAGGATCGCGCGCCTCGCTGCCGCGGCTGCGCCCGCAGCCGTCCTGTTTGCGGCGTGGCGCTGGTATGTGGCAAGCCATTTGCCCGAAGGCGAACTCGTTTTCCGCGCGCCGAGCCTTTGGCTCACCGATGCCCTTCCGGCGATGCTTGCCAGTATGGGGCATGCGGCAATCGAGAAATTCCCGTTTTATGGGCTGCTGGTTCTGGCGGTGGCGGCGGCGGCCTGGCGCGCCCGACCGCGCGGATGGGACGTGGCGGCGCGCATGGGCGTGCTTACAGGTGCTGTCTTCGTCCTCTACAGCGCGGCGCTCGTCGTCGCTTATCTCGGCGTGATGTCGGCCGCGATGGCCGTCGATGCGCATTCCTATTTCCGCTACTCGACACATCTCTCGCTCCTGCTCATGGCCGCGGTCGTGCTGCTGCTGCGCGAGCGTTGGCCCGCGCTCTGGACCGAGCGGCGCGCCGTTGCGGCGGGATGCCTCGTGCTCGTCGTCGTCCTGCCGCCCGCCTTCCTGCGCTTCCTGCGTTTCGACCTCGAGCCGCCCGATTTGCGCGTCTGGGAGCTGGCGCGGAATGCCGCACCGCTCCTCAACGACCACGAGCGCGTCGGTCTCGTGCTGCCGGGCGACAACGGCAGCGTCGCGGCGATGCTGGGCGTGGCGCTCCGCGACACGGGCGTCCGCAGGCCAGATCTCGATCTCCGCGCCGTGACCGACGCCGAGCCCGCGACGCTCGATCGTCTCGCCGCCGATGGCTACACGACGGCAATTTTGTCCTGCACGGCGGAAGGTAATGCTGCACTGTTGAAGCACGATGCGCAGGGCTGGCACACGGAGGCGAACTGGCTTTATGCGCCGGTGCGGCCGGGCCGCTGGTCGCACGTCCTCGCCTATGGGCCGCTCTGCCTCGGCTAGATCGCCCACTCGCGCGGCAGCAGGCCTTGCGCGCGGCCGCGCCCGACATAGTAGGTCCAGAGTTTCGCCACATGGCGCGGGCGGTCGAAATCGTCGAGGAAGGCCTCGATCTCGTGCGGCGTAAGCGGCAGCGCGCGTCCCAAGGATGCGGCGCGGTACATCGCCTCGGCGTTCTCGACGAAGTGGACGCTGTCGATGAGAACGGCGCGCACATCCTCGGCCACGACGACCTGGCCATGCGCGCGGATCGAAAGCGCGTGATGCGGCCCGAGCGTCGCGACGAGCGCGCGGCCGAGCTTTGGGCTCGACACGTGGCTCGGGTCGGGATGGATCGGGATGCCGGTGGCCCAGCGCACGGCGTGGTTCTTGATCGGAACGAGCTGCGCGCCGGCGACGAGCGTAAAGGTGGTGGCGAGGTCGTGATGGAAGTGCGCCACCGCGTTGACGTTATCGCGCGCGCGATAGATCTCGCTGTGGATGAAGACCTCCGACGGCGGCTTGAGGCCCTTCGGCCCGGTGATGAGCTTGCCGTCGAGGCCGCAGGTCAGGAGATCGCCGGGGCCGAGTGCGGCGCGGCTCTGATCGACGGCCTGGACGAGGAAGGTCTCTCCGCCCGGCAGGCGGGCGCTCACATGGCCGCTATAGCCAAGGATGCCGAGATCGTTGAGGAGGAGCGTCGTCGCCGCGACCTCCTGACGGAGACGAAGGGTGACCGCTTCTTCGTTCGAGGGGCGCGGGGATTTCATGGCGGCGCATCCTAGTCGTCCGCCGTGCCGCGCGCGAGCCGCGTTTGCGGCGTGGCATTGGCCGCGGGCAGGCGCGTCGGGCTGAGCCGCGCCGGGATGCCAAAGCTGAAGGCCAGCGTTATCAACGCAAACAGTCCGACGATGTAATAGGCGCCGTGCATTGCCGCGCCGAACGCGGCGGCAAGGCGCGTCGCCAGCGCCGACGGCAGTTCGCCATGCTGCAACAGGCGGTTGATGGCGTCGCCTGCATCCGGTACCTGCCGCGCGATGCCGCGCGTCAGCACGAAGCCGAAGAGCGCCGCGCCCAGCGCCTGCCCCATGGTGCGCATGAACAGGTTGGCGGCGGTGATGGCGCCGCGCTCGCCCCAGCCGACGGCGGTCTGGACCGCGACGATGAATGTCGTGTTCGAGGCCCCCATGCCAAGCCCGAAGGTCGATGCGCCGAGCGCGGCCCAGGCCCAGCCGCTCGACGGCGTGAGCGTCAGCAGCAGGCCCGTTCCGCCGAGCGTGATGAGCGCACCCGCGATCCCCGAAGCACGATAAGAACTGCGCCCCATGATGCGCGCGGCCAGCATCGTGCCGAGCGTCCACGTCACTGACGACGAGCCTAGCACCAGCCCGGCCACCGTCGGGCTCTTTCCCATCGCCCCTTGCACGTACGCGGGAAGGTATCCCGAGTTGCACATCATGGTGAGGCCGATCACGCTGGCGCCGAAATTGCCGATCGCGATCAGCGGATGACGCCACAGGCGGAACGGAACGATCGGCTCGGGAACGCGCAACTCATGAACGGCAAGGAGTACGAGCGCCGCGGCCCCTGCTCCCGCCAGGAGGGCCAACATGAGCGGCGGCAGCTCCTGTGCCTCGACCAGCGCCAGCATGGCCGCGCCGACCCCGAACATGAGGAGGAGCGCGCCGACGTAATCGATGCGGAAGTGGCGTGGCGCCGCATGCTCGTCGAGCAGCATGAGCAGCATCGCCGCTGCCGCCGCACCGATCGGCAGGTTGATCCAGAAGACGAGCGACCAGTGCAGGTACTGGACAATAAAGCCGCCGAGAAGCGGCCCGGCGATCGCGGAGACTCCGAACACCGCCGAAAGCCAGCCCTGCATGCGGGCGCGGTCGGCCGGTGGGTATATGTCGCCGATCACTGTCCACGCGATCGGCTGCACCGCGCCGGCGCCGAGGCCTTGCACCGCGCGAAACAGGATGAGCGCGAGCATGCTGGACGCGAAGCCGCACGCGGTCGAGCCGGCGAGGAAGATCACGGCGCCGGCGAGAAAGACGCGCTTTCTCCCCCACAGATCAGCGAGCCGGCCGTAGACCGGCGTGCTCGCCGCCTGCGTCAGGAGGTATGCGGCGAACACCCAGCTGAACAGGCGGAACCCGCCAAGGTCGCCAATGATCGTCGGCATCGCGGTCGAAACGATCGTCGCTTCGACCGCGGCCATGAACTGGGCGAGAAGGCAGGCTGTGGTGATGAGGCGGCGGCGCGCGAAGGTCATGCGCGCCGGCGCGGATTCGGACGACATCCCGCCGCACGATAGGCGGCGGGCGTAGAGCCTACAAGGCGAGGGCGGCGTTGCGGCCGAGGGCCGGCGCGTCGCGCCACGCGGCAAGACACACGATCTTCTGCTGTTTCAATTTCTGGCGCCGGGCGATGAGGCGCTTCAGAGCCGAACGCCGCCCGCGCAGCGCCTCAAGCGCGGCGCGCTGCTCAGGGTCGTGGAGGCCCACGATTTCGGCGACGCAAATGAGCTTCTCGAGTGTAAAGAGTGTCTTCGCCGCTTCTTCGATCGTCGCTGTCGTCATTGGACCCCTCCGCATCAAAGCTTCACTGCGAGATACGGGGGCGGGGGTAGGGGCGGATTGTGAGCGCCATCACAGGCGACAACGAATCTTTAACCGCTGCGGGCGCGAGTGCGACGAAACATGTGAGCGCAGTCACACCGCGGCGGTCGCGGCAATCGTTGACAATAAATTGTCAATATGGAACACTGTTGCGATGGCACGAGCGGCACGCGCGACGCAGGCGGGGCTTGTCCCGCTCGTCATCGCCGATCTCTACGAGCTTGCGGGCGCCTTCCGCCGCAACGGCGAGCGCATCGCGCGCGGCCTCGGCCAGACCCAGACGCGCTGGCAGGTGCTGAGCGCGGCCTCGGCCGAACCGAAGTCGGTGCCGCAGCTTGCGCGCCGGCTCGGCGTCACGCGCCAGAATGTGCAGCGCATTGCCGACCTCCTTGTTGCCGACGAGCTCGCGCGTTTTGCCGGCAATCCCGATCACCGCACGTCGCCCCATCTCGTGCTGACCGAGGCCGGGCGCAAGGCGCTCGATGAGCTGACGCGCGCGGCGCAGAGCTTTCACGAGTCACTGGCCGCGCGGCTCGGCGCCGTGCCGCTTGCCTCGGTGCGGCGCGAGCTCAGCCGAATTCGGTCGGCGCTCGCCACGATTTCAGCGGAGGAGGACGCGGATGAGTGAGCTATTGAGCGTGGGCCCCGCGGCCTACGTGAAGGACTTGGCGGCCTCGCGGCGCTTCTACGAGGGGCTGCTCGGGCTCGAGGTTGCGCGCGTCATGCGGCGAGGCGAGCGCGAGATCGCGGTGGCCTACACAGCACGACTCTCGGTGTGGCAGGTGGATGATGCCTACGACACGGTGTTCGCAGGGGCAAGGCGGCCGCAGGTCTTGGGGGCCGGCAACTGGGAGTTCAGTTTCGAGACGGCCGATCTCGACGAGCTTGCCGCGCGCCTCGAAAGCGCGGGCGTCCGTTTCGCCCAACCTTTGCGTCAGCTTCCATGGGGCCAGCGCGCAATCCGCGTCTACGATCCCGACGGACACATTATTGACATCGGCTCGTTGCACCGCCTGAAGCCGGCATGAGAGGAGCGGCGCTCACGCCGGCGCGCGCAGCACGTGCTCGACCAGACGCAGCAGCTCGTTCGGACGCCACGGCTTCTGCAGCGTCTCGCCGTGCGGCGCGCCCGGGGCGCGGATCGCCGCCACGCGTGAGAAGCCGGTCGAATAGATGACGCGCAGGCCCGGACGCAGCTGGCGCGCGCGCCGCGCCAGCGCGTAGCCGTCGAGAAGGCCGGGCATGATGATGTCGGTGACGAGGAGCCGGAACGGCAGGCCCTGCTCGACGAGCACCAGCGCGATGTCGCCGCTCGCCGCGCCTTGCACGGCATAGCCCGCTTCGCGCAGTGACAAGATACCCAACTCGAGGATATCGCGCTCGTCGTCGACGAGCAGGATCTCGGGTTCCGCCATGGCGCCGGAATGCTGCGGCGGGCCGCGGCATCCGGCAACCTCTCTTTGTGGCGAAAATCCTACGGCGAAAGCGGGTCTCGCCCATTAACCATCCCCGTTTTCATCTGCGGGGCGATAGCGGATAATGACGCCAACAGGGCCGGAGGAACCATGGACACGATGACCGTCCGCGACATCGATCTCGACGCGATCGACACGCCGACCATTCTCAAGAACGCGACCGAGCAGGCCGCCAAGCGCCGCTATGAAGATTTCTGCATGGTCGACGTCGACTCGCACCATTACGAGACCGACTCGTTCAACGAGATCCTCAAATACATCGAGGATCCGGTACTGCGCCACCAAGCCCAGTTCCAGGGCATGGGCCGCAACAGTCTCGTTGGGCCGCGCGGCGGTTATCAGGAACTCGCCGGCCGCGTGACCCGGCTTTCGGCGCGCCGGCACGACAAGGTCGAGCCCAACGTCAAGCGCGACATCGCCCTGACGCGGCGATGGATGGATGCTCTGGGCGTCGACATCACGTGCCTTTTCCCGACGCCGATGCTGGCTCTTGGACTCGCGCCCCGGGTCGAGGTCGAAGTGGCGCTCGCGCGCGCCTATAACCGCTGGCTCGTCGAGGAAATTCTGCCGGAGGAGCCGCGGCTCCGCTCGATGCTCTATCTCCCTTACAACGAGCCCGGCGAATGCTATCGTATGGTCGAGGAGTTCGCCGGCCGGAAGGGCGTCGCCGGCTTCTGCATCACGGCGCCGCATTATCGCGGCGTCTACGACAACGCCTATGCCAAGACCTATGCCGCGATCGAGGAGCGGGGATTGCCGCTTTCCTTCCACAGCGCCTTCATGTGGGGCGGCGACCGCACGATGGAGCTGTGCAACCGCTTCATCGCCGTCCATGCGCTCGGCTTCACCTTCTACAACATGGTGCATCTCACCAACTGGCTCGTGAACGGCATGCCCGAGCGCTATCCGAAGCTCAAGGTGATCTGGATCGAGAGCGGGCTCGCCTGGCTCATGTTCCTGATGCAGCGGCTCGACAACGAATACATGATGCGCTCATCCGAGGTGCCGCTTTTGAAGCGCAAGCCGTCGGAATATATGAGCGAGATGTATTTCACGACGCAGCCGATGGAGATGGTGGGCAACCGCGAGGAGCTCGAGCTCGTCTTCAAGCGCATCAAGGCCGACACGCAGCTCCTCTATTCGTCCGATTATCCGCACTGGGACATGGATCTGCCGAGCACGATTTATGACCTGCCGTTCCTCAACGAGCAGCAGAAGCGCAACATCCTCGGCGGCAACGCGATCCGGCTCTTCAATCTCGAGCCGACCATCTCGGATGCGAAGAAACGCCGCCTCGCGGAACGGAACGGCGCGCAGGCCTAGACCCGCGTCAGCGCGGCTTGAACGAATAGGGCGAAGGCCCGCGCACGGTCGCGTCGACAACGAGGCGGTGCTGTAGCGGCGGAAAGGCGCGCTGGCGGCAATCGTTCCGCTCGCAGAGACGGCACCCGATGCCGATCTCGGTGGCGCCGTCGAGACGTGAAAGGTCGCGCCCGTCGGCATAGACGAGTTCGCCCGCACGCGCGAGATCGCAGCCCAGCCCCACCACCTCGTGCGTAACCGGCGCGTGAAAGCGTCCGCCGGGTTTCTCGACGGTCCGCGCGACGCAGAAGAAGGCGGCCCCATCCGGCAGCACGGCAACCTGCGTTCGGACCAAGCCCGGCGTCGCGAAGGTCTCGTGCAGGATGAAGCGCGGACAGGCGCCGCCATAGCGGGAGAACTGAAAGCCTGCGGACGAGAAGCGTTTCGTCAGATTTCCGGCGATATCAACGCGCGCGAAGAAAAACGGAATCCCCGCGTCGCCAGGCCGTGCGAGAGTGGTAAGTCGATGCGCCGCCTGCTCGAACGAGACCCCGAACCGGTGCATCAACACTTCGATGTCGTAACGCGCCGCGCGCGCGGCGGCGAGAAACGGAATGTAAGGCATTAAGACGGCGCCGGCGAAATAATTGGCGAGACCGACGCGCACGAGCGTTTCGCTTTCAGGGGTCGTGACCTTTGCCTCGCGCACGATCGCGTCGATCGCCGCGGTCCCCTCGACGAGGCCGAGGTGGTAGGCAAGCTGGAACATTCGGCTGGGCGGCGGCAAAACTTCGGAGAGATAGAGGGTTCGAGTCTTCGGCTCATACCGCCTCAGCGCACCGGACATAGGCTCGAACGGTGCCACGACGACTGCAGTGCCATGCCGCGAGAGAAGCCGGTCGGCAATGCGCCGGCCGAGCTCGGCGGGATCGTCGGCCGCGAACTCTAATCCCTCGGCCGCTTCTTCGATCGCGGCGAAATGGTTCGCGTGCGCCTCGAAGAAATCGCGTACCTCCTCGGTTGGCAGGACGATCCGCCGCGTGCGCCCGCCCGGGAGGTCGAGTTGCAGCGACTGGGCGTCTTCGCGGGCGGTCCGGAAAGCGCGATAGAGCTCGACAATGGCACGCCCGGCCTTCGGGGCGTTGGCAACCAGGCGCCGGACTTCGTCGGCGTCGATCTCGCCGGCGCCTCGCCCGGAGTCGGCAAACACCTCACTGAGCGAAGTTGCGAGCCGCCTCTCGGCGTCGTCCGAGAGTTCCTGCAGATCGATGCCGAATGTTTGGCCGAGCTTGAGGAGGAGCGCCACCGTGACCGGACGCTCGTCATGCTCGATGAGGTTCAAATAGCTCGGGCTGATCCCGAGCCGCCCCGCCATCTGCTGCTGGGTCAGTCTCCGCTCCTGCCGGAGACGGCGGATTTTCGGGCCGAGCAGCGCTTTGCTCATCGCCATGATTGCACCGCACCACGATTTACAAATTCACAAACGGATGATTTTCCAGAAAATCCCACAACGAGTTTACAGTGTGCTGCGCGGAAACTCCTTTGGACCGATCGTTCGCAATGTAAAGATCACTCCCACAATCTCACTATTGGGCACTGTCTCAATTTGAAATCTAGGACTTCGGCAACGGTCCAATTGAAACGATGATTCCGTGCTCGGCGTCATCCGAGACCATGTGTTGGACCTGTTTCACCATTCCCGTAATGTGCTCATTCGTGGCGTAAGTTACGCG
>DATIXQ010000059.1:0-59275 GCA_035518375.1 Allostellaceae bacterium | reverse complement strand
GATCTCATCTCGCTTTATCTGGCGCTCGAATTGCAGAGCCTCTCGCTTTATGTGCTCGCGAGCTTCGCGCGCGACAGCGAGCTTTCGACCGAGGCCGGCCTCAAATATTTCGTCCTCGGCGCGCTCGCCTCGGGCATGCTGCTTTACGGCGCCTCGATGGTCTACGGCTTCGCCGGCAGCACCAATTTCGACACGCTGGCGCAGCTTTTCGCCAATGGCGGTACGGCGTCCGTTGGTCTCGTAGTCGGCATCGTCTTCATCGCCGTGGGTCTCGCCTTCAAATGCTCGGCCGTGCCCTTCCACATGTGGACGCCGGATGTCTATGAGGGCGCGCCGACGCCGGTCACGGCCTTCTTCTCCGTCGCGCCGAAGACCGCTGCGCTCATTCTCTTCGTGCGCGTGATGGTGGGTCCGTTCGGCGGGCTTGTGGCCGAATGGCGCCAGGTGATCTGGCTCATAGCTGTCGCCTCGATGCTGCTCGGCTCGTTCGCGGCGATCAACCAGCGCAACGTCAAGCGGCTCATGGCCTACAGCTCGATCGGCCATGTCGGGTATGCGCTGATCGGCCTTGCGGCGGGAAGCCCCGCCGGGGTGCGCGGCGTCCTCGTCTATATGGCGATCTATCTCTTCATGAACATCGGCACCTTCGCCGTCATCCTGTGCATGAAGCGCGACGGCCGCATGATCGAGTCGATCGACGATTTCGCCGGCCTCTCGAAGACGCAGCCCGCCCTGGCCTTGGCGCTCGCCATCTTCATGTTCTCGATGGCTGGGATACCGCCGCTCGCGGGCTTCTTCGCCAAGATCTATGTCTTCCTCGCCGCGATCGATGCCGGGCTTTACGGGCTTGCCGTCATCGGCGTGCTCGCGAGCGTGGTGGGCGCCTACTACTATCTCCGCATCGTCAAGCTCATGTATTTCGATGAGCCCGTCACGGCTGGCTTTGATCGCCCGATCGGGCGCGAGATGCAGGCGGTGCTCGTGATCGCCGCGGTGGTGATCCTGTTCTTTTTCGCTTATCCCGGCCCGGTGGTTGACGGCGCCGACCAGGTCGCGGCGGCGCTCTTCGCCGGATGATGCTTCCGCCTCCCTTCCGGCTCCAATTCTTCGAGCGGATCGACAGCACCAACGATGAGGCGCGGCGCGCGGCGCTGGCGGGCGCGCCCGAGTTCACCTTCTTCGTCGCGCGCGAGCAAAGCGCGGGGCGCGGCCGGCGCGGCAACCGCTGGCAATCGCTCGCCGGCAATCTCCATTGCTCGCTGCTGCTGCGGCCTCCGCGCTCCGCGGCCGATGCGGCGCAGTTGGGCTTCGCCGCGGCACTCGCGGTAGCGGAAACGGCGGAGAATTTTCTGCCCAAAGGCGCGCCGATCGCGCTCAAATGGCCGAACGACGTGCTCTTGGGCGGAAAGAAGGTCTCCGGCATCCTTCTTGAATCGCGTGCGGCCGGCGACGGCGTCGACTTCCTCGTGGTCGGTATCGGCATCAATCTCGCCGCGCATCCAACCGACACGCCTTATCCCGCGACCTCGCTCTCGGCCTGGGGTGCGGAGGTGACGCCGGAGGCGGCGCTTCCCATATTGGCCGCGCGGTTTCTTGCCTGGTACGAGGCATGGAAGCGAGGCTTCGCATCGCTGCGCGCCGCCTGGCTCGCTCGCGCCGCGGGCGTGGGCGAGCCGATCCGCGTCCGCCTTCCCGGCGGCGAGATCGAGGGGTGGTTCGGCGGGCTCGACGCGGCCGGACGGCTCGTGCTGAGCGGGCCGGGCGGGCAAAGGACGATCGCGGCCGGCGAAGTCTTTCCGGCCACGTGAGGGCAAGGAGAGGATCGATGCTGCTTGCGATCAGCGCCAACAATACCAACACGGTGTTCGCCGTGTGGGACGGCGCGACTCTCAAAGGCTCGTGGCGCCTCGGCACCGATGCGCGCCGCACCGCCGACGAACATGTCGTGTGGCTCGATCATCTTCTCGCACTCGAGAAGCTTTCGCGAGAAGACATCGATGGCGCCATCATCTCGAGCGTCGTGCCGGACGCGAATTTCAACCTGCGCCGCCTGTGCCGCGCCTATTGCAAGGTCGAACCGCTCATCGTCGGAGAACAAGGTGTCGCGATCGGGACGGAGGCGCGCGTCGACCGGCCGGAGGAAGTGGGCTCCGACCGCCTCGTCAACACTGTGGCTGCGCACGAGCGCTACAAGGGGCCGCTTGTCATCGTCGATTTCGGCACCGCGACGACCTTCGACGTGGTCGACCGCGACGGCAATTATTGCGGCGGCGTGATCGCGCCCGGCATCAACCTCTCGCTCCAGGCGCTCGCCATGGCGGCGGCGAAGCTCCCGTCCGTTCAGGTCGCGCGCACCGAAAAGGTGATCGGAACGAGCACCGTCGCCTGCATGCAGTCCGGCATCTTCTGGGGCTATGTCGGGCTCGTCGAGGGCATCATCGCCCGCATCAAGCGCGAGTTCGGCAAGCCGATGCGCACGGTCGCGACGGGCGGCCTCGCGCCCCTCTTCGAGGGGTCGATCCCCGCGGTCGAGCGCACCGATCCCGATCTCATGCTATGGGGGCTCAAACTGATCTACGAGCGCAACGCCAAGCGATGACCGAGCCGCAAGCTCCGCCCGTTCCAGACATCAGGCCCGACGAGCTGTCCTTTCTCGCCTTGGGCGGCGTCGGCGAGATCGGTATGAACATGTCGCTCTACGGCTTCGCCGGGCAATGGCTGATGATCGATTGCGGCATCACCTTCGCCGACGGCACCATGCCCGGCATCGATGTGCTGATGGCCGATCCTGCGTTCATCGAGGAGCGGCGCGATCGGCTCGCGGGTCTCGTCGCGACCCATGCGCACGAGGACCATATCGGCGCCATCCCCTATCTCTGGCCGCGACTCAAGTGCCCCGTCTATGCCACGCCCTTCACCGCCGCTGTGCTGCGCCTGAAGCTCGCCGAGGCCGGGCTCGAGAACGAGGTGCCGATCATCGAAGTGCCGCTTTCGGGCAAGTTCACCGTGGGCCCGTTCGAGCTGGAGCTCCTGACGCTCACTCATTCCATCCCCGAGCCCAACGCCGTCATAGTGCGCACGAAGCTCGGCGCGGTGCTGCACACCGGCGACTGGAAGTTCGATCCCGAGCCGACGCTGGGGCTTCCCTATGACATGGCGGCGCTCGAGCGCTTGGGCGCAAGCGGCGTCCTTGCCATGATCTGCGATTCGACCAACGCGATGCGGCCCGGCAATTCCGGCTCAGAATCCGCGGTGCGCGACGCGCTCGTCGATCTCGTCGGCCGCTGCGAGAACCGCGTCGCCATCGCGTGCTTCGCCTCGAACGTCGCGCGGCTTCAGTCGGCGGCGGCGGCGGCGGCCGCGCACGATCGTCACGCGGCGCTCGTCGGCCG
Organism: Allostellaceae bacterium; assembly: GCA_035518375.1. Classification (GTDB taxonomy): domain Bacteria; phylum Pseudomonadota; class Alphaproteobacteria; order ATCC43930; family CGMCC-115725; genus DATJLY01. The sequence goes on along the minus strand of DATIXQ010000059.1, from coordinate 55,883 downwards.
CTCGCTTTGGCGCATCGACCGCGCCGCGCGCGAGACCGGGTACCTCGCCGACGTACCGCCCTTCCTCACGGAGGAGGAGGCCGCCTACCTGCCGCGCGACAAGGTCCTGCTGCTCTGCACCGGAAGCCAGGGCGAGCCGCGCTCCGCCTTGGCGCGCATCGCCGATGACGAGCACGCCCACATCGTGCTCGAGCCGGGCGACACGGTGATCTTCTCCTCGCGCGTCATCCCGGGGAACGAGCGCGCCATCGGCCGGCTCCAGAACGCGCTCGTGCTGGGCGGCGTCGAGATCGTCACCGAGCACGACCACTTCGTCCATGTGTCCGGCCATCCGGCGCAGGACGAGCTGACGGAGATGTATCGCGCGGTGAAGCCCGCGATCGCCGTGCCGGTCCATGGCGAGGCGCGGCATCTCTTGGCGCAGGCGCGGCTCGCCGAGGCGTGCGGCGTACGCCAGACGATCGTAACGCGGAACGGCGAGGTGATACGCCTCGCGCCGGCACCCGCAGGCGTCGTGGGCCAGGTGCCGACGGGCCGACTTGCCGCCGACGGCAACGCGCTCCTCGACACCGCGGGCGAGACCTTGAAGAACCGCCAGCGCATGACCTTCAACGGCGCGGCACTCGCCACCGTCGTGCTCGACCGGGCCGGCAACATCGCCGTTCCTCCCAAGGTCACGATCCAGGGTCTCGCGGGCGAGGACGAAGCGGCGCAGGATCTGTCGGACGCGGTCGCCGAAGCGGTTGGCCGGCTGCAGCCGCGCGAACGGCGCGAGGACGCGGCCGTGCACGAGGCGGCACGCGTCGCGGTGCGGCGCTTCATCCGCGCGCGTCATGGCAAGCGCCCGGTCACCGAAGTCCATGTCGTCAGGCTCGGGCGCGGGGAGGGACCATGATCGGCCGCCTCAATCACGTGGCAATCGCGGTCGCCGACCTCGATGCGGCGGCGAAGCTCTACCGCGACACGCTCGGCGGCGCGGTCTCGGCGCCCGTGCCGCTGCCCGAGCACGGCGTCACCACCGTGTTCGTGACGCTCCCCAACGCCAAGATCGAGCTGATCTCGCCCTTGGGCGAGAATTCGCCCATCGCCGCTTTCCTTGCACGCCATCCCGGCGGCGGCATTCATCATCTCTGCTACGAGGTCGAAGACATCCTTGCCGCGCGCGACCGCATCGAGGCGACGGGCGCGCGCGTCCTCGGCGACGGCGAGCCGCGGATCGGCGCCCACGGCAAGCCCGTGCTGTTTCTCAGCCCGCGCGATTTCTGCGGCACGCTCATCGAGCTCGAGGAGGCGCGATGAACTGGTTCATCGGCACTGCCGCCTACGTCATTATCTGGTGGGTGGTCATCTTCATGGTGCTGCCGTTCGGCGTGCGACGCGTCGATGCGCCCGAGGCAGGCCATGACGCCGGCGCGCCGCAGAACCCGCGCCTGAAACTCAAGGCGGCGGTGACGACGGTCGTTGCCGGCGTGCTCTGGCTCGCGTTCTACTGGCTCGTCAATTCCAACCTCATAAGCTTCCGGGGCTCTTGATGAGCGCAGAATATTGCAGGATGGCGCCGAGCCATCCGTTCCACGGGCCCTATCATGACGGTGAGTACGGCTTTCCGGCGCGCGATGACCGCGTGCTGTTCGAGCGCCTTGTGCTCGAGATCAATCAGGCAGGGCTCTCCTGGCTCACCGTGCTGAAGAAGCGCGCGGCCTTCGCCGCCGCCTTCGCCAACTACGATCTTGAGCGCATCGCGCGCTTTGGCGCCGCCGACAAGCGCCGTCTTCTCGCCGATCCCGGCATCATCCGCAACCGGCTCAAGATCGACGCCGTGATCGCGAACGCGCGCACCGTGCTCGATATCGCCGCGCGCGAGGGCTCCTTCGCCGCCTGGATCGACGCGCATCATCCGCTGTCGAAAGAGCGCTGGGTGAAGCTCTTCCGCGAGACGTTCCGTTTCACCGGAGGCGAGATCGTGGGCGAGTTTCTGATGAGTCTGGGCTACCTGCCCGGAGCCCACGTCGCGAGCTGCCCAGTGCACTCGAAGATCCTGAGCCTCGACCCGCCATGGCAAAATGGCGCAGCAAAGATCAAGGCTAACATGCCAAAAAAGCGGTCAGGGCAAGTAACTGCAAAAAAATAAGGCAAGACCAGAAACTGATCTTGCCAGAAGCTAGATGCGATTTTCACCGCATTATTTCGTTTAGGGGCGCCTCCCCGTACCGTTGCCCACGGCAAATCCTCCCTAAACTTGGGCCCTGTCGCCTCTGAACGAGCGATCTTTGCGAGCGTGGCGAGTGTACGAGACTCCCCTCGACTCGTCACGCAGATTCTACGCGCAAGGCCCAGTGTGAACGATTTTTAACCCGATCATCCTACGATTTATCCCCATGCGGATGGGGCTTCTCGTTGTGGTTGCATTGGGCGTGGCGCCGGCCCTGGCCGATGCGCCCGCGCCGGCCGCGGTCAGCGTCGGACCCGACGGTGGGCCGGCGATCGCTGGCGTGGTGTGCTCGGTCCTCGCCGGGGCCGATTATGTGCCGGGCGTCGCTGCGGATGGCAGCGCTGTGGCGCCCGCCGACCTCGCGTCCGAGCCCTCTCCGGTCAAGGCCGAGACCACCACGATCGAGCTGAGCTCAAGGCTCGCCGGACGCTTCGGCGTGCCGCCGGCAGATGGCGCCTATAACGGCAGGGCCATCGTCGGTTACGTCACGGTCAAGGACGGCCAAGCCTATTTCAACGGCAAGCCCTTGGCGAACGACGCCAAGACGGCGCTTCAATCCGCCTGCGCCCAGAAGCGCTGATTCCCCTCGTTCCGACCATGTTCTAGATTCGCCCCGCGCCAAGCGAGGGGCTGATGCGTCTTTCCCAGTATTTCCTGCCGCTGCTCAAGGAAACGCCCAGCGAGGCGCAGATCGCCTCGCACCGGCTCATGCTGCGCGCCGGCATGATCCGCCAGGCGAGCGCCGGCATCTACACCTGGCTGCCCTTGGGCTTTCGCGTGCTCCGCAACGTCGAGCAGATCGTGCGCGAGGAGCAGGACCGCGCCGGCGCGCAAGAACTGCTCATGCCGACCTTGCAGCCGGCCGAGCTGTGGCGCGAGAGCGGCCGTTACGACGATTACGGCAAGGAGATGCTGCGCATCAAGGACCGGCACGAGCGCGACATGCTCTACGGACCCACCAACGAGGAGCTCATCACCGATATTTTCCGCAACGCCATCAAGTCGTACCGCGACCTGCCCAAGAACCTCTATCACATCCAGTGGAAGTTCCGTGACGAGGTACGGCCGCGCTTTGGGGTGATGCGCGGGCGCGAGTTCCTCATGAAGGACAACTACTCCTTCGACATCGACAAGGCCGGCGCGATCCGCTCCTACTTCGCCATGTTCGTGGCCTATATGAAGACGTTCCGCCGCATGGGGCTCACCCCCATTCCGGTCCGTGCCGACACAGGTCCGATCGGCGGCGATCTCAGTCACGAGTTCCATATCGAGGCCGACACCGGCGAGAGCGGCCTTTATTACGACAGCGACGTCTCGCACCTTGACGAGAACAGCATCGATCCCGCTGCGCCCGACGTCGAGGATTACGTGCGCCGCTGGTACGCCGCGACCGATGAGAAGCACGATGCGGCCGAGTTCGAGGCGCGCGTGCCCGAGGCGCGCCGCCGCAGCTCGCGCGGCATCGAGGTGGGGCAGGTGTTCTATTTCGGCACGAAATATTCCGTGCCGATGGGCGCCACCGTGGCTGGGCCCGGCGGCGCGCAGGTGCCGGTCGAAATGGGCTCCTACGGGATCGGCGTCTCGCGCCTTGTCGGCGCCATCATCGAATCCTGTCATGACGACGAGGGCATCGTTTGGCCCGAGAGCGTGGCACCGTTCCGGGTCGGGCTCATCAATCTGCGCGCGGCCGACGCCAAATGCCGGGCCGCCGCGGACGCGCTTTACGGCGCGCTCGCCGCAGCCGGGATTTCGACGCTCTATGACGACCGCGAGGATTCGCCCGGCGCCAAATTCGCGGCGATGGATCTGATCGGCTTGCCGTGGCAGATCGTGCTCGGGCCGCGCGGGCTCGCCGCCGGCACGGTCGAGTTGAAGGAGCGCAAAAGCGGCGAGCGCCAGGAGCTCTCCGCTGAATCCGCGCTCGCGAAGATTGGAGCAAAACAGTGATTTTTGGCTCGTTCGAGCGCATGGTCGCGTTCCGCTATCTGCGCGCGCGCCGCGAGGAGCGATTTATCTCCGTCATCGCCATCTTCTCGCTGCTCGGCATTGCGCTTGGCGTCGCGACGCTCATCATCGTCATGGCGGTGATGAACGGCTTTCGCGCCGAGCTTCTGAGCCGCATCCTCGGCTTCAACGGCCATATCAACGTCTATGCCGCGGAAGGGCCGCTCACGAATTACGGCCCGCTGGCACAGCAAGTGGTGAAGCTGCCGGGCATCAAGTCGGCGACGCCCATGATCGAGGGCCAGGTGATGGCGTCGGCGAAGGCGGGCGCTACGGGCGCGCTCGTGCGCGGCATTTCGGAACAGGACATCGCGGCGCAGCCGCTCCTGTCGCAGCATATCGCGCCCGCGGCGCTCCAGGGCTTCAAGGACGATAACGTGCTGCTCGGCAGCCGGCTCGCCTTCCGCCTCGGCCTCAAAATCGGAGACAGCATCACCCTCATTTCGCCGCAAGGGACCGCGACCGCCTTCGGCACGGTGCCGCGCATCAAGAGCTACACGATCGCAGGCACGTTCGAGGTCGGCATGTACGAGTACGACAACAGCGTCATCTTTATGCCGCTTGAGGCGGCGCAGACCTTCTTCAATCTGGGGCAGGGCGTCTCGAGCCTTGAGGTCATGGTGGCCGATCCCGATGGGGTGCGGCGCTACGACGCCGAGATCGCGCAGGCGCTGGGCGGGCGCGTCAGAGTGTTCGACTGGCAGCAGAGCAATCTCTCGTTCTTCAATGCCGTCGAGGTCGAGCGCAACGTCATGTTCCTGATCCTGACGCTCATCATCGTGGTCGCCGCCTTCAACATCGTCTCGAGCATGATCATGCTGGTGAAGGACAAGGGCCGTGACATCGCGATCTTGCGCACGATGGGCGCCACCAGGGGCATGATCCTGCGCATCTTCATGCTGTCGGGCGCCTCGGTCGGCATCGTCGGCACGGTCGCGGGCTTCGTTCTGGGCGTCGCCTTCGCCGACAACATCGAGGCGATCCGCCAGTTCGTGCAAAGCATCATCGGCACGCAGCTCTTCGCCGCCGAAATCTATTTCCTGACGCAAATCCCGGCGCGGATCGATTCTGACGAAGTGGCGAGCGTGCTGGCGATGGCGTTCGGTCTTTCCTTCCTCGCGACAGTCTATCCCTCGTGGCGCGCGGCGCGGCTCGATCCGGTCGAGGCGCTGCGGTATGAGTGAGCCGGCACTCGAGCTGCGCGAGGTCGTGCGCACCTATCGCCAGGCGTCGGCGCCGTTGCCGGTGTTGCGTGGCGTCAATCTTAGCATCGCGCCGGGCGAGATCGTGGCGCTCCTCGGCCCCTCGGGCGCCGGCAAATCGACGCTTCTGCACGTCGCGGGGTTGCTCGAGCGGCCGGACGGCGGCGACGTGCTGCTCGACGGGCGGCAATGCGGCGCGATGTCCGATCTCCAGCGCACCGAGGTACGCCGCGGCGATGTCGGCGTCGTCTATCAGTTCCATCATCTTCTGCCGGAATTCTCGGCACTCGAGAATGTCATGCTGCCGCAGATGATCGCCGGGAAAAGCCGCGGTGCTGCGCGTGCCCGCGCGCTCGATCTCTTGCGCCAGGTGGGGCTTGAGAACCGCGTGGATCATCGCCCCGCGCGGCTTTCGGGTGGCGAGCAGCAGCGCGTCGCCATCGTCCGCGCACTCGCCAACGGGCCGCGCGTACTGCTCGGCGACGAGCCCACCGGCAATCTCGATCAGCGCACGGCGGGCGAGGTCACGGCCTTGCTGCTCGATATCGTCCGCAAGAGCGGCCTTGCCGCGCTCGTCGCGACCCACAATCTCGAGCTTGCCCGCCAGATGGACCGCATCCTCGCCCTTGAGGACGGGCGTGTCGTCGAGCGCGCCCGCGCCGCGGTGTGACATCACGATCGCGCGAGGAATGGCACGCATGCGTGCCATTGTGTGGCGGTACTCTTCGGGTACAAGACAAGCCGATCAAGGAGGCACAACATGGCGCTGCGCAAATTCATCATCGAGCGGGCGATCCCGAAGGTCGGTAGCTTCGAGCGCGAGCAGCTGCGCGCCGCCGCCGCCAAGTCGAACGAAGCGCTGCGCCAGATCGGTCCCGACATCCAGTGGGTCGAAAGCTTTGTCACCGACGACCGGACCTACTGCGTCTATCTCGCCAAGGACGAGGCGACCATCCTCAAGCACGCCGAGATCAGTGGCTTTCCGGCGACCAAGATCGTCGAAGTGAAACGCATGATCGATCCCACGACCGAGCGCGCCGGGTAAAAGACGAACGAAGGGACGATGGGGGATTGAAGCCCTACCCCTATTGGTGAGTTCCCCCGAACCTTTTGACAGTTTGCGGATGTCCGTCCGTTGTCAGCAAATACGATGGGTTAGAGCGAAGGGGGCGGCATGTCGGACGCGCTCAAGCTCCGCATTGAGGCTGCCCGCGCGCGGCGTCTCGCGTCGGGCACGCATGACACGCGCGCCTACGAGAACCTCATAAAGCTGGCCGAGGAGCTTGAGGGGACGGCGGACGCGCTCGAGGCGCAGGAGGAACCCGCCGCCGGCTCTATTGGCCGGCTGTCGGCTGCGGCGCGATCGTCCCGCTAGGTTTTCGTCGCGCCGGTCCATGTCGGAAAACGCACAGATCGCCGAACGAACCCAATTTGTCGGCGCAAGCCGAATCGCTCTATAGATCAAGAGTATAAAATGCGCTTGGCGGCTGGCCCCGATATGGGATGCTGGCCGGAGCCGCGCGAGTTCGCCCATGCCATATTCCAACTTCGTCCATCTGCGCACCCATTCCGCCTATTCGCTGTCCTCGGGCGCGATCACGGTGAAGGAGCTGGTGGCGCTGGCCAAAGCCCACGCCATGCCGGCGGTGGCGATGACGGACGCGGGCAATCTCTTCGGCGCCTTGGAGTTCGCGCAGGCCGCGCGTGAGGCTGGCGTGCAGCCGATCGTCGGCACCGAGCTGGGGCTGCGCCGCCTCGACGGCGAGATCCGACTCGCGGGGCGGATCGCGCCGGCGGCAAAGCCTGACGCGATCGTACTGCTGGTGCAGGACGCGGAGGGCTATCGCAACCTGCTCGATCTCTCGAGCCGCTCGTTCCTCGACACGCAGGGCGGCGAGGAGCCGCAGCTCCCGCTCGCGACGCTCGAGGGCCGCACGGCGGGGCTCCTGTGCCTCACCGGCGGCCCGCGTGGGCCGGTCGGACGCCTCCTCGCCGAAGGGCAGGGCGACGCCGCCGAGGCGATGCTGCTGCGTCTTGAGGCGCTCTTTCCGGGCCGGCTTTATGTCGAGCTGATGCGGCACGATCTGCCGCTCGAGGATCGCATCGAGGGGCCGCTGATCGACTTGGCCTATCGTCATGGCCTTCCGCTCGTCGCGAGCAACGATGTGCATTTCGCCAGCCGCGACTTTCACCAGGCGCACGACGTGCTCCTCTGCATCGCCGAGGGCACGGTGCTCGGCAATCCGAACCGGCGCCGCCTCACGGAAGAGCATTATTTCAAGTCGCCCGCCGAGATGCGCGCGCTCTTCGCCGACATTCCCGAGGCCTGCGACAACACGCTCGTCGTGGCGCAGCGTACGGCCTTCATGCCCGAGCCGCATGCGCCAATCCTGCCGCCTTTTTCCGCGACGACCGGCAGAAGCGAGGAGGCCGAACTCAGGGCCGAAGCCGCGGCCGGCCTCGAGCGGCGCCTCGCGCCCCTTTATCGCGCCGGCATGAGCGGCGAGGAGCGCGCGGCCGTGGCCGCGCCTTATCGCGAGCGCCTTGCCTTCGAGCTCGACACCATCGTCAAGATGGGGTTCGCGGGATATTTCCTCATCGTCGCCGAGTTCATCCGCTGGGCCAAGGCGGCGGGAATTCCCGTCGGGCCCGGACGCGGCTCGGGCGCGGGCTCTGTCGTCGCGTGGTCGCTCACCATCACCGACCTCGATCCTTTGCGCTTCGGCCTTCTCTTCGAGCGCTTCCTCAATCCCGAGCGCGTGTCGATGCCGGACTTCGACATCGATTTCTGCCAGGACCGGCGCGACGAGGTGATCCGCCACGTGCAGGAGCGCTATGGCCGCGACCGCGTGGCGCAGATCATCACCTTCGGCAAGCTTCAGGCGCGTGCGGCATTGCGCGACGTGGGGCGCGTGCTCGAAATGCCTTATGGCCAGGTCGACCGCATCTGCAAGCTCGTGCCGAATAATCCTGCGAAGCCCGTGACTTTGCAGGAGGCGATCGACGGCGAGCCGATGCTCCAGAATATGCGCGACACCGACGAGAGCGTCGCGCGCCTCATCGACATCGCGTTGAGCCTCGAAGGGCTTTACCGCCATGCCTCGACCCATGCGGCGGGCGTGGTGATCGGCGATCGGCCGCTCGCTGAGCTCACGCCGCTTTATCGCGATCCGCGCTCCGACATGCCGGTGACGCAGTTCAACATGAAATATGTCGAGCTGGCCGGGCTCGTGAAGTTCGATTTCCTCGGCCTCAAGACACTCACCGTGCTCGCGCGCACATGCGATCTTCTGAAGCTGCGCGGCGTTAGCCTCGACCTCGAGAACCTTCCGCTCGACGATCCCGCGACCTACGAGCTGCTCGGCCGCGGCGATACGGTCGGCGTGTTCCAGCTCGAAGGCGCGGGAATGCGCGACGTGCTAAAAAAGCTGCGGCCCGACCGTTTCGAAGACATCATCGCCGTCAATGCGCTCTACCGGCCGGGGCCGATGGAGAACATTCCGCGCTATATCGAGGTGAAGCACGGGCGCGAGAAGCCTGATTATCTTCATCCCTCGCTCGAGCCGATCCTGACCGAGACGCACGGCATTATGATCTACCAGGAGCAGGTGATGCAGATCGCGCAGGTGCTGAGCGGTTATTCGCTCGGCGGCGCCGATCTCCTGCGCCGCGCCATGGGCAAGAAGATCCGCTCCGAGATGGAGGCGCAGCGCCGCAACTTCATCGACGGCGCCAAGGCACGCGGCGTCGCGGTGAGCGTAGCCGAGCACATCTTCGAGCAGGTCGAGAAATTCGCGGGCTACGGCTTCAACAAGTCGCACGCCGCCGCCTATGCGCTCGTCGCGTACCAGACCGCCTATCTCAAGGCCAATCACCCGGTCGAGTTCATGGCCGCGCTGATGAGCCTCGACATCGGCGATACCGACAAGCTCAACCTCTTCCGCCAGGAATGCAATCGGCTCGGTATCCGCATCCTGCCGCCCGACATCAACCGCTCGCATGACGCGTTCTTCGTCGAGGCCGCGGGCGGCGCGAGCGCGATCCGCTACGCGCTGGCCGCGATCAAAGGCGTGGGTGCGAGCGCCATGCGCCAGCTCGTCGAGGAGCGCGTGAAGAACGGCCCCTTCGCCGATCTCTTTGACTTCGCGCGCCGGCTCGATCCGAAGGCGTTCAACCGGCGCCAGTTCGAAGGGCTCGTCAAGGCGGGCGCGTTCGATGGACTCAATCGAAATCGCGCCCAGACCTTCGCCGCGATCGACCTGCTGCTGCGGCACGCGGCGTCAGCCGCGAACGACCGCGCGAGCCAGCAGGAAAGCCTCTTCGGCAGCGGTGCCGCGCATCGCCCGCCGCTTCCTGCCGCCGACGATTGGCAGCCCGTCGAGCGCCTGCAGCACGAGTTCGAGGCGATCGGCTTTTATCTTTCGAGCCACCCGCTCGATGTCTACCAAAAGAGTCTCGCACGTCTCGGGGTCGTGCGCTTTTCCGATCTGCCGGCCCGCCTTGCGGTGGGCGGGACGACGCGCTTCCGTCTCGCCGGCGTGCCGATGGCGCGGCGCGAGCGCAACTCGGCGCGCGGAAGCCGTTTCGCCTTCCTGCAGCTTTCGGACACGAGCGGCATCTACGAGGTCGTGGTGTTCGCCGAACCGCTCGCGGAAAGCCGCGAGCTGCTCGATGCGGGCGTGCCTCTCGTCGTCACGGTCGAGGTGCGCGCGGAAGAGGAAAGCCTGCGCCTTTCGGCGCAACGCTTCGAGCGGCTCGACAAGCTCGCGCGGGAGGCGGCCGCAGGCCTGCGCATCGTGCTGGGTGAGGGCGAGGCGGTCGCGCCTTTGAAGGAACTGATGGCGCGCGAGGCGGGCGGCCGCGGGCGCGTCAGCATCGTCGTGCCGGTGGCGCCTCAGCGCGAGGTCGAGATTGCGCTGCCGGGCGGCTTCAAGATCGGCCCCAACATCCTTCACGCCGTGCGCACGTTGCCGGGCGTCGTCGAGGTCGCCGACCTTTAACGCCTTCCGGCGCGTTAAGGAAAACGGTACGCGGAAAACACGCGCAAAAATCTGCTGCCTTTGTGACGGACCTCACAAGCGCCATGATCACGCCGGGTTAGATTTCGCGCCTCGATGATTGGCGCCGCTCCCTCCGTCTCGTTAACCTCTTTCGGGTTTGCGCGTTCCGCGAAATGCGGTAACGTCGCGGCAACCAGCAGTCGCCGGCGTGTCCGCGTCGAGCGCGAGAGGGGAGCGAGAATGGCTGGACGCAGCGGCGCACAAATACGCCCAGGCTGGGCGCTCGAGCCCGATCTCGATCCGGTTGAAGAGCAGTTGCGTCGCCGCCGCTGGCGGGTGCTGCGCGCGGCGCTGCCCCAGGGCCGCGGCGTCGACCATCCGCCCGCTTGGGCACGGACGCCGGAGCAATTCATCGATTGGCTAGCCGCGCGGTTGGCGCCTCAGGCGCTGCAAGGCTATTTCGAGGATCTCGAGATCCTGGCCAAACAGACCTGCGATCTCGAATTGCTGCGCTTTGCCCGGCTTTATATGAAGGTCTGAGCCGTCCCCTTCCCGTAACGTTTACCATCTTTGCTGCCGCAATAGCTCTTGAGCGGGGCATAGAAAATTCGATACTAATTCGCGCTATGGTTGGGATGGGACGGAACGTGGACACCCGCAGGCTCTCGCGCCAGGCGAAATTCGCCGTCGGACAGATTGTCCGCCACCGCCTTTTCAATTTCCGGGGTGTCATCTTCGACGTCGACCCGGTCTTCAGCAATTCCGAGGAATGGTACCAGGCCATTCCTGCGGAGCGCCGTCCGTCGAAGGATCAGCCCTTCTATCATCTCTATGCCCAGAACTCGACCGGCGGCCCGTACGAGGCCTATGTCTCGGAACAGAATCTCGTGGTCGACTCTGAAAACGGCCCGGTCAGCCATCCCATGCTCGACGTCGTCTTCACGGGCATCGCCGGCGACCGCTACGTCCTGCGCAACGGCCGGGTGCAGTGAGCGCTGCGCGGCGCCGCCTCGCCTGCCGCGCGAGTATCGTCGCCCGAAATTTCCGCGACTTTTCCGGGTCCGGGGTGTTCCCGCTCCCGGCTGCACGAGTGATGTCCTAGCATCGCCCGGGTGCGGCTCTGCGAGCCCCGCGAGGTGACATGGCGAAACGCGCACTCATCACCGGCATCACCGGCCAGGACGGCGCCTATCTGACCGAGCTCCTGCTGGAGAAGGGGTACGAGGTCCATGGATTGATGCGGCGCGCGAGCCTCTTCAACACCGATCGTATCGACCATCTTTATCACGATCCGCATGTGGGCGGCGAAAAGCTCGCTCTCCACTATGGCGATCTGACCGACGGCTCGGCGCTGCGCCGCGTGCTCGAGGCGATCGAACCCGACGAGATCTACAATCTCGGCGCCCAGAGCCACGTGAAGGTCTCCTTCGAGGTGCCGGAATATACCGCCGACGTCGTCGCGCTCGGCACGCTGCGTCTGCTCGAGGCGGTGCGCGACCATGCGCGGATGCGCCGCCGCGCGCTGCGTTACTACCAGGCCGGCTCCTCGGAGATGTTCGGCTCCTCGCCGCCGCCGCAGTCGGAGACGACGGCGTTCCACCCGCGCAGTCCATACGCCGTAAGCAAGGTCGCGGCGCACTGGTATGCCGTCAACTATCGCGAAGCCTATGGCCTCTTCATCTGCAACGGCATCCTCTTCAATCACGAGAGCCCGCGCCGCGGCGAGACCTTCGTCACGCGCAAGGTGACGCGCGCCGTCGGGCGCATCAAGGAAGGGCTCCAGGACAAGCTCTATCTCGGCAATCTCGATGCGCGCCGCGACTGGGGCTTCGCCGGCGACTATGTCGAGGCGATGTGGCTCATGCTGCAGCAGGATGCGCCCGACGACTATGTCGTCGCGACCGGTGATTCGCACACCGTGCGCGAGCTGTGCGAGGCTGCGTTCGCCGAGCTTGGACTGGACTGGAAGCGCCATGTCGAGATCGATCAGCGCTACCTGCGCCCGACCGAGGTCGATGCGCTCGAAGGCGACGCGACAAAGGCGAGGAAGCGGCTCGACTGGCATCCGCGAGTTCCATTCCGCGCGCTCGTCAAGATGATGGTGGCGCACGATCTCGACCTCGCACAGCGCGAGCGCACGCTGAAAAGTGCGGGCTATATCGAGCCCGCGCGCGGAGCCGCCACCAACGGAAGTTGAGGAGATGCCGATGAGCGAAGCGCCGGTGCTCTTTCCGCTTGCCGGACGCAGGATGTTCGTCGCCGGTTCGCGCGGCATGGTGGGGAGCGCGCTCCTGCGCCGGCTCGCGCGCGCCCGGTGCGAGATCGTGACGGCGAGCCACGCCGAGCTCGACCTGAAGCGGCAGAGCGACACCGAGGCATGGTTCGCCGCGAACCGCCCCGACGCCGTCATCGTCGCCGCCGCGACGGTCGGCGGCATTCTCGCCAACTCGACGCGCCCGCGCGAATTCCTCTACGACAACCTGATGATCGCGGGCAACACGATCGAGGCGGCGCGCCAGACGGGCGTCAAGAAGCTCCTCTATCTCGGCTCGTCCTGCATCTATCCGCGGCTCGCGAAGCAGCCGATGACCGAGGACGAGCTTCTCGCGGGGCCGCTCGAGCCGACCAACCAGTGGTACGCGGTCGCCAAGATCGCCGGGCTCAAGCTCTGCGCCGCTTATCGTCTCCAGGGCGGCAGCGATTTCATTTCGGCGCAGCCCACCAATCTTTATGGGCCGGGCGACACCTACGACGCCGCTGCAAGCCATGTCATCCCGGCTCTCATCCTCAAGATGCACAACGCCAAGCTCGCGCGCGCGCCCGAAGTCGAGATCTGGGGCAGCGGCCGCCCGCGCCGCGAGTTCCTCCATGTCGATGATCTCGCCGATGCGCTCGTCTTCCTCATGGAGCGCTATTCCGGCGAGAGCCACGTCAATATCGGCTGGGGCAAGGACGTGAGCATCAGCGAGCTCGCGGAGCTCGTGGCCGCGACCGTCGGCTACGAGGGGCGCCTCGTCTACAACACGTCGATGCCCGACGGTATGCCGCAGAAGCTGTTGGACACCGGCAAGATCGAGGCGCTCGGCTGGAGCCCTCGCATTCACTTGCGCGAAGGGCTTGCGGACGCCTATCGCTGGTTCACCGCAAACGTCGCGGCCGCTGCGCCCGCGTAGGACCCGCTAGGTTCTGAGTGCGCCGTGCTCACTGCCGTTGGCCGCGCCCCGCGGCTCGACCCCGCGCATCTCCTGGCTCTTGACCTGGTGCCAGATCGAGCGCACTTCGTCGGTCTCGATGAAATGATCCTGCCCGAGCGCGAGGATCGCCTCTTGCTTCTCGCGGTAGGCTCCGGGCGTGAGTCCTTCGATCAAAGAGATGAGCGCGTCGTCCGCCGGGCTCTCGAGCAACCAGCCGGAGCGATGACGCTCCAGGAACTCGCCGATCGCGGTGCGCGCCAGCGCGATCACCGGCTTGCCGAAGAAGCCCGCCTCGTAGATGCCGTTTGACAAGAGCCATTTGGAATTGGCGGACAGCTCGTTGCAATCGGCTGACCACACGATGTCGACGGCGCCGTAGATTTCCGCGAGGTCGTCGGGATTGCGGAACGGGCCGCCATAGACCGCGTTGTCGAGCCCTTCGATGTCGTGCAGAAAAGTCTTCATGTCGAAATTGTCATACGGCATGCCGCGCACATAGAGCGAGACACTCTGCGGCAGTGCCGCCGCGAGCTGGCGCAGGAGGTGCCAGCTTCGCTCGTCGTCGAGATAGCCGAACCAGCCGATCCGCCAGGGCGGGCGTGCGCCTGTCTCTTCGGTTCGCGCCTGGGGCGGCGGCCAACGGCACGGCAGGCGCGCGTGGCTCGGCACCTTGTTCTCGAACAGGAGCCAGTCGCACTTGATCGTCAGATGCTTCTCGTAGTACTCGCGGATGAAATAGGGCGAGCTCACGACGAGAAGGCAGATGCGTGCCAATACCAGCCCTTCGAGCTTCCGCAGGAGAAACGCCTGGAGCCCTGCCGTGGTGCAGGAGCGGTTGACATCGAGCACCTCGTAGACGAGCGGGGCGCGCGTCCCGGTGACGCGGCGCGCGATCAGGGCGAGCATCGCATTGTCGATGTTGCGCGCGATATAGAGGTCGATGCCGGCAAGTCGCTTCCTGAGCCGATAGAGCCGGAACGCGGCCAGCAGCAGTGGCGCGATGCGGCGCAGGCGCGAGCGCGCGCTGATCCGGCCGAGATTGATGGCGAAGCGGTCTTCTTCGCGGCCGCGCCGCGCGAAGGCCGCAGCAAGCACGTCGAAGCCGGCATGGCGCCACTGCGCCACGCGCCGCCGCACCGCCGGGTCGTCGAGATCGGGACCGAAATAGGCGACGCGCGGGGTTCCGGGCTGCAGTGCCCTCTCGCTTGCTGTGGCCGCACGGCCGCCCCGGTCCGGAGCGCCCGATTTGACGGCCACTGCGCCGCGGTCACTCGACACGATCACCCTCCGCCAAGCCGCTAACGGAAAAGGCCCGGAAAGGTTTCGCGGGCCGAAACCTTGGCGTCAGGCGAACGGTTCGAGGGCGCGTTCTACAGCGGCGGCGAAGAAACCGGCATCGGCCGTGTCGAGAAACCGCCGCGTTCCGCGGGCAAGTCGCTCCCATTCGGCCCGGTTGCGATCGAGCAGCAGCATGAAGTGGGCGAGGCCCTGGATGTTGTCGGGCTCGAACACATAGCCGTTGATCCCGCTGCGCACCAGCAGGTCGCGCGCGCCGCAACTGTTGGAAAGAAGCACCGGCACGCCCATGGCCAGCGCTTCGTTGACGACGAGCCCATGCTGCTCCTCGACGCTCGGCAGCAGCAGGGCGAGGGTTGATCCGAGCGTCCGTGCCACCGTGTCTTCGTGGACACGGCCCAGGAAATTTACGCGCTCGAGGCCGAGCGCGGCGGCCCTGTGCTTGAGTTCGGGCTCGAGCTCGCCGGAGCCACAGAGCTTGAGCGCGCGTGGCGTCCGGTGCGGCGCGACCTGCGCGCAATAGAGCGCATAGGCGTCGAGCGCGAGGGCGATGTTTTTCTTGGCGATGAAGCGGGCGATCACAGTGAAATGGCGGGCGTCGTGCGGGAGTCCCGCCGGTGCGGGTGGCGCGCTTGCGAGGTGCCGCACCTGCGCTACCGAAACCGTGTCGTAGCCGAGCTCGATACGGTCTTCGGGAACCCCGAGGAAGTGCAGATAGGCGCGCGAGCGCTCGCCGGCCGCGAGCGCCCCGTGATAAGGCCGATAGAGCAGGCTCTTCAGGAATTCGCGCGGCAGATGACGCTGCTCGTCGTCGAATTTCGAATCCTGCATGACGAAGACGCTGCGGCCGAGAAGCCGCAGCGCGATCGCAGCGAGGAAAATTCCGGGCGCGTCACAGTTGCAGAGGAACACATGGCGCGCGCGGATCGCAAGACACGCCCGCACGATGCCGAATGCGCAGGCGAGCGTGCCAACCTTCTCGCGCATGCGGCCCGGAAAGAGCGTGATCGTGCGGACGCCCTCGCCCTCGCTCCCTTCGCGCCAAGGGCGATCGCGCGCGCTGGCCGATGCTATCTCGATCCCGTGCACGGAAAACCGCGGCGCGAGCCCGTCGGCGCAGGCGCGGCAGCGCGCGAGACACGCGGATCCGAAGCTCTGCCACACGAAGGCGACGGCCGGCGCGTTCGCGGCCGGGACCGGCCGTGGCGATGCTTCGCGCGGGCGCCCGGCCGCCAAGAACCTGGGCTGAAGCGCCATCCGCCAATTCGCTGGCGTCGCGTCGCTGTGCGATTCGTTCAACGTTTTCATAGGGTTGCTTGATCGACGCAGCCGGAGGCGCCCCGCTAACGGCGCGGCCGCGGGGGCGGTTCCGCCAAACGGCAAGCGTCAGTAGGCGTTGGGATGGATGAAGCCGACGGCGAACGTACGCAGCAGGATCCACAGGTCGAACCAGATCGACCAGTTCTCGATATAGAACAGGTCGTGCTCGACCCGTTCGTGCATGGAGCCGAGGGTCGGCGTCTCGCCGCGCAGCCCGTTGACTTGGGCCCAGCCGGTGATGCCCGGCTTGACGCGATGGCGGTGGAGATAGCGGTTGATGAGCTTGGCGTAGTACTCGTTGTGGGCGACGGCGTGCGGGCGCGGACCGACAAGTGACATCTCGCCCTTCAGCACATTGATGAGCTGCGGCAGCTCATCGAGGCTGGTGCGCCTGAGGATGCGGCCGATGGTGGTGACGCGCGGGTCGCGGCGCCGTGCCTGCGGCACGCTCGTGTCCTTGCCCGCGTTCTGATACATCGTGCGGAACTTGTAGACCCAGATCCGATTGTTGTTGAAACCGAAGCGCTGCTGGCGGAAGAACACCGGGCCGGGGCTGTCGAGCTTGACGAGAAGCGCGATGAAGCCCATGAGCGGCAGGAACAGGAACAGCAGCAGCGCGCTCAGCACCGTGTCTTCGATCCGCTTCAGGATCGTGCCCCAACCCGCGAGCGGGCGCTCGAACACGTTGATCATCACGGCCTCGCGCAGCACGGCGAAGCGCCGCGGCGCGATCGTGAGGTCGGACAGGTCGGGGCAAAGACTTACGTTGGCCGGCAGCTCACCCAGCTTCTCGATCATGGTGTTGAAACTCGCGTCCCGCTTCTCGGGAAGCTGCACGATGATCTCGTGGATGGGCCGGCGGCGCGCGAGACGCAGGAGCGCATCGATCGTCGCCGCGCTGCCGTCGCTGGCGGACTCGCCGATGCGCGGCTCAAACTGGCCGACAATGTGGAAATCGAACTCCGTCTCGCCCGCGAGCCGGCGCCGGACCTGCGCCGTGAAGGTGGGCGTGCCCACGACCGCCACGTCGACGGTGAGTGTGCCCTGGCGCTTCCGCTTGTCGAGATAGGCGCACAGCATGCACCGCGCCGCGAGCGAGGACGAGATGCCAAGCGAGAACCACGACCCGATCCAAAGACGCGAGAACTGGGTGCTGATCTTGTCGAAAAACGCGATGGCGATCAGCAGCGCGAAGGTCATGGCCCAGCCGGCCGTGACCCGACTCAGCTGCGTCTTGAGGTTGGTGAGCTCGCGAAGGTCATAGGCCTGCACGATCGACATCGCATTGGCGATGATGAGCATGCCGATCGGCACCACGATCACATGTCCGAGATCGATCTCGATCGTCCGGAACCGTAGCCCATAGGCGATGAGCGCCGTGACCGGGATGAGCGCCACGTCGATCGCGCGCAGGATTCCGGCCGCCACCACCATCACGTCGAGGCGCACGAGATAGCGCGATTGCGCCGCGACCTTGCGGCTCAACAGGAAGCTGGGCGGCGAGGCGTAGCTTTGCACCATATCCCGTCCGTATCCCGTTCGCGTGTGGTACGCGGCCTTCGGCACCTGAAAATGCGGGATCAACGGTCACGGGCCTGTCAGAGAGACGGCAATGCCGCGCCTGCGGCGTTTGCCATTCCTTGCGGCTTTGAGCGACGAAAAGTTCTCGGGGAAGTAACCTCGGTGCAATTCAATAACACCATGAGGTGAGGGAGGTTCCGATCGCGCCGGCGCTTGCCGAAAGCTGGTGCTGCAATAACGTCGGCGATGGACTAAACTTCCCCCCATATTCGTTTAGATACCGACGGTTTCATGGCTCGCCGTTTCCTGACGGCGCGGCCGCCCGGGAGATTCGACGTTGCGGAAGAGTTCGCCGGCCACCGACGAACGACTCGTCACGCTCGCGGAGCTGGCGGCGCTCGCCCTCGTCGTGGGAACCCTGACCGGGGGCTCGGCCGTGCTGTTCCGCGCCCTGATCGCGGGCATTCATAATCTCTTCTTCCTCGGCATCGTCTCGTTCTACTACGACCCGAACCTGCATACCCCGATGGGCTGGCTCGGGCCGCTCGTGATGTTCTCGCCGGCGGTTGGGGGCATCCTCGTCATCTTCCTTTTCCGCATGCAGCCCGAGGACCGGCGCGGCCAGGGCGTATCCGACATCATCGACGCGATCTATTACCGTGAGGGCCGGGTCCGAGCCGTCTCGGCCATCATCAAGTCGCTGGCGGCCGGGCTGCAGAGCGCGACCGGCGGTTCGGTCGGGCGCGAGGCCGCGATCGTGCAGATCGGCGCTGCGCTCGCTTCGCGCCTGTCGCGCATTGCCCGCATTGCCCAGTGGCAGCGCATGACGCTCGTGGCTGCCGGCGGCGCCGCCGGGCTCGCCGCCGCCTTCAACGCGCCCTTGGGCTCGATCGTCTTCGCGATCGAGCTGATGATGCCCGAGATCAGCCCGCGCACGCTGCTGCCGGTGACGATCGCGGCCGGCGCCGGCACCTTCGTGGCGCGCTTCTTCTACGGTCTGCAACCAACCTTCCTCGTCACCACCATCACCGCCTCGCGCCTTCACATCTCGGGCCTTGTGGCGCTGCTGCCCTATGTTCCGTTCGGCGTTCTCCTTGGCGTCGTGTCGTGGTTCATGATCTGGTGGCTTGGCTGGCTCGAGCGGCAATTCGCACGCCTCTCGCCAAGTCCCTATCTCCGCCACGCCATCGGCATGCTCGCGGTCGGCATCCTCGCCTACTTCATGATGGTGGGCTCGGGCTACTACTACATCGAGGGGCCGAGCTATGCCGCGCTCCAGGACATTCTGCACGGCGACATCACGACGCCGGCGTTCTTCCTGCTGCTGTTCGGGGCGAAGCTGCTCGCGACCGGGCTCACGCTCGGCTCGGGCGGCAGCGGCGGCGTGTTCTCGGCCTCGCTCGTCATCGGCGCGACGCTGGGCGGCGCGTTCGGCTCGGCCTGCCTGCTGCTCTGGCCTCATCTCGACATAACGACGCTCGATTTCGCCATCGTCGGCATGGCCGGGCTGTTAGGCGGCACGACGGGCGCGGCCATGACGGCGATCGTCATGGTGTTCGAGCTGACGCGCGACTACAACGTGATCGTGCCCATGATCATGTGCGTCACGGTCGCGATCGCGGTGCGGCGCGAGCTGATGCAGCATTCGATCTACACGGTGAAGCTCTTCACCAAAGGGCACGAGGTGCCGGACGCGCTCCAGGCCAACATGTTCCGCATCCGCCACGCGGAGACCGTGATGTCGCGCGACTTCGCGGTCCGGCCCGCGAGCGCCACCATCGATGAGACGGTGGCGACGCTGAGCGAGACGGGGCGCCCGGTCTATCTGATGGTGGCTGACGGGCGGCGCCTCAAGGGCTATGTGCGCCTCGATCCCGGCTTCAAGCTGTGGCACGGCCGCACGCCGGAGACGACGCTCGGCGATCTCGCACGCACCGATTTCGTGCTGACGCTCTCGACCGACACCATGTTCGACGTGATCGGCCGCGTGGCGCGGCGCGGCGGGCAGGTGGCGATCGTGGTGCGGCCGGCGCGCGTGCCGCGCGTCGACGACATCATGGGCTTCATCGCGCTCGAGACGATGGGCGAGGCGGTGATCGAGAATGCGCGCGCCTTTGCCCCGGCGGCGACGCGCAACCCGTTCCCTCTGCTCTACCGCCGCCGCGTGACGCGGCCGGTGCAGTTCTGGCGGCGCCAGCGCCCGCCCTGAGGCATACTGTGGCGTCCCGGGGAGGGGGCCACGCATGCCGATCATCGATTCCCAAGTCCACGCCTACGAGCGCGACCATCCCGGCCGTCCCTGGCGCGGGGTGTTGCAAGGGCCGAAAGAAGCGACCGGCGACCAGATGGTGGCGGCCATGGACGCGGTCGGGGTCGATGGCGCGATCCTGGTCTCGCCCTTCACCATGTACGGCTATGACGCGAGCTATGCGCTCGCGGTCCGCGCCGCCCATCCCGGCCGCTTTGGCGTCGTGAAGCCGGTCGATCCGGCCGATCCCGCCGTCGCGGACACGATCGCCGAGTGGGCGGCGATCGACGGCACCGTCGGAATCCGGCTCATGCTGAACCGCCCCAACGTGACCGAGGACCCGGCCGATCCCGGCCTCAACCGCGTTCTCGCCGCCGCGGCACGGCATGGGATGCCAGTCAACCTCATGTGCTGGGGCCGCCTCGACCAGGCTGGGAAGATGGCGGCGCGCAACCGCAACACGATGCTGGTGATCGACCATCTGGGCTTGCAGCAGCCATTCGATCCGCCAGTGCCGCCGGAGCCCTGGGCCGAGCTGCCGAAGGTCCTCGCGCTCGCTCAGCATGACAACATCGCGGTCAAGATCTCCGGCGCCTGCACGCTCTCGCACGAGCGCTTCCCTTACCGGGACATATGGGACCCGCTCTTCCGCATCTTTGACGCCTTCGGCTTCGAGCGCTGCCTGTGGGGCACCGACTGGACGCGCGCAGTGACGCTCCTCACCTACAAGGAGGGCGTCGAGGCCTTTCGCGTCACCGACCGCTTGTCCGAGAGCGACCGCGCCGCGCTCATGGGCGAGACTCTCGCCCATATCTACGACTGGGCGCCGACGAAGGCGCCGGGCTGAAGCGCGCGCGATAATCGCTCGGCGCCGTAGCGAGGGTACGCATGAAGCTGCGCCGCAGCGTCTCTTCCGAACCGAAGCCGCAGCGCACCGCCACGCGCTTCACCGGAAGCTGCGTGTCGGCGAGAAGCCGACGCGCCGCCTCGACGCGCAAGCGCTCGACCGCGCGTGCCGGCGTGAGCCCGGTCGCTTCGGCATAGTGCCGGCTGAAGCTGCGCTCGCTCATCCCGGCTTTGCGGGCGAGCGTTGGCAGCGACAGGTCGCCGGACACGCTCTCCGCCATCCAGCTGTTGAGCGGGCCGAAGCGATCGTCGCCATCCTGGAGCGAGAGGAAAGCGCTGAATTGCGCCTGTCCGCCCGGCCGCTTCAGGAACATGACGAGGTGGCGTGCCACGGCAAGCGCCAGCGTGCGGCCCGCATCCTCTTCCACGAGCGCCAGCGCGAGGTCGATCGCGGCCGTGACGCCGGCCGAGGTCCAGACCCTTCCGTCGCGCACGAAGATCGGGTCGGGCTCGACGCGGATGGCGGGGTAGCGCCGCGCGAGCTCGGCGCAGTGGCGCCAATGCGTCACCGCGCGCCGCCCGTCGAGCAGGCGCGCCGCGGCGAGCAGGTAGGCGCCGGTGCAGACTGAGGCGACCCGCCGCGCCCGCGCCGCGCGCGTGCGCAGCCAATTGCGCACGGCGGGGTCATCTGCTGCCGCGTGGACGCCCGGGCCGCCCGCGACGAGCAGCGTGTCGGGCGCCGCCCGCCCGCGCGGGAGCGGCGCCACCGCGAGTCCAAGCCCGGCCGAGGATGTTACGACCGGACCGGCCGGCGCGACGACACGCGGCGCATAGAGCGGCGCCGCGCCTTCTTGCGCGGCGAGCTCGTTCGCCGTGGCGAAGACCTGAAGCGGGCCCGCGACATCGAGGAGCTGCACCGCAGGGAAGGCGAGGATCTCGATAGTGCGGATCGGGCTTGGCGGAAAGCGAGGGGCCTTTGGCATTTCCGCCAGAGCCTAGGCGCGTAGGCTTGTCCTGTCCATCGCCCTCACGGAGGAAGGATCATGATCGCCCCCGACATCCATCTCGAGATCGGCTCGCTCGCGTTCGAGGATTTCGACCAGATCGATCTCACCGGTCCGTTCGAAGTCTTTTCGCGCCTGCCCAATTCCACCTATCGCATTTACGGCAAGACTGCCGCCCTGACGCGCGACATCCGCGGGCTGCGGATCATGCCGGACGCGGTTCTCGGCGCGGCGCCGCAGCTCGATCTGCTGCACGTGCCGGGCGGCTTCGGCCAGGAGGCGATCATGGACGACGAGGAAGTCCTGGCCTGGATCGGGGCCCAAGCCGCAGGGGCGCGGTCGGTGCTGTCCGTGTGCACGGGCGCGCTCATCTGCGGCGCTGCCGGGCTCCTCAAGGGGCGCAGGGCGACAACGCATTGGGCGTCGATGGACCTGCTCGCGTATTTCGGCGCCGTTGCCGTGAACGAGCGCGTGGTCGTCGACGGCCAGTTCGTGTTCGCGGCCGGCGTCACGGCGGGCCTCGACGGCGCGCTCAGGGTCGCCGCCGATCTCCGCGGCGTCGAAGTTGCTCAGGCGATCCAGCTCGCCATCGCTTACGCGCCCGACCCGCCGTTTCACGCCGGCACGCCGGAAGAGGCGCCGCCTGCCGTGCTGGCGCGGGTGCGGCAATCTTACGAGCGCGTGACGGCGCAGCGCGAGCAAACAGCGCGCCGCATCGCAGCACGGCTCGGTCTCGCCGTACCGGCGTGATCGCGAAACTTAGGCCGGGTCGCCCGTGTCGGCCGCGAGGCCCGCGGCCTTGATGCCGAAGACGGCGCAGGCCTCGTCATTCTCCGAGGTGTCGCCGCTGATGCCGACGGCGCCGACGATCTCGCCGCCGCTCTTGATGAGGACGCCGCCCGGCGCGGGGATGACGCGGCCGCCCGAGGCCGCCATCAGCGCGTTGAGGAAAAGCGGCCCGGATTGGACCCGGCGCTGGAACTCGCGGCCGCCGAACCCCATGCCGAGCGTGCCCCACGCTTTGCCCTCGGCGATCTGCGGGCGCAGGATGCTCGATCCGTCCTCGCGCTTCATCGCCACAAGATGCCCGCCTGCATCGAGCACGCAAACCGTCAACGGCTTGAATTTGCGCCCGCGCCCGTGCTCAAGCGCCTTGTCGACGATCGTCGATGCCTGCGCCAATGTGAGTCCCGCCATCGCTCTCTCCCCGAGGTCTCGTCTCCGCTATCATATAGCCCGGAATTTTGCGGGCGAGGATAGGGATGGCGCGACTGAACCTGACGCTTTCGATCTGGGATTATGACCGCGCCCGGGCGCTCGCCGACGGCAGCGTCGTGCCTGACGGCATCGATCTCAACGTGCTCGAGCTTCCGGTCGAGGAGACGTTCTTCCGCATGCTGCGCCACCGCGAGTTCGACGCCGCGGAGATGTCGCTTTCGTCCTACACCGTGTCGCTGGCGAAGGGCGATTCCCCCTTCATCGCCATTCCCGTCTTCCCCTCGCGGCTTTTCCGTCACAACGGCATCTTCATCGCTGCCGCGAGCGGCATCCGCGAGCCGAAGGATTTGGCCGGCAAGCGCATCGGCACGCCGGAATATCAACTTACGGCGCCGGTGTGGCAGCGCGGCATCTTGGCCGACGAGTACGGCGTCGATCCGGCCTCGCCCGACTATTTCACCGGCGGCGAGGAAGACCCTGGCCGCGAGGAGAAGGTGCCGCTCGAGCTGCCGGCGAAGTTCCGCGTGCGCCCGATCCCGCCCGGCAAGACGCTTTCGGCGATGCTGGCCGAGGGCGAGCTCGACGCCATCACCGCGCCGCGCGTGCCTTCGACCTTTCGCACGCGCCCCGACCGCGTGAAGCGCCTGTTCGAGAACTACATCGAGGTCGAGCGCGCCTATTTCCGCAAGACCAGGATTTTCCCGATCATGCACACGGTGGTGCTGCGGCGCGATCTCTACCGCGCGCAACCGTGGATCGCGCAGTCGCTCACGAAGGCATTTGCCGAGGCGAAGCGCCGCGCCATGGAGAATCTCGACGTCGTCGCCGCGATCAAGACGCTGCTGCCGTGGCAGATTGCCTATGTCGAGGAGACGAAGCGCGAGATGGGTGACGATTGGTGGCCCTATGGCTTCGAGCCGAACCGCCACGTGCTCGACACGTTCCTGCGCTATCACCACGAACAGGGCCTTTCGTCGCGCCGCTTGAAGCCCGAGGAATTGTTCGCTCCCGAAACTTTCGACGCGTTCAAGATTTGACCGCCGTCGTCGCCCTTCCGGCCGCGACGCTCCTGCTGCTGCGCGATGGCAGCGCGGGACTCGAGGTGCTGATGCTCGAGCGTCACCGCGACGCCTTCTTCTCGAGCGCCATGGTATTCCCGGGCGGCCGCGTCGATCCCGAAGACGGAGCACCCGCGAGCCTCGCGCGCTGCCGCGCCGTGCCGGGCGTCGACGAGGCCGCGATGGCCTACCGCATCGCCGCCATCCGCGAGAGCTACGAGGAGGCGGGCATGCTGGTTGCGCGGCGGCCCGACGCTGCGGGGCTCGTCGCCGATGGCGATTTTGCGCGCGAGGATTTTGCATCGCTCCTTGCCGGCGGCGCGATCGAGCTCGCGACCGACCTGCTCGTGCCGTTCTCGCACTGGGTGACGCCGGAGCGCTCGCCGAAGCGTTACGACACGCGCTTCTTCCTGGCGCGCGCGCCCGCGGACCAGGCGCCGAAAGCCGACGGGTACGAGGCGGTGGAGCTTTTGTGGCTCGCGCCGCTCGCGGCTTTGGCCGAGGCCGAAGCCGGTCGCCGCCGCCTCGTGTTCGCGACGCGGCTCAACCTCATGCGGCTTGCCGCGAGCGCCGATGTCGCGGGCGCGCTTGCGGCCGCGGCGTCAGCGCCGGCGTCAGTGCCCATCTGTCCCGAGATGTACGACACGCCCACGGGCCCGCGCATCCGCATACCCGAAGGGCTCGGCTACGACATTTGCGATTTCCCGACCGCCGACCCCAGGCACGGCTGAGTCAGCCTTCGAGCGCGGCGAAGCCCTTGCCCTCTTTTGCGAGGCGGGCGAGGAGCGGCGCTGGTTCGAGCGCCTTGTCATCAAGAAGGCGTGCCTGCTCGCCGAGCCGGTCGGCCACGGTCTTGAGGCCCAAGCTCTCGGCGTAATACATCGGACCGCCGCGATAGACCGGCCAGCCATAGCCATAGACCCAGATCACGTCGATGTCGGAGGCGCGCAGCGCGATCTTCTCCTCGAGGATGCGCGCTCCCTCGTTCACCATCGGCAGCATGGTGCGCTGGACGATCTCGGCCGCGTCAACGGTGCGCCGCGTGACGCCCAAGCGCTCGGAGATGCCGGCGATGATGCGCTCAACCTCCGGATCGGCGAGCGGCGCGCGGCTCCCGGGCTCGTAGTGATAATAGCCGGCATTGGTCTTCTGGCCGAAGCGGCCGGCTTCGCAGATGGCGTCGGCGATCGGGAACACTGTGCCTCGCGCCTTGCGCGCGCGAAACCCGACATCGAGCCCGGCGAGATCGGCCGCCGCGAGCGGGCCCATCGGAAAGCCGAACGCGACGAGCGCCGCGTCGATCTCCTGCGGCAGTGCGCCTTCGAGCAGGAGCCGCTCGACCGCGCGGCTCCGCAAAGACAGCATGCGGTTGCCGACGAAGCCATAGCAGACGCCGACCGTGACCGGAACCTTGCGCAGGCGTCGCGCGAGCGTCAGCGCCGAGGCCAGTACGGGCTTTGCCGTCTTCGCCCCGCGCACGACCTCGACGAGCCGCATGACGTTCGCCGGGCTGAAGAAATGCATGCCGAGGACGCGCTCGGGATGCGCGGTCGCGGCGGCGATCTCGTTCACATCCTGGTAGGAGGTGTTGGTGGCGATGACGGCGTCGCGCTTTGCCGCGCCGTCGAGCTTCTTGAACACGTCCTGCTTCAGCGGCAGGTCCTCGAACACCGCCTCGATCACGAGATCGGCGCTCGCTATGTCGGCAAGCTCGAGCGAGGGCGTGATGAGCGCCATGCGCCGCGCCGTCTCATTGGCGCTCATGCCGCGCGCACTCTCGTAGTTGCGGCGCACGGTCGCAACGCCGCGCTCGAGCGCTTCCTTGCTCATATCGACGAGCGTCACGGGGATGCCGGCATTGGCGAAGCACATGGCGATGCCGCCGCCCATCGTGCCCGCGCCGATCACCGCCGCGCGCGCGACCGGTGCGCCGGCCGCATCCTCGGCGAGGTCGGGCACCTTGGCGGCGGCGCGCTCCGCGAAGAAGAAGTAGCGCTGCGCCTTCGCCTGCTCGCTGTTGACGAGCTCGATGAAGATATCGCGCTCTTTGGCGAGGCCCTGCTCGAAGGAGAGCGATGCCGACGCCTCGACCACTTCGGCACAGCGCAGCGGCGCGTCGGCGCCGCGCCGCCGCCGGTCGAGGCCGGAGCGATAGCGCGAGACCGCTTCACCTTCGGCTCTGGGCGGGGGCAGGTCGCGCACGCGCCGCAACGGCGCCTTCTCGCGCACGAGCCGTTCGGCCATCGCCACCGCGGCCGCTTCGAGCGGCCCTTGCGCGATCTCGTCGAGGAGGCCCAGCGCGTGCGCCTCCGTCGCCGCGATCGGGTCGCCGCCGCAGATCATGTCGAGTGCCTTCGCAAGGCCCACGAGCCGTGGCAGGCGCTGCGTGCCGCCGGCGCCAGGAATGAGTCCGAGCTTCACTTCGGGCTGGCCGACGCGCGCGTCGGCCGTGGCGATGCGCCAGTGACAGCCCATCGCCAGCTCGAGTCCGCCGCCGAACGCCACGCCCGCGATCGCGGCGATGACGGGCTTCGGTGCGCGCTCGATCGTGTCAATCAGCGTCGGCGTCAGCGGCTCGGCGCGCGGCTTGCCGAACTCGGTGATGTCCGCGCCGGCGATGAAGGTACGGCCGGCGCCGATCAAAACGATGGCGCTCACGGCAGGATCGGCGCTCGCCTCGTCGAGCGCCGCCTTCAACGCCAGGCGCAAGCCATGGCTCATCGCGTTGACGGGCGGATTGTCGAGCTTGAGGAGTGCGACGCTGCCCCGGATCTCGCGACGCACCAACGACGCGGCGTCTGCCATCTTGCCCCTCCGCCAATCCGGCCGCGTTCGCGCGCGGCGGGATCAGCGTCGAGGCGCCGCGCCCCGCTGTCAAGCCGGGGCGCGGCAGTACGAAGCCTCCAAGTTAGATGCGGTCGCGCGGCTTGTCGCCGGCGTGGCCGAGGCTTGCAGTGGGGGCGCGCGCGTAGGAGAGCGCCGACACCGAAACCAGAAAGATGAGCACGCCGACGATCCAGTGATCCCAGGCCGCGTTCCGCAGGCTCGAGAATCGCAGTACCCACGGCGCCACGAACAGCCAGATGCCGATGAGAAGGCTGAGCCACTCCTGCCACGCAGCGAACTGGGCCATTGTCCAGAGCGTCACGATCACAGTGAGAACGCCGAATATCCACGCATCCCAAGTCGCGGCAGAAACTGCGCCGGTGGCGGCCGGAGCAGCGCCACTACCGACGCCCGCGCTGATGGCGAAGCCCAAAAGCCAAGGTGAAATGAACAGCCACACGCCGAGGACCAGGTTGGACCAGTCCTGCCAGCGCCGCGGCACGGATCCCCCGTAACCGGTTTGCGCCATTGCGAGAACTCCCCTCGTGACGTCGGGCGGCGGGATCGCCTCCGGCGCGTCATTCCAACGCGCGAGGGCGCATGGCTGTTCCTCTGTCGCAGGCGCTGGCGCGGCGCTCGGCGTTCGCGCGGCGGTTGGGGTTTAAGCTCAGTCTCGCAAAGCGTAGACGTGGTGTGCGTCCTTCGACTCCGCCCCTTAGCTTCGCCTCGGGGCTTCGCTCAGGATGAGGAATTATCTTTAAGCTTCACTAAAGCTCCTCATCCTGAGCGAAGCGAGCGGTAGCGAGCGCAGTCGAAGGACGCACGCTTTGGGCTATTCCGCCGCGACCTTCTCGGCCTCGAGCGCTTCGGCCTGCGCGTCGTCGATGCGCTCGCACCAGACGAAGCGCATGGTCTTTCTGACCTCGTCGGGGATGTCGTCGAGGTCGCGCCGGTTGCGCGCCGGGAGCAGCACAGTGGTGATGCCGGCGCGCGCCGCGGCCGTCACCTTCTCCTTGATGCCGCCCACCGGCAGCACGAGGCCGCGCAGGCTGATCTCGCCGGTCATGGCGGTGTCGCTGCGCGTCGGTCGCCCGGTCATGAGCGAGATAAGCGCGATCGTCATGGCGACGCCGGCCGAGGGCCCGTCCTTCGGAATGGCGCCCGCCGGCACATGGATGTGGATGTCGCTTTTGGCGAAGAGGGCCTCGTCGATGCCGAGCGTGCGCGCGCGCGACTTGACGAGCGACAAGGCCGCCTGCGCGCTCTCCTTCATCACGTCGCCGAGCTGGCCAGTGAGGATGAGGTGGCCGTTCCCCGCCGTGCGCGTCGCCTCGATGAAGAGGATGTCGCCGCCGGCGGGCGTCCAGGCAAGCCCGGTCGCGACCCCTGGCACGCTCGTCCGCATCGCCACCTCGTTCTCGAAGCGCGGCGCGCCGAGGATGGCGGGAAGATCGTCGGGACCGATCGCGACATGCGCATCGCCGGTCTCTGCCACCTGCATCGCGGCGCGGCGGAACACGCTTCCGATCGTCCGCTCGAGCGTGCGCACGCCCGCCTCGCGCGTGTAGTCGCGAATGACGTGCCGGAGCGCCGCGTCGTCGATCGTGCACTGCTCGGGCTTCAGCCCGTTCGCCTCGCGCTGGCGCGGCACGAGATAGCGCTTGGCGATCTCGAGCTTCTCGTCCTCGGTGTAGCCGGCGAGCTCGATCAGCTCCATGCGGTCGCGCAAGGGGCCCGGCACCGTGTCCATCATGTTGGCGGTGCAGATGAACAGGACCGACGAGAGATCGAACGGGACGGCCAGGTAATTGTCGCGGAAGGTGCCGTTCTGCTCTGGATCGAGCACTTCGAGCAGCGCCGAGGCGGGATCGCCCTGGATGCCCGCGCCGAGCTTGTCGATCTCGTCAAGCATCATCACACAGTCGCGCGCGCCGGCCTTGCGCAGCGCCTGCACGATGTTGCCGGGGAGCGCGCCGATATAGGTCCGGCGATGGCCGCGGATCTCGGCCTCGTCGTGGACGCCGCCCAGGCTCACGCGCACGAACTTGCGGCCCGTGGCGCGGGCGATGCTCTGTCCGAGCGAGGTCTTGCCGACGCCCGGCGGTCCGACGAAGCACAGGATCGGGCTCTTGCCGCCCGGCTTCAGCTTCTGCACCGCGAGGTATTCGAGGATGCGGCGCTTGATCTTGGCGAGGCCGAAATGGTCGGCGTCGAGGATCTGGCGCGCCTCGGTCAAGTCGATCGTGCGTTCGGTGGTGACGCTCCACGGCAGCTCGACGAGCCAGTCGAGGTAGTTGCGCATCATCGAGTACTCGGCCGCACCTTCGGGCAGCCGCTCGAGCCTGGCGAGCTCGCGCTTCGCCTGGGTCTCGACCTCCTCGGGCATCTTCGCGTCGGCGATGCGCTTCCGCAGCTCGGCGACCTCCTCGCCGCGCCCTTCCTCGCTCTCGCCCAATTCCTTCTGGATGGTCTTGAGCTGCTCGCGCAGGATGTATTCGCGGTTGCGGCCCTCGACCTTCTCCTTGGTCTCCTCGCTGATCTGCCGCGTCAGGCGCAGCACTTCGAGCCGATGCGCCATGAGCTCGGTGACGCGGCGCAAGCGTTGGCCGGCGTCGATCGCTTCGAGCACCTGCTGCTTTTCCCCGGCCTCAAGGTCCATGACCGAGGCGACGAGATCGGCGAGCGCGCCGGCGCTGGGCGCGTTGCGGATGGCGTTGGCAAGCTCCGGCGGCGCCTGCGGCAGGAGGCCGATCGCCTCCTCGGCCTGGCGGCGCAGATGGACGACGCGCGCCTCGATCTCGGGCGTGCGCACCTCGCTCTCGCCGATCTCCTCGACCTGCGCGACCAGATAGGGATAGCCATCGAGGAAGCGCACCACGCGGAAGCGGCGCTGGCCCTGACACACGAGATGATGCGCGCCGTCGGGCGCCGTCAGATAGCGCACCACGCCCGCGACCGTGCCGATCTCGTAAAGATCGGCGGGACCCGGATCTTCGGTTTCGGCGTTGCGCTGGAGGATGAAGCCCAGCGCCGCGCCGCGCCGCACCGCGTCCTGCGCCGCGGCAATCGATTTCGGCCGCGCCACCGACATCGGCAGGACGAGGCCGGGAAAGAGCACGGTGCCGCGCACCGGCACGATCGCGAGCGCGTTGGCCGGCAGCTCGATGGGCTGTTTCGAATTGGCTTGTTCGGTCGTTGCCATGTCTTACCTGTGCTTCTGCAGCACGAGCGTCAGCAGCCCGTCACTCAAGTCGTGGCGCGTCAGCTCGTAGCGCCCGCCCGGCAAGGCGATGCGGCGCTGGAAACGGCCCTGCGGCACTTCGAGTCGATGAATCGCCGCCTCCCGCTGCTGCCGCGGCGGGCGGCGCTCTCCGGCAATAACGAGGATGCCGTCTTTGATGCCGATCTCGAGCGCGTCGGCCGCGACGCCGGGCAGCGCCGCGACGATCCAGACCGCTTCGTCGGTCTCGAACAGGTCGATCGGCGGCTCCCAGCTTGGCCGGTCCGCGCTGGGGCCCAAACGAAAGAATTCGCGCTGGAGGCGCTCGGCGCGCGCCAGCGCATCGCAGGCTTCCGCCCACATCCAGGCTTCGAGCGAGCGCGACGGCATTGGTGTCTCGTTTCGGTCCGCAGGTGGTGAAGTCCAAAATGGGAACGTAGGGCGGCATTTCAAGCCGCTCAACCCTGAAGGACTGGCCAAGGCGCGCCGTCCGGCCCGCGCGAGGCGTTTACGAAGGGCCGGCTTGCCCCTATCAATAGCCGGAGGAGGGACGGGACCAAGGCCTCGATGACGGAGACAGCTCCGCAGCCACCCAAATTCCGCGAACGCCCGCGCCGGGTCACCGTTCTGGGCTCGACCGGTTCGGTCGGGCGCAACACGGTCGAGCTGCTGGCGGCCGATCCCGACTCCTACCAGGTCGAGGCGCTGGTCGCGCACAAGAACGCGGCCCTTCTGGCGGAGCAGGCGCGGCGCCTCGGCGCGCGCTGCGCCGTGGTGGCCGACGACACGCATTTTGGCGAGCTCAAGGCTGCGCTCGCGGGGAGCGGCATTGCGACCGGCGCAGGCGCTGCCGCCGTGGTCGAGGCGGCGGCGCGCCCTTCCGACTGGGTCATGGCGGCGATCGTCGGCGCGGCCGGGCTCGCGCCCACCATGGAGGCGGTGCGGCGCGGCGTTCTCGTCGCGCTCGCCAACAAGGAAGCGCTCGTGTGCGCCGGCGCGCTCGTCACCGACGAGGCCGCACGGCGCGGCGCGCGGCTTCTGCCCGTCGACAGCGAGCACAACGCCATCTTCCAGGTCTTCGCCTTCGACCAGCGCGCGGCGATCGAGCGCATCATCCTCACCGCCTCGGGCGGCCCGTTCCTGAAGCGCAGCGACAGCGAGATGGAGAACGCCACGCCCGAGCAGGCGGTGGCGCATCCCAATTGGCGCATGGGCGCCAAGATCTCGGTCGATTCCGCGACCATGATGAACAAGGGGCTCGAGATCATCGAGGCGCATCATCTCTTCGCGCTCCCCAGCGACCGGCTCGATGTCGTGGTGCATCCGCAATCGGTCGTGCACGGGCTCGTCTGCTACAGCGACGGCTCGGTGCTGGCGCAGTTGGGCTCACCCGACATGCGCACGCCGATCGCCAACGCGCTCGGCTGGCCCGAGCGGATCGGCGCGCCGAGCCCGCGGCTCGATCTCGCGAAAGTCGCGCAGCTCACCTTCGAGGCGCCCGATCCCAAGCGCTTTCCGGCGCTGCGCCTGGCGCGCGCGGCGCTTGCTGCGGGACCGGGAGCGCCTGTCGTCCTCAATGCCGCCAACGAGGTTGCGGTCGCCTCCTTTCTCGACCGCCGCATCGGCTTCCTCGATATCGCCCGCGTGGTCGAGCGCACGCTCGACGCACTGCCGGACGCGCGTGTCGCGAGCCTCGACGACGTCTATGCGCTCGACGGCGAGGCGCGCGTCGCGGCCCGCCGCGTCATCGGCAACGGATTGGGTGTCCGGGCCTGAGGCTCATGGCGTCTTCCTCTGAACTCGTGCTCGTGACCGGCGCTACCGGCTTCGTCGGCTCGGCCGTGACGCGCGCGCTTCTCGCCGAGGGACGGCGCGTGCGCGTACTGCTGCGCCCGTCGAGCGATCGGCGCAATCTCGCCGGGCTCGAGGTCGAGGAAGCGCTGGGCTGCCTCGAGGAGTTCAGCTCGCTTGCCGCCGCCCTCGCGGGCGCGGGCGTGCTCTATCACGTCGCCGCCGACTACCGGCTCTGGGTGCGCGATCCCGACACGATGTTTGCCGCCAATGTCGACGGCACGCGGCGCCTGATGATGGCCGCGCTCGAGGCCGGCGTCGGGCGCATCGTCTATACCAGCAGCGTCGCGACGCTCGGCACGAGCGTCAATGGCGTTCCCGCCGACGAGGCGAGCCCGAGCACGCTCCAGGACATGATCGGACCCTACAAGCGCTCGAAGTTCCTGGCCGAGGACCTGGTGAAGGAGCTCGTGCTGGGGCACGGGCTTCCGGCCGTCATCGTCAATCCTTCGACCCCGATCGGCCCGCGCGACGTGAAGCCGACGCCGACCGGCCGCATGATCGTCGAAGCCGCCTCGGGCAAGATGCCCGCCTTTGTCGATACCGGCCTCAATCTCGTCCACGTCGACGACGTGGCGGCAGGCCATCTTCTGGCCGAGCGCTACGGCCGCATCGGCGAGCGCTACATTCTCGGCGGCGACGACATGACGCTTCTCGACATCCTCACCGACATCGCGCAGATCTCCGGGCGCGAGCCACCCGCGTTCCGCCTGCCGATTGCTGCGGTGTGGCCGGTGGCGCTCGCCGCCGAGGCGTGGGGCATGGCGACCGGCAGCGAGCCCTTCGTCACGCTCGATGGCTTGCGCATGGCGAGGAAGAAGATGTTCTTCAGCTCGGCCAAGGCGCAGCACGAGCTGGGCTATGCCGCGCGCCCGGCGGGAGAGGGGCTGGCGGAAGCGGTTGCGTGGTTCCGCGCGCAAGGCATGTGCCCGTGAGCGCGCCACTCGTACAGTCCGCCGTAGCGGCGCTCGAGACGCCGTCGGGCAAGGGCAGGGGGGATGAGAATTTCCCGGTCGGCTCCTTCCTCATCCGAAAGGATCTGCGCCCGCACGTCCACACCTTCTACCGCTTCGCGCGCGAGGCCGACGATGTCGCCGACAATCCGGAGCTTGCGCCCGACGACAAGGTGCGCCGGCTCGATCGCATGGGCGCGGTGCTCGATGGCGCTCCGGGCACGGACGCGCCCGCCGCGCGCGCCATGCGCACAAGCCTCGCCGAGACGGGCGTCACGGCACAACATTGCCATGATGTGCTGACGGCGTTCCGACTCGACGCGACGAAGCTGCGCTATCGCGACTGGGACGATCTCATGGAGTATTGCCGCTATTCGGCGTCGCCCGTCGGGCGCCAGCTCCTCGATCTCCACGGCGAGGGGCGGCAGAGCTGGCCGCCGTCCGACGCGCTGTGCAGCGCGCTCCAGGTGCTGAACCATCTTCAGGATTGCGGCGCCGATTATCGCGCGCTCGACCGCGTCTACCTGCCGCAGAGCGACCTGGCGCTCGCGGGCGCGCGCGTCGAGGATCTGGCGGCCGCGCGCGCGAGCCCGGGGCTGCGCATGGTGCTCGACCGCACCCTCGACAACACCGACCGCCTCATCGCGCAAGCGAGCTACCTGCCGCCGGCCGTCAGGAGCCTCGGGCTGCGCCGTGAATGCGCCGTCATCGTCGGCCTCGCGCGGCGCCTCGCGCGCCGGCTCCGTCTCGGCGATCCGCTCGCCACGCGCGTCAAGCTGCGCCGTCGCGATTTCGCCGCCGCGTTCATCGTGGGCTTCGTGCGCGGCAGCGCATGAGCGCGCTCCCCGCCGATACCGGTGACGAAGCGGCGCGCGCCGAGATTCGCGCGCAGGTGCGCGCCGCCGGCACCTCGTTCTATTGGGCGATGCGGTTCCTGCCGGCCGAGCGGCGCGAGGCGATGTTCGCCGTCTACGCTTATTGCCGCGTCATCGACGACATTGCCGATAGCGATGATCCGCCGCTCCAGAAGCGCGCCGCGCTGGCGGAATGGCGCGCGGAGGTCGACCGCATCTATGACGGCACGCCGCGCCTGCCGCTTTCGCGCGTCTTGGCGCAGGTCGCGCGCCGCTACGAACTGCGGCGCGTGGACTTCTTGCGCCTCATCGACGGCATGGAGATGGACGCGGGCGAGGCAATCCGCGCGCCGAGCCTCGAAGAGCTCGATCTCTACTGCGACCGTGTGGCAAGCGCGGTCGGGCGCTTGTCCGTCCGTATCTTCGGCGACGATGGCGCGGACGCCGACCGCGTCGCCTGGGCCCTGGGCCGCGCGCTGCAGCTCACCAACATTCTGCGCGACCTCGTCGAGGATGCAGGCCGCGGCCGCCTTTATCTCCCGCGCGAGCTGCTCGTTCGCCACGGCATCACCGTGACCGAGCCCGCGCTTGTGCTTGCCGATCCGCGCGTGACGCAGGTCTGCGCCGATCTCGCCAACACGGCAGAGGCGCGCTTTGCCGAAGCCACGCGCGCGATGACACACTGCAAGCGCGGCACCATGCGGCCCGCGGCGATGATGGCCGCGGTCTACCGTGCCTCGCTCGCGCGATTGAGGAAGCGTGGCTGGTCGCGGCTCGACGAGCCGGCGCCGGTACCGCGTTTCACCAAGATCTGGCTTGCGCTGCGCCACGGCCTGCTGTGAGCCTTGCGCGCGTCCATGTGATTGGCGCGGGCCTGGCCGGCCTCGCCGCTGCGGTCCGGCTCGCGGAAGCGGGCGTGCCGGTGGTGGTCCACGAATCCGCGCAAGGCGCGGGCGGACGCTGCCGCTCTTATGACGACGCGACGCTCCACTGCCGCATCGACAACGGCAACCATCTGCTGATGCAGGGGAACAGCGCGGCGATGCGTTATCTCGAGCTGATCGGGGCGCGCGCAACGCTCGTTGGCCCTGCGGAAGCGGCCTATCCTTTTCTCGATCTCGAAACGGGCGAGCGCTGGATCGTGCGGCCCTCGCGGGGCCGCATCCCATGGTGGCTGCTCGACGCCAGTGCCCGTGTGCCAGGCACGCGCGCGTGGGACTATCTCGCCGCGCTTTCGCTCTTCCGCGCCGATGACGACGCGACGGTGGATGCGGTGCTCGATCCGCGCGGGCTCCTCTACCGGCGTTTCTGGCGTCCGCTCGCCGTCGCCGCGCTCAACACTGATCCGCGCGAGGGGCAGGCGAAGCTCTTGGCGCGCGTGATCGCCGAAAGTTTCGCCCGTGGCGGTGCGGCGGCGCGCCCGCTCGTTCCGCGCGAGGGCCTGTCGGAGACGCTGGTCGAGCCCGCGCTCGCCTTTCTCGCTGCGCGCTCTGCCGTCGTGCGCTTCACCGCGCGCGCCCGCGCGCTCGACTGCGCGGAGGATCGCCTTGCCGCGATCGAGTTCGATGACGGCCGCATGGCGCTCGACGCAGACGAGGCGGCCGTGCTCGCGGTTACCGCGCCGGTGGCGCAGCGCCTCGTGCCCGGGCTCATGGCGCCGCAGGAATTCCGCGCCATCGTCAACGCGCACTACCGCATCGCGCTGCCGGAAACGGCGCCGCTCTTCATCGGCCTCGTCGGCGGCACGGCGGAGTGGGTCTTCCGCAAGCGCGACGTGCTGTCCGTCACGGTGAGCGCGGCCGAGCGGCTTGTCGACGAGCCGGCCGAGGATCTGGCACCGCGGCTTTGGCGCGACGTCGCGCGCGCCTACGAACTCGGCGCACGCGAAATGCCGGCGGCGCAGATCGTGAAGGAACGCCGCGCCACCTTCGCCGCCACGCCCGCGGAGGCGCGGCGCCGTCCGCCCGCGAAGACGCGCTGGCACAATCTCGCGCTCGCCGGCGATTGGACCGCGACCGGCCTTCCCGCGACGATCGAGGGCGCGATCCGCTCGGGCTTCGCGGCGGCGGCGCTTCTCCTCGCCGCGCACAGCAGCTAATGTCGCGCTCCTCATGACCGAAGCGCTTTCCCGCGATTCCGCTTTCCGCGCCGCGCCCGACGAGCTTCACCGCGCGGTCGACCGCGCGACACGCGCGCTCCTCGCGCTCCAGCACGCGGACGGGCACTGGGCCTTCGAGCTCGAGGCCGACGCCACGATCCCGGCGGAATATATCCTGCTTGGACATTTCTTCGGCGAGATCGAGGCCGATGTCGAAGCCGCGCTCGCTCAATATTTGCGCCAGACCCAGGGCTCGCACGGCGGGTGGCCGCTCTTCTACGGCGGCGAGCTCGAGCTCTCGGCGACCGTGAAGGCCTATTTCGCGTTGAAGGCTGCGGGCGATTCACCCGACACGCCGCACATGGCACGCGCACGCGCCGCGATCCTGGCGGCCGGCGGCGCCGCCAACGCCAACGTCTTCACGCGCGTGCAGCTTGCGCTCTTCGGCGAGCTTCCCTGGCGCGCGGTGCCGGTCATGCCGGTCGAAATCATGCTGCTGCCGCGGTGGTTCCCGTTCCACCTCGACAAGGTCTCGTACTGGTCGCGCACGGTGATCGCGCCGCTGCTTGTGCTGATGGCGATACGCCCGCGCGCCGTCAACCCGCGCAGCGTTTCGATCCGCGAGCTGTTCCTGCCGGGGACCGATGCGAAGCCGCCACGCGCGAAAGGTTCGGTCTGGGCCGTCGTCTTCAACGCGATCGACGACCTGCTCCGCGTGGCGGAGCCGTGGTTTCCGAAGCGCGCGCGGCAGCGCGCGATCGATGCGGCGGTCGCTTTCGTGCGCGAGCGGTTGAACGGCGATGATGGCTTGGGCGGCATCTATCCCGCGATCGCCAACGCGGCGATGATGTTTCATTGTCTTGGCTTCGCGAAGGATGATCCCGGCGCAGTGCTCTGCCGCGCTGCTTTGCGCAAGCTTCTCGTGCTGACGCCCGGCCGCTCCTATTGCCAGCCATGCCTTTCGCCGGTGTGGGACACGGGGCTCGCGGCGCTCGCGCTGATCGAGGCGGGCGGCGCTGATGACGCCGTGCGGCGCGGGCTCGACTGGCTTGTGCCGAAGCAGGAGCTCGAGGTCGCGGGCGACTGGGCTGCGGTGCGGCCCAATCTCAGGCCCGGCGGTTGGGCCTTCCAGTATGCGAACCCGCACTATCCCGATCTCGACGACACGGCGATGGTGGCGATCGCGATGGACCGCTTCGATCGCGCGCGCTATCGCGCGGGCGTCGATCGCGCCGCCGAATGGATTGTCGGCATGCGCTCCAAGAGCGGCGGCTGGGGCGCGTTCGATGCCGACAACGAGTATCGCTATCTCAACTATATCCCGTTCGCCGATCACGGCGCGCTGCTCGACCCGCCGACGGCGGACGTATCTGCGCGGTGCGTCGGCTTCCTGGCGCAGCTTGCCGCGCGCGGCGACAAGGACGCGCTCGCCGCCGGCATCGCGTTCCTGGGGCGGGAGCAAGAGGTAGACGGCTCCTGGTTCGGCCGCTGGGGCACCAACTACATCTACGGTACGTGGTCGGTGGTCGTGGCGTTGCGCGCGGCCGGCATCGATCAGAACCATCCGATGATCCGCCGCGCGGTCCAGTTCCTGATCGGCGTGCAGCGAACGGACGGCGGCTGGGGCGAGGACGGCGCGTCATATCACGCGAACTGGCCGCACGGCGCGGCCAAGGCCAGCACCCCCTCGCAGACGGCGTGGGCGCTCCTCGCGCTCATGGCGGCGGGCGAGGGGAAAGACGCCGCCGTCGCGCGCGGCGTGCGTTATCTCCTCGCAACGCAAGCGCCGCATGGCCTCTGGGACGAGGACTGGTACACCGCCGTGGGCTTTCCGCGCGTCTTCTATCTGCGCTACCACGGCTACCGCGCCTATTTCCCGCTCTGGGCGTTGGCGCGCTACCGCAATCTCCGCGACGAGGGTGCGCTCCCCGTCTTCGGCATGTGATGCGGCTCGCGGCGGTCGTGGGGCTCGAGGCCGAGGCGCGCATCCTGCGCCGCCGCGGCATCGCGGTACTGGCGAGCGGAGCCGATCCCGCGCGCGCGCGGGCGCTGGCCGAGAGTCAGCTGGCGGCGGGGGCGGGGGCTCTCGTGAGCTTCGGAATATCCGGCGCGCTCGATCCGGCGCTCGCGACGGGCACGATCCTGCTGCCGCGCCGCGTCGTGACCGAGACAGGCGAGGTTTTCGTCGCCGACGAATTGCTGCGCAACGAGATCGCGCGCGGGCTTGGGGCGCGCGGGCTTGTGTTCGACGCGCGCGATCTCCTGGGCCGCGACGGGATTGTGGCCACGGCCTCGGAGAAGGCCACGCTCTTCCGCGCCACCGGCGCCGTCGCCGTCGATCTCGAGAGTCACATCGCCGCGCGCGCCGTGCGCGATCGCGCGCGTTTTGTGGCGCTGCGTGCCGTCGCCGATGGTGCGGGCTTCGATCTGCCGTCCGCGGCGTTCGTCGGGCTCCACCGCGACGGCCGGGCAGCGCCGTTCGCCGTGCTGCGCGCGCTGGCGCGAGCGCCGGCTCAGCTGCCGGCGCTCGTCCGCTTAGCGCTCCTGACGCGAGCGGCGCTTAGCGCCCTTGCGCGTTCGGCACCGGCTCTCCCTGGATCTGGGTGAGCCAGCCGGACACGTCGGCGAGGCTTTCCCATTCGCCGGGGACCCAGTTGTCGTCGAGCTGGTCGATGTCTGCCGACAGCTCGAACGCGCCGCCCATCGGCGTCACGAAATACCAGAAATAGTTCGAGCCAAGCACGTGGCGGCCGGGGCCGCGCGCCGTCTTCCAGCCCTGCTTGCTGATATAGCCGCCATTGACGACGATTTCCTGGAAGTCGCCGAAATGGCATTCGAGATGCTGGAAGCTCGTGGTCGCATCGGGCTTCAGGATGAAGAACAGGTTGTGGTGGTCGTGCGAGCCCGGCGCGCGCGCGAACACGCCGCCCTTCCTCACGTGGTCGGTGACCTTGAAGCCGAGCCGGTCGAGATAGAACTTCATGCTCTTGTCGGGGTCGGCGCTCCAATAGACGATGTGTCCCAAAGAGCGCGCGTTGCCGAGCTTGGTGTAATCGACGCGGCTGTTCATCGGCCGCTGCGGCGGCAGGCCGGACACGTTGAAGGGCTTGGGCTCGGCCTTGTAGGCGTGGCGCTTCGTGACCTGAAAGGCGAGCGCGAGGCCCTCATCGTCCATCGTGTGCAGCACACCCGCCGCATCGCGCCGGACCTGGCGATCCTTGGTGAGCTCGGCGCCGATCTTGTCGAGCGCATCCTTGTCGGAAACGCCCCACACCGTCTCGCGGCCCGTGGAGCCCTTGACCGGCGCCGTCGGCAGCGAGGTGTCCTCGGCCCGGCGCAGCACCACGTTGGTGCCGTCCAAGGCCTCGAACGTGGCGCCGGCGGCGCCGTGCTCGACTTCGACCAAGCCATAATCGCGGCAGAAGCGCCGTGCGGCCTCGACGTCCTCGACGCCGAACACCGCTGAATCAACCCCGACGATACCCATTCTCCGTCTCCTTCTAAGACTGCATTTAGATATATCTAACTACAGTCGATGTCAAACTCTTCGTTCCGCCTGCCGCGCCAGCTTGGCATCGGACAGCGTCGGCGGCAGGTTGAAGGCGCGCTGCGCGTTGCCGCCCAGGATGTTGCGCTTGGCCTGCTCCGAAAGGAACGGCAGGTCATAGATGGTGCTCGGCAGGTCCATGTCCCAGTGCGGATAGTCGGACGAATAGAGGAGCTGCGTCTCGGCGTTGATCATTTTCAGCGTGACCTCGAGCGCCTCGCGGTTGTCCACGGCTTCCATCGGCTGCGTCGAGTAATACATCTCGCGCATATAGTCCGACGGCTTCTTCTTCAGGAGCGGCACCTCGTTCGAGCGCATCATGTATTCGTTGTCGAGCCGCTGCATCACGAACGGGATCCAGGCGAGCCCGCTTTCGACCCACACGGTCTTGAGCTTCGGGAACCGCTCGGGCATGCCGTTGCAGAGCCAGTTCGTCATGTGGACGATGTTCGAGAAGCTGAAGCTCAGCGCATGCACGGCCATGAAGCGCGAGCAAAGCTGCATGCTGGTGTGGCCGTTCCAGATGAGCCCGGCATGGAAGACGAGCGGCAAGCCGCGCTCCTCGATGGCCGCATAGGCCTTGCAATAAAGGTTGTCGGTGACCGGGCGCTGGGCCGAGGCGATGATGGTGAAGCCGACGACGCCTTTCTTGTCGCCGAAATCCTCGACCATCTTGAGCGTCGCCGCGGCATCGGAGAGCGGCAGATAGAGCGAGGCGCGGATGCGCGGCTCGTCCGCCAGCACCGTCTCGATGAGCCAGCGGTTATAGGCGCGCGCCATCGCGACCTCGACTTCGGGCCGGACCGCGAACGGCAGCCCCAGCATCGGGGTCGGGAAAAGACAGACGGTGTCGATCCCCATCGCGTCCATCCAGCGCCGCGTCAGCGTGATGTCGCGGTGCTGCGAACCCGCGACCGTCTCGCCGCGGCGCCCATCCTGGCGCGTGATGCGGCCGCCCATCTCCTGATAGCTGCCGCTGCCCGTCGTGAT
This sequence comes from Allostellaceae bacterium, assembly GCA_035518375.1. Lineage (GTDB taxonomy): Bacteria > Pseudomonadota > Alphaproteobacteria > ATCC43930 > CGMCC-115725 > DATJLY01. The sequence goes on along the minus strand of DATIXQ010000059.1, from coordinate 15,421 downwards.
GCCGCGCCCGCCCACGCCCTGGTAGCGCGTCTGCTGCCGCAGCACCGGGTCCTCGATATATTCGGTGATCTTGGGATATGACGCGGCTTCCCAATGGTGGCCGTCGACGTCAGCGATGAAGAAATCCTCGTAGCGGCGCTGCTTTGACTGCGCGCTCGCGTGCGCGAGGAGCGTTCTCGTGTCGAATTCCTCGACCGCGAGGTCGCGGAAATTTGCCGTATCCATCATTCCTCCAAAGCAGTTTCCCGATTATCCCGCCGCGCGCCTCCCGGCTCAAGCGTTCTCGGGGCGCGCTCGCCGGGACCACCTGGCTATCCAAATCGCACCGGCGGCCGACACAAGCGTCGCCGCGCCCATACTCTGTTCTGTAACGCATCACGTCCGCCGAGCAGCTGCGGTCCCGACATTGACCGCCCTAAGATTCAGGGACATCATCGAACTGCCGCGAATTGCCGAGGATTCTGCGGGAAAGCGCGCGGTGCAGCAGTGAATGCACGTTCACGACGCTTTTCCCTCCGGTCTGGCGGTGCCTCTTGTCGATCCCCTGGCTACGGAGCGATCAATGACGACATACGATGCGATCGTCGTCGGCACCGGACAGGCAGGCCCTTTTCTGGCGAGACGCCTCGCGACTGCCGGTATGAGCGTGGCCGTCGTCGAGCGCGGATTGGTCGGGGGTACGTGTGTCAACGTGGGGTGCACGCCGACGAAGACGCTCATTGCAAGCGCCGAGGCTGCCCATATAGCGCGGCGTGCCGCGGACTTCGGCATATCAATCGCAGGTCCGGTGGGTGTGGACATGAAACGCGTCAAGGCGCGCAAGGATGCGGTGGTCGCGGCGAGCCGCAATAGTGTCCTCTCGTTGCTCACGGTGGAAAATTGCACGCTCTACCGCGGCCATGCGCGCTTCATCGCCCCGCATGAGATCCGCGTCGGCGACACCATGCTGACGTCGGAGCGGATCTTCATCAATGTGGGCGGCCGCGCTTCCGCACCCTCAATGCCCGGCCTCGACCAGGTCGAGCATCTCACCAACAGTTCGATGATGGACATCGATTTTGTCCCGCCGCATCTCGTGATTGTCGGCGGCAGCTATGTCGGGCTCGAGTTCGCGCAGATGTATCGCCGTTTCGGCAGCGAGGTGACGGTCGTCGAAATGGCGCCGCGCCTGGTTCAACGCGAGGATGAGGATGTATCCGCGGCAATTCTCGAGATCTTGGAGCGAGAGGGCATCTCGGTCAGGCTGAACGCGAAATGTATCAGTCTTGCCAAGACCGGCGCAGGGATCTCCGCCACTCTCGATTGCGCCAGCGGGGCACCCGTCGTTGGCGGGACCCATTTGCTGCTCGCCGCGGGCCGTCGTCCCAATACCGATGATCTCGGCCTCGACGAAGCCGGAATCGCGCATGACGCACGGGGATTCATTACCGTCGACGATCAACTACGCACCAATGTGCCGGGGATATGGGCGCTCGGCGATTGCAACGGCAAAGGCGCCTTCACGCATACGGCCTACAACGATTTCGAGATCGTCGCGGCAAATCTTCTCGACCACGATCCGCGCCGCGTCAGTGACCGAATTCCGGCCTATGCTCTCTATATCGATCCGCCTCTGGGCCGGGCGGGCTTGAGCGAAGCCGATGCACGGAAAACAGGAAAGCGCGCGCTCATAGGCAAGAGAGCGATGACCCAGGTCGCCCGGGCCGTCGAGAAGGGCGAGACCCAAGGCTTCATGAAAATCGTCGTTGACGCGGATACGAAGCAGATTCTGGGCGCCGCGGTGCTCGGCCCGGGCGGCGATGAGGTCATCCACTCTATTCTCGATCTCATGTACGCCAAGGCGTCCTATACCGTGATGCAGCGCGCGATGCACATTCATCCGACGGTGTCGGAGCTCGTTCCCAGCATGCTTGGCGAGCTTAGGCCGCTCTAATGCCGCAGCAAGACGCGGCGCAGGAGGTTGAGATGGAAGATCGGGAGATACGGATTGCGCTCGAGAGACACTGGGCGGCATCCAATGCGAATGATTTCGCGGCTGAGCACGAGATCTATCGCGATGATGCGATGCTCCACTATCCGCAGTCAGGTGAACGCATTCGCGGCCGGCACAATATCCAAGAGAGCCGAACGGTGCAGCCGAACGTGAAGCGCTTCGCCGTCGAGCGGATCATCGGCACTGCCGATCTCTGGGTTACCGAATTCGTGCTCAGCTATGACGGCGTGCCGTCTTACGCCGTCAGCATCATGGAATTCAGCGGCGGAAAGGTCGCCCGCGAGACGCAGTATTTCGGAGATCCGTTCCGGCCCGGGCCGTCGCGCGCGCATTTGGTCGACCGCGACAACGGAGCGCTTCATCAGCTCGGCTCTCACCCCACTCAGGGCAAGGGAGCGGCGTAGCGACGGGATCAAAAGGATGCCTGCGCGCCTGCTGTCGGTCAATGTGGGCCTGCCGCGCGATATCGCGTGGCGCGGCAAGACGGTTCACACCGCCGTCTGGAAGACACCCGTCCAAGGCAGGCGCATGGTGCGGCGGCTCAACATTGACGGCGACGGACAAGGGGACTTGGCCGGACACGGCGGCGAGCACCGTGCCGTTTTCGTCTACCAGATAGAATCCTACCGCTACTGGGAAAGGGAGTTGCATCGTAGCGACTTCACTTATGGGCAGTTCGGCGAGAATTTGACCGTAGACGGCCTGTCCGACGAAGAGGTGTGCATCGGCGATCGCTACCGGATCGGCGGCGCGCTCCTCGAGGTAACGCAGCCGCGTGTCACGTGCTACCGGGTCGGTATTCGCCTGGACGAGCCACAGATGGCGGCGCTGCTCGTCGCGCGAGGCAGGCCCGGCTTCTATTTTCGTGTTCTCGAGGAAGGTGAGATTGGGGCCGGCGACGAGATCGTACGGGTCGCTGCTGGCCCTGAGCGTTTGAGTGTGTCCGAGATCAACGCGCTGCTTTACATGCCCGCCCATCCGCGCAGCGCGCTTGAGCGCGCGTTGCGCATTCCGGCACTGAGCGCCGGTTGGCGCGCCTCCGTTCAGGCGCTGCTCGAGCAGGAACGCCGCGGCGCGATCACGGGAAATGCCGGCCTCGCGCCCACGCCCGGGCCGCCCCCGGCCTGGACGGGATTCCGCCCGCTGCGCGTGTCGAGCAAGGTTCGCGAGAGCAGCGGCGTCATCTCGCTGGTGCTCGAGCCCAGCGATGGGCGCCCCCTCGCGATGCCGTTACCCGGCCAGTTCATCGTCGTGCGGCTAAAGCGTGCGCGCGATGTGCCGGCGCTGATGCGCAGCTATTCGCTTTCGGGAGCGCCTGGAACCGAGCGCTATCGCGTAAGCGTCAAGCGCGAGCTGCATGGGGCCGCCGGCACTTACATTGATGATGAGTTGCAGGTCGGCGATGTCGTGGAGGCCAGCGCCACGAGGGGCCGGTTCACGCTTCGGCCCGGCGACGGACCCATTGTTTTCATGAGTGCCGGCATCGGCGTCACTCCTGTTCTCGCAATGCTCCATGCCTTAGCGGCTGCGGCCTCGCCGCGCGAAATCTGGTGGCTCTATGGCGCGCGCGCCGGGCGTGAGCATCCTTTTGCCGACGAAACTCGCGCCCTCCTCAAGGCCTTGCCGGGCAGCCGTCGTTATATTTGCTACAGCGCGCCTCAGTACGACGATCGAGCAGGCGTCGATTTTGACGCGCACGGACGCTTGAACATGAGTGCGCTCCGGGAACTCGAGGTACCGCGCAGCGCGGATTTCTACCTCTGCGGACCGCCCGCCTTCATGGGTGATCTCACCTCCGGCCTTTCTGGCTGGGGCGTTGCGGCGGACCGCATTCACACCGAGAATTTCGGGTCAGCTCCTTCCAACACTCCGGGGATCGCCGCTGCTCCGCGGCGCCAGCCGCACGCGCCATCCGGTCCCAGCGGCGACGGGCCGCTGATCTCGTTCGCCCGGAGCGGTCTCAATGTCAGCTGGGGACCGGCATTTAATAGCGTGCTCGAGCTTGCGGAAGCATGCGACGTCTCTGTGCGCTGGGCATGCCGCACCGGCGTCTGCCACACGTGTGAGACCGGGCTCGTACTTGGAGACGTGAGCTACCGGCCCGAACCGATCGATGCGCCAGCGGAGGGCAATGTGCTGATCTGCTGCTGTCAGCCCACGAGTGACCTTGTCATCGACCTCTGACGAAATGGCGCTCCGTGACCAGCTATGACGGCGGCCCGTCTTGCCGCGTGAAGAAGCTCGTAGCAGGGCGAATAAAAAGCCAGAGATCGGGCCTTCAATCCTGGAAGCTATCTATGCGGACGTAGGCCGCGTCTCAGCGTGCGGCCGCCGGCCGATGCGCCTCCAGGAACATGCGGATGTGTCGCACCGCCAAGGGAACCCGCTCCTTCTTGTCCTTCCACGGATAGAGGCTCACCTGCGACCTGGGCGCCAGCATCGCGCTCTCCATCGCCACAGCATAAGGGTGCGAGGGCACGTCGTCGGGCAGGATGAGCACGGGCGTCTGGCAGTCGCGCACGAAATCGCGCGTCACGGTGAACACGAAGTCGGCGTCCTTGCGGTACATCTTGGTGAGGAACGCATCGACCATCGCCGTCGTGATGTCGGGCCGGCGCGCGATGAGAGCCGGGCCCCAGCCCGCCATGTTGTTGTTGTAGAAATGGTCGGGGATCTCCGGGCGGAAGCCGCTCGGCTGCGCCAGCACCGCGGCGACGATGCGGCGCGGCGCGCGGCGCAAGAGGTTCCAGATGAACGGGCCGCCGATGCAGAAGCCCAGCACCATGAACTGCCCGATGCCGAGATGATCCATCAGGCCGAGCTGGTCGTCGGTGTGGCTGTCCCACGGCCGGTCGGCTTCGAGGGGGCCTGAGGATTGGCCATCATTGGCGTTCCGAAGGTCCATCCCGATGCAACGGTATTGGCCCTTGAACTCCGCGAACGGATCGAAGGGCGCGGCGAGGACAGGATTGGCGGAATAAGTGGTGGAGAGCTTGTCGATCGTCGAGTTGAGCCCGCCGCCCGCGATCAGCAGCAGCGGAAAGCCCGAACCTTGCTCCTCGTAGCGGATGCGCACGGCGCCTTTTTCATAGAACGGCACGGGCAGGTTCCTCCTCGCCGCGCAGTTTCGTACAAACGGGTGCCCGGCGCCAGATGGCAACAGGGTGCGTCCTTCGACTGCGCCCCTCCGCCGGGCTCAGGGGCTCCGCTCAGGATGGATTTTTATTGCTTCACGGAAATGCTCATTGCGGCAATCCCGGAGGAGCGGGTCGCGTCGTCGCCCTCGTTTCTCGAGAATGCCGCTACAACTTACGCCGCTTGAGCGGCGCGCGCGAGCGGCAGGCGGACGCGCGCTGCGGCGCCGCCCGCGGGGGTGTTGCCGAGCGCAATCGTGCCGTTGTGCTGCTCGACGATCTGCTTCGCGGTTGGCAGGCCCAATCCGGTGCCGAACGATTTCGTGCTGAAGAGCGGCTCGAAGATGCGCGGCAGGATTTCGGGCGGAATGCCGGGGCCGCTGTCTTCGATCACGATCTCCACCATGTCGGTGGCTGCGGTTTCGACGCGGATGCGCTTCTCGGGGGCTTCGTCGCCGGCCGTGACGAGGGCCTGGGCCGCGTTCTCGACGAGGTTGATGAGGACGCGGCGGAAGCGGTCGGGATCGATCAGGACGACTGTAGCGCCGGCGCCAAGCTCGCGCTCGAGCCGGATGCCGGCCGGAAGCCGCTGTTCGTCGAGCAGCTCGCCGAGCCACGCATCGAGCGTCACCTCGCTGCGCGCGAGCGTCCGCACACGCGCATATTCGAGCAGGTCCGCGATGATGCCGTCGCTGCGCTCGATACTGCGCTCGATCCGCTTCATCGCCCGGTCGAGCGGCAGACCCGAATTCGCGGTCAGCTCACGTAGCGCATGAAGGCTGTTGCGAATGGCGGACAGCGGATTGCGCAGCTCGTGCGCGACGGTCGCCGTGAGCTGCCCCAACGACGAGAGCCGTTCCTTCTTGACGATCTCGACGGCGAGCGTCGCGTGCTCGTCTCGCATGACCTGATAGGCGTGCGCCATGATGCGGCGCTCGCGGTCCACTTCGTCGTAGGCGGCATCGACGAGCGCCACGAGAGCGTCGAGATCGGTGTCGCCTCCAGGCCGGCCTTCGCGCGCCTGCCGGAGCTGGCGTTGAAGGAGCTTGTGCATGGCTCTCAGGCGGCTTCGGCGATCGTGGTGATCGTCATCGTCTGGTTGTGCAGGTCGGAGACGGACGAGGCTTCCATCGGCGCGATCTCGCCATAGGAGTAGAATCCCGCGGTGCGGCACGTCGCGCCCAGCACCTCCGCCACGGCCTCGACCTCGTCGGCGGTGCGCTGACCCAGCAGCAGCTTGCGCCCGATGCAGCTCACGAGGATCGCGAGCTTCGCCGCCGGGATCGCCGCTTTCTTCGCGGCGTCGCCCGCGCCGGCGATGAGATTGTCGAAATGGCCGAGCATGACTTGCGCGGTGTAGCCCTGCGGAATCGTGCCGGCGTAGATCATCGCCTTGCGCTCCTCGTCGATGCCGACGACGGTGCGCACGAGCGCCGCATCGGGATCGCCGGGCGGATGGACGCGCAGCGGGAAGAGCAGCGCCGAGGCCGGCAGCCGCGCGGCTTCCGCGCCGAGATATTGCTTGTAGAGGTCGAGCGCCGGCATGCCGTCAAGATCGAAGAGGGTGTTGCCCTCGGCGCGCGTGATCACGCGCTGCGGTCCGACCGTGTCCCAGCCGCCGACGCTGCCGCTGCCGATGGCGATGCGGGTTCCGTAGAAGCCCATGGCCACGACCATGCCGGGCTCGGGATTGGCGTCGAGCCCGACGCGCGTCGTGCGGAAATCGGCGCCATCGCCGGCGAGCCCGCCGGTGAGGCCGATGTCGCGGCCCAAGACCTTCTGCACGCCGGCGACGAGCTCGGTGCCGTTGATGGTGGTGCCGTCCGACAGCACGAACACGCCGCGCAGGTCCTTCCGCTCGAGCTGCTGGGCGAGGCTGACGCCGATGTCGAACGAGCCCTTGCCGCCGCCGGTGCGTTCCTTGGCGGCGCCGAGCGCGGTCGCGGCGAATTCGATCGCGGTCGCGACGACCGAGCCGTCATGGACGCTGTCGCCGACGATCTCGCCGCCGGTCGAGCAGCCGAGAAGTTTCGCGCCGGGATAAGCTTTACGCAGTTCGGCGAAGCGCTGTCCGTCGTCGAGCGTGCCGGGCGCCGCGAAGTAGAGCACGAGCGAGGGCTTGAGGTTCCTCTCCTCGTGCAGGACGCGCCACTCTTGTCCGGGCTGCCAGATACGCTGCTCGACTCTCATCGTCCACTCTCCGCGACACCAAGCAAAGCGCCGCGGACAGAGTGACGAACTCTGTTTAAGACCGAGTGAAACTTCTAGCCGGCGACGATCGCGGAGAAGAGCGCGAAGGCGCGGAACGCCTCGATCGCGCCGGAGCGCAGCGGCTCGATCGTGACGAAGGCGACGACGAGGAGCGCCGCGGCGACGATCGCCGCGGCGAGTCGCACCCGCTCCCGTGGCAGCCCGCCCGGCGCGCGCAGCGTGCCTTGGTACGTTTCCGAAGCGTTTGCCATTAGCCGCTATCCTCGTCCGCGCGGGCGTTATAATTTTGTCGCTGCAGATGGCAGCAAACTGGGGTTAAGAACTGGTTAAGAGTCGGGAAATCGAGTCGCGCCGCATCGGGCGACTTGTGCTTGCGATGGTGGTGGGGATCGCGGTCGTGCTTCCGGCACGAGTCGTTCCCGCGGGCGGCAGCACGACCGTGAGCCAAAAGGACCGCGCCTTTGCTCCGAACGAGCTGACGGTGACGCCGGGCGCGGTCGTCCATATCGTCAACGACGACAACGTAACGCACCATGTCTATGTCGATTCGCCGCAGATGAAGTTCGACTCGGGCGAGCAGCCGATCGGCGCGACCGTTGATCTGCAGTTCGACCAGAAGGGCACGTTCCAGGTGCGCTGCGCCATTCACCCGACGATGCGCCTCACCGTCACGGTGAAGTAGCGCTCAGCGCGGCAGCCGCGGCAGAGACAGCGCGGCGGGGGCGCCGGTGAGCGTCTTAAGGAAGGCGACGAGCGCCGCCTTGTCCTCGCCGGAAAGCCCGAGCGGCTTGATGAGCTCCGACCGGCTCGGGCGCTCGATGCCGCCGCGGTTGTAAAGCTCGACCACATCCTCGAGCGTCGCCTCGGAGCCGTCGTGCATGTAGGGCGCCCGCCGCGCGATGTCGCGCAGCGTCGGCACCTTGAAGGCGTATTGCAGCTTCGTCGAATTGCGGAAGAGCCTTCCCCGTCCGATATCTTCGCCGGTCGCTGTGCCGATGTCGTAGAAGGCGCCGTCGGTGAAGTTCCAGCCCTTATGGCACTCGGCACACCCGGCCTTGCCGTTGAAAAGATCGAAGCCGTGCTTCGCCTCGTCCGAGATCGCGCGGTCGTCGCCGCCGATCCAGCGGTCGAACGGCGCTTCCTCGGCGACGATGCCGCGCTCGAACGTGGCGAGCGCCTCGGAAATGGTGGCGCGCGAGATGGGGCGCTCCCCGAACGCCTCGGCGAAGGCATGGCGATAGCCGGGATTGGCGCGCAGGATCGCGACCAGGTCCTTCTCGCTGCGGTCCATGATCGTCGGCGAGGTTATAGGCCCGTCGAAAGGGACGCTCTCGAGGTCGGGAAAGCGCCCGTCCCAGCCGAGCACCGGGATCCAGGCAATGTCGATCAAGGTCGGCGCGCGCGTCGGCATCGGCTTCTCGCCGGCGCCGAGCGAGCGGGCGAGGCCATCGCCCCATGACAGCGACGGGTTGTGGCACGAGGCGCAGCTCTTGATGCCGTTGCCCGAGAGGATCGGATCAAAGAACAGCATGCGCCCGAGCGCCGCCTTCTCGTCGCTGTAGCCGTCGGTGCTCGGGAACGGCACATCCTCGGGCCGCTCGTAAAGCTGCTTCCATTCAGGCCGCCGCGGATCGGGATTGGCTTGGCCCGCGACGGCCGGCACCGCGGCGGATAGCGCAAGTAGGAGCAGAGCGAGCGCGCGCAGCATCGTCTCAGACCGCGATCGCCAGCGGCGCGGCCGGGCGCTCGTGCACCGGGACGATCACCGTCACGGTGGTGCCGCGGCCGGGCGCGCTGTCGATCACGAGGCGCCCGCCATGCAGTTCCGCGAAAAGACGCGACAGCGGCAGGCCGAGGCCGGTGCCGCCGTATTTGCGCGTGATCGAGCTGTCGACCTGCGCGAACGGCTCGAGTGCCTTCGGGATGTCACTCTCCGCCATGCCGATGCCGGTGTCGCTGACGGCGATGCGGACGCCTTCCTCGACGCGGCCGACGCTCACCTTGATCTTGCCGCCCGCAGGCGTGAACTTGATGGCGTTCGAGAGCAGGTTGAGCAGAAGCTGTTTCATCCGGGTCGCATCGCCTTCGATCAGCGGCAGCGACGGATCGATCTCGCAGGTGAGCTCAGTGTCGGCCGCCTCCGCCTGCGCTGCGGTCATGCGCAGCGCATCGTCGACCACTTCGGCGAGCTGCATCGGCCGCAGCTCGATCTCGGCCTTGCCCGATTGCAGCTTGGCGATGTCGAGGATGTCGTTGATGACGTCGAGGAGATGCTTGCCGCTCCTCAGGATGTCCTCGACATAGCCCGCGTACTTCGGATGTCCCATCGGCCCCAGAAGCTGGTGCGCCATGACCTCCGAGAAGCCGATGATGGCGTTCAACGGCGTGCGCAGCTCGTGGCTCATGTTGGCGAGGAACTCGGTCTTGCTGCGGCTCGCGAGCTCGGCCTCTTCCTTCGCTTCGCGCAGGCGCCGCTCGCGGTCCTTGAGCGTGGTGATGTCGCTCGCGACGACGACGAAGCCGCCGTCGGCGGTGGGGCTCCGCGTCAGCCGCAGCCAGCGGCCGTCGGCCAAGGCCATTTCGCCGGTGGGACCGGCGAGCGTCGCCTCGATCGGCTGCGGCAGGAGGGCGCCGGGTGTGAACGCGTCCTCGAGCCCGGTGAAGAACGCGGCGATCTGTGAATTGGCGATGACGGTGCGGCCGTCGCTGTCGAGCACGATGACGCCTTCGTCCGAGCTTTCGATGGCGTTGACGAGGCGGGTCTGGGCCGAGCGCCGCGCCGCGATCTCGCGCTCCATCATGACGCGGATGTTGTCGCGCATGACGGCAAGGCTCTCGAGCAGCTCGCCAAATTCGTCGCTGCTTCCCTTCGCGATCTTGACGTCGAGCTCGCCCGCGGCGATGCGGCGCGCCGCGCGCGAGGCGGCGGCAATCGGCCGCACCATGCGCGTGGCCAAAAGCATGGCGATGAGCGCGCCGAGGATGAAGGCGAACGCGGTCGCCTCGATGCTGAGCGTGCGGTAGGAGGCGATCGACTGCAAGGCGCGCTCGCGATCGCGGAAGCCGTCATCGGCCGTGATCTCGACGAGGCGGTCGAGATCGGCCACGACGGCGCTGGCGCGGCGGTCGAGCGCCGCGCGATAGGATTCATCGGCGCCGCCCGCCTCGAGCCGGATGCGCAGCCCGTCCCACGTGCCAGCGGCGACCGCCGCCTCCTTCGCCGCGTCGGTCGCTTCCGGCGACAGCGCGCGCTCCTCGGCGACGCCGAGGTCGTCACGCAGCGCATGCGCGAGCTTCTCGATGCGCGCATCGATCGCTTCGCGCTCCAGCCCGTCAGCTGTTGCCTGGCGCTCCCGGACCGCCAGCTCCATCGCCATGAAATGCGCGAGCGCGAGCCGCGCATAGCTGATCGCCATGAGCGGCTTGTCGTAGGTCTGCACGACGAGGCGGCCGGATTCGACAACGCTCTGCACCGCGCTCCAGCCGAGGAGCCCGGTGATCGCGGCAAGCCCGCAGAACGCGAACAGAATCTTGCCGCGGATCGTCATCGCCATGCCGCAGATGCTCATGGCGGTAACGGCGGCAGCCCGTCGAACGCGGGTGAAAAACCTGTGGAACACCGGCGTAAACCTCGGGAGAGGCACGCCTTTATTCGGGGCTAGAAATACTAATTTCCTATTAAAATTGAGCGCGCGATAAACCGGCTGTTAACTTTTGCCCGCTTTACCAGATACGCGTGCCGTAAATGAGCGCGTGGAGCCCGTAATAGGCCGTGAAATCGAGCGCCAGGGCCACGGCATAGAAGATCGGCGCCAGCGCCGGCCGGCGCGCCACGGGCTGGTCGTCGGCGCCCACCGTGATGAGAATGACGATGATCATGAGGTGGCCGACCGCGTCGATCTTGCCGAACTCGAACACCGCGGAGATGAACATGAAGGCGAGCACCGCGGCCGCGAGGCTGCGGACGAGCGGCGCCCAGAGCAGCGCGAAGGCGAGGCTGAACTCCATGAAGCCGGCCGCCTGCATGTAGAAGGTCGGCGTATAGTGGAACGAGAGATCGGGATGCGCTTCGAGCAGCGGATAGGTCCATTGCGGATAGGCCCATTTCTCGACTGATGCCCACATCAGCGTGATCGCGGCCGCCCAGCGTGCCACGTCGAGTGGGCGGAGCCTGCCGATGCGCACGTTGAACGGCGTGAGCGCGAGGTAGGCGGCGAGCCCGAGGAAGATCGGGTAGTCGAGCATATGGTAAATGCCGTATTTCTCGACCCCGTAGGCGTAAAGCGCGACGATGCCGGCCGCCGACAGCGCCATCGTGCCGCGCCAGAACATGCCAATGGCGATGGCCGCCTGAAGCCATGGGATGACGGCAACGTCGGTGATGAGCTCGGGGGTCATGATGATGCCGCCGAGCGCGAAAAGGGCGATGAAGAAGGCGGCGGTGCCGGCGCGGAACCACTCCTCGGTGCGCGCACGAATGCCGGCGCCGAGGCTCGCGATGCCGCGCATCAGCGCCGCGCCTATGGGTGTGCGCTCGAACAGGCAGACGGCGGTGAAGGTGATGATGCCGGCGAGGAAAAGCTGGCCGAAACTGGTGTCGAAGACTTCGAGAAGGGGCCGCGGCTGCTCCGGCACGTCGTAGTGCGCAAACCACTTCACGTGCGCCTCGGCGGGCCATGGCGCCAACGCAAGCGCCAACCCAAGACGAAGCCATCCCCCAAAGAACCGCATAAACGAACCCAACAAGAGTCAATCCAGCCCGAATTATATCGTTTTTAACCAATCATTCACTTTAATTTTCTTGCCTAAGTGCCTCGTTTCGCTAGGTGGAAACTGAATCTTTACAAACGCTTGCAAGAGTGTGAGAAGCGCACAAGCTTGGAGGCGTCGGATGCTGAGCCTGGTTGGCATCGTCGTGATCGGTTTCGGCCTCGCCGCAGCTGCCGCCTCCTTGCGTGGACACGGCGACGTACCGCGTCTCGAGCGCTGGGGTGGCGGGCTTTTCCTCGCCGGCGCCGTGCTCCTCAGTCTTGGACTGCCGCACGTCTAATCCGAACGGTCTCATCCCCGCCTTCCTTCGGGACTATCATCGCGGTTAGTTCCCGCCAGGATTGGTGTGCTGAACTCCAGAATTGTTCGCTCTGCGCAACCGTAGGTGCGCGCGCCGCAACGATTCCGCGCCTTGCGCGCAACGGGCGAGCGCGCTAAGAGGTCTCGTACGCCTAAAACGTACTTCGGCGACGGGGGACGAAATACAAATGAAAGCGGTCATGTTGGCGCTCGCGCTGCTCGCCTCTGGTGCGGTGGCGCGCGCCGAGACGCCTGACGAATGGATCGCGCTCGGAACGCGCGTTCACGGCTTCTTCGGCGGATTCATTCCCGCGGGCATTCGCATCGGACTTGACGCGCTCGACCGGCTCCATGCCAAGCCGCGTGAACTGTCCGTGCTGTACTACCAGGGCGCCAAGGCGCCATGCCCGTGCATCGTGGACGGGGTGATGCTCGCGGTCGGCGCGAGCCCAGGACAAGGCACCGTGAAAATCGCCGAGGAAAAAGCGCCCGCCGGCGATTTGGCCGCGATCGTGGTCACGGTTCGCCAGACGGGGCAGTCCGTCCGCTATGTCGTAGCCGACGCGTGGTTGCCGAAGATGCTAGCGTGGAACAAGGACGACCCGCCGAAGCGGTATCAAGAGGCCATGAACGCGCAAGGCTTGTTCACGGTGGAAGCGCCTAAGCCCTAGCGGCGCGTCGATCGAAGGCATATTTCCGAACGAACCCAATTTCCGCTCCTCGCGGCATGCCGGCGACGCGGGAAAAACCTTTGGTATGCTAAAGGCTTACGGCAAAATTACCAAACGAACCCAATATGTGCAGCGCAACATAAACCCGGGAGGCGGGCATGGCGGAGGCGACACGGAAACTGACGATGGCCGACATCCGCGCGGCTGCGGATCGACTCAAGAACTGGGGCCGGTTCGGGCCCGCCGACGAGATCGGCACGCTCAACTACACGACGCCGGCCGACATCGTGGCGGCCGCGCGCCTCGTCCAGAAAGGCAAGGTCATGTCGCTGGCCCTGCCGTTCGACCATAACGGTCCGCAGGGGGCAAAGAGCGGCTACGGCTCGATCGGCCGCTTCAATCCGATCCACGTGATGCTGCGCTCCGGCACCGACGCTTATTCGGGCGTGCTCGACCATCGCAAGATCCGCGGCGCCGACGACATCATCATCATGCCGATGCAGTGCGGGACGCAGTGGGACGGGCTCGGCCACATCTTCTATGGCGACCACATGTGGAACGGCTACGACTGCCGCACCGTGACCTCGTTCGGCGCGCAGAAATGCGGCATCGAGAAGACCGCCGACCGCATGGTCGGGCGCGGCGTGCTGTTCGACATGCCGAAGATGCTCGGCAAGAAATATCTCGACGACGGCTACGCCATCACGTGCGAGGACTTGGACCGCGCCGAGCGCGAGTTCGGCGCGCCCATCCGGCGCGGCGATTTCCTGCTTGTGCGCACGGGGCAGATCGAGGCGAAGCTCGAGGCCAAGAACTGGGACGGCTATCCCGGCGGCGATGCGCCGGGCCTCGCCTTCGAGACGCTCGACTGGCTCCACAAGAAGGAGCTCGCCGCGATCGCAACCGACACGTGGGGCGTCGAGGTGCGGCCCAACGAGACCGACGAGGCGGCCCAGCCCTGGCACTGGATCTCGATCCCGATCATGGGTCTCACCGTCGGCGAGATCTTTCACATGGCCGAGCTCGCGGCCGATTGCGCCGCCGACAAGCGCTACGAGTTCATGTTCGTGGCGCCGGCGCTGCCGGTCACGGGGGCGGTGGGCTCGCCCGTTAATCCGCTCGCGATCAAGTAGAACGAGTGCGAGGTCCTACCGCTGCGGGAGATTGCTTCGTCGCTTGCGCTCCTCGCAATGACAGCAAAAGAGAGACGGTCATTGCGAGCGAAGCGAAGCAATCTCGCGCCGAATGACGCCTCAGCCCGCGAGCGGCGCCGCGACGTTGATGTCGGTCTTGACGTCGATGATGGCGGGCCGGCCGCAGGCCAAGGCGCGCGCGAACGTGCCCTCGAACTCGGATGCGCGCTGGACCGTGAACCCGGCCGCGCCGATATCCTCCGCGAGCTTTGCGAAATCGACCTTGGTGAAGGTCCAGAGCTCCTTCGACTGATCGCTCGGATTGCCGCCATAGGCGCGGTCGAAGCCGCGCTTCGATTGGTTGCCGCCGTCGTTGTTGTTGACGACGGTCACGGTGTTGAGCTTCCACCGCACCGCCGTCTCGATCTCGCCGATGTGGTACCAGAAGCCGCTGTCGCCGGTGAAGACGACGACCGGCCGCTCGGGCGCGCCGCACTTGGCGCCGAGCCCGGCGGGGAAGGCCCAGCCGAGATGGCCGGCGCTGCGCATGTAGCTCTGGCGCGGATGGCGCAGGTCGAAGAACCCGCCCATCCACATGCCGGCATGGCCGGTGTCGACGACCGCGATCGCGTCCTCCGGCATGAGCCGCGTCAGCTCGTGGCAGAGCCGCTCGGGCCGGATCGGCCATGCCTCGGAGGTCAGCATCGGCCGGTATTTCGCCTGCCACTCCTCGCAGATGGCACGCGCCCGCGCCCGCCAGGCCTCGCGCCGGGCGGCACTGCGCGCGTCGGCGAGTTCGCCCATGCGCGCGAGCGTCACCTTCGCGTCGCCCAGCACCGCCGCCTGAAGTGGATAGTTGCGGCCCAAGGCTTCCGCCTCGATGTCGATCTGCACCGCCGGCGTGCCGATCTTCGGCACCGCCCAGAAATGCGTCGTCATGCCGCCGGTCTCGGTGCCGATGAAGCAGACGAGCGATGCCTCGTTGACGATGCGGTTGGCGCTCTCGCGGCAATAGGAGCCGACGACGCCGACGCTCAGCGGATGGTCGCCCCGGATCGAGTCCTTGCCGTTCAAGGAGGTCGCGACCGGAATGCCAAGCTTCTCCGCGAGCGCCACGAGTTCGGCGCCCGCGTTCGAGGCGCGTACGCCACCGCCCGCGATGATCACCGGGCGCTCGGCGCTTTGCAGAAGCTCGAGCGCGGCCATTAC
>DATIXQ010000058.1:0-20830 GCA_035518375.1 Allostellaceae bacterium | reverse complement strand
AAGAGCGTATGCGCCAGCACGGCTATCTCGAAGGCGCCGATATGGCGACAACCTTCAACATGCTGCGCGCCAACGATCTGATCTGGTCTTTCGTCGTGAACAACTACCTGCTCGGCAAGGAGCCGTTCCCGTTCGATCTGCTTTATTGGAACAGCGACTCGACACGAATGCCGGCGGCCATGCACAGCTTTTATCTTCGCACCATGTACCAGGAGAATAAGCTCGTCGAGCCGGGCGGCATCGTGCTCAACGGCGTGCCGATCGACGTGGGCAAGATCAGGACGCCGAGCTTCATCCTATCGACGCGCGAGGATCACATCGCGCCGTGGAAGTCGACATATTCGGCGACGCAGCTCTACAAGGGCCCGGTCAAGTTCGTGCTCGCCGCCTCGGGCCATATTGCAGGCGTCGTCAATCCGCCCGAGCAGAGAAAGTACGGACACTTCGACAATGCCAAGCTGCCGAAGAAGCCCGAGGATTGGCTCACGACTGCCAGCTTCCATGAAGGTTCATGGTGGCCGACATGGCAGAAGTGGGTGACGCGCCATGGCGGCGGCAATGTCCCGGCCCGCCGACCCGGCGACGGCAAGCTCACCCCGATCGAAGACGCTCCGGGCTCCTACGTCAGGGTCAAGTCCGACTAGCGCAAATCCGCGCTCAGTTCTTTGCCGAGACGGCGCGCACCTGCTCGTAAAAATCATGCACCGCAGGCTGCGACTTCGTGACCTCGTCGCCCACCGGCGTCAGTAGCTTCTTCATCTGCGCGAGATCCTCGGGCGGAAGCTGATGAACCTCGCCCCCCATGTCGACCCATTGCTGCTGCAGCTTCGCGAGGAGAGCGAGCGCGTCAGCTTGCGCCGTCGGCTCGAGCGCGTGGCCGGTGTCGAGCACGAGCTTGCGCAAATCGGACGGCAGCCCGTCGAGCCAGCGCTTGCTGACCATGGCGATCGAGATGAGCTGCGTGTCGTTCGTGACGGTCACGACGTGGACAAGCGTGTTCATCTTGAACGGCACGAAGACAGCGAATCCGCTGATCGTGCCGTCGATCGTACCCTGGTCGAGTGCCGGCATCACCTCGCTCAGCGCCATCGCAATGCCGGAGGCGCCGAGCGCCGACATCTTGGCGCGCTCGAGATCGCTGCCGTTGATGCGGAGCTTCTTGCCCTTGAAATCGGCGAGGCGAAGGATCGGCTTGCGCGCCGCATAGTGTGAGGCGCCCACTGCCAGCAGCGACATTCCGACAAGCCCTTTTGGCTCGGCGAGCGCCAAAACCTTGGGCTCGAGCGTGGGGTCGTGAATCGACTTGGCCGCCTGCGGCTCGCTGGCGAACAGCATCGGAGCTGCGAACACGCTGTAGCGGGGATCGATGCCGGTGAAGAAATCAACCGGCGCCATGAAGGCTTGAATGGAGCCGAGTTGCACGCCCTGGATCTCGACCGGAATCGCGCCAAGCTGGCTTGCGGGATAGACTTGGACCTCGATCTTCCCGTTCGACGCCTTCTCGAGCGCGTCCTTGTAGGCCAGAAGATAGTGATGCTGTGCGTCGTTTACCGTCGCGATACCAAACTTCATGACATAGTCGGCAGCCGGTGCCGGCGGCGCGAGCACCGCAAGCCCGAACGCTAGCGTAATCGCTGCAAGATATGATGTCTTTTGCATGTCCCCTCCCCGCGGCCGCGCTTATCCGCGCAGCTGTTATGCCGACGCTACCAGAGGTCGCGCGGCTACGAAAGCCCGGCCGTTTCGGGCAAACCCAGCATGAGATTGAGATTCTGCACCGCCGCGCCGGCCGCGCCCTTGCCGAGATTGTCGAGGAGCGCCACGAGCCGCGCCTGCCCTGTCTTCTCGGCGCCAAACACGTGAAGCCGCATGCGGTTGGTGTTGTTAAGCCCCTCCGGATCGAGTGTCGTAAGCCCCGCCGCCTCCGCGAGCGAGGCGACCTCGACGAAGGCTTCGCCGGCATAGGCGGCTGTCAAGGCCGCGTGCACATCCTTGATGTGGGGCTTTCCCGGAACTGCCGTCAGATGCAGCGGCACCTCGACGAGCATGCCTTGCGCGTAGCGACCAACCGAGGGCGCAAAGAGCGGCCTCTGAGCAAGCCCGGTATGGCGGTGCATTTCCGCCACGTGCTTGTGCTCCAGCGACAGTGCGTAGATGCGGTACGGCACGGTCGTGTAGTTGGGCGCGTCCTTCTGCTCGAACTCGGCGATCATCGACCGGCCACCGCCGCTATAGCCCGAGACGGCGTTGACCGTCACCGGCCAGTCCCGCGGCAAGATCCCCGCCTCGACGAGAGGCCGCACCAGGGCGATGAACCCGGTCGGATAACAACCGGGATTGGCGACGCGGCGCGAGCTGGAAATGGCCGCGCGTTGCGGCTTCGCCATCTCGGGAAAACCATAGGTCCAGCCCGGCACGGTGCGATGCGCGGTCGAGGCATCGATGACGCGCACCGCATTACTCTCGATGAGCTCCACCGCCTCGCGCGCCGCGTCGTCAGGAAGGCACAAGATGACGAGATCGGCGCCATTGAGAAGGTCACGGCGCGCCGCCACGTCCTTGCGCCGCGACGGTTCGATCGAGACAAGCGCTATGTCGCGCCGCTGAGCCAGGCGGCCGTGGATTTGGAGGCCGGTCGTGCCGGCCTCGCCGTCGATGTAAACCCTTGCCGTCATCGGCATGCCTCGTCGATCGAGGCGAGTTTAGCGCTTCGAGAACTGGAAGCTGCGGCGCGCCTTCGCACGGCCGTATTTCTTGCGCTCGACGACGCGGCTGTCGCGCGTCAGGAAGCCCTGCGACTTTAAGGTCGGGCGCAGATCGGGCTCGTAGAAAGTGAGCGCGCGGCTGATGCCGTGTCGCACGGCGCCAGCTTGACCCGAAAGTCCACCGCCTACGACGGTACAGACCACGTCATATTGGCCGAGCCGGTTCGCCACGAGGAACGGCTGGCTGAGCAACATGCGCAGCACCGGCCGCGCAAAGTAGGTCGGGCTGTCGCGGCCATTGACAGTGATCTGCCCCGTGCCGGGCTTGATCCAGACGCGTGCCACCGCGTTCTTGCGCTTGCCGGTGGCATAGGCGCGGCCTTGCGCATCGAGCTTCGGCTTCGCCGGCTCAGCCGCCGGCTGCGGCGCCGAAACTTGCGGCGGACGTGGCTGCTGCTGTTGCTGCGCGTTTTGCAACGCCTCACGCAGACCGCCGAGCTGGGTGATCGCCATGGCTCAGGCCCTCGTGTTCTTGCGGTTCATCGCGGCGACGTCCAGCTTTTGCGGCTGTTGCGCCTCGTGCGGATGCTCGGGCCCGGAATAGACCTTGAGATGGCCCATGATGCGCCGTCCGAGCGGCCCGCGTGGCAGCATGCGTTCGACCGCCTTCTCAAGGACGCGCTCGGGGTATTTCCCGGCGAGGATCGCGCCCTTGGAGCGACCTTTGATCCCGCCAGGATAGCCCGTGTACCAGTAGAAGATGCTGTCGCGGGCCTTGTTGCCGGTAAGCTGCACCTTCTCGGCGTTGACGACGATGACGTGGTCGCCGCAGTCCATGTGCGGCGTGTAGCTCGGCTTGTGCTTGCCTCGGAGCCTGACAGCGATGATCGACGCAAGCCGGCCGAGCACGAGCCCGTCGGCGTCGATCAGTAGCCACTTTTTGTCGAGCTCGCCCGCCCTGAGCGCGTGGGTTTTCATCGCAGGTCCCCGTGAAGGGGGCGCAGTATCGCACGCAATCCTGGCCCGTCAAGCGGCAAAGCTCCTGAAAATCGGGCACTTGCGTGATGTGGTATTATTATACCTATATCGGCAGTCTTTGTCATTGAAAGCGGCATCGTGCGGTGCTTTGCAGGGGCGCGGCTGCCAGGAGGTAAGGGCGATGACGGTTGCAAACGAGCCCGTGCTGCTTCGGCATGATGCGGACGGCATCGCCTTTCTTACGCTCAACCGGCCGCAGCAGCGAAACGCGCTCTCCGTGACGCTCCTTGCCGCGTTGCAGGACGCGATCGATGCGATCGCACGTGACGACTCAGTAAAGGTCGTGGTGATCAGCGGAACGGGGCCAGCGTTCTGCGCGGGTCACGACCTCAAGGAGATGCGCGCCAATCCCGGCCGCAGCAACTACGAGACGCTGTTCGAGCAATGCTCGCGCGTGATGATGAGTCTTGTGCGCCTGCCGAAACCGGTCATCGCCCGCGTCCACGGCATTGCCGCGGCAGCCGGCTGTCAGCTGGTCGCGACCTGCGATCTCGCGGTCGCCTCGAGCGAGGCGCGCTTTGCCGTGAACGGGATTAATGTCGGCCTCTTCTGCTCGACGCCGATGGTGGCGCTGTCGCGCGCCGTTGGCCGCAAGGCGGCGTTGGAGATGCTTCTGACGGGCGATCTCGTCTCGGCCGAGCACGCGCGCACGATCGGCCTCGTCAACCGCGTCGTGGCGCCGGACAAGCTCGACGAGGAGGTGCAGGCACTCGCGCGCCACATCGCGGGGAAACTCACCCTCGCCGTCGCGATCGGCAAGGAAGCGTTCTACCGCCAGGCCGAGCTCGGGCTCGAGGAGGCCTATGCCTATACCGGCGAGGTCATGACCAAAAACATGCTGGCGCGCGAGACCGAGGAAGGGATCGACGCCTTCATCGACAAGCGCCCGCCGCCGTGGCAGCGGCCGCAGTGAATCACGACAGTTACACCGATGGCTACCTGCGCGCGATCCTCAGAAGCGTGCACACGATTGCGATGGTGGGCGCATCGCCGCAATGGACCCGGCCGTCCTATTTTGTGATGAAATATCTTCAGACGAAGGGCTTCCGAGTCATTCCGGTCAATCCACGCGCCAAAGGCGAGACGATCTTGGGCGAGCTGTGCCGGGGCGATCTTGCCGAAATCACCGAGCCGGTCGACATGGTCGACATTTTCCGCCGCTCGGAAGAAGTCGGTCCCATCGTCGATGCGGCGATCAAGATCGGCGCCAAAATCATCTGGATGCAATTGGGCGTGCGCAACGACGAAGCCGCGCGGCGCGCCGAGGCGGCCGGGCTCAAGGTCGTGATGAACCGCTGCCCGAAGATCGAATATTCGCGCCTGTCGGGCGAGCTCGCGTGGAGCGGCGTCAACACCGGCATCATTTCCGCCAAGCGCAGGGCGCTCTGAATGGCAACGGAGAAGCGTCCGGGCTTCGCAACGCTCGCCGTACACGCCGGCGCTACGCCGGATCCCGCGACCGGCGCGCGCGCGACACCGATCTATCAGACCACGGCCTACGTCTTCGACGACGTCGAGCACGCGGCCTCGCTCTTCAATCTGCAGACCTACGGCTACATCTATTCGCGTCTGACCAATCCGACCGTCTCGGTGCTCGAGGAGCGACTGGCAAGTCTCGAAGGCGGGCGCGGCGCCATCGCGGTTGCTTCGGGCCACGCGGCACAGCTTCTCGCGTTCTTCAGCTTCATGGAGCCGGGCGACCATTTCGTCGCCTCGAACAAGCTCTATGGAGGCTCGATCACGCAGTTCGGCAAGAGCTTCCGCAAGTTCGGCTGGGAGGCGACGTTCGTCGATCCCGACGAGCCTGAGAATTTCCGTCGGGCGCTCTCGGCGCGATCGAAGGCCATATTCGTCGAAAGCCTCGCCAATCCGGGCGGCGTCATCGTCGACATTGAGCCCGTTGCGAGGATCGCGCACGAGGCGGGCGCGCTTCTGATCGTCGACAACACTCTCGCAACGCCCTACCTCTGCCGGCCTTTCGAATGGGGCGCCGATCTCGTCGTGCATTCGACGACGAAGTTCCTGAGCGGCCACGGCAATGCCATGGGTGGCGTTGTCATCGACAGCGGCACGGTCGATTGGGCGAAAAGCGGCAAGTTCAAGGGGCTGACCGAGCCTGAGCCCGCCTATCACGGGCTGCGGTTCTATGAGACGTTCGGCGACCTCGCCTTCACGGTGCATGGCCACGCCGTGGGCCTGCGCGACCTCGGCGCAACCCTCGCCCCGATGAACGCCTTTCTCACCATAACCGGGATCGAGACCCTTCCCCTTCGCATGGAGCGGCACTGCGCCAACGCTCTCGCCATCGCGGAATGGCTCCAGCGGCACGCGGCGGTCGCCTGGGTCTCCTATGCCGGTCTCGATTCGAGCCCGTATCGGGCGCTCCAGCGAAAATACATGCCGAAGGGCGCCGGTGCGGTCTTTACCTTCGGGTTAAAGGGCGGATTCGCCGCTGGCGTGAAGCTCGTCGAAGGCGTCGAACTGTTCTCGCATCTCGCCAATATTGGCGACACGCGCTCGCTCATCATCCATCCGGCCTCGACTACGCATCGCCAGTTGAGCGAGGCGCAACAGACCGCCGCCGGTGCCGGCCCCGACGTAGTGCGGCTCTCGATCGGAATCGAAAGCGTGGAGGATCTGATCGCCGACCTCGAGCAGGGACTCGCGACCACGTCCTAGCTGTTGTCCGTCTCACGTGCGACCCAGGCGAGGAAATCGGGATTTCCGTCCGTCACTTCGAACGCCTCGATGCATGGGCACTCATAGGAATGGAGAGCCTTCACGCGCGCGATGAGATCGGCAAGTCGTTCGCGCGTCGTCTTGAGGATGAGCGCCGCCTCACTCCCTTCCTCGAGCGCGCCCTGCCACCAATAGATCGAGCGTACCTGCGCCAGCACATTGGCGCAGGCCGCGAGCCGATCCGCGACAACGGCGCGCGCGATGCGCTCCGCCTCCTCCGCGCCCGATGCCGTGACATAGACGAACATCACCGCCATGAAGCCGGCTTCGTTGCGAATCGGGTTCCCCACGTCAAGCTGGCAGTGCGCGGCAAAGCCGGGTTAACATGGCGCCCGTTCGGGTGGTTGGGGGGACCATGAGCGACGCGCCCGAGGTAAGAAAACTGCCAACCGCTGCGCAGCGCGCATGGCTCAAGCGTGGCCTCGACGAGCCAGGCGGGAAGCTGCCCCTCTTCGACGGTGACGGGCGTCAAGTCGATCCGCGCACGATCCGCGCCTGCATCGACCAAGGCTGGGCCGAGCCCTGGTACCACAATCCGCTGAAACCTGATTGGCTGGTGTGCAAGCTCACCGAGCGCGGCCGCGCCCTTGCCGGCAGGCCAAAGCGGTCGCCGCCGCCGCCGAAGCGCGAGCGGCAACTCCCCAGCAACGTCACGCCGATCCGCTAGCGGGCTACGCGCGGTACGATTAAGCGGGTTTCGTGCGGCTACGATCCCGCGCCGACGCGCGGGTTGCTCGCACTGCGAGAAGACTGCGTGCGAGGTGCCGCGGCGCTCGTCCTCAATTCGATATTTCGATCGATGGTCGGGCAGGCGAGATTCGAACTCGCGACCCTCAGCACCCCATGCTGATGCGCTACCAGGCTGCGCTACTGCCCGACGCGCCGACTATACGAACAGAGTCGCATTCTGGCAACGCGAGCGCCTCAGCTGCGCTCCTCCCGATGCACGACCCGGGCCAACTGCCAGACTTCGAAGCCGTTATAGTAAGGGCGCTCTCCGAAGAGCGCGCGCGCCTTCGTAACTGCGTCGACATCATCAGACGCTTCGAACTCTTCGCGAGCGAGAATGCGTCCGCGACCATCCAGCAAAAACATCCGGTAATCTGCCACCGCGAGCCTCGCCGACGAAACTTCGCATTGCGGGCATTCCGTGGACACACGCAACGGTGGCATGCCCCTGTGGCCGCTGCAACATACACAGCTTCACATTTGGGGCGAATGCGGGAGGACGGCGTCAGCGGCGCTCTTTGCCGAGTGTATCGCGCAGCGCGACAAGCTCCTTCCGGATGTCGAGAAGGGCCTGGCGCAGGGAATCCGGCGTTTTAATCGCGCGCGTTGGGGGCGGCTGTGGCGCGGCGCGAACATCGTGCTTTAGCGCGCCTTCGCGCAAAAGTTTTTGCACGCCCTTGATGGTGTAGCCCTGATCGTACAGGCATTGGCGGATCCGCCGCAGCAGCGCCACATCGTCGGGGCGGTAGTAGCGCCGGCCCCCCGCGCGCTTCAGTGGCTTGATCTGCGGAAATTTCGACTCCCAGAAGCGCAGCACATGCTGCGGTACTTCAAGATCACCCGCTACCTCGCTGATAGTACGAAAAGCTTCGGCGGACTTTGAGTGCCGTCGCGGGCCCTGCGCGCGAGCGTCATCGAACAGATCTGGTAATCTCATGCGGTCCCGCTACGGCGCGGTTGCTGACTGCTGAGCGCGCCATTGATCTGATCTTTGAGTACGTGCGAGGCACGGAACACGAGAACGCGCCGCGGATTGATCGGCACTTCGGTCCCGGTCTTCGGATTGCGGCCGATGCGCCGCCCCTTGCGCCGCACAGCGAAGCTTCCGAAGGAAGAGATTTTGACCATTTCACCGCGCGAGAGAGCATCGGAGATCTCGGCGAGCACGGTCTCGACCAGCGCCGCCGATTCGTTACGCGACAAACCGACCTCCTGATACACCGCCTCGCTCAACTGAGCGCGCGTCACGGTCTGCGCTACCATCCCCGCCTCCCTTTTGTTGGGAACCCTAATCCGGGCGGAGAAAATTTGCAATTACAGAGCGTTGGGAGGATTTCTTGAATCTTGCCCGGCGATTCACCAGCGAACGAGCGCCGCGCCCCAGGTAAGGCCGCCCCCCATGGCCTCGAGCAGGACCAACTGGCCCGGGCGGATCCGCCCATCGGACGACGCCTCGGCCAGCGCCAGGGGAACCGAGGCGGCGGAGGTATTTGCGTGCCGGTCGATCGTTACGACGACGCGGTTGGCGGGCAACCCCAGCTTACGTGCGACCCCATCGATGATGCGCCGGTTCGCCTGGTGCGGCACCAGCCAGTCGAGCGCCGCCGGCGTCAGATGGTTGGCGGTAAATGCCTCGCCGACCGCGCCCGCGAGTCGGTCGACCGCATGGCGGAAAATCTCTCGCCCCTCCATGCGCAGAAACCCGGCAGTGCCGGTGCTGGAGGGACCGCCATCTACGTAAAGCAGCTCGTAGCCGCTCCCGTCGGCATGGAGATGCGTGGAAAGGACCCCGCGCGCGTCGGGCCCGCCGCGGCTTTCCTGCGCCTCGAGCACAACGGCGCCGGCGCCGTCGCCGAATAGCACACAGGTGCCGCGTTCCTCCCAGTCCAGGATGCGCGAGAATGTCTCGGCGCCGATGACGAGGGCGCGCTTTGACTGGCCAAGACGAAGGAAATTGTCGGCCGTGGCGAGCGCGTAGATGAAGCCGGTACAGACCGCCTGGACATCGAAGGCAGGAACGCCCCCTCGCACGCCGAGACGCGCGGCGACCTTTGTCGCAGTCGCAGGAAATGTGTTGTCGGGCGTCGCGGTCGCGAGCACGACCAGATCGATCTCGGCCGCATCGCGCCCACCCGCCACAAGCGCGCGCTCGGCCGCG
Source organism: Allostellaceae bacterium (assembly GCA_035518375.1). Classification (GTDB taxonomy): domain Bacteria; phylum Pseudomonadota; class Alphaproteobacteria; order ATCC43930; family CGMCC-115725; genus DATJLY01. The sequence goes on along the minus strand of DATIXQ010000058.1, from coordinate 11,461 downwards.
CGCACGGCAAGATCGGACGTCAGTTCGCCGGGCGCCGCTACGTGACGCTGGTGAATGCCCGTCCGTTGCACGATCCACGCGTCGGACGTGTCGAGCCTCTCAGCGAGCTCGGCATTGCTGACGACGCGCTCAGGCAGGTAGCCGCCGCAGCCCAGCACGATCGAGCGCAACTCCATGTCAGAGTGCCGCCGATTGCGGCTTGTCCTGCGGCGCGGAAAGTTCGCTCAGCTGTGCGAGGCCGTCGCGGATCTTCTCAAGGAAGCCATTCACCTTCATGTCGACGGCGACGCCAATCGCGTTGGCGAACCCCAATGCGTCGGCGCTGCCGTGGCTCTTGACGCAGATGCCGTCGAGCCCGAGGAACACGGCGCCGTTATAACGCCGCGGATCAAGCCGTGAGCGCAGTTTGCGCAGCGCGCGTTGGGCGAGGAGATAACCGACCCGCGCCGTGAGCGAGCTTTGGAACGAGGCGCGAAGGAAATCTGTGAAGAGCCGCGCGGTGCCCTCGGCGGTCTTAAGTGCGACGTTGCCCGTGAAACCGTCGGTGACGATTACGTCGGCCGCTCCGGCGGCAATGCCATCACCCTCGACAAACCCCCGGAAGCTGATCGGAACCCCAGGGGCACGCAGGCGCAGCGCAGCTCCGCGCACCGCGTCGTTGCCCTTTGCCTCTTCCGAGCCGACGTTGAGGAGCGCCACGGTCGGATGCTGGAGCCCGAGCACGGTGCGGGCGAACACATCGCCCATCAGCGCGAATTGCACCAAATTCTCGGCATCGCAATCGACGTTGGCGCCGAGATCGAGCAGCACGCTTTCACCGCGCTGCGTCGGGAAGAACGAGGCCATCGCCGGCCGATCGATGCCCGGCAGCATGCGCAGGCTGAATTTAGCCATCGCCATGAGTGCGCCGGTATTGCCGGCCGACACGACGCAATGGGCCTCGCCCGCGGAGACCGCGTCGATCGCAAGCCGCATCGAGGTGCGGCGTCCCGTGCGAAGAGCGACCGAAGGCCGCGCGTCCCCGGTAACGACCTCGTCCGTGTGATGGATAGCGGCGCGGCCAGCGAGACGCGGCAACCTCTCGAGCGCCGTCTTCATGCGCTGCTCGACGCCGAATAGAAGAAACTGCGCATGCGGAAAGCGCTGCAACGCGATACTCGCGCCCCGCAGAACCGCGTCCGGAGCGCGGTCGCCGCCCATGACATCGAGCGCGATGGTAATATCGGCGCTCAAGGAGAAGTCCTTCCCCCTCGCCCCCGGCTCAAGCCGTTTCAGCGGCGCGCGCTACGACCTCACGACCGTCGTAATGACCGCACGCCGGACAGACGTGATGCGGCCGCTTCATCTCGCCGCAATTCGAGCACTCGGCATAGCTCGCACGCGGCAACGCGTGATGCGCCCGCCGCATATTGCGTCGCGATCTCGAGACTCGCTTTTTGGGAACCGCCATGCTCGAACCCGGAGTGTGATGGATCGATTTAAGTAGCGAAAATCACGGGCGCTGGCAACCGTTGCTGCAGGCGAAGTCGTTGCCCCGTCGGATGCTGCCACTCTACCATCGCCAGAAACCGGAGACAGGCATGGATTTTGGGGTCTTCGACCATCTCGACCGCAACGACCTGCCGCTCGCGGATTACTACGAGGCGCGGCTGGCGATCACCGAAGCTTATGACCGTGCCGGTTTCTTCGCCTATCACGTCGCCGAGCACCACGCGACCCCGCTCGGAATGGCGCCCTCTCCCAGTGTCTTCCTGGCCGCCGTTGCGCAACGTACCAAGCGCCTGCGCTTCGGTCCCATGGTCTACGCCTTGCCGCTCTATCACCCCCTGCGGCTCGTCGAAGAAATCTGCATGCTCGATCAGATGAGTGGCGGACGACTCGACATTGGGTTTGGCCGCGGCTCGTCGCCGGTCGAACTTGCGTATTTCGGTGCCGATCCAAGGGAGGCGCAGGCCCTTTACGACGAGACGCTGGCGCTCGTCCGCACGGCGCTCACGAGTTCATCCCTCGAATTCGAGAGCGAACGCTTTCGCTTCAAGGGCGTCCCGATGGAGCTTCGGCCGGTGCAGCAGCCGCATCCGCCAATCTGGTACGGGCTTCACGCGCCGGAAAGCGCGGAACGCGCCGCGCGCGCTCGCTTTCCGGTTATCTGCCTCGATCCGCCCGAACCCACGTCGAAGGCGATCGCCCGGTTCCGTGAGGCATGGTGCGAATGTCACGGTGCTGACGATCCGTTGCCAAAGATCGGGCTTGGCCGCTTCATAGTCGTGGCCGAAAGCGACGAGGAGGCGCTCGCGATTGCACGGCGCGCCTACCCGCGCTGGCACCAGAATTTCACGTTCCTGTTCCGACGTCATGGGCGCTCGATGCAGCATCCTCGCCCGGCCGACTTCGACACACTGAAAAAGGTCGGACAAGGCATCGCGGGATCGCCTGCGACCGTGCGGGACTTGCTCGCGCGACAGATGCGCGAGACCGGCGCCAACTATTGCGTCGGCCAGTTTGCGTTCGGCGATCTCACTCTTGGCGAGACGCTGCATTCTGTGGAGTTGTTCCGCCGCGAGGTCATGCCAGCGCTCAAGCAGTTGTGAGCGTCGCTAGAGTTCGATGGTGACGCCTTCGCGGGCGACGATGGTGCCGGGACGCGCGTTCTCGGCCTTCTGCGCGACCTTGTCCATGAATTCGTCGTCGTGGCCGGGGTCATGGTGAAAGACGGCGAGCTGCTTCACGTTGGCGCTGTCGGCAATGCGGATCGCCTCCTGCCAGGTGGAGTGACCCCAGCCGACATAGCGGGGAAATTCCTCGTCCGTGTAAGTGCAGTCGTAGATCATGAGGTCGACGTCGCGCACGAGATTGATGATGTTCTTATCCCGGTCGGGAGGTCTGTGCTCGGTGTCGGTGATGTAAGCGAGGGAACGGTCGCGATGCTCGATGCGGTAACCGGTCGCGCCGCCCGGATGATTCAAGGGCACGGTTCTGATCGTGAAGCCGGACTGCGTCGTGATGTCGTCGCCGCTATGAAAGTCGTTGAAGATCAGCTCGGCCTTGAAGATATCGAGCGCCACTGGAAACATCGGCGCCTGCATGATCTGGCGCAGCGCCTGTTCTATTCCCCAACCCTTTTGCAAACCGCCGAGCCACATGTGAAATCGGTTGCCTGGCAGATAGAACGGAGCGAAGAACGGGATGCCGCAGACATGATCGATATGCGTGTGAGTAAAGAGCATATCAGCTTCAATCGAGGCGCCGGTCGACAGCAGCGCGCCCCCGAGCGCCCGGATGCCGGTACCCGCATCGAGGATGAACAGCTTGTCGTCGCAGCGCACTTCGACACACGAAGTGTTACCGCCATAGCGGGCGGTACTGGGTCCCGGCACGGCGATGCTGCCCCGTACACCCCAAAACCGCACGGTCAGTGCCACCGGTTCCCGCCCTCCGCCGGAATCTGGACCTGAGCCCCGCGGTCGAGCGCACCCTGCCCCCTCTCGCCGCGAGTTGCGAAATTTGAAGTAGCAGAACAATGCTGGGGCTTGAAGTCAATGGAATTTCACGCGCGGGTAACGCACGCCTGCCGCTCTCGCCAAGGCACATAACGCCACGGCGCCGGGCCACGTTGGCCGCCGTCACGGTTAACGGCCACCCTCGGAAATTGATGACTAGCGCGTCGGCGCCGGACCCGAATCGCTGCCGAGTCGAACACCGGACGTTATGAGCATGCCGCCTTTAAGCGTGATCGGACCGCGGACTTGCACCGCCGCCCCGGACCCGGCGAGTTCGAGCACGCCGCCCGTGACTTCGGTTCCCCCGGTCCAGCCAATCCCGGACGTAAGCCGGAGTCGCCCGGCACCTGCCTTCACGAATCGGCCGGTGCCCTCGATCGTGCCTTGAAATTCCGAGCCGGCACCCTGGTTAACGGTGAGCACCCGTGCACCGAGTAAGATCGTACCGCCATCGCCGGCCAAGGCGCCGAGCGTGGCGTCGCGGGGCCCGAGTTCAAACCGGCCGTTCATCAGAGTCAGGCGCCCATTGGGCGGCACGGCCCCAGCCGCATCGACCTTGAGCGTCGCGTCGGTGACTGCCGTCCCGCCACGGTAGTCGCAAGCCTGCGCCAGGATCATTGCGCCGCCGCCAACGACCCCCAGTCCGCGGTCGCCTTCCGCCCCCGTTATGGGCAGATCGAGCGTCGCCGTGCGGCCGGGGGCGATTTCGAATGTCAATCCGCCGTTCGGCGCAAGTACAAGGGTGCCGCCGCTGATGGTCACGTCGGGCGCGGTAGCGCGCAGCTCGAGCACCGTTGCAGCCGCGATCGGCGGCAGCGGCGCCGCAAGAGCGATCTTTTTCCCACCTTCTCCGCGGCCGGTCAGTTCGCCGCGCCCTAATGCGGTTTCGGGAAGAGCAAGCACAATGCGGTCGCCGGGGCGAGCCTTCGAAAGGGCGTCGCGCAAACTCCCTGAGCCGCTATCCGCCACGCTGGTGACGCTGAGTACGCCTGCGCCAGCGGGACTGCCTGAGGCCGCCAGCACCGTCGCCGCGATCGTTAAGGCAAGCACGCGACGCCGCATCACCACACCCCCGAAGATGGCGCGCCCTGCTGGAATCGAACCAGCGACCTACCGCTTAGAAGGCGGTTGCTCTATCCGCTGAGCTAAGGGCGCGAGGCGCGAAAAACGCCGATTTTATAGGGAGTGATGCGCCAAGCTGACAAGCCTCACCGCGGCCGCTCGTAGCGGAAGTTCTCGGCATAGCTCTTGGGCTTGAAGCGCGCTTCGTGGGGCGCGCTGACGACAAAGTCGAGCCCGCGCTTCTTGGCGAACGCGATCGCTTCGTCGAGCGTGGCAAAGCGCAGGCGCACCTCGTTGAGCGTGTCGTCAGCCGAGGCCCAGCCCATCAGCGGATCGGGTTCACGTCGGCTCGCAGGCTCGTATTCGAGGACCCAGCGCAGCGTCTTCGCCGTGCCCGACTGCATGGCGGTCTTCGCTGGGCGGTAGATGCGCACCTTCGCCATGGCTCCCCCTGGTGTGCGGCTGGTCGGGGCGAGAGGATTCGAACCTCCGGCATCGAGCTCCCAAAGCTCGCGCTCTACCTGGCTGAGCTACGCCCCGAACCCCGCAGACGCCGCCGATCGCGCGGAAACATCCGATCTATATGAGGATTGCCGCGCGCGCGCAACGCCAGATCAGGCACGGATCAGCGCGCCCGCGTGGGACTCTTGGCCGAGGGACCCGTTCGCGCTCCGCGCTTTGCCAATCCGCGGCGGCAGGTGCGGCAGATGCCCGAGAGGATCAGGTGATGATCGAGGATAGCGGCGCCGGTCTTGCGCTCGAGCATCTGAAAATCGTCATGCCCGAAGATGCACGGGATCGGCAGGATTCCGTGGCATCGAGTGCAATAGAGATGATCGTGATGCTCGCCCACGAGCTCGAAGCGGGCGCGTCCATCTGCCAGCACGAGCTTGCGCACGACCGCAGCGGCAGCAAGCTTCTCCGAAGCGCGGAACACCGAGGAGAAATCGATCGTGTCGCCGCGCCGCGAGAGCCCGGCATGGAGCTCTTCGAGCGTCCAGGCGTGACGCCTGCCCTGACGCATGAGGCTCAGCACCGCGGCCGAGACGCGCGCCTTGCGTGCCATCGCGAAAATCTATGAGCGGTATGGCGATGACGCAAGCGCCTTGCAGTAACGCAAGTCGCGCAGATCCGCGGCCGGAGATCCACCTCGCGCCCAACCGGCTCGTGCGCTATGCCGGGGTGCTGGCCGAGGCACAGCGGCTCGGTGTCTTGAAGATTGGCCTCGTTAGCGCGGAGCAGTTCATGCCATGACGGCGATTCTACGCTGGGGGCTTGTACTTGCGCTCGCGCTATTGCCCATCCTCTGCGTACGCGCGGCCGACGCGCCCCAGACCGCGCGCGCTGAAGTCGGCAAGCCGGTACAGGAGGCGCAGGCGCTCGTGCGGCAGAGGAACTACCCTGCGGCGCTCGAGCGGCTCAAGGCAGCAGACGCCGTGCCGGACAAGTCGCCCTACGAAACCTACGTCATCGAGGAGACGCGCGCGGCCGCATTGGTCGCGAGCGGAGATTATTCAGCCGGGGTTGGGGCGCTCGAAGCGGTCCTGGCGACACACATCCTGCCGCCGGTCGATGAGCAGAAGCGCCTCCTCACCGTTGTCGAGCTCGAGTTCCGGCTCAAGGACCATGCCAAGACCGTGGCCGCAGCCAACCGCTACTACCAAGAGGGCGGGAGCGATCCGCTGCCGCGCCAACTTACGGCGCAGTCCTATTACCTTGAAGGCGATTATGGCGCCGCCGAGAAGAGCCTCGACGAGATCGCGGCCGCCGACACGCGCGCGGGGAAGAAGCCGGACGAGAACACGCTCATCACGCTCGCGAGCAGCGCCTTCAAGGCGAATGACGAGAACGGCTATGTCGCCGCGATGGCGACGCTCGCGGGCGCATACCCGAAGCACGAATACTGGGTGAACCTCTACCGCGCGGTGGCACAAAGGCCCGGTTTCGCGCCGCGCCTCGCGCTCGATCTTGACCGCGTCGCGGTCGCAACGGGCGCCTTCGACACAAGCGCACAGTATGTCGACGCGGCCGAGAGGGCGATTGCCGCGGGCTTCCCGGGCGACGCGAAATCGTTTCTCGACCAAGGTTTCGCGGCTGGCATCCTCAGCAACTCAGACAATGCCGCGAAGGAACAGCGGCTGCGCGATATGGCGCAACATCAAGCGGAGCAAGACGCGGCCGCACTTCCCGCGCAGGCGCGCGACGCCGATGCCGCGCCGACCGGGGGCGCGCTCGAAAAACTTGGCGAGGCCTATCTCAGCGACCGCCGCGCCAGCGACGCTACGGCGGCGCTCGAGAAGAGCCTCGCGAAGGGGGGCCTCGATCATCCCGATGACGCGCGTCTCCATCTCGGCATGGCCTATCTCGCGGCCGGCGAGGGCACCAAGGCGGACGCCGTGTTCGCCGCGATCACGAGCACTGACGGCGATGCCGACCTCGCGCGCATGTGGCGCGCTCGAGGCGGGAAATAATCGCCCGCGCTGCTGCTACAGGACCTCGAACACGTCGTAGACCGGCCCTTGCGGAAGGCGGACACCGGTGCCCACGCCGACGATACGGTTGATCCAGTCGTATTGCGCCGACGAGGTCTCAAACAGCGGCGCGATGCGGAAATAGTAGCTCGCGGGATCGACCTGCTCGCCGCGGTTGAGCCGGTCCAGCACCGCCGCAGGCCCGTGACGGTAGCCGCTATAGCGCATGCCGATGACGGCGCCGTCCGCGGTCTCGAGCGTCAGCCGTACGTCGAGCTGCATCGAGCCGTCGGGCCGGATCAGGATCCAGTCGGACCCGCCCTCTTGCACCGTGCCCTTGAGGCGCTGGCCTTCGAAGCGACCGCCGGTGACGACGGCGACGCGCCGATCGCCGAGCGGCGTGCGGCCGAGATTGTGGATGGTGCCGACCGCGAGCGTGACCGTGAAAAGATGCGAAGTGCGGATCTCGGGCATGGTTCATCCTATCCTGCGGTGCCGAAGATGGTGGAGTGGACGAGGTCGCCGTCCTTGATTCCGAGGCGGGCGGCGGTGCCGCCATTGAGTTCGAGCACAGCCTTCACCGGCACTTTCGAGACGATGTTGGCCTCCGACATGGGTACCGCGCGCTCGTGAATGTCGGCGACGTGACCGTCGGCGGCGATGAACAGCATGTCGAGCGGGATGAGCGTGTTTTTCATCCAGAAGACCGCGACCTGCGTCTCGGGGAAGACGAACAGCATGCCGGCGCCGGCGGGAAGCGAGCGGCGGAACATGAGCCCTTGCTCCTGTTGCGCCGGCGTCATCGCCATCTCAACCGAAAAGCGCGTCGGGCCCTGGCGGGAATCGATGGTAAGCGCGCCAGTTTCGAAATGCTGGAGCTGGGCACGCGCGGACAGCGCGACGAGGGCGAGGAATGCGGCAAGCAAGAGCGCGCGGACGTGCGTCATGGACCCTTGGCGAAGTAAAGCGCCTCGACGACGACGAGCCACGGTATGAGGCATGCCGCGGCATAGAGGGTATAGCGCGGGAAGCTAGGCATGGGCACGCCGTGGCTTTCGACGACGGCGCGGACCATCAGGTTCGGCGCATTGCCGAGATAGGTGAGCCCGCCGAAATAGCAGGCTCCGGCCGAGATCGCCGCAAGCGTCGTGGCGAGCGGACCCGTGAGCCGCGCGGCGTCGTGCCCGGCGAGGCCGAAGAACATGAGGTAGGTGGGCGCGTTGTCGAGAAGCGCCGAGAGGATGCCGGTGGCCCAGAAAAAGAGCCCGATGTCAGGCGCGCCACCGGCAAACGCGCGGGCATAGAGCAACCGGAACGGGCCCGCGGCCCCGTCCGCCATCATCGCCGTGACCGGCATGAGCGTCACGAACAGCGCCGCGAACAGCACCGCGACTTCGACGAGCGGCCCCCAGGCGAAATCGTTGGCGCGGCGCACCGCCGGCGCGGTGAGCGCGACCGACGCGATCCCGATCAGCAGCAGAGCAAGGTCCGACGCCGCATCGCTCACCTGCCACGGCAGGCCGGAAACGGAGAACTCGCGGCTTCCGCGCCAGAACGCGGGCAGCACGATCGCCGCGACCGCCGCGACAAGAAGCACAAGATTGATGCCGCCCTCAATCCTCAGCTTTTCAAGCTCGAACAGTGTGCGCTCGTCGCGCACGCCGCGCCTCAACACGTGCTCGAGTGCGAAAAACGTCGCCAAAAGCCCCGCCGCGAGCGTGAAATTCGGCAGCGCCAAGTGCGTGCTCGCCCAGAAGAACGGTACGCCCTGAAGATAGCCGAGCAGCAGCGGCGCGTTGCCAATCGGCGACAACGCACCGCCGACATTGGCGACGAGTAGGATGAAGAACACATAGACGTGCGCCGTGCGGTCGCGGTGTCGGTTCGCGTGGATCATCGGCCGCAGCATGAGAAGAGAGGCCCCGGGTGTGCCGACGAGCCCGGCGAGGAGCATGCCGATGCCGAGGAGTGCGGTGTTGACCGCGGGCGTGCCGCGCGGCGTGCCGGTAATACGAACTCCCCCGGCGACGACATAGAGCGTGCCGAGCAGCAGGACGAAGGGGATGTACTGGTCGAGCGCGAGGACGCCTATGTCGAAGCCCGTCTGGCGCCAGCCGCGATGCACTAGGTCGGGCACGATGAACGTCAACGTCCAGGCAAGCGCAATCCAGCTATAGCAACGCGCCCACAGTGCCGGTGCCGCGCCGGACAGGACGACGATGCTCAGCACGAGCCCCGCGAATGGCAATGCCGCGACGAGCGTGAACGGAGAGTCCATGCAGAGGACTATACCCGGCCACGCGCCGCGCGAAGGCGCAAAGCGGCAGCGGATTCTTGTGGCGTCGCGGCGCGAGCGCTAGGAACAGCGCCAGGAGGCCCCACATGGATATGACCGGCGAGTACCGTCTTGCGGCGTCGCGGGCAAAGGTCTGGGCGGCGCTCAATGATCCCGAGGTTCTGAAGCAGTCGATCCCGGGTTGCGAGGAGGTCCAGAAGCTTTCCGACACAGAGCTCTCGGCCAAGGTCGTCGCCAAGGTCGGGCCGGTCCAGGCACGCTTTGCCGGTAAGGTCACGCTCAGCGACCTCGATCCGCCGAACGGCTACAGGATCAGCGGCGAGGGAACGGGTGGCGCCGCTGGCTTCGCCAAGGGCGGTGCGACCGTGCATCTCGCCGATGACGGCGGCGGCACTCTCCTCACCTACAAGGTCGAGGCGCAGGTGGGCGGGAAGCTGGCGCAAATTGGTTCGCGTCTTATCGACGCGACGGCACGCAAGATGGCGGGCGATTTCTTCCAGCGCTTTGCCCAGGTAGTGGACCAACCGGCGCCCGCGGCCGCAGCAAATGGTGGCGCGCCGCCCGCCCCTTCCGCCGCCGGGGCCGCGCCTGCGCCCGCGCCCGACATGGCAACGAGCAACGTGCCGCGTGGGCGCCTCTCGCCCGTCATATGGGTCGTTGGGATCGCAATCGTGGTCGCGATCCTGCTCTACGTCTTCGCGGGACGAGGCGGCTGAGTCACGGTCCCGCGCGGATGGCTTGACCGCGCCGCCCGCGCGCACGAAACTTAGGTTAATGGAATTCCGACGGCGATCCCAAGGGGGATAGGGCCGGCGATCGCAGGGAGAGCAAAGCGATGCCATCCGTCACTATCACGGTCAACGGCAAGAAGCAGAGCGCGAATGTCGAGAACCGCACGCTCCTCGTGCAGTTCCTGCGCGAGAATTTGGGCCTCACCGGGACCCATGTCGGCTGCGACACGAGCCAGTGTGGCGCTTGCGTCGTCATGATCGACGGCTATTCGGCCAAGAGCTGCACGATGCTCGCGGTCCAAGTCGATGGCGCAGACGTGACGACGATCGAGGGGCTTGCCAAGGACGGGCAGCTCCATCCCATGCAGGAAGCCTTTCGCGAGAATCACGGCCTGCAATGCGGCTTCTGCACGCCCGGAATGGTGATGAGCGCGGTCGACTTCGCGAACAAGTGCAACGGCGCAAAGCACAGCCCGTCCGAGCAAGAGATCCGTCACTGGCTTGAGGGCAATCTCTGCCGTTGCACCGGCTACCACAACATTGTGAAGGCGATCAAAGCCGGCACGGAGGCGATGGCAAGGGGCGGAAAATGACCGCCCCGATCGGCGCACCGGTGCGCCGAACGGAAGATCGGCGCTTCCTCACCGGGCGCGGCACCTACACCGACGACATCAACCGGCCGGGACAGCTCCACGCCGTGTTCGTGCGCAGCCCGCACGCGCATGCCGAGCTGCGCGGTGTCGACACCGCGGCAGCGAAGCGCGCGGCGGGCGTCGCGGCGGTCTATACCGGGGCCGATATTGCGGCCGCCGGGCTGGGCACGCTGCCGTGTGGCTGGGGTGTCAAGTCGAAGGACGGCACGCCGATGGCCGAGCCGCCGCACCCGATCCTGGCACAGGGTCGCGTGCGCCATGTCGGCGATCCGGTCGCAGTCGTTATCGCCGAGACGCACGAGCAGGCGTCCGACGCGGCTGAGGCCGTCAAGGTGGACTATCGCGTCCTGCCTGCCGCGGTCACGGTCGACAATGCCGCGAAACCAGGCGCGCCGCTCGTTTACGACAATGTCCCTGGCAATATCTGTTACGACTGGGCGATCGGCGACAACGCCGCGGCGGATGCCGCCTTCGCCAAAGCCGCGCACGTGACGAAGCTCGACCTCGTCAACAACCGGCTCGTGCCGAATGCCATGGAGCCGCGCGCCTACATCGGCGAGTTCGAGCGCGCGACGGGCGAATATACGCTCTACACCACGTGCCAGAATCCGCACGCGATCCGCCTCCTCATGGGCGCCTTCGTGCTGCACGTTCCCGAGCACAAGCTGCGTGTGATCGCGCCCGACGTCGGCGGCGGCTTCGGCTCCAAGATTTTCATTTATCCGGAGGAAGTCGTCTGCCTCTGGGC
>DATIXQ010000057.1:0-14889 GCA_035518375.1 Allostellaceae bacterium | reverse complement strand
GGAGAGGGTTGGGGTGAGGGGGCGGCGGCAGGAGAAACGCATTTTCATGCGAGCACCTTGACCATGCGCGAGAGGCCCGCTTCGATCGTCGCGTCGTCATGGACGATGGCGACGCGGATATAGCGCTGGCCCGGATTCTCGCCGCGCGCGTTGGCCCGCGCGATGTAGGCGCCGGGGAGCGTTCGCACCGCCGCCTCGCGCCACAGCGTCCGCGCCGCTTCCTCGCCGTCGCCGACATCGAGCCACAAGAGGAAGCCGCCGGGCGGGCGGTAGAAGCCGAAGCGGCCTTGGAGCACGCGCTCGGCCACGTCGAACTTGCGGCGGTAGAGCGCGCGGTTCTCCTCGACATGCGTCTCCTCGCGCCACAGCGCGACGGCCGCTTCCTGGATCGGCAGCGGCACTTGCGCGCCGCCATAGCTTCTGAGCGTGTCCATGAGGCCGATGAGGGTGGGATCGCCGGCGACGAAACCGCAGCGCAAGCCCGCGGCGCTCGAGCGCTTCGACAGCGAGTGGAACACAAGCACGTTGGTGAGATCGCCGCCCAGCGCGGCGCACGCCTCGAGCGCGCCGGGCGGCGCTTCCTTGTCGTAGATCTCGCAATAGCATTCGTCGACCGCGAGCACGAAGTCGTGCGCGCGCGCGAGCCGGATCGCGGCCTTGAGATAATCGAGCGACGCGATGGCGCCCTGCGGGTTGGCGGGGCTGCAGAGATAGAAGAGCGCGGTGCGCTGGAGCACGGCGTCCGGAATGGCGTCGAGATCGGGCAGGAAGCCCGTCTTTGCAGTGGCGTCGAGGAACACGGGCTCGGCGCCCGCCATTTGCGCCGCGCCGTTATAGACGAGGTAGTAGGGGTTGGGCATGAGCACCGCCGGTGGGCGCCCGCGCTTTTCCTGCGGCACCGCCATCGCGGCGCAGAGGAAGAGCCCTTCCTTGGTGCCGTTGAGCGAGAGGACGTGCTGCTCGCCGACGAGCCCGGCCGGCAGGCGATAGCGGCGTAGGAGCCACTCGGCACAGGCCGTGCGGTAAGCGGGCGTGCCCTGCATCGGCGGATAGCGGTTCCACAGTTTCTGGGTCTCGCCGATGATGCGCGCCATGAAGGGCGGCGGGTCGTGCTGCGGCTCGCCCAGCGACATCAGCACATGCGGCAGGTTGGTCTTGGGCGGCGCGGCATCGAGCAGCGCCCTGAGGCGCGCCCAGGGATTGTCGTCGATCCGCAGCAGGCGGGGGTTCACCAAGGGGGCCGGGCCTCCGCACCAAGTCGGCGAAAGCATAGAGGCTTGCCGCGAGGCCGCCAAGTCAGCCCCATATCAAGGGGGCGCCAGCACCTACACTACTATATGTAGGTCGCCGACCCCGCGAATTGGGTTCGTTTGGCAATTTCGGCTTCGACTCGAAGGCCGAGCTTCACACCGTAGAATTGGGTTCGTTCGGTCAAATCGCCCCGCGCGGCGGAATTGGCTTCGTTCGGGAATATTGCCGAGCACCACGCGTCTGGCGCCCTTCCCGCTGTTTGCGTACAGCGCAGATGTGGCGCGCCGGCGGCCCGCCGTCAAGCCACGCCTCGGCCTATTCGCGCCAAAGCGGCTTCGCCGCCTCGCGCAGCGCGTCGCAGCGCGTGATGCCGATGTCGCGCAGCTCGCGCTCGGTGAGCTGCAAGAGCTGCGCGCGCTCGCGCCGGCGCTGGAGCCAGGTCGTGAAAAGCTCGTACCACAGGGCTCCGCGCGAGGCTGCGTGCGGCGCCCGGCGTAGCGTCGAGCGCGGCAGATCGGAATATGCCGCGCTCATCACGGCACCACGAACATCTGCGCCGCCGGATCGAGCTGCGGCACGCCGGTGACGAGCACGATGGTCACGAGTGCCACGGTGATGAGCACGAGCACCGCCGCGGAGAGCGCAGCCGGCTGTACGGAAACATGCGGCCGCCGCCGGAGCCAATGGTGCGGCCGGGCGAGAGGTGCGTTAGGTCATGGAAGCACTCCTCATGCTTGACATGGCCGCAAACTAGGCTCTTTTTCGAAAATGGATAATCACCGATGATGTGATATTATTAATTGCTAAAAGTGATTTATGGCGCTCGACCTCAAGACCCTGAGCATCTTCGTCAAGGTCGGCGAACGATTGAGCTTCGTGCGCGCGGCACATGAGCTTGGCATGGGCCAGTCGGGCGTGAGCAATGCGATTGCCCGGCTCGAGGCTCAGCTCGGTGTCAGGCTCGTCGCGCGCACGACGCGCAAGGTGACGCTGACCGAGGACGGCGCGGCGCTTTATGAGCGCGGGCGCCGCATCCTCGCCGATCTCGACGAGGCCGAGCGGGCGCTGACGCAGTCCGGGCACGCGCCGACGGGGCGGCTCCGGCTCGATCTGCCGATCGTGTTCGGGCGGCTCAAGATCATTCCGCATCTCGGCGCGTTCGAGGAGCGCTATCCGGGCTTGCGCCTCGAGGTGAGCCTGACCGACCGCTATGTCGATCTCGTCGAGGAGGGGATCGACGTCGCCGTGCGCGTCGGCGCGCTCGATGATTCGACGCTGGTGGCGCGCCGCCTGACCCACAGCCAACTCTGCGTCTATGGCGCGCCGTCATATCTCGCGCGGCGCGGGCGGCCCAGCGGGCCGGACGATCTCGCCGCTCACGTGCGCCTGCCCTACATGGTGCGCGACACGCGCGTCGCGCGGCCCTGGTATTTCCGGCGCGATGGCCGCGAGGTGACGATCGCGCCCGACGCGGCCATGAGCTTCAACGACGGCAGCGCCATCATCGCCGCGGCATGTGCCGGGCTCGGCCTCGTGCAAATGAACGACTACACCGCAGACGCGGCGGTGGCGGCGGGCGAGCTCGTGCCGCTGCTGCAGGAGTTCAATCCGGCGGCGACGCCGATCTCGCTCGTCTATTCGCCGACGCGGCACCTCTCGCCAAAGGTGCGCGTCATTGCCGATTTTCTCGCCGCGCGGCTCTAGGGTGTAGTTTAGCTGTGTCGAAACAGAACCCTCTCCCCGGTGGGGCGAGAGTGATCCAACTTCGCAGAGCAGAGTCTGGTCTCTTCAGCACTGTTGTCAGCGCAAGCGAATAGTGAAATCCTTCCCTGACTGCCGCCGCAGCAACGAGACGGCAGAGACGGGAGGGCATATGGCGGCGCGCATCGACACGCGGGCGCTCATCGACGAGAGCCCCTACGGCAGTTATCAGATCCTGACCTTCATCCTCTGCTGTCTCGCGATCGCGATCGACGGCTACGACGTGCAGATCATCGGCGTCGCCGCCGCAGGCATCCGCGAGACGCTGAAGCTCGAACCCGCGACCTTGGGCGTCGTCATCACCGCGGGCCAGGCAGGCGTGGCGCTGGGCGCGCTCTTCCTCGCGCCGGCGTCGGACTGGATCGGGCGCAAGTGGCTCATGATCCTGTGCTGCGTCGTCTTCGGCGTGTTCTCGCTCGCGACGGCCTTTGCCACGACGGTGACCGCGCTCGTCACCTTGCGCGTGCTCGCGGGGATCGGCTTGGGCGGCATCGGGCCGGCGGCGCTCGCGCTCGGATCGGAGCATGCGCCGAAGCGGTTCAAGGCCTCGATCCCGACCTGGATCTGGACCGCGCTGCCGGTCGGCGGCATGTGCGCAGGCTTCAGCGCCGTCTACTTGCTGCCGCTCGGCGGCTGGCCCGCGCTTTTCATCGCCGCCGGCGTCGTGCCGCTCGTGCTGATGGTGGTGCTTGCGTTCCTGCTGCCGGAATCGATCGTGTTTCTCGGCACGCGCGATGGCGGCCAGGAGCGCATCCACAAGATCGCGCGGCGGATCGCGCCGAACCTGCCGGCCGACGCCGTCCTCTATACCTCGGAGGAGAAGCTCGAGGGCGTGCCCTTGAAGCATCTCTTCACCGAGGGGCGCGCGCTCGGCACGATCCTGCTTTGGATCCTCTTCTTCCTCGATTACGGCATCCTCGTGTTCTTCCTGTCGTGGGTGCCGACGATGATCAAGATGACCACGGGCTCGATCACCGAGCTCGGCACATCGCTCGCGTTCTGGAACATCGGCAGCATCGTGTGCGGCATCCTGATCGGCAAAGCCGTCGACAAGGTCGGCTATTACCGCGTGCTGCCGTGGACCTTCATTGTCATCGCGCTGTCGATGTGGGCGATCGGCGCGACCCTGACGGCGCCGTTCTGGCTGCTGTTGTGCGCGATCACGCTGCAGGGCGGGACGGCCGGCGGCAGCGGCAACGCGCTGATGGCGCTCGCCGCCAATTCCTATCCGGCGGCGGTGCGCTCGACCGGCGTCGGCTATGCCTATGCGATCGGCGGGCGCGGCGGCGCGTTCGTGGCGCCGCTCATGGGCGGCTTCCTCCTGCAGATGCACTGGACGCCGACGGCCATGTGCTACCTCGCGGGAACGCCGGTGCTGCTCGGCACCGTCGCGCTCTTGATCCTGAAGACGCAGCCGCATTTCCGCCACGGCGCGCCGGAGGAGGTGGCGGCAGAGCCCGCGCCCGCGGTGTGAGGGGGCGCTTCCATTGTCATTGCGCGCGCGCGCCGAAGCAATCTCCTGCCGGATGGGGATTGCTTCGTCGCTTCACTCCTCGCAATGACAGCCTGATGGATAGACCCATCCTCCCGCCATGATGTCCCCGGAGCTTCATCGCCGCTTCATCGCGACCGCCAAGGGGCTTTCGCCCGCGCTCGCCCGCGACATCGCCGGGATCGGACCGATCTGGTTCCCCGAGCGCGAGGATCACGGGCCTGCCGCGTTCCTCGCGCGCTCGATCGTGGCGCAGCAGATCTCGGCCGCATCCGCGCGCAGCATCTGGGGGCGCGTGCGCGCCGCCGCCGAGGCGCGGAGCGAGACGCTCGCCGATTTTCTCGCGCGCGTCGATCACGATGCGCTGCGACAATGCGGGCTTTCCGGCAACAAGGTGAAGGCGGTGCTGGCGATCCAGGCGGCGGCGATGGCCTCGCCCTTCGCGGCGCTCCGCGCGCTCGATCACGGCGCGCGCTCGGAGCTTCTCTGCGCCATCTGGGGCATCGGGCAATGGACCGCCGACATGATGGCGATCTTCTATTACCACGAGCTCGACATCTGGCCCGAAGGCGACCTCGCCGTCTCGCGCGGCTTCAAGAGCTATATCGGGCGCCGGAAGCCGGAGAAGCAGGCGGCGCTGTTCGCGCCCAACCGCTCGCTCCTCGCGCTCTACATGTGGCGTTTGAAAGGCGGCGCGATGCCGGACAAGTGATGCGCCTCAGTGGCGGAAGTAAAGCAGCGCCAGGATCACGAGCGCCAGAAACGCGGCGACGCCCTGCCAGAAGCGCACCGGCGCGCGCTCCAGGAGCGTGAGCGGCCGGACCGCCACGGCCGGCGCGCGCTCCGGCCCCGCCTCCATCTCGACCGCGAACTCGCCCATGTCGCGGAAGCGCTGCGAGGGATCCAACGCGATCGCGCGCTCGAGCACGGCCTGGAGCCAGGCCGGCAGGTCGGGGCGCAACGCGCACAATTCCTTGGGCCGCGTGCGGCGCGCCTCGCTCACGGCGTCGGCGTTGCCGTAGGGGTATTCGCCGGTGAAGGCGCGGAACATGGTGACGCCGAGCGAGTAGATGTCGCTCTGCACGTTGCCGGGCTCGCCCGCGAACATCTCGGGCGCCATGTAGGCGGGCGTGCCGGGAATGTGCTCGGGCGGAAAATCCTCGAGCCCCGGAACGCGCACCACGCCAAGATCGAGGAGCTTCAGCGACCCGTTCGCCTCGAGCATGATGTTGTCGGGCTTGATGTCGCGATGGACGATGTCGACGCGATGAAGCGCCGCCGCCGCGCGCGCGAGCTTCACGGCGATGCCGCGGCCTTCCTCGAGCCCGAGCGCGGGCCGCCGCGTCAGGCGGTTCTCCAGGAGCTCGCCCTGATAGAGCGGCATCACCGTGTAGAGACAGGTCTGGCGTCCCGGCGGCATCTCGATGATGCGGCCGACCCAGGGGCTTTGCACATGCGCGCCGACCCACGCCTCGCGCACGAAGGCGGCGTGATATGTGGCGACGGCGGCAACCTGCGGCTTTGGGAATTTGAGCGCGACCTCGCCGCCTTCGACGTCGTCCTGCGCGCCGAAAAGGCGGCTGTAGCGCCCGTCGGACAGCAGCACCTTCAGCACGTAGCCGTCGACCGTCTCGCCCTCGATCGGCGTCGCGATGAGCGGCAGCTGCATGATGGCGCTGCCGATGTCGGCCGAGTCCGCGCTCGGGAGCGCCACCACGTCGAGCACGAGCGCGGTGCAGTTGTCGTCGCTGCCGGCATCGAGCGCCGCGCGCACCAGCTCCTTCGCGGTGTCCTCCGGGCCTGAGCGCTCGCGCAGCGTGCGCGCGATGACCTCATCGCTGAGCGAGCCCCACACGCCGTCGCTGCACAAGAGAAGCCGGTCGTGGAGCGCGACCGGCTGAGAGGCATAGTCGAGCCGCACCTCGGTCTCGATGCCCAAGGCGCGCGTCAGCACGTTCGAGCGGCGCGGGCCCGCTTCCTCGCGCACGTGATCGGTGGTGAGGAGCGTGAGCCTGTCGCCCGAGAGTCGATAGGCCCGCGTGTCGCCGACGTGAAGGACGTGCGCGATGCGGCCGCGCAGCACGAGGCCCGTGAAGGTGCAGCCCATGCCGGCAAGCGAGGGATCCTGGCGCGCGAGCGAATGCATCCAGGCGTTGAGCGAAGTGGCGATGCGCGCGCCGCCGCGCCGCACCTCCATCGTTTCCGGCAGGTCGCAGAACCCGTCGAGGAAGCCCCTGACCGCGGTCTCGGCGGCGACGCGCCCACCCTTGGCGCCACCGATGCCGTCGGCGATCGCCGCGACCACGTCGCGCCGCGGCTCCGGCAGCTCCCAGCCGAACACGGCGCCGCCGAAATCCTCATTGCGCTCGCGCGGGCCCTTGTCCGTGGCGAAGCCCACGGTGGCGCGCACGCCCGATCCCGGCGCCGGCGCGGCCGCCGTGATGGATGCGGACGGCGGCACGGGCTCGGGTCTCAGTTCTTCACCGCGCAGCTATGGAACAGCATGTTGCCGCCGGTGGAGGAGGCGAACACCTGCGTCAGCTTCCCCGAGGCGCGGTCGAGCGTGTAGTTGTAGCCGTCCTTCTCGTCGCGCCAGGAGATCTCGTCGGCGTTGATGCGCGCGGGATAGGTATTGACCGTGCGCTTGGCGTAGTCGACCTCGATCTGCCAAGTATAGCCGCTCGCCGAGTTGGTGCAGGTGATCGCCGTAGCGCCGGCTGCGGCGGGGGCCGCACCGGCGGTGGCGCAAAACGCCATGACAGCGGCGAGGGCGGCGGGCACGAGCCCGCGCGACGAAAAGATCATGGATGCACCTGCATTGGCCGGGATCACTCCTAGCCAAATCCATGCCGCTTGCAAAGGAGCGGGCGCTGCCAACGTTTTGAGCCGGCCGCCCGAGTCGTTGCCTAAAAACTGAACACTCTGCGGATTTTTTATTCAGGCACGCTGAGCGCGACTCGCATAAAGCGCCGGAATCAAGGTCGGGCATGCGGCCTGTGCTCTGTGGCCGCCCTTGGCATGGATATTGCGGAACGCCCGGCTGTGTGCGCCGGCGCGAGGAGACGCGGTCTCGTCTCGCGTGCCCTCGGCTCCGGCGCCTTGGGGTTCTGTATCAACAAGGGGAAAGGCCCATGCTTGTACCTTCACCAAAATGGCTAGATACCGGCGACAATGCCTGGCAGCTGGCGGCGGCGACGTTCGTCGGTCTGCAAAGCATTCCCGGTCTCACGATCCTCTACGGCGGCGTCGTCAAGAAGAAATGGGCCATCAACTCGGCCTTCATGTCGATGTACGCCTTCGCGTCGGTTTTGATCGTCTGGATCCTGTTCGACTACAACCTGGCGTTCGGGCCGCAATGGCTCCCGTTCCTGGGCCAGCCGCTGCCCGCGCTCTCGGCCGCCTTCACGACCGGCCAGGCGACCGTCCCGGCCGCGGCCTCGGGCATGCCAGATATGGCCTTCCCGATGGCGACGCTCGTCTTCTTCCAGTTCGTGTTCGCGGCGATCACCGTCATCATCCTGGCAGGCTCGGTGCTGGGACGCATGAGCTTCCGCGCCTGGGTCATCTTCTGTCCGGTGTGGATGACGCTCGTTTATACCGTCGGCGCCTTCAGTCTGTGGGGCGGCGGCTGGCTTGCCGGCTTGGGCGTCGCGGATTTCTCGGGCGGCTATGTCATTCATCTCGCCGCCGGGACGTCGGGCTTTGTCGCCGCGGCCATGGTGGGGCCGCGTCTTCAGGCCGACCGCGAGCATTTCCCGCCCAATAGCCTGCTCATCACGCTCGCGGGCGCGGGCGTCCTGTGGCTCGGCTGGAACGGCTTCAACGGCGGCGACCCGTACTTCGCCAACGCTGACGCCGGCGCGGCCGTGCTCAACACCAACACCGCGACCGCGGTGGCGCTCATCGTGTGGACGCTGATGGACAAGATGGCCTACGGCAAGCCGTCGATCATCGGCGCCGTCAACGGCATGATCGCGGGTCTCGTGGCGATCACGCCGTGCGCCGGCTATGTCGATGGAACGGGTGCGATCATCGTCGGCATCGTCGCCGGCATCATCCCCTGGTACAGCATGAACAAGTTCCAGAAGACCAAGCTGATGCAGAAGGTGGACGATACGCTTTCGGTGTTCTCGACCCATGGCGTCGCCGGCCTCACCGGCGGCATCCTGACCGGCATCCTCGCCAACCCGGCGATGCTGGAATATATCGGCACCGACAAGGACGCGCCGGGCGTCAGCGTCACCGGCCTCCTTTATGGCAACGCCCAGCAGCTCGTGCTGCAGATCGAAGGGGCGGCGTTCATCATCGTCTTCAACGTCATCGCCACGTTCATCATCCTCAAGGTCATCTCGTTCATCACGCCCTTGCGTATGGACGAGGCGACGCTCAAGGTCGGCGACGACGCGGTGCACGGCGAGACCGCCTACGCGATCGGCGCGGAAGGCGAGTAGCCGGGAAAAACTGAGAGGTCTTTTCTCCGAGTTGGGGCCGGGGCGGAGCGATCCGCCCCGGTCTTTTTTTGTGCGTGCGCTGGACAGGCGCGCGCGGCCCTTCCATGCTCGCGCCAATGGCGCCGCGGCATGTCGAGCTTCTGGTCGTCGGCGGCGGGCTGGCCGGGACGACGCTCGCGCTCGCGGCGGCAAGCGCCGGCATCGTGACCGCACTCGTCGAGCGCGCAGCCCCCGGGACGCTCCTCGCCGCGCCCTATGACGGGCGCACCACCGCGATCGCGTGGGGCTCGCAGCTCATCTTCCGCGCCTTGGGATTCTGGTCGGCGGTCGAAGCGGACGCCTCGCCCATCCGCGAGATCCGCGTCGCCGATGGCGGCTCGCGCCTCTTCCTCCACTACGACCACGCGCTCGTCGGCGATCATCCGCTGGGCTTCATCGTCGAGAATCGCGTGCTGCGCCGCGCGCTCCTCGAGCGCTGCCGCGCATTGCCGAACCTCGTGCACCTCGCGCCGATGGCGCTCGAGCGCGTCGAGTACGAAGCCGGCGCCGCGCGCGCCTTCCTCGCCGACGGCAGCGTCATCTGCGCCGCGCTCGTGGCCGCCGCCGACGGCAAGGATTCGCCGCTGCGCACCGCGGCAGGGATCCGCACGATCCGCTGGTCCTATCCACAGACGGCGATCGTCTGCACCGTGAAGCATGCGAAGCCCCATCGCGGCGTCGCGGTCGAGCATTTCCTGCCGGCGGGGCCGTTCGCGATCCTGCCGATGACGGGCGACCGCTCGTCGATCGTGTGGACCGAGGCAAGCGCGCTCGCGCCGCGCCTCATCGCGGCAAGCGAGAGCGACTTCCACGACGAATTGGCGCGCCGCTTCGGCGACCATCTCGGCGCACTCGCGGTCGAGGGCCCGCGCTGGTCCTATCCGCTGAGTTTCCTGTTCGCGACGCGCACCACGGCACCGCGCCTGGCGCTCGTCGGCGAGGCGGCGCATCTCATCCACCCGATCGCGGGCCAGGGCTTCAATCTCGGTATCCGCGACATCGCCGCGTTGGCCGAGACGATCGTCGATGCGCGCCGTCTCGGCCTCGACATTGGCGCTGGTGCGGTGCTGCGCCGCTTCGAGGCCGCGCGCCAGCTCGACGCCGCACTTCTCGGCACGGTGACGGATGGGCTGAACCGGCTCTTCTCGAATGATGCGGGGCCATTGCGCCTTGCGCGCGATCTGGGCCTCGCCGCGGTTGATCGCACGCCGCCCCTGAAACGCCTCTTCATGCGCCACGCGATGGGAACCTATGGCAACCTGCCGCGGCTCGCGCGCGGCGAACGGCTTTAGGGTCTGACCCCGCGAATTGGAATTACCCTCGCCCCACCGGGGAGAGGGCAGCGTGGCGCGTAAGCGCCGTGCGGGTGAGGGGGCGATCTCTCGGAGAGATGTCGCCAGTCCCCCTCACCCTTCCCTCTCCCCGGAGGGGAGAGGGTTTAGAGAGACGCCCCGTTCTAAGGCAGCTGGATCAGGCTCGAACTACTTCGCGTTGGCGGAAACGCGGGAGAAGCGCGTCGCCTTTTGCGTCGTGATCAGGGGCTTCGCCGCGGCGAAGAACGCCGCGACATGCGGCATCTTGCCGTGCGCCTCGAACGCGGCGGCGTCGCGATAGACCTCGTAGAGCGCGAAGCGGTGCGCATTCTTCTCGTCGCGCACGACGTCGAACTGGAGGCAGCCGGGCTCGGTCGCGACCGAGGCGCGCGCGTTCTCGGATATCAGGCGCAGGAACTGCTCGCCCTCGCCCTCCTTCACCTCGAATTCCACCACCAGCACGAAATTGCCCATGACCGGCCTCCCTCAGCTTCGCTTCGGCTCGCGCGACTGTCCCGCCTTCTCGAGCGCGGCGAGATACTGCGCCCAGCGCTTCTCGCGCTCGATGCCGAGCTCGTAGAGATAGCTCCACGAATAGATGCCGGTGTCGTGCAGATCGTCGAACACGATGCGCACGGCATAATTGCCGACGGGCTCGAGCCGCAGGATGCCGACATGGCGGCGCCCGGCGACGAGCTGCTTCTCGCCTGGCCCGTGGCCCTGCACCTCGGCCGAGGGGCTTTCGACGCGCAGATATTCCGCCGCCAAGCGGAATTTCGCGCCGTTGTCGAAGTCGATCTCGACGAGCTTCTCCGCGGTCTTGAGGCGCAGCTCGATGGGCCAGTGCTGCGTGCCGAGGCGCTCGCTCATGGCGCCGGCGGCTTGGGCGCGCCGGCAGACCGTGTCTTTTCCTCGTCGGAGAGCGTGCGCGCCTCGTCAACCAGCATGATCGGGATGCCATCGCGGACCGGATAAGCGAGGCCCGCCTGCAGGCTCACCAGCTCTTGCGCCGCGCGGTCGTAGGTGAGCGGCCCCTTGGTCAAGGGGCAGACAAGGATTTCAAGCAGCTTGGGATCGACCTCGGTCATCTGGTCCTCAGTGCCGCGCGGGGCCCGCGTCTTCGATCGAGGCGCGCGCCGCCATTTCAAGGAGCGCGATCAAGAGCCGCCCGCGTTCGCTCCAGCCGGCGGTTTCGAGCAGCGCCTGCTTCTCGCCCGGCGCCAGCGGGCACAGCATCGCGAGCGAGGAGATGAGCCGCTCGGCCGGCGCGCCGGCGATCGACTTGAAATCGGCCTCGATGCCGGTGCGGCGGAAATAGGGCTTCAGCGCCGCGACGAGCCGCTCGCGCTCGAGCTCGGGCTCGCTTTCGGCCAGATCGCCCTCATACGGGCCCCAGTCGGGCACGACCGTGCGGAAGAGCGTGTCGCGCGGCGGCTCCGCCTTCACGTCGAAGCGCGCGCAGCCCTTCAAGGTGATGAGATAGCGGCCGTCGTCGGTTTCGCGGAACTCGGTGATGCGGCCCATGCAGCCGGTACGGTAGAGCGGCGGATCGCCCACGTCGCCGGCGCCCTCTTGCGGCTGGATCATGCCGAGCATGCGCCCATGCGCGAGCGCGTGGCGCGTCATCGCGAGATAGCGCGGCTCGAAGATGTTGAGCGGCAGGCGCCCGCGCGGCAGAAGCAGCACGCCGGTCAGGGGAAAGACCGGCAGACGCGCCGGCAGGTCGGCAAAGGACGGATCAAAGACGCTCTGCGTCATGAGAACAGGATCGCGGACAGGCGCCGGCGTGCCGCGACCGTCAGCGGATCGCTCAATCCGATCGCCTCGAAGAACTTCAAGAGCTGCTTCCTTGCCGCCTCCTCGTTCCAAACGCGGTCGCGGCGGATCAACTCCAGGAGCTCGTCGATCGCCTGCTGGCGCTCGCCCGCGGCGAAGAGCGCGGCGGCGAGGTCGTAGCGCGCCTGGTGATCGGCCGCGTCCTTCGCCACCCGCGCCTTGAGCTCGCCCAAGGCGCCCGTCGTCTTCGATCCCGCCTCGGCCAGCTCGAGCGCGGCACGCGCCGCAGCGATCTCGGCATGGCCCGCATTCTCTTTCGCCACCTGCGCCAGATATTGCTTCGCCTTGGCGAAATCCTTCTTCGCCACGGCGGCGCGCGCGAGGCCCGCGACCGCGTCGACATTGCCGGGCTCGTGCTCGAGGATCTGCTCGTAGATGTTGGTGGCGCGCGCCTGGTCGCCGGCCGCGGCCGCCTCTTTGGCGAGCGCCAAGGCCTCGGCGACGGGATCGGCGACGGCGCCGCCCGCCGCGGTCGCGAGGCGCTGCACGAACTGCTTCACCTGGCTATCCGGCAGCGCGCCGACGAAGCCATCGACCGGGCGCCCGTCCTTGAAGGCATAGACGGCCGGGATCGACTGGATGCGCATCTGCGCCGCCAGCTCCTGGTTCTCGTCGACATTGATCTTGACCAGGCGGACTTTGCCGCGCGAGTCGCGCACCGCCTTCTCGATCACGGGCCCGAGCTGCTTGCACGGACCGCACCACGGCGCCCAGAAATCGACGACTACGGCGGCCTCGCGCGAGGCCTCGATCACGTCGGCCATGAAGGTCGCGGTCGAGCCGTTCTTGACGGCCGAGGCGTCAGCGGGAGCGCCGCCGCCGATAAGCTGTTCCATTCGAAGTCCCTCGTGAGACCCCTAGAACATGGCGGGCCGGGGCCGCTCTGACAAGACGGGGCCCGGCGCCTCAGCCCGGCGCGGCACGGTCGAGATCGGCCAGATCGAGCGTGCGCGGACGATGGCCGCAGGCTTCGAGGAAGCGCAGCAGGTCGCGCGGCGCGACCGCCGTCGTCGCCGTGTTGACGAGCGGGTGGTAGTTGAGCGGATCGTGCCGCAGCATCTCGGCGTCGAGCACCACGGTGACCGCGGCAGCGCTCTCGTTGACGAGGGCGAAGGGCGTGACGCTGCCCGGCTCGACGCCCAGCGCCGCGCGCATCTTTGAGGGCGAGCCGAACGAGAAGCGCGGCGCCGCCAGACGCTCGGAGAGCGCCTTGAGATCGAGCCGGCGCTCCTCGAGCACGACGACGAGCCAGAGCCCGCCCTTGCGGTCCTCGAGAAAAAGGCACTTGCAGTGTCCGCCCGGAAGCTGGCCGCGCAACGCCACGGCCTCGGCGACGGTGAAGACGGGCGGGTGGGTGTGCGTGCGGTAGGCGATGCCGAGCGCATCGAGGCGGCGGAAGAGATCGTCGGGCGTCGCGGGCGCGGCCGGCATGGCGGCGACGTTAAAGGGCCGTGCGCGCCCTTGCAAAGCCAAGGGCGGACGGTATCATCCGCCGCCTTGGAGCCGCGGGCGTAGCTCAGGGGTAGAGCACAACCTTGCCAAGGTTGGGGTCGAGGGTTCGAATCCCTTCGCCCGCTCCATAGAATCAAGTACTTAGTGGAATTCTCTCTGCTTACCTACCGGGCCTTGGGGTTGGGGTAAGCATTAGGTAAGCAGGCCATCACAACAACCGGTACGGGGGTGGGCGTCGCTGCGCTTCACCGGCCGACCGCGAACAAGGCTTGCCGAGCGAGACCTGGCGACAGGGCGACGCATCGAGATTGAAGCGGGGTCCCAATTTACGGACGCTGGTGGCCCCATTGGGCGCGGCGTTAGGCCGCCCTAGACACTGTAGGCGAGAGAGAACCATGAGTAAGACCATCCGATTACATTTGCGCGAGCCGACAATCGATACCAACCGCTCGATCGCCGACCGAACGGTGGGTATCGAAGGCTTCGAGATGCAACTGGCCGATCGGCCGGAGAATGCCGACGTGTGGGATTGCGGCTTCGCTGCGCGCATGGCAAGTGTCGGCGAGGATCCGCCTTGCGTATCCATTCCGGCATTTCCCAACCGAAAATTCCGGCAGTCGTACATCTATGTAAACGAACGGGCTGGAATCGAGGCGCCACGCGATCTCGCGGGGAGGCGTGTGGGCATCTACGCCTGGGCCAATACCGCAGGCATATGGGCCCGTGGGGCGTTGCAGGACTATTACGGCGTGGAGCTTGCGGCGATTCATTGGGTTGCGGCACGCGCCGACGCGACGCGATTGCCGCGAACCCTGGCAATCGAATATTTGCAGCACGATCCGCAGGCTCCGCTCGATCCGTGCCAAGCGCTGGATTCGCTCCTCGTTTCAGGCGAAATCGACGCGATGATCTTTCCCGATGTCCCGCCATCGATCGTGCGGCGGGACGGCCGAACGCGGCGCCTGTTCCGTGACTACAAATCCGAGGAGCAGGCCTACTTCAAGAACACAGGAATTTTCCCGATCAGCCACGTGATCACGGTGCGCCAAGCGTTCGTCGAACGCCACCCCGACGCCCCGGTCGCGCTGCTCAAGGCGTTTCGCCGCGCGCGAGACATTGCCTTCGAGAACATTTGCGGTTCCGATCCCCAGGTGCTCATCCTTTCCTGGGTGAGTCACCTGATGGACGAGCAGCGCGCGCTAATGGGCAATCAATACTTCGCCTACGACCTCGAACATAACCGGACGACGCTCGAGGCAATGATGCGGTTCGCGCACGCTCAATTCCTGACGCG
>DATIXQ010000056.1:0-45368 GCA_035518375.1 Allostellaceae bacterium | reverse complement strand
CGCCGGCAACGTCGCGCTCGTCGGCGGCGCCGACACGAGCGCCTATGCGCAAATCGGTCATGGCGGCGCCCTCTCGAATTTCGGCACGACCGTCGCCTTCAGCGACACCGGCGACATCTCGCTCTCGGGCGCGATCGTCTCGCTCGCGGCCGGTAGCGGCACCGGCGCCTACGCGCAGGTCGGCCATGGCGGTTACGACGCCGGCGCGGAGGCGACGCTTTCCTCGGGCTCGATCGTCATCAGCGGCAGCATCAACCTCGCCGCGACGGGCAACCTCGTCATGTCCGGCAACAGCGGCACTGGTGCCTATGCGCAGATCGGCAATGGCGGCGCCAACACGAGCGGCAGCGAAAGCGGCGCGATCTCCGTAATCGCCGCCGGCAACGTCGCGCTCGTCGGCGGCGCCGACACGAGCGCCTATGCGCAAATCGGTCATGGCGGCGCCCTCTCGAATTTCGGCACGACCGTCGCCTTCAGCGATACCGGCAACATCACTTTGTCGGGCGCGATCGTCTCGCTCGCCGCCGGCACCGGCACCGGCGCCTACGCGCAGGTCGGCCATGGCGGCTACGACGCGGGGGCGGACGCCGCGATCTCCTCGGGCTCGATCCTCATCAGCGGCAGCATCAACCTGACCGCGACGGGCAACCTCGTCATGTCCGGCAGCAGCGGCACCGGCGCCTATGCGCAGATCGGCAATGGCGGCTTCGGCGCCGACACGCACGCGACGGTGCTCGCCGGCGGCACCATCAGCGAGACCGGCGATATCGTCATCGCGACCGGAACATCCGGCTCGGCCGGCACCATCGTTATCACCGGCGACGCTTACTCCCAGATCGGCAATGGCGGCTACGACGAGAACAGCGGCGCCTCGGCCAGCGGCATCAGCGAAGGCGGCGACATCTCCCTCTCGCTCAACGGCGGCACGGGCACGATCAACGCCGGCAACGAGGGCAATTTCGCCTACGGGCAGGTTGGCAACGGCGACGCCGCGCACACCAGCACCGGCGATGTCAGCGGCAACATCGACGTATCGTCGAGCGGTCCCTGGACGCTCAACGGCAGCCCGAGCGCGCCCGCTTGGATGTGGAACGCGACCGGCAGCGGCAGCGTCGCCGGCAGCACGTCGATCGACGGTTCGCCCTTCCTGCCTCCTGGAACGGAGCCGCCTCCGCCACCACCGCCCCCGTCAACCACTTCGGGGCCGAGCTCCAGCGACGTGAACAGCATCCTCTCCACGACGACGCTGCCGTCCGATCTCGGCAGTCCGCCGCCAGGCACGGGGTCTGGCGACACGACAAGCCTCGCCGGGAGCCTCAACGCCATCGCGCCGACCGCGGGCCCCGGGGCGATCGAGCTGTTGACCGACAGTTCTGGCGGCGGAGCGACCGGCGAAGCCCCGGCCGGCGCCGGCCAGGAAGCGGATCAGCTGAGCTCCGCCCTGGCGCTCTCGCTTACCAAGGTGAGCGCGCCCGCGACACAGGCCTCCTCGTGCGTCCGCAGCAATTCCGGAGCGACGATCCTGTGCCAGATCGCGCCCGAGCCGGGCGCCGGCCAGACGCCCGTGGGCGTGCAATCGGCCGACCAGACCTATTCAAGCTGGGGCAACGAGTCGCTCTGGCAGGATTAGGGCCACGGACCTAGTCCCCGGCCTTGGCGACCGACGGGAACACTTCGGGGCTGGCGGAAGGGGCGAGCGGCTTGAGGTGGCTCTCGCGCCACAGCCGCTCGGCCTCCTTGAGCGGCTCGATGCCGCGGTCGTGCCACCTTGTCCCCGTGGGGCCGTTGTCGTGGAGGGCGCGATGGTGGA
Source organism: Allostellaceae bacterium (assembly GCA_035518375.1). GTDB lineage: Bacteria > Pseudomonadota > Alphaproteobacteria > ATCC43930 > CGMCC-115725 > DATJLY01. Next base: position 43,558 of record DATIXQ010000056.1, on the reverse strand, counting down.
GGGCGCAGACCATCAGCGCGCTGTGGCACCGCGGCCGTCTTCTTTGCCGCCGCACCTGCCGTCCGCCGGCGCGGCTCAGCTGCAACGCGCTGTGGGACCGCGCCATTCGGTTCGACTGTATGAGCGCGGCGTTGACCAGCGTCACGAGTGGGTTCGTCCACAGCGACGAATCTCTCGGAGCAAGCACGCCCGGCCTGTCCCTGTCTGAAAATTTTACAGCCGGATAAGCAGACTGCGCTTGAGCACAAAGGCGGAGAAACCCGTTTCCCGCGGTTCTCTCGCTTCAGCTGCAGCCTTCCACCAAAATCGTGCCGCGCGCGACGGGTCGCAATCCCGCCATCGTACCCCAAGGGGTCTGTTAAATTCTTTTACAGTTCAGCGCAAAAAGTTAATTGAAATTCCCCTATCTATTTGATTCAAAATGGATGGCACGCGTATTGCATCGCCGAGTGTAGACCGGATTTCGTGGAGGGAAAGACGATGAAGCGCCTCGCACTCTTGAGTGCCGTGTCGGCGGTAGCGATCCTGGCATCGGCGAAACCATCGCTCGCGGACTCGATCACGCCTTCGACCTTCACCGGGTCGACCGGAGTAGGTGGCACCATCAACCTGGACAAGTCGGTGGTCGTGTCCTCCGGCACCGCCACCACGTCACAGGCGGACGTCTTGTTCGTCGTCGACACGACCGGCAGCATGGGGCCTGCGATCGGCGCTTTGCAATCGGAACTCTCCACGGTGGCCAGCAATCTCGCAGGGTTCGGCAACATCGCCTTGGGCGCCGCCCAATACAAGGACCAGACTTCCGCCGGCGACCCATTCAATTACTCGCTGACGCAAGACATTACGACCAGTGTCCCAGCGGTGCAGACGGCCATCAACAGCTGGTCTGCCGGTGGCGGCGGCGACAATCCCGAGCAGGGCCTTTACGCGTTGGGCCAGGGGGCGACAACGACGAGCTGGCGGTCCGGTTCTCAGAAGATCGTGGTTATCGTCGGCGACGCGCCGGCGCACAGCTCTCCGTCCTTTCCTCCCGCGGCGGGCGGCGTTAGCGTCAGCAGCACCGCCACCACCCTCTCGTCCAACGGCGTGACGCTGGAAGCGCTCAACGTTGGAGCGAACAGCGCCGACACGGCCTGCGGCCTGGGCGGCGACTGCAGCAACGGCCTCAACGCCTACGGGCAGTTCACGGGCGTTTTGAGTGATGGTGTCTCTGGCAACTATTACGATGCCATCCCGGATTCCTCGACGCTCTCGACCGACATCGAGGATGCGGTGAGCACGGCGCTCGCGACATATGACGACGTGTCGCTCGATCTCATCGGCTCGCCGCCGAGCTGCGTGAGCGTCAGCCTGCCGTCGGATATCACCGGGAGCTTCAGCCGCAGCGCCAGCAACACCTTCGACTTCAGCGGTGTGACTTTCACCGGCACGAGCCCCGGCACGTGCTCCTTCACGATCGCTGCCGAGGTCGATGGCGGCATCATCGCGGAAGAGTCGGATACGGTGACCGTAGGCACCGCCGTTCCGGAGCCGACCAGCTTGGCATTGCTTGGTTCGGGTCTCGTTGGCGCCTTCTTCGCGCGCCGGCGCAGGAATCGCAAAGCCTAAGGCGCGCAAGCAAGTTCCTTTGCCCAGAGAGCGGGCAGTCGTTGTAGCGACTGCCCGCTCTTGCGCTGTCCGGCCAGGGACGCCTTTCCTATCCCGATAAGTCAGCGATCCGGCGCGATGTCGCCCAAGGCCCCCAGCAAGGGTCCTAGGTGGCGCTCGTAGCTGCGCCAGCGGCCGGCCGAGCGGCTATAAAGCGGCTGCCGTACCTGCCAGGTGCTTTGGGTGATCACAACCCGCTCGGTGCGGTGGAACTCAAGACAGGCCGGCTCCCATTCGAGGCCCAGAAATTCAATGAGGCGCCGGCTCTGCGCCTCGGGATCGGCCACCAGATGCTCGTACCGAACATCGAGGATTTGCAGGGGAAGGACCTGACGCCAGTGTGCGACGAGCCGTTCGACCTGCAAATATCGGTGCGCGCAGTTCACGAGATTGTACGAATACGCATTTCCCCCGGCAAAGAACTGGAAGTAATTCGAGAGGCAGATATCCCGCGGGTCGCGCTGGCAGAGGATGACGCGGGAACCTGGGAACAGAGCGGCAACGAGGCCAAGATGAAAGACGTTGTCGGGCTGCTTGTCGATGACCCGCAACGCATCTCCGCCAAGCTTCGCCAGCCCGGACCGATGGGCTTCCGCCATTGGCAGCGCCCGTGCGCGCCAAGCCTCGGCTGCCGCTTCGCCGGCTTCGGGCTCGCGCAGCTCCGCGGCAAGGCGGCTCACCTCCGTGAGCTCGCCCGCGCCGAAAACTTTGCTGTGACTCGCTGCGATTTGCTCGACCAGCGTCGTGCCGGAGCGCGGCATTCCGACGATGAAGACTGGGAGGTTCGAGCCGTCTCTCCTCGATGCGGCGGCAAAGAACGTGGCAGAAAAGCTTTTGATGAGGTCGCCGACGCGGGCCTCTAAGGCCGCGCGGTCATAGCCCCGGCCCGCGGCGATGAGCGCCTCGTCCGCCAGCGCGTTGGCCGCGGCGAAGTGGGCGAAAGCCTCGTCGAAGCGGTCCGCTTTGTCGAGAATTTCGCCCAGGGCAAAGCCCGCGGCAATGCGCTCGTCGGACGGGCGCGACAGGTCGGCGCTGCTTCTGCCCAGTCTCTCGATCTCAGCGGGATCAGCGCTCGCCCTTCCTGTGACCGCAAGGCTGCGATGGGCTTCGGCGAGATTCGGATCTATGGCTCCCGCGCGACGGAAACAGGCGACAGCCTCGTCAAAGCGGCCGAGGGCGCGCAGCGCCCAACCGAGGCTCAGCCAGCCCGGCGCGAAATCCGGTGCCAGGTCGGTCGCGCGGCGCAGGTTCGCCAGTCCGGTTTTCGTCTCGCCACACCGGAACTGCGACATGCCGAGCGCTCGAAGAGCCAGTGGGTCGGATGGAGCGAGCGCGACCAAGCGCTCGTTGCACCGCCGGGCATCGCCGAAGCGGGCGAACTCGGTGTAGATCACGGCGAGCTGGCGAAGCGACTCCGCATGATGTGGCCTGAGGGCGAGGGATTGCCGCAAAGCGGCCTCGGCGGCATTGAGCCGCCCGAGACTTCGCATCGCCACGCCGAGATTGAAGAATGCGTCAGGGCTCAATGGGTCGAGCTCGGCGGCTCGCTGCGCGCTTGCGGCCGCAGCCACGAAGGCGCCCTGGCGGCAAAGCTCGCGTGCAAGACTGCTGTGCGCTGCGGCAAAGCCAGGCCGCAGGGCGATTGCGCGGCGATAGCATTCGATCGCTTCCGTGGGCTGGCCAAGGAGATGGAAGGCATTGCCAAGATTTAGGTGTGCGTCGGCGAAATTCGGAATCACTTCGAGCGCCTTGCGGATGAGCTTGAGCGCCCTCTCCGGTTGGCCGCGGCTGTTGGCGATCGTGCCAAGCATGTGCAGCGCATCGGGATGGTTCGGGGCCGCCTTCAGAAGCTTGCGATATCCCGCTTCCGCCTCATTCAGCCTGCCGGCCCGGTGATGTGCCAGCGCATCGCCAAGCGTTTGCGATAATGCGGCGCGGCGATCTGTGCCGACAGGTCTGGCAGGCTTGCTCACTTGCGGACACTCTGTGGTGCGCGATCCGGCGGTGGATTCCCAGCGCCGGCCGCGCGCCCCGCGCGCAGCGTCTCGAAGAGCGGCTCGAGTTGCTTTTCGTAATGGACCCAGCGGCCCACCGAGCCGGTATAGAGCGGTTGCCGGACTTGCCAGTGGCTGGCCGTCGTCACGACCCTTTCGGTGCGGTGGAATTCAAGGCAGGCGGGTTCCCACTCAAGACCGAGAAAATCGATGAGTCTTCGACTCTCCTGCTCGAGATTTGCGACGAGCGCCTCGTATCTCACCTCGTGCCAGCGCAACGGCAAAACGCGCTGCCAGTGTTCGACCAGCCGCTCAATGCCAAGATAGCGGCGACCGCAATCCGCCAGATCGTAGGTGAAGGGGAGCGTACCATCGGCAAAAAGTTGTAAATAGCACGACAGGCAGATGTCACGTTCGTCGCGCCGGCAGAAAATCACTCGGGCGGCGGGGAACAGCGTCGCAATCAATCCGAGATGCAGGACGTTGTCCGGCATCTTGTCGATGACCCGGACGGCATTGCCGCCGAGGCGCCGCAGGCGCCCAAGGTGCGCCTCCGCGAGTTGTCGCGCCCGATCGAACTCGCCCACGTAAACGCCAGGCTTCGTCTTCGCTCCATGCACCAACAATGTGCCCAACTCGTCGATATCGCTCAGCTCACCGGCGCCGAAGACGAGAGAGTGGCTGGCGCAGATCTGTTCGACGAGCGTGGTGCCGGACCGCGGCATCCCAACGACGAATACCGGAATCTCTGAAGAGATTCCTGCGTCACGTTGAGCGGCGAAATACTCCGCCGTGCAATTGGCGATGAGAAGATCAATTCTCTTGGCAAATTGCGCGGCGTCGAAGTTTAAGCCGCGCGAGGCCAGTTGTTCGCGGTAGAGCGCATTGCCGGTTGCGAAGCGTTTGAAGGCCTCGTCGAACCGGCCCGACCTGTCATAGAGGCGGCCGAGCGCGAAATTCGCGACGATACGGCTGTCTCCATTGGCATCCGGTCGTTCGATGAGCTCGACCAGCCGGTCGATCTCGGCCTCGTCGACCGCATCGCCGCCCGCCGATGCAAGGTGGCGATAGGTTTCCGCTGTGTCCGGGCCGAGAGCCGCCGCCCGGCGCATGCACTCCGTCGATTCATCGAACCGGCCCATCAGCCGCAATGTCCAACCAAGGCTGATCCAGGAGCCTACGCTGTCGGGCGCAAGCGTCGCCGCCCGCCGAAAGCTTTCCGATGCCGCAGCGATCTCGCGCTGACGCAACAGAACGGAACCCCGGTCGAAATGGAATATCGCTTCATCGGGCTTGAGCTTGATGCTTTGGTCGTGGCATTTCAGCGCTTCATTGAGGAGTTGGAGCTCGGTCAGGACGTTGCCGAGATCGTGATAAAGACTCGCGTCCTGGGGCTGAAGCCTGATCGCGTGCCGATAAGCCTCGGCGGCTTCCCTCGCACGGTGGAGCCCCCTCAAGGCGATCGCGAGATTGATGTGCCCCGCAGTGAGTGTCGGATTGATTTGGATGGCGGTCTCGCAGCTCGCACGCGCACCTTCGAAATCGCCGACTTGGTTTAGCATACGACCAAGATTGCTATGGGCGATCGCCATACGTGGGTTCAAAGCGATCGCGCGGCGATAGCTGGCGATCCCTTCCGCAAGCCGGCCGGTAGAACGAAGGGCGTTGCCGAGATTGACATGGGCGTCGACGTTTCGCGGCGCCAGCGCTAGGGCTTGGCCGATCAGCTGAACCGCTCGGTCGAACTCGCCTCGCCGATTAGCGATGACCCCCAGCATGTGCAGCGCGTCCGGATGCTCCGGGATGTAGGTCAATATCTTGCGGAAGAGCGCCTCGGCCTGGTCGAGGTTCCCTGCCTGGAGGTGGGTGATGGCGCTCTTCAAATCGACTGCGACCACCAGGTCATGCCGCTCAGTGTCGCTTTGGCCGGCCATGGATCCCTGATGCAAATGGTGCCGCCAACCGTTTGGGCTCAGCTCGCGTCGGACAATTTCACTGATTTCGTCGTACTCAATTAAAATCAACTGAATGATGCCATTATGAATATGGTAACATTGCGATGCTCATCGATCCAGTGGGTGGAGCATGGTGCAAATGGATTACCGGCGCATCGGGACCTGGTCGGCGATATTGGGTTTCGCTGCTGGTTTTATGATTTCGTCGGCGCTCGCCACACCGATTAACCAACCGGATATATTCAGTACAGACCTAACCGCCGCCAGTGTTTCTCAACAGGTCCGTGATGCTTTCGATGCCGTCAAGGCGGAAAAGTATGATCAAGCGATCGCGACGATGCGTGCCTACGTCGACAAGAATGGAAAGGCCGCCGATCTGGCGAGCGCCTATGAAGTGCTCGGTATGGCGCTTTATCTGCACGGAGATGCCGACGAGGGCGTGGCGGACCTTAAACAGGCGGCAACTCTCAACCCGAATTCGAGTACGGCGCTGACGCGTCTCGGAAGCATCGCGCTCAATGCCGGGCAGACAAAAGAGGCCAAGGACTATTTTACCCAAGCGTTGAAGGCTAATCCGGGCTATCTCGTCGCGCACGAGCGGCTCGGAATCGCATTGCAGCTTGAAGGCGACATTTCAGGCGCAACGAGCGAATACGAGAAAGGGCTGGCCGGTACTCCACCCTCCTATCTCGGCGCCAAACCCGCGCTGGCTTCGCTCTATAACGAACACGGCCGGTACAAGGACGCGTTGGCCCTCCTGAAAGACGCGGTCTCTCCCAACGCCACCGATCCCCTTGCTCTCCGCGCGCTCGGCATCGCCTATATCGGCACCGGCGACGCAAAGGCGGCATTGCCCTATCTCACCGCTGCGCAGAAGCTCGACCCGAAAGATGCCGCCAATTTTCTGGCCCTTGGGGTCGCCCAGCGGCTTACCGGCGCGCTTGACGAGTCTATTGCGAGTCTAAACCGCGCAATCGAGCTGAAGCCAAATTGGGCGGGCGCCGAATACCAGGCAGCTCTCACTCTTGTTGCGCAGAAGAAATATGACGAGGCCCGCGACTTCATCGAGCGCGCGGCCAAGCTCGATCCGAATGCGGTCGACATCGGCCAGGGACTCGGGGATATCCTATTGGCGAGTGGTAAACCCGACGACGCGATTGCGACATTCAAGATGCTCACCGCACGAAGCGACGCGCGTTTATCGGACTACGTTGCCCTTGCCACCGCGGACACGACTCTCGGCCGGTTTGGGGATGCCGAGAAGGCCTACCGCGATGCGGTCAGCCGCTTTCCTGCGAATGCAGAGGCATATCGGCGTCTTGGTGCCAGTCTCGCCCTGCAGCGCAAATACACTGATGCGACGAATGTGTTCGATCGGGGCCTGAAGATCGCGCCCACCGCTCCCGCGCTGCTGCGCGATGCCAGCCTCGCTGAGGCACGGCTTCACCAATATGGCGATGCGATCGCATTGGCGCAACGGCTGGTCGCGGCCGATCCGCAGCCAGGCTCCCGTTTCCTACTCGCCACGCTTTATCAGGACAGCGGCAACAAGACGAAAGCGCGAGAGCTCTATCGTGAAATTGTGGGCCAGCAACCGGACTTTGCCCCTGCGCTCAACAATCTCGCGGCTCTGTTGGCCGAGACGGGCGACGCCACAACCGCGGTGCCGCTGGCCCAACACGCGGTGCAACTTGCGCCGACGAACGCGGCGTACGTCGATACACTCGGCTGGACGCTTCTACAATCCGGCCAGCACAAGGAAGCGGTAACGGTGTTACAGCACGCGACCGAACTCGCACCCAACGATCCGGAAGAGCGTTACCGTACCGCTGTCGCGCAAAAGGCCATGGGCGATCTGACGGGCGCGCGTCAAAATCTACAACAGGCGCTTGCCGCTCCGACCGAGTTCCGCGACGCGTCGAGCGCCAAGGCCCTATTGGCCGAGCTCGACAAGTAGGGTACCGGCTCCTTGGGAGCACGCGTTCGCCAGGGATGCTCTAAATCGCGCGGTGAAGCTCCGCGTTGATAAAGGTCTCTGGTTCGATCCTGATCGCCGCACCCGTTGGGCAAGCGCTGACGCAGGCCGGCGCCTCGGCGTCGCGGCAGCCGTCGCATTTGACCGCGTGCTTACCGGCGGCTCCGGGGACCGCCGCCCGCGATTTGCCGTCGCCGGGGCCGTCTCCCCAGCCGAACAGCAGCCAAGTCAGAAGATTGAACTTGCGTTCCGGAGCCGTCGCCATGCGAATGGCGCCATAGGGGCAATTGCGCTCGCAATAACCGCAGCCGGTGCAATTGTCGTCGATATAGACCGAGCCGTCGGGCGCCCGATGGAGAGAGTTCGTCGGGCACTCGGTCATGCAATGAGGATGGGCGCAATGGCGGCAAGCGCTCGGCAGATGAATCGTGCCGTGCCGGGGCCCCGCCTTGCGGTCGAGCGCGCTCACGCCGCCATGTGTCGCGGCGCAGGCGTTCTCGCAGTTGTTGCAGTCGACGCACTTTGATTCATCGATCAGCAGCACGTCAGTCGCCTCGCCAATGCCGTGGTCGAGGAGGAATCGGACAAGCCCGCTTTTCCGCCGATCCGGCACGGGGCCGTTGAGATGTTCCGCCACTCGCTCCGCGATGAGGCGCCGCGCCCCGGGAGACGCTTCGAGCGCATTCCGCAGCGCGTCGCCATCGATCCGGATCGCCTCCGTTGCGGTCGTGGCCTTGACGGTCGGGCTCCGCTGGTTGGCGAGCCAAGCGGTTTCGCCGATGAAGCTGCCGGAGGGTAGGTAGGCGAGAATAATGTCGTTTCCGCCAATTCGGCGCGAAACGGTCACCGAACCTTTTCGGATGACATAGAGCGGGTTGTCGGCGTCGCCTTCCCTCACGAGCGCTTCCCCTGCCTTGAAGCGGTCGATCTCGGCGCTGCGCACGATCGCGGCGAGGGATGTGTCGTCGAGTCCGGGCGCGAGATGCAGCCTGATCTGCCGGCTCGTCGCGACCTCGTCGATCGCTTCCCTGATCGTCGGGGCCGTGCGCAGCAGGATCGACATGGCCGCGTGGCCCGCTTCGAGTACGAGGGTCGTGCACGTGGCGACGGCGACGGCGCCGCGCGGACGTCCGGACACGAATTCGAGCGCGCCGAACATCTCGCCGGGTGCGCAGCAGATCCGATCGTCGACCGGTCCTCGCGTCTCGAGCGCAACCTCGCCTTCAAGGACCCAATAAAGCTGGTCCGAACATTCATCGAGGCGGAATACCTCTTCGCCCGGCCGCATGGCACGGAGCCGTACGTGCAGCAAGAATTCGCGGATCTGCCGGATCGGGAGCTGCGCGAACAGGGCAACGCGCTTTCGCAGATAGGCAATGAATTCGGAAACCGAAACGGTAAGCCCGCACTCGCTCAACTTCGATAGCAGAAGCGGCTCGTCCGCCGCCTTCAGCTTGTTGCCAAGAATGTACTCGACGACCTCGTAGCCCTGTTTCAGCCCGTGCTTGATGAGCGGGTAGCCCGCAAGCGCGCCGACGATGTAGAGGCCAGGGACCGACGATTCGTAAGTATCGGACAAGACCGGAAATCCGCCATCCGACATCTCGAGGCCACTGTGACGGAGGGAGTCGCTTGGAGGAGCAGTGCCAAGCCTGGCGATGATGCGGTCACAAGCGACGGCCGTTTCGCCTGCGGCCGTCTCGATGACGATTCGCCCGGCCTCGACGCGGCGGGGAACGGCGTTGAGACACGCGCGCACTCGCCCGGCGGCAATCGCGGCCTCGATACGCGCCGCATTTGGCGGCTTTGCTTTTGGGAACCCGGTTCTTCGATTGACGATGACAACTTCGTTGTCTTCGGCAAGCGCGATTGCATCCTCGATCGCCGAATCGCCCGCGCCGATCACGACGATCGTCTCGCCTCGATATTCGGCGGCATCGCGCAGCTCGTACTGGACGAATGGCCTGTCGGCGCCCGGGATGTCGAGCCGATGCGGATTACCCTGTGTTCCCGTCGCGAGAACGACATGTGCGGCTTCGATGGTTTCGCCGCAAGCGAGGTGGATCGCGAACTGCCCGCGCGTGCCCTCGATCGATTTCACCTCGGAATTGAGCCGCACGTTGACGCTGGCGCCCACGATGTCCTCGGTCCACGCATCGAGCACGTCCTCGCGGGCGCCGTCATCGAAGCGAAGATCGCTCTGCATCGGCAACAGTTGCGGCGCCGCCATGACGCGCTTGTTCTTCTGATAGCGGTGAACGGTGTCCGAGAGGTGCGACCTGCGCTCGAGCAGGATGTGGCGCTGCCCCCGTGCCGCAGCTCTCGCGGCAGCACTCATCCCGGCAGGTCCGGAACCGATGACCGCTATCTTATACGGAACCCCAGAATCCCCCACATTCCCCAACGTTCTTGCGCGTTACGCGATTTTTGGCGCAATTGGTTCGCGCCGCTTGCGAGTGAGTTTCTATATCACGTCGCGGTGAGGTCTCCGTGTCAATTTTGCGCCGCGGCTTTAAAGCGATTCGGCAAGTCTATGCTTCTCATATCTGATTTTTCTTCATTTCGCGTGCACTGTGTCGCTCTTAAGAAAAATGAATCCTCGCGCCGAGCTATCGCCGGCTGCCGGATTCGGAGGCCGAAACGCCGAGCCGTGCACACACGACTCGGGACCGGCCGTTCTGAGAGGTGAGGGAAGAAGCCGGCGGATGGTCCGATGCGCGCGTCCGGCCTGACCGCTCAGCGTCGAAGGCCGACACAGATGATCTCGAGAGCGCGTTGCGGGAGCGCTCTGTGGCCGGCCGCTGGTTTAGCCACTCTCGCCGCTACATGACCCATCCAGGGTTAGGCACGGGTGAGGATCGCCGACTTCGCGCCCCGCTCCTCTCCGTCAGCGAAGAGCCTATTGCTCCTAAGGCCGATTTCTCCGGATTTGCGAAGTGAAAGTCTGCGCACCACCTTTGCGAGTTTCGGCAAGCTTTTGTTAATAAATTTTCTAAGAAATTAATTTGTTTGTGTCAGAAAATTTTACAATTTGTGTTCATACATTTCTGTAAGAAACTGATTTTCCTAGGTTCTTTCGTGTGGCATGCGAGTTGCACTGATCCGGTTAGTGCTCTCGATGTACTCGGAGCAGCGGAGGAAAAAATGAATTTGCGCATGACCTTGGCGGCGGTCGGATTAGCTGGCGCACTGGCATTGCCGGCCGGTGCCACCCCCGTCGTCATCCAGAACGGCTTCGTCCAGGCCGGCGTTAGCGATTCTGGCACGCTCGGCTCGAATGGCAACACGTCGCCGGGCATTCTCTATGATCCGACCGGCTCGGGAAGTTACGGCATCAACGACTTCCTGACCCCGGGCAGCCCGTTCGAGGGCTTATACGTCTCGGCCGCCGGATACTACGACAGCGCCAACAACGAATGCGTGGGCGGCGGCTACAACGAAGGGCCGTGCGGGTTCACCAAGACGAGCCCGACCTCGGGCAGCGGCACGACCGCGGGCTGGACCGGGTCGGACGGGACGCTCAGCGTCACCAACAACTACTCGCTGACGACGCTTGGCGGGAAGTCGGTCATCGCCATCACGACCTCGTTGACCAACATCAGTGGCGGGCTGCTCTCCGGCGTCGATTTTCTGCGCACGCTCGATCCCGATCCAGACGTCAACGCTCACGGCTCGTTCTTTACGAACAACGCCCTGTTCTCGGTCGCGTCGGCAAATGACGAAGCATGCGGCACCGGTCCCGACACCGGCGAGACGATCTGCATCATATCTGAGGACTCGGGCTACACGCACCAAGCTGGCGTGAGCGGCGGCACGAATGCATGTGAGGATACGGTATGGGATATCACTCCGAGCCATTGGCTCTCGCCATGTCTCCTTAATGACGGTGACGGCGACTACAGCATCGGCGAGGCATTCTCGCTCGGCGATCTTGGTGCCGGTGATACTGATACGCTCACCTACGACTACGTTCTCGGCGGCACCCTGGAGACGGCCAGTGGTCCCCCGACGCCGACCGGTGTTCCCGAGCCCGGTAGCGCAATGCTCCTGCTTTCGAGCCTGATGGGTCTCGGCGTCCTGCGCCGCCGGCGGAAGTGACCGACTGAAAGCGGGCACCGTCGCTCGGCGGTGCCCGCGCTCCTCCCGGTCCGTCGGCGACGGCATGTCGCAAAAGCACCGCTCCGTGGAGCGGTGCTTCTTTTTTGCGCGGGTCGCGCTCGGCGGCCGTGCCTATAATCGGACGCAAGATGGCCAGCGCTCGAACGACCGTTCTTTTCGCGCTCCTTGTGGCGGGATTCGTTGCCGCTCCACCCGCCGCGCGCGCGCAGCAGGGGCTTCCCGAGGCTGGGGCCAGCTCGCTTCCCTCGGGGTCCGAAGTTACACAGCCGCTGCGCCGCGGGCCCAACGGCGAGATCGAGGTGGTGACGCCCGAGGCGCTGCGAAAAAGCGGCGAGGCGCTGTGCGCGCCCGATGCGCTCTGCGTCGGCGAGGGCGGCGCCTACAAGACACTCGCGGCCGCGCTTGCCGCGGCAAAGCCCGGCGCGACGATCGACATCATCGGCGGCACCTATCACGAGGCCGCGGTCATAACGGTGCCGCGGGTGACGCTGCGCGGCAGTGCGGGGCGGCCGCTCTTCGATTGTGCGGGACAGGCGCTGGGCGAGGGGCGCGCGTGCTTCTTCCTCGCCGCGAGTGGCATCACGCTCGAGACGCTCGAAGTGAGCGGCGCGGCGGAGGCCTGCATCGCCAACGCGCACGGCGACGATTTCGCCGTGCGTGACGTGATCTGCCACGACTCGCAGTCCGGGGTGCGCGGCGATGGCGGCAAAGTGCTGATCGAGCGGTCGGAGTTCTTTGCCAATGGCCGCGGCGGAACGGAGGGCAACGCCGAGTTCACGAACGGTTGCAACCTCAGCGTGCGCGGCGCCACCTTCCGCGACGCGGCATCCGGCTCCGAGCTGAGCGCCGCCTGCGCCAAGGTCGAGATCACCGACGCGACCTTCCGCGGAATGACGAGCGAACACACGCTCGAATTCCCCGCGGCAGGCGACGTGCTCGTCTACCGCTCGAGCTTCACGGAGCTGCCATCGGCCGGACAGGACATCATCACCTATGCGAGCAAGTCGTGCGACTATCCCGGTAACCTCGTCCTGAAAGAGGTCAGCGTCGCCAATTCGCGCGTCGACGCGAGACTCCGCAACTTCAATCGTTGCAAGGCCGGCACGGTCGCGCTCCAGGAGGTGACCGTCTCAGGCTATGCCGTCGGCATCGAGGGCTTCGTGAGCGACCAGGGCGGCAACATTCTCGACCCTCAGCACCGCGGCCCGCCGCCCTAGCGCAAGATCGCTTCTAGTGCAGGTGAAAATGATCGGCCTGCGCGTGCGCCAGCGGCAGGACATGCTCGAGCGGGAGCGTCTGATCCTGCGTCGGTACATGCGCGGGCAGGGCGGAACTGGGCGCGTTGCCGGAGCCGCCGGCGACGAGCGTCAGCAGGTGATCGTCGAGCGCGTTCGCCACGCCGTTGACCGAGGCGGCCGTCGTGGTGGCGGTCGAGACGATCGTGAGCATCTCAATCGGGCTCGATGCCGATGTGTGCGAGGACGGCTCGGTGTCGGTCGCTTGCACTTTGAGGACGTGCGAGCCGACGTACGCCGTGCCCATGTTGATGGTCAGGCCCGAGAGCTGCGCCTCGGTCAGCGTCCACGTGCCGTTGGCATTGTGGGTGCCTTCGTTAAGCTTGTCGGCGCCCCAGATCGTGACGGTGAGATTGCTCGGGTCGAGACCGGGCGAGGCCTGCGCCGCCGTGATGTGAAGCGGTATCGCGGCGCCTTCCTGTACGGTCGAGTTCGCGACCGTAAGCGTCGGGGCTACGGCCTTGGTCGGCGTTGGCCCCGTTGAGCCTCCGGGAAGCTCGATCGGGTTGGTGTCGGTGATTGTGGGCGCGGTCGTAAGTGTGACGTTGCCGCTCTGGCTGTTGGGCCCGATGGCGACCGTCGGCAGATGGTAGAACTGGTTGTTGTCGATCTGCGCCACGACCGAAGAGAAATTATAGACACCGATGCCATGGTTGCCGGTGAGCTGATTGTCGATGATGTTGTTCGAGACGGTGAGGGCGTTATTGCTCCAGATCATGCCCCCTTCGCCATAGATGATGACCGTCGTGTTGGGATCATTCACGCCCTTGATGATCGAGTTGCCGGTGACCGTCGCGTTGCCGCCGTTCGCCAGATCGATGTCGTAGCTCGTGTATCCGGTGCCGTCGTCGATGGTGTTGTGCGAGATAAGGCTCGTCTCGGCGCGGTCTTTGATCTGGTGGCCCGAGCTGTTGGCGAGGAACAGGTTGTTCTCGATCGTGGCGCTGCCGATCTGGCCGACATAGATCTGGTGCGCGAGGTCGCTGGCGAACGTGCTTTGGCCGGCGAACTCCGAATTCTCGACCGTGATCGAGGACGATGCCAGATTGTTGGTGAGAATGCCCATCTGGTTGCCCTGGAAGTAGCAATCCTCGACGGTGAGATTGCCGCTCTGGAACCTGATGCCGGCGGCATTACCGCCGTCGGCGGCGCTGATCGCCGCGCCCTCGAAGCCCAATCCGATCACGGTCACGTTGATGTTCGAGGCTGCGCTCAAACCGACCGTGAGAATCGCCTTCAGGTTGGTCGGCGGCTCGGTCGCCTTGAAGTACGCCATCCCGCCCACGCTTTCGATCGTGATGCTGTCGGTGACGGTCGGAAAATCATTGACGTAGGTGCCGGGCTGCACGTCGATGGTGTCGCCATTGTGGGAGGCCGCGACGGCAGCGGTCAGTGTGCTGTATTCCTGGCCTGCGCCAACTGTAAGGACTGTCATGCTCTTCGCGTTCTCTTAAAAAAAAGAAAATTGTGCCGGCGCCATTAATCCTGCGGTTGCGATTGAGGGCGCGTTACCGCGGCTGCCGCGGCGCGTAAGATAGTTTCGCGCGCTCAGGCGACTCGCCGCGCTCGCACTATCAGCGGCGGAATGCGCCTAACGCAGCGCGTTGTGGATGAGATAGGCGGCGAAATCGGCGGGCTTCAGTTTGATCGGCGTCGCGTCCGCCTCGCCGGCCAAGGCCCGCGTCAAGAGCATGTGGTTCTCGACATGGACGGGATCGACCTTGAAGATCCCGGCCGCGTCGCGGATGCGCGGATAGTAGCGCGGATCGACCGGCTTCTCCTTCTTGCCGAGCCGCTCGAGCGCGTCGGCCTCGCTCACCTCTTCGGCCGGCTGCTGCTTCACGAGCTGCCAATCGGTCTCGCCAGCCCATCCGGCCGCGACGAGCGTCTTCACCGGCTCGTCGGTCACGCCGATTTTGTAGACGTGCTTGCCGAGCCCGACGTCGGACGCCCATTTGCCGAGCTTGGCGCTGCGCGCGACGTAGAGCGTCGCCATGTGCCGTTCTCCCATGCGCGGCGCGGAGTCTGGCGGCGCCTCCAAGCATTGACAAGGGCGGCGCCGATGCGATTGCTTCACGTTATGCCGGCGAGAACCGTTCCCCCTCGGTGGCGCGACCGCGCCGCACATATCGGCGTGGGCGCCGTGCTTGGGGTGCTCACGCTCTTCCTCTCGCTGCCGTGCGCGGCCGCCACGCTGCGTTGGGCCGCCCGCGCCGATGTGCGCTCGCTCGATCCTTATGCCGGCCGCGAGACCTTCCTGCGCAGCTTCACCGAAAACATCTACGAGCCGCTCGTCCGCCGGGGCCGCGAGCTGGCGCTCGAGCCCGGACTCGCCACGAGCTGGAAGGTGGTCGCGCCGGACCGCTGGCGTTTTGCGCTCCGTCCCGGCGTCGTATTCCAGGGCGGCGAGGCTTTCACCGCCGCCGACGTCGTCTATTCCTTCACGCGCGCCCGCGCGCCCGAGTCGCGCATCGGGACGGTCCTCGCTTCGATCGCGAGCGTGCGCGCGCTCGATCCGATGACGGTCGAGATCGCGACCAACGGCCCTGATCCGCTGCTTCTCGACGAACTGAGCCGATGGCCGATCATGAGCCGCGCCTGGTGCGAGGCGCATGCGGCTGACGCCGATTTCGCCGCCGATCATGCCGATGGCACGGGTCCCTTCATGCTCGTCGCGCGCGTCCCCGACAAGGAGACGGTGCTGGTGCCCAATCCGCATTGGTGGGACAAGCCGACGCACGATCTCGACCGCGTCGAGTTCACGCCGATCGCGGATCCCGACATGCTCGTCGCGGCGCTCGCGGCGCACGACATCGACATGATCTACGACGTGCCGCCGCAGGATGCCGACCGTATCGCCCGCATGCCCGGGCTCGCGATCGTCGAGGGGCCGGCGCTCGAGACGATCTTCCTGGGCTTCGACGTGGCGCGCGAGCAAAGCCCCGACGGCGCCCGGAATCCGTTCAAGGACCGCCGCATCCGCGAGGCGTTCGCGCACGGCATCGATGAGGCAGCCATCATCGCGCGCGTGATGCGCGGCCATGCGACGCCCGCCGGCCTCGTTGTCGGGCCCGGCATCGAAGGCTATGACCGCGCGCTCGACACGCGCCCGGCTTATGATCCCGCGCTTGCGCGCCGGCTTCTCGCCGGGGCCGGCTTCGGCCAAGGCTTCGCGACCCCGATGGACTGCCCGACCGACCGCTACGTCAACGACGAGGCGATCTGCGAGCAGATCGTGGCCGACCTCGCGCGCATCGGCGTCAAGGTCACGCTCGATGCCGAGAGCCGTGCCGATTTCTTCGACAAGATCATGCCGCCCGGGCGCCGCACAAGCTTCTTCCTGCTTGGCGGGGAGCCCGCCTCCGACGACGCGCAGGGGATGCTCGTCGATCTCGCGGCGACGCGCGATCCGGCCGCGCATCAGGGCGGCTTCAATATCGCGGGATATTCCAATCCCGCGCTTGACCGTCTCGTGGCGCGGGCGCGCGCCGAGACCGATCTCGGCGAACGCCGCGCGCTGCTGCGGCGCGCGCTCACGATCGTCAAGAACGATCTGCCTTATCTGCCGCTGCACCGCCAGAACATTCTCTGGGCAGTGAGCGCCGACATCGAGCTGGTGCAACGCCCCGACGACACTTTCCCGCTGCGCTATGTGCGCATGAAATAGGATTACGCGCCTTCGGCGACGAGCGTCTCGTAGGCCGGGATGGTGAGCCACTCGGGGAAGCGCTCAGCCTCGATGAGCGAACGGAAGAGCCGCGCTGCGTCCTGATAACGGCCCTTGCGCCACGCCTCGTCGCCGGACGTGGTCCTGAGCTTCTCGAGCTCCTCGTCGAGCACCTTGCGCACGAGCGTGAGATCGACCGTGCGCCCGTCCTGGAGCTTCGCCTTGTGGCGGATCCATTGCCACACTTGCGCGCGGCTGATCTCCGCGGTCGCGGCATCCTCCATCAGATTGTAGAGCGGCACGCAGCCCGTGCCTCTGAGCCACGCTTCGAGATAGCCGATGCCGACATTGACGTTCTGGCGCAGGCCCGCCTCGCTGATGGTGCCCTCGGGGACGGCGAGGAGATCGGCTGCGCTCACGCTCACATCCTGGCGCTTGCGCGCGATCTGGTTCGCCTCGGGCATCGCCTTGTCGAAAATCTCCTTGGCGATCGGCACGAGGCCCGGGTGCGCGACCCACGTGCCGTCGTGCCCGTCGCCCGCCTCGCGCAGCTTGTCGGCGCGCACGCGCTCCATCGCCGCTTCGTTCGCTTGCGGGTTGTCGCGGATCGGGATCTGCGCCGCCATGCCGCCCATCGCGTGCACGTTGCGGCGATGGCAGGTCTTGATGAGGGCGAGGGAGTACGAGCGCAGGAAATGCGCCGTCATTGTCACCTGCGCGCGGTCCGGGAGGAGGCGTGATCCGTCCTCGGCGAATTTCTTGATGTAGCTGTAGATATAGTCCCAGCGTCCGCAATTGAGCCCGGCCGAGTGCTGGCGCAGCTCGTAGAGGATCTCGTCCATCTCGAAAGCGGCGAGGATCGTCTCGATCAGCACCGTGGCCTTGATCGTGCCTTGCGGAATGCCGAGCCGCTTCTGGCTTTCGACGAACACGTCGTTCCAAAGCGTCGCCTCGTGCCGGCTCTCCATCTTCGGCAGGTAGAAATAAGGGCCGGTGCCGCGCTTCACCAATTCCGCGGCGTTGTGGAAGAAATAGAGCCCGAAATCAAAGAGCGAGCCCGACATCGGCACGCCGTCGACGAGCACATGGGCCTCGGGCAGGTGCCAGCCGCGAGGACGCACCAGCAGCGTCGCGGTCTTGGGTTGCAGCTCATAGTGGCGCCCGCTTTGCGGATCATCGAACGCGATCGTGCGGCGCACCGCGTCGATGAGATTGGTCTGACCCTCGATGAGGTTGGCCCAGGTCGGGGTCGAGGCGTCCTCGAAATCGGCCATGTAGACCGAGGCGCCGCAATTGAGCGCGTTGATGACCATCTTGCGGTCGACCGGCCCGGTGATCTCGACGCGCCGGTCCAGAAGGTCCTTGGGCAAAGGCGCCACCGTCCAGTCGCCGTCGCGGATGACGCGCGTCTCGGCCGGGAAGTCGGGCTTCTCGCCGGAATCGAGCCGATGCTGCCGTTCGGACCGCGCGGCGAGAAGGCGCTTCCGCTCCGGCCCGAAGCTGCGCTCGAGATGCGCCAGGAAGTCGAGCGCCGCGGCACTCAGGATTTTTTCCTGCCCGGGCGCATGTCCTCTGACCTCAACTCCCGTCATCGCCACCCCGCTCCTGCGCCCGCGTTCAAAGTTCGTATTGCGCCGCCACCATCGGCTCGATCCGCGCCGCCGCCGCCCATTCCTGGAGCGCCGGATGGTCCCACATCGTGTCGGCATAGGCCTGCGCCACGCCATCGAAGGCAATACCGTAGGTCCTGAGCCGGCTCACCACCGGCGCGTACATGGCGTCGGCGATCGTGAAATGGCCGAAGAGATAACGCCCGGCCGCGCCGAAGCGCTGCCGGCAGTCTTGCCACAGCGCGGCGATGCGATCGAGATCGGCCCGCACCTCGGGTGCGACCGGCCGCCCCGGCCGGCTCGCGCGCAGGTTCATCGGCAGCGCCCGGCGCAGATTGAGGAAGCCCGCATGCATCTCGTGCGAGGCCGCGCGCGCCACGGCGCGGGCGCCGGCCTCCTCGGGCCAAAGCCGCACGGCGGGTTGGAGTTCGGCCAAATATTCGCCGATCGCGAGCGATTCCCAGACCGTGACGTTGCCGTGCCGAAGCACCGGGACTTTGCGCGTGGGCGAAATCCGGCGCAGCTCAGCCTCACTCCCCTCCTGCCACAGCGGGATCAGCACCTCGTCGAACGGGATGCCGGCGGCCTTCGCCATGAGCCAAGCCCGGAGCGACCACGAGGAATAGTTTTTGTTGCCGATATAGATGGTGAACTCGGCCATCGGCTATCCTGACCGCTCCGCCGCGGCCGGACTCTGGCGATGCCGGCCGCGGCACGCAACTCCCCACTTTTGAGGCTCCCGCGACGAGCGCGCCGGGGCCGGAGGGCAGGGCATTGGTTCAGGGTCTCGTGGCGCCGGGCGGCAACGCCGTCCCGGTCACGCCGGTGGCACCGGCGGAGCTTCCGGCGCGCCTCGCCGCCTTGGGCGCTGCGACCGAGCGCTGGGCCGAGACGACGCGATTCGCCGCCGAGCCGGGCAAGCTTCTGCTCGTGCCCGACGAGAACGGGCGCTTGGGCCATGTCCTCGCCGGCATGGGGGAGGGCGAGTTCCTGTGGGCGCTCGGCGCCTGTCCCGACGCCTTGCCCGAGGGCACCTACGCGCTCGCCGACGCGCCGCGCGCGGCGCATACGGCGCTGGCGCTCGGCTGGGCGCTCGGCTCCTACGCCTTCACCCGTTACAAGCGGCGCGAGCGGGGGCCGGCGCGGCTCGAATGGCCGGCGCATGCCGAGCGCGCCCGTGTCGAGGCGGTGGCCGAAGGCATGGCGCTCGCGCGCGACCTCATCAACACGCCAGCCGAGGATCTGGGCCCGGCCGAGCTTGCCGGCGCGATCGAGGACATGGCGGCGCAGCTCGGGGCGCGCTGCAAAGTCATCGTCGGCGACGGGCTGCTCGCGGCGAACTACCCGACCATCCACGCCGTCGGCCGCGCGAGCACGCGGCCGCCGCGCCTCGTCGATCTAACCTGGGGCGATGAGCAGGCGCCCAAGCTGACGCTCGTCGGCAAGGGCGTATGCTTCGACAGCGGCGGGCTCGACCTGAAGCCCGCCTCGGGCATGCTTAATATGAAGAAGGACATGGGCGGCGCCGCGACGCTCATCGCCCTCGCGCGCGCGGTCATGGCGCTGAAGCTGCCGCTCAGACTGCGGCTCCTCGTTCCGGCGGTGGAGAATTCCGTCGCCGGCAACGCCTTCCGCCCGCGCGACATCATCCGCACGAGAAAGGGCATCACGGTCGAGGTCGGCAATACCGACGCCGAGGGGCGGCTCATCCTGTGCGATGCGCTCGCGGAAGCCGCGCGCGAGCGCCCCGGCCTCATCGTCGACATGGCAACGCTGACGGGCGCGGCGCGCGTCGCGTTGGGGCCGGAGCTGCCGGCGCTCTTCTGCAACGACGACGCGCTCGCCGCCGATCTCATCGCCGCGGGCACGGCCGAGCGCGATCCGCTGTGGCGGCTGCCGCTGTGGCCGCCTTATCGCGAGATGCTGAAGAGCCCGATCGCCGACATCAACAACGTGTCGGAGGGCGGCTTCGCCGGCGCCATCACGGCGGCGCTCTACCTCAACGAGTTCGTGCCCGCCGACATCCCTTGGGCGCACATCGACACTTACGCCTGGAACGGAAAGACGCGGCCCGGCCGGCCCGAGGGCGGCGAGGCGCTCGCAATGCGCGCGCTCCTCGCCCTCGTCGAGCAGCGTTTCGGCACGGGCGGCTGATGCCGGCTTCGGTCGAAGGGCGAACGCGCCGGCGCCGGCCCGCCACCGCCGAGGCGGATCGGCCGGCGCGTCTGAGCGTGCTGTTCCGCAGTCCGTCGGGGAGCCGCGCCAAGCGCGTCAAGGTCGGCTTCGCCTGGGACCTGTTCCTGTTCGCGGGAGTCTTTGGCGTGCCGCTTTTCCTGCGCGGGCTTGCCACGTGGGGTGCTGCGGTGCTTGCGCTCTGGCTTGCCGATCTCGGGTTCGGGCGGCTCGTGCTGCCGCCGCTGCGCCTCCCGCTCGAGCTTGCGCTCTTCGCCGGGTTCCTCGGCCTGCAGATTTACCTGGGCTTCCGCGGCAACGCGCTCACCGCGCGCGCCTGCCGCGCGCGCGGCTGGCTGCCCGAGCCCTCGCGCGACCCGGCGCAGCGCCGCGCGCTCCAGGCCTGGGGCCTCGAGTAGCGCCGCCGCACTCTAATCATTTGAGTAGGGGCGGATTCACGCTTCACATGGATCGCGAGCGATTCCATGTGAACCGATCCGGCTCTAGCGCCGCGCCTTCCGGCGCGCCAGGAAATCGCCCATCACGGCCGCCGGCTCGCCGCTTTGGATCGCGTCGGCAAAGCTGTCGATCCCGGCCGCGATGGCGGCGCGAAGCGGTAAATCCTCCCATGCACGGATGAGCTGCTTCTGCCGCCGCACCGCGCCCGGCGCACACGAAAACAGGCGCGCGAGCCATGCTTCGACCACCGCGTCGAGCCTGCCCGGACCCGCCAGCTCTTCGACGAGGCCCCATGACAGCGCGTCCGCGGCCGGAAAATTCTCTCCGAACAGAACCACCTGCCGTGCCCGGCCCCAGCCGATGAGCCGCGGCAGCAACGCCGCCTCGATCACCGACGGAATGCCGAGCCGCACTTCCGGCATGCCGAAGACCGCGCTCTCGGCGGCGATGCGCAAGTCGCACGACGCCGCGATCTCGAGGCCCGCCCCCAAGGCAAAGCCGTTGATGCGGGCGATCACCGGGACCGGCAGGGCGCGGATCGCCGCGCAGACGGCGTGCAGACGCGTGATGAAGGTGCGGGCCGCATCGGCATCGGCAAGCGTGCTCATCTCGTCGATGTCGGCGCCGCCGATGAAGGCCTTGTCTCCCGCGCCGGTGAGGACCAGAGCGCGCAACTCGGCGTCGTCGCCGAGCGCCGCGATGCTCGCCGCAAGCTCATCCATGAGCGCGCCCGTCAGCGAATTGAGCCGCGCCCGATTGTCGATGGCGACGAAGGCAACGCGCCCGCCTGGCCGCGCGTCGACCCGCGTCACGATCCGGCCGCCGTGAGTCTCCGGCATGGTGCTTGTCCGATCCGTCGTTCGCGCCGGGACCCTATCACGCTCACCTTCCCGCGCGCGACGCGTGACGCGCTATCCAGTTCCGCTCTCTTGTGGTTCAATCGGCGCGTTGCGGGTTGGGGGTTTGCGATGAGACGCATCTTGGTGGTGGCTGCCGCGATGACGCTGGCGGCGGGAAGCGCATGGGCGCAGATGGGGCCGACCGTTCCGGTCAGTCCGCCGCCCAACAAGCCCTACGACGAATTCCAGCAGGACGTTTATCTCTGCCGCCAATATGCCGATCAGCAGGTCGCGGGCGCGCAGCAGCAATCGACGAACCAGGTCGTTGGCGGTGCGCTCATCGGCACGGTGGCGGGCGCGGGCATCGGCGCGCTCGCTGGCGGCGGGCGCGGCGCGGCGATCGGTGCCGGAGCAGGCGCGGTCGTGGGTACGCTCGGTGGCGCGGCGCAGGCGCAACAGAGCCAGGCTCAGGCGCAGCGGCGCTACGACGTCGCCTATGGGCAATGCATGTATGGGCGCGGCGACCTGGTCTCGGGCTATCCCGCGCCAGCGGCGGCCTATCCCGCGCCGCCGCCGCCGCCCGGCTATCCGCCCGGCTATTACGCGCAGCCGGGCTACGCGCAGCCGGGCTACGCCCCGCCGGCCTACGCGCCGCCTCCTCCTCCTCCGCCGCCTTATCAGGGATACTATCCGCAAACCGGTTATGCGCCGCCGCCACCGGGCTATCCGCCGCCGGGGCAGTAAGATCGCGAAGGCTCAGCTCGCGGCGGCGCCCTCGACGGCGGCGATATCGAACGCGGCCGCCATGAGAGCGCGGGTATAGGGTTGCTGCGGCCGGGCGAAGATGTCGGCGGCCGGCCCCACTTCCACGACCCTGCCGTCCTTCATCACAAGCACCGCGTGAGCGAGCGCGCGCACCACACGTAGATCGTGGCTGATGAAGATGTAAGCGAGCCCGTGCCGCGCCTGGAGCGCGCGCAGAAGGTCGACGATCTGCGCCTGCACCGACATGTCGAGCGATGAGGTGGGCTCGTCGAGCACGACAAAGCGCGGCTTCAGCACGAGCGCGCGGGCGATCGCGATGCGCTGGCGTTGGCCGCCGGAGAATTCGTGCGGGTAGCGCTCGCGCGCCTCGGGATCGAGCCCCACTTCCTCGAGCGATTGGGCGATGAGCGCGCGCCGCTCCTCGCTCGTGCCGCCGAGCCGGTGCACCTTCAACCCTTCCTCGACGATCTGCCCGACCGAGAGGCGCGGGGAAAGGCTCGCGAACGGATCCTGGAACACGATCTGCATCTGCCGCCGCAAGGGGCGGAGCGCGCGGCCGCTCATCTGGTCGAGCGCCATCCCGTCGAAGCGGATCGTTCCTGTGCTCGCGATGAGGCGCAGGATGGCGAGGCCAAGCGTGGTTTTGCCCGAGCCCGATTCGCCGACGACGCCCAGCGTCTCGCCCGCGCGCAGGCTCAACTCGATGCCGTCGACCGCTTTCACATAGCCGGTCGTGCGGCGCAGAACGCCCGTCTTGATCGGGAACCAGACCTTGAGCTCGTTCGTCTCGACGAGGGTCTTGGCGCCGGGCGGAAGCGCAAGCGGCTCGCCCTTGGGCTCGGATGCGATGAGGCGGCGCGTGTAGGGATGCTGGGCGTTGCCAAAAATCTCCGCCGTCGTGCCGCGCTCGACGATCTCGCCGCCCGTCATCACGGCGACGCGGTCCGCCATCTTGCGCACGATCGTCAAGTCGTGCGTGATGAGGAGAAGCGCCATGCCGAACCGCGCCTGCAGAT
Source organism: Allostellaceae bacterium (assembly GCA_035518375.1). Lineage (GTDB taxonomy): Bacteria > Pseudomonadota > Alphaproteobacteria > ATCC43930 > CGMCC-115725 > DATJLY01. Next base: position 20,045 of record DATIXQ010000056.1, on the reverse strand, counting down.
CCTTCAAGAGCGTCAGGATCTGCGCCTGCACGGTCACGTCGAGCGCGGTCGTGGGCTCGTCGGCGATGAGGATGTCGGGCGTGTTGGCGAGCGCCATGGCGATCATCACGCGCTGGCGCTGTCCGCCGGAGAGCTGATGCGGATAGGCGTCGAGGCGCTTTTCCGCCTCGGCAAGCCCGACGAGATGGAGAAGCTCGACCGCGCGCGTCCGCGCCGCACGCTGGTCGATGCGGTTGTGGAGATGGAGCGTCTCGGTGACTTGCTTCTCGATCGTGTGGAGCGGATTGAGCGAGGTCATCGGCTCCTGGAACACCATGGCGATGCGGTTGCCACGGATGCGACGGAGGAGCGCTTCGCTTGCGCCCACCAGCTCCTGGCCCTCGAAGCGGATGCTGCTCTCCTTGCTGTGGCGCGCCTGCGGATAAGGCAGAAGCTGGAGGATCGAGAGCGCCGTCACCGATTTGCCCGAGCCCGATTCGCCGACGAGCGCCAGGGTCTCGCCCTTCTCGAGCTCGAGCGAGAGATCGCGCACGGCCGCGACATCGCCGTCCGGCGCGCGGAAGGTGACGGAAAGGTGGTCGATGGATAAAAGAGCCATCACACCCCCTTCCTCGGATCGAACGCGTCGCGCACCGCCTCGCCGATGAAAATTAGGAGCGAGAGCGTGACGGCGAGCACGAAGAAGCCGGTGAGGCCAAGCCAGGGCGAGGTGATGTTGTTCTTGCCCTGCAGCAGCAGCTCGCCCAGCGAGGGCGAGCCCGGCGGCAGGCCGAAGCCCAGGAAATCGAGCGAGGTCAGCGTGGTGATCGAGCCGTTGAGGATGAACGGCATGAAGGTGAGGGTGGAGACCATGGCGTTGGGCAGCACGTGGCGGACGATGATCACCGGGTCGCTCACCCCCAGCGCCTTCGCCGCGCGTACGTAGTCGAAATTGCGCGCGCGCAGGAATTCGGCGCGCACGAGATCGACGAGCTGCATCCACGAAAGCGCCAGCATGATGCCGAGGAGCCACCAGAAATTAGGCGCGACGAAGCTCGACAGGATGATGAGCAGGAAGAGCGTCGGAATGTTCGACCACAATTCGATGAAGCGCTGGAAGGCGAGATCGACGAGCCCGCCGTAATAGCCCTGGATGGCGCCGGCACCGACGCCGATCGCCGAGCTCGCGACGGTGAGCGTCAGCCCGAACAGGACCGAGATGCGGAAGCCATAGATAAGCCGTGCCAACACGTCGCGGCCCTGGTCGTCGGTGCCGAGCCAGTTGACGCGGTCGGGCGGCGAGGGCGCGGGGCTCGGCAGCGCGTAGTTGATGGTGTCGTAGTGGAACGGGATGAACGGCCAGATCATCCAGCCGGACGCTTCTATCTTCTGCTTGAGGTACGTATCGCGGTAGTCGGCCTCGGTCGGGAACTCGCCGCCAAACGTCGTCTCGGGATAATCAGCGAAGATCGGGAAATAGGCATGGCCCTGATAAACGACGAGGATCGGCCGGTCGTTGGCGATGAACTCGGCAAAGAGGCTCGCCACGAACAGCGCAAGGAAGATCCAAAGCGACCAGAATCCGCGGCGGTTGGCGCGAAAATTGGCGAGACGCCGCGCCGTCAGCGGCGTGATGCGAAGCCCGAGCCAGCGCGCGCCTGGGCGCCCCGCGACGGCGGTCGCGCTCATGCGCCGCGCGTCGCGAAATCGATGCGCGGGTCGATGAGCGTGAAGGTGATGTCGCGCACGAGGTTCATGGCGATGCCGATGAGCGTATAGATGTAGAGCGTGCCGAAGATGATCGGATAATCGCGGTCGAGCACGGCCTCGAAGCCCAAGAGGCCGAGCCCGTTCAGCGAAAAGATCACCTCGATCAAGAGCGCGCTCGTGAACAGGATGCCGATGAAGGCGGCGGGGAAATTCGCCACCACGATGAGCATGGCGTTCCTGAACACGTGGCCGTAGAGCACATGGCGCGGCGACAGCCCCTTGGCGCGGGCGGTCACGACATATTGCTTGCCGATCTCGTCGAGGAACGAGTTCTTGGTGAGCATGGTGAGGTTGGCGAAGGCGCCGATCACCATTGCCGTTACCGGCAATGCCAGATGCCAGAAATAATCGAGGATGCGGTGCGCCCAGCCATAGCTCGCCCACTCGTCGGAGACGAGGCCGCGCAGCGGGAACCAATCGACATAGCTGCCGCCGGCGAAAAGGACGATGAGCAGGATCGCGAACAGGAAGCTCGGAATGGCATAGCCGATGATGATGGCGCCGCTCGTCCACACGTCGAAACGCGACCCGTCGCGCACCGCCTTGCGAATGCCCAGGGGGATCGAGATGAGATAGGAGATGAGGGTCGTCCACGCGCCCAATGAGATCGAGACCGGCAGCCGCGCCGCGATGAGGCTGATGACGCTGCCGTTCTTGAAGAAGCTGTTGCCGAAATCGAAACGCAGATAGTTGCCGATCATGAGAACGAAGCGCTCGCCCGCCGGCTTGTCGAAGCCGAATTGGTGGTTAAGGTCGGCGAGGAGCTTCGGATCGATGCCGCGCGCGGCCCGCGTCGGCGCGCCGCCGGCCTCGCCGGTGCCGCCGCCCGTGATGCGCACCAGATTGCCGCCCTGGGCGCCGCGGATCTGCGCGATGACCTGATCGATCGGCCCGCCCGGCGCCGCCTGCACGATCACGAAATTGACGAGCATGATGCCGAAGAGCGTCGGAATGACGAGCAGGAGACGCCGGACGATATAAGCAAGCATCGGTGCCTAGTGCGCTTCCTTGGGCGCCTGCTCCTGGCGCGTGGCGACGCGCTGGGCGGCGTCCTTGTCGATCCACCAGCTGTTGATGACGGCGGCGGCGGAACTGGCGTATTTCGGATGGGTCTTGGGCATGCCGAACTTGTTCCAGTAGGCGACCCGGAAATAATCCGCGTACCAGTTCGGCACGACGTAGTAGCCGTAGAGCAGCACGCGGTCGAGCGCGTGAATGATCGGCACGAGCGCGGCGCGCGATTTGGCGGCGATCGCCTTCTGGATGAGGTCGTCCACGACCGGATCCTTGATGCCGGATGTGTTGGCGCTGCCTGGCTCCTCGGCCGCCTTGCTGCTGAAGAAATCGCGCAGCTCCGCGCCCGGCGCCAAGGTCGCGACGTAGTTGAGCGAGATCATGTCGTAGTCATAGTCGCGCCGCCGGTTCTCGAACTGCGCCGCATCGACGTCGCGCAGCTCGGCGAAGATGCCGACCTTCTCGAGATTCTTGAGGAACGGCAGGATAATGCGTTCCGAGCGCGGCTCGTCGTTCAGGAACTGGAACGTGAAGGGCTCGCCCGTCTTGTCGTTGACGAGCTTCTCGCCCTTGATGCTCCAGCCCGCCTCCTTGAAAAGCTCGAGCGCCTTCCGCATCCCGTCGCGGACATTGCCGCTGCCGTCATAGACGGGCGGCGCATAGGGCGTGGCGAAGACCTCATCAGGGATCTTGCCGCGATAGCTCTCGAGCAGCTTCAGCTCCTCGCCTTGCGGCAGGCCGGTCGCGGCGAGATCGGAATTGTTCCAGTAGCTCTTCGTGCGCTTGTAGGCGCCGTAGAGCAGGTTCTTGTTGGTCCACTCGAAGTCGAAGAGATAGCCGATCGCCTTCCGCACGCGCCGGTCGGCGAAGATCGGCCGCCGCGTGTTGAAGATGAAGCCCTGCATTCCCTGCGGCACCTCGTGGTGGATTTCCTCCTTGATGACCGAGCCATCCTTCACCGCGGGAAAGTCGTAAGCCGTCGCCCAATCCTTCGCCGTATATTCGCCGCGCACGTCGATCTGCCCGGCCTTCAAGGCTTCGAACATCACCGACATGTCGCGGTAGTAGTCGACACGCATCGTGTCGAAATTGTTGAGGCCCTTGTTCACCGGCAGATCCTGCGCCCAGTAGTCCTTGACGCGCTCGTAGGTGATCGAGCGCCCAGGATCGACGGCGGCGATGCGATACGGGCCGCTGCCCAGGGGGATGTCGAGCGTCGGCTGGCTGAAATCGCGCCCCTGCCACCATTTCTTCGGCAGCACCGGAAGCCCGCCCACCTCCATCGGCAGGTCGCGGTCGGTGCCGTCCTTGAAGGTGTATTTGACCTTGTTGCCGGGCAGCACCTCGCATTTGACGACGTTGGCGAGCTGCAGGCGAAAGACCGGATGGCCTTTCGTCACGAGCGTCTCGTAGGTCCAGCACACATCCTCGGGCGTGATCGGGCTGCCGTCCTGGAAGCGCGCTTCCTTCCGCAAGGTGAACGTGATCGAGCTGCGGTCGGGCGGGAATTCGACGCTCTCGGCGATGAGGCCGTAAGCGGCGTTGGGCTCGTCGAGCGAGCCGCCCATGAGGCTGTCGTAGATCGCGCCCGAGCCCACCATCGAATCGGCAAAGCGCACGAAGGACACGCCGCGCAGGATGAAGGGATTGAGGTTGTCGAACGTGCCGATGTCGCCGAAGCGCACGCTGCCGCCCTTGGGCGCGTCGGGATTGACATAATCGAAATGGGGGAAGCCGGCAGGATATTTGAGTGGGTCGCCGAAGAGCGACATGCCGTAGCTCGGCGGGCCGTCCTGCTCCGCGGGCGCGGCCGTCTGCTGCGCCGAGGCGGTGAGCGCGACGAGAAAGGCCAAGAGGGTGGCGAGCACGACGCGCATCGGGCGTTCCCTCCGATCGTTCTTGCGGTGCAGTCTAAACGAAAGGCGCGTGCGCGACAGCACGATAGCGGCCCAGGCGCATTCAACCGCTCGTGAGAGCCGCCTTGGCGGGAGCGATGAGGCGCGGGTCGCCGCAAGCGATGACGCGGCCATCGGAGCGGATTTGAAGCGCCTCGCCGCGCCAATCGACGATGGCGCCGCCTGCGCCTTCGATCACCGGCACGAGCGCCGCGAAATCGTAGGGCTTGAGATCGCATTCGACGACGAGATCGATGAAGCCCGCGGCAAGCTGCGCGTAGGCATAGCAATCGGCGCCGAAGCGCGCGAGCTTCACCTGCGCCTTGAGGCGCTGGAACGCGGCGGCATCGGCGCCCGCGAACATGTCGGGCGAGGTTGCGTAAAGCGTCGCCTGCGCAAGCGCCGCGCAGGCGCGCGTGCGGACGGGCTTGCCGTTGAGGGTCGTCGCGGCGCCCGCAACGCCGAGCCAGCGCTCGCCGAGCACCGGCTGGTCGATGACGCCGAGCGCGGGCCGCCCGTTGCGCACGAGCGCGATGAGCGTGCCAAAGATCGGGATGCCGCTGATGAAGTTCTTGGTGCCGTCGATCGGATCGAGGACCCAGACCGAGTCCGCGTCTTCGCGCTCGCGGCCTTCCTCTTCGCCGATGATGCCGTGCGCGGGAAACGCGTCCGCGATGAGGCGGCGCATGGCGCGCTCGGCCTCGCGGTCGGCGATGGTGACGGGCGTGCGGTCGGGCTTGTCGTCGACGGCGATGGGGGCGCGGAAATACTTGCGCACGATCGCGCCGGCCGTGTCGGCGAGCGTCAGGGCGAGCGCGATCTCCTCGGGCGCGACGGGACCGTGCGCGCCCGCCACCATTGTCCTACTTGCCGCCGCCGCCCGCGGGCTGCGGCGCGGGCGGCGCCGCGGGCTTGCCGCCGGCAGGCGCGGGCGTGGCCGCTTCCTTGCCGCCTTGCGGCGCGCCGCCGCTCGAGGCCTCGAGCGGCTTCGGGCTGTCGCTCAGCGAATTGAGATAGGCGATGATGTCGGCGCGCGCCTTTGCCTTCGGCTCGCCGGCGAACGTCATCTTCGTGCCCTTGGCGAAATCCTGCGGCTTGAAGAGCCACTGGTTCAGCAAGTCGGGCGTCCAGGTCTTGCCGGCCCCCGCCTGCTTCAGGGCCGGGGAGAAATCGAAATTGCCGCGGTCGTGCGCGATCTCGTCGCCGACGACGCCGTAGAGGTTGGGGCCGACGCGATTGGGTTGGCCCTTCTCGAACGTATGGCACGCCTGACAGGGGGTGACGTCCTTCTTGCCCGCATCGGCGCTCGCTTGCGCCAGGAGCGGGCCGATCGGCTCAGGGCCGGCCGGCGCCGCGGGCTGTGCGCTCGAGGCCGTCTCGGCCGCGGGCCCGACCTGGTACACGTTCTTCGCCAGCATCTTCGGCTCGACCAGCTTGTCGGCCAGAATGCCGGAGACCATCGCCACAAGCAGCGCAACCAGAATGGCAGCCGCGATCTTGTTCGCTTCGAATGACATGCCACCCCCGAAATGAGATTGGGCCGTGCGGGACCGCGAATTGCTCGGAAGCGAGCGGAGAGAAGCCAATTTTCGCTGACAACTCAAACGAAATGTGATTGAAGCGGGGAACGCTGGCCGATGCGGCATAACGCCGCAAGAGAGAGCATGAACCCGATCATCGTCATTCCCGCGCGCATGCAATCGACGCGGCTTCCCGGGAAGCCGCTCGCCGAGATCGCGGGCGCGCCGATGATCGTCCATGTCTGGCGCCGCGCCGTCGCCGCGGCCGTGGGGCCGGTCGTCGTCGCCTGCGCCGAGCGCGAGATCGCGGCCGTGATCGAGGCCGCGGGCGGGCGGGCGGTGCTGACGCGCGCCGATCATCCGTCGGGCTCGGACCGCGTCTTCGAGGCGGTCGAGGCGATCGATTCCGCGCGCGCGCACGATGTCGTCGTCAATCTTCAGGGCGATCTGCCCTTGATCGAGCCCGCCGCGATAGCCGCCGCGCTTCGTCCGCTCGAGGATGCGCGTGTCGACATCGCGACGCTCGCCGCCGTCATCGACAATGACGAGGACCGCGCGGCCGAAAGCGTCGTCAAGGTCGCGGCGGCGCTCGGCGGCGCGACGCGCGTGGCGCGTGCGCTTTATTTCAGCCGCCGCCAGATCCCGTGGGGCGAGGGGCCGCTCTTCCACCATATCGGCATCTATGCCTGGCGCCGCGATGCGCTCGCCCGTTTCGTGGCGCTGCCGGAAAGCGCGCTCGAGCGGCGCGAGCGCCTCGAGCAGCTGCGCGCGCTCGAGGCCGGCATGCGCATCGACGTGGCCCTCGTTGACACGGTTCCGCTTGGCGTCGATACTCCCGCCGATCTCGCGCGCGTCCGCGCGCTCATAGCATCCACGCCATGACCGCCAGCACCGATCCCGCCCGCACCATCTCATTCCAGGGCGCGCCCGGCGCCTATTCCGACCTTGCCTGCCGCGAGGTCTTTCCCGAGCTTCAGACGCTCGCGTGCGAGACGTTCGAGGATGCGATCGCCGCCGTGCGCGAGAAGCGCGCGGTGCTCGCCATGCTGCCGATCGAGAACTCGGTCGCCGGCCGCGTCGCCGATATCCATCACCTCATGCCGGATTCGGGCCTCAGCATCATCGGCGAGCATTTTCAGCGCGTGCAGCATCACCTGCTGGCTCTGCCGGGCGCGACGCTCGAAGGGCTGAAAACGGTGCGGAGCCACGTGCACGCGCTGTCGCAATGCCGCGCGCTGATCCGCCGCCTCGGCCTCACGGCGCACGTCGATGCGGACACGGCCGGCGCCGCGTCCGAGCTCGCGGCGCGCGGCGACAAGACCGTGGCCGCGATCGCGTCCGAGCTCGCGGGCCGGATCTACGGGCTCCAGTCGCTCATGCCGAACATCGAGGACGAGGAGCACAATACGACGCGCTTCCTCGTCATGGCGCGCGAGGCGCGCCCGCTTCCGGCGGACTGCAAGCGCGCCATCACCACCTTCGTCTTCCGCGTGCGCAACGTGCCGGCCGCGCTCTACAAGGCCATGGGCGGCTTCGCCACGAACGGCGTCAACATGACCAAGCTCGAAAGCTACATGGTCGGCGGCCGCTTCACCGCGACGCAGTTCTACGCCGACGTCGATGGCCGGCCCGAGGACCGTCCGCTCGCCTTGGCGTTCGAGGAGCTGCGTTTCTTCTCGCGCGAGGTGAAGATCCTCGGCACCTACCCCGCCCACCCCTTCCGCGAAGAATCGAGCCAGACCGACGGCGACTAGGGTGGCGGGGTTTCGGCGCGCCGGAAAGCCATCCTCTCCCCAGTGGGGGGGAAGGGTTGACCGCGCAAAAGGCCCTTGACTCAGACTGACTCTAGATATATCTAAATGCAGTCTGAAACCAAGGAGTGAACCATTGTTCCACAAAAACCATTGCGGCTCCGGCCATCGCCATATGCGCGGGGAATGGGGCGGCCGGCGCGGCGAGCCGAGTTTTCGCCATTCGCGCGGCGGGCGCAGCCGGGTCTTCGACCAGGGCGAGCTGCGCGTCGTGCTCTTGGGCCTCATCGCTGAAAAGCCGCGCCACGGCTACGAGCTCATCAAGGAGATCGAGGACCGCTTGGGCGGCGCCTACAGCCCAAGTCCCGGCGTGATCTATCCGACCCTCACCCTCCTCGAGGAGCTGGGCCATGCGCGCGTGACCGAGGAGGGCGGCAAGAAGCTCTACGGCATCACCCCCGAAGGCGAAGCCGCGCTCGCCGCCAACAAGGCGGCGGTCGATGCGCTCTTCGCCCGCATGACCGAGATCCGCACGGCGCGCGGCGGCGGCCCTGCGCCGCAGATCGTGCGCGCGATGGAGAATCTGCGCCTCGCCCTCAACATGCGCCTGTCGCGCGGGCCCTTGACCGACACACAGATCAACGCCGTGACGCAGGCGCTCGACGCCGCGGCGCAGACGGTGGAGCGAAGCTGATGGCCGGCCCCGCGCGCTCCGAGGCCGAGGTCGCGACGGCGATGGCCGAACGCTACCTCGTGCAGCTGTGCAAGCATTTCGAGCACCGGCTCTCGGTCTATCGCTGGGCGGGCAACGGTACGATCGCCTTTCCCGCGGGCCTGTGCCGGCTCGAGGCGGGACCCGAAAAGCTTGTCCTGAAGGCCGAGGCGCCCGACCCGCAGCAGCTGGCGCAGCTCGAAGGCACCGTCACGCGCCATCTCGCGCGTTTCGCCTTCCGCGATCCGCCGACGGTGGCGTGGCGCCGCCTCAGCGCCTGAGCACGATCCGGCTGCGCTGAAGCGCGCGGGCTCTCTCTAACCCTCTCCCCTTGGGGAGAGGGCAGGGTGAGGGGGATGTGCTATGCGCGCTCGAACCCTTGCTCCCCCTCACCCGCACGGCGCTCGCGCGCCGTGCCGCCCTCTCCCCGGTGGGGCGAGGGTGATGCCAACGCACCAGCTCAACGCCTCAACCAATCCTCGACGAGGCGGCGCGCGATCGAATCGCGCCGCGGCAGGCGCAGCTCGTCGTCGTCCTCATGCGTGAGCAGGAACCCGCGCTCGTACCAGGCGGCGTGCTCCAATTCCTCGGGATCGACGGTGATGGCGCGGCTTCGCGCCCGCGCGTGAAAGCCCAGCATGAGCGAGGCCGGGAACGGCCACGGCTGCGAGGAATGGTACGTGACCTCGTCGACCGCGATCCCGGTCTCCTCGAAGACTTCGCGCGCCACCGCCTCCTCGAGGCTCTCGCCCGGTTCGACGAAGCCCGCGAGCGTCGAGTGCATGCCCCTTGGCCATTCGGATTTGCGCCCCAAGAGACAGCGCTCGCCGTCATGGACGAGCATGATGACGGCGGGATCGGTGCGGGGAAAATGCGAAGCCCCGCATTGGGCGCTGGTGCAGCGCCGGACGTGCCCGCCTTCCTCGCTTGCGGTCGGCGCGCCGCACACGCCGCAGAAGCGGTGGCGCTCGTGCCAATAGGCGATGCCGCGCGCATAGGCGAGAAGCGAGCCTTCCGCGCGGGGCAGGAGCGGTCCGACGCGGCGCAGGTCCGTGAACTCGCACGGATCGCTGAGCGCGAGCGCCGCGAGCGGCGTCTCATGCCGCGAGAGATCGAATGCGAAATAAGCGGTGTCACCGTCGAGCCCCAGGAGCACGGGCTCGCCGCCATCGGGCGCATACTGGGCGCGCGTCAGGAACGCGGCGCGCGGCTCCGCCTCCGCGCCGCTCAGCACCAGGTTGCGCCCGCGCCAGAGCAGCACGAAGCGGGTACCCGCGCCCGCAAGGAGCGCGTCCACCCAGGCGCGGTCCTTGCGCCTGGGGCTCGCGCGGTCGAGCGCGCCGCCGGCATAGAAATTCACGAGGCTCATCTTCGCCTTTTACGCCCTGCGCTGCCGCGCTGCCTAGGGCCTGGCCCGCGGAAATGTGCTGCGTCCTTCGACTTCGGCCCTTCGGGCCTCCGCTCAGGATGAGGAATTTTCTTTGAGCTTCACCAAAGCACCTCATCCTGAGCGGAGCGATCCTGAGCTTGGCGAAGGAGAGCGCAGTCGAAGGACGTACGGCGGCTCGAACTTATCGCGCTTGGTTGCGGCTCTTCGCCTCCTTGCGCGCGGCTGGTGCGGAACTGATATAGTGGCTCCGGGAGGCCGGCTTCGGACAGGTCCCTCGCCAACCCGGTCAGGTCCGGAAGGAAGCAGCCGTAACGAGTTTCGGCCTGGGTCGAGGGCCGGTCTCCCACCTCGCTTCGCGTGGAGGCGCCATGAGCGAGCCGGAGAGCGCGTATCGCGTTCTGGCGCGCAAATACCGGCCGAGCCGCTTTGCCGATCTGGTCGGCCAGGAGGCGATGGTCCGCACGCTCACGAACGCGATCGAAAGCGGGCGCATCGCGCACGCCTTCATCCTCTCGGGCGTGCGCGGCGTCGGCAAGACCACGACCGCGCGCATCATCGCGCGCGCCTTGAACTGCGTCGGGCCCGACGGCAAGGGCGGCCCCACCATCGCGCCGTGCGGCGTGTGCGATCCGTGCCGCGCGATCGCCGAGGACCGCCATGTCGACGTGCTCGAGATGGACGCGGCCTCGCGCACCGGCGTCGACGACATCCGCGAGCTGACCGAGGGCGTGCGCTATCGCCCGGTGTCGGCGCGCTACAAGATCTACATCATCGACGAAGTGCACATGCTGTCGAAGAACGCGTTCAACGCGCTTCTGAAGACGCTCGAAGAGCCGCCGCCCGACGTCAAGTTCATCTTCGCCACGACCGAGATCCAAAAGCTTCCGCTGACGGTGCTGTCGCGCTGTCAGCGCTTCTCGCTGCGCCGCGTGCCGGCCGAGCTTCTGGGCGAGCATTACGCCAAGGTGGCAAAGGCCGAGGGTATCGCGGCCGAGCCTGCGGCCATCGCCTTGATCGCGCGCGCGGCCGATGGCTCGGTGCGCGACGGGCTCTCGATCCTCGACCAGGCGATGGCGCTTTGCGGCGCCTCGATCACCGAGGCGCAGGTGCGCGACATGCTCGGCGTCGCCGACCGCGGCCTCGTCTTCGACCTGCTCGAGACGGCGCTCAAGGGCAATGCCGCGGGTGCGCTGAAGCAGATGGGCGCGCTCTACGAGGGCGGCGCCGATCCTTTGATCGTGCTCCAGGACCTCTTGGAGCTGACGCATTTCCTGACGCGGTTGAAGCTCACGCCTGCGGCGGGCGAAGGCGATCCCGCGCTCGAAGGCGAGCGCGCGCGCGGTTTGGCGCTCGCCGAGAAGCTTTCGATCCCCGCGCTCGCGCGCGCGTGGCAGATGCTTTTGAAAGGCATCGCCGAGGCGCAGGCCGCGCCCTCGACCATCGAGGCGACCGAGATGGTGCTGGTGCGGCTCGCTTACGTCGCGGAACTGCCGACCCCGGCGGAACTGGCGAAAAGCCTCGAAGGCCGCGCACCCGCCGCTTCACCCGCTGCGCCAGCAACATCGGCACCATCGCGCCCGGCGCTCGCGCCGGCGCCCGCGCTTCGCAGCTCTGCCGAGCCCGCGCGCGTCCTCGCGCCCGAGGCGGCACCCACACCGGCACCCGTGCCGCGGCCGGACCTGCCCAATCCCACGAGCTTCCTCGAAGTGCTGGAGCTCTTCGACGAGCATCGCGAGGCGCAGCTCCGCATGCATCTTTACGCGAACGTGCACCTCGTGCGCTTCGAGCTGGGCCGTATCGAGCTCCGCCCGGCCGAGGCGGCGCCGCAGAATCTCTCGAACCGCCTGGGCCAGCTGCTGACCGATTGGACCGGACGGCGCTGGGTCGTCGCCATCGTGGACGAGCCCGGGCGCCCCACCTTGCGCGAGGAGCACGAGGCGCGCGAGCGCGAGATGCGGAGCGCCGCGGCGCAAGACCCGTTGGTGCGCGCCGTGCTCGACGCCTTCCCCGGGGCGCGCATCGAGGCGGTGCGCGAGATCGAAGCGGAGACGGCGCCTGCACCCGCGCCGCCCGAGCCTGACGACGAGACCGAAGGAGACGACGCCTGATGAAAAATCTGGGTCAGATGATGAAGCAGGCGCAGCAGATGCAGGAGCGCATGGCCGAGCTGCAGGCGAAGCTCGAGCAGGTCGAGCTCTCGGGCGCCTCGGGCGGCGGCATGGTGCAGGTGACATTGAACGGCAAGGGCGAGATGCGCCGCCTCAAGATCGACAAGTCGCTCGTCGATCCGAACGAGACCGAGGTGCTCGAAGACCTGATCCTCGCCGCCTTCAACGACGCCAAGGCGCATGTCGAGGCGCACATGGCCGAGGAGATGAAAAAGCTCACCGGCGGTTTGGCGCTGCCGCCCGGGATGAAGCTGCCGTTCTGAGAGCCGATGGGATTGCTTCGTTGCTGGTGCTCCTCGCAATGACAAAATCCCGCTGTCATTGCGAGCGAAGCGAAGCAATCCCCAAGAGGCTTGGCGCATTATGAACGAGCTCGACCGCCTCGTCGAACTCCTGGCGAAGCTGCCGGGGCTTGGGCCCCGCTCGGCGCGGCGCGCGGCGCTTCATCTCCTCAAGCGGCGTGAGGCGCTGATGGAGCCGCTGGCGATGGCGCTTGGCGAAGCCGCGCGCCGTGTGCGCCCGTGCTCCATCTGCGGCAATCTCGACGCCGCCGATCCGTGCGCGCTCTGCCGCGACCCGCGGCGCGAGGGCGATCTCGTCTGCGTCGTCGAGGAGGTGGCCGATCTCTGGGCGATCGAGCGTTCGGGCGCCTTCAAGGGCCGCTATCACGTGCTGGGCGGCACGCTCTCCGCGCTCGAGGGCGTGGGGCCCGAGGAACTGCGCATCGCCGGGCTTCTCGAGCGCGTGAAGGCGGGCACGCGCGAGGTGATCCTTGCCTTGAACGCAACCGTCGAGGGCCAGACGACCGCACACTATATCGCCGACCGCTTGGCGCCCCTGGGCGTGCGCATCTCGCGCCTCGCGCACGGCGTGCCTCTGGGCGGCGAGCTCGACTATCTCGACGAGGGCACGCTCGGCGCCGCCTTGGCCGCGCGCCAGGCGGTGAAGGACTGAGTCAGCCCTTCTCGCTCTTCTCGGCCGCGGTCCCGCGCGGGCGCATCATGATCCAGAGCGCCATGTCCCAGGCGTTGCGGATGCCGGCAAGCAGCAGGAGCCCGAGCCCGGATGCGAGCACGACGAGGCTCGTGAGCGCGCCTCGCGTCAAGGCCGCCGCGGCGCCGGCGAACACGGCGTATGCGACGATCGGGATCGCCGCGTACCACACGCGATCGACGAGCAGCAGCGACGAGGCGATCGCGTGCCGCCGGATGTGGAGGAGCACGTTGACGCTATAGGCGACGCCGACGATCGCTTCGACCGCGAGCACCGCGCCGAGCAGCGCGACGCTCGCGAACGGCGCGATGATGAGGAGGCACGCCACAAGGATCGCCGCGAAATGAACGAGCGTCGGGGTGATGAAAGCCTTGAGCCCCGCCTCGTGATCCTGGGTGAGGACGCCGACGCCGATCGAGGCCGCGACGAAGGTCAGGCCCACGAGCGTCGCCGCGGCCGTGCCGAGCAGCACATAGAAATCGTGCCAGCGTTCGAGCGCACCCGCGGGCAAGGACGCTACTCCGCGAGCAGACGCGGCGCTTGCGGCTCTTCCAATTCCTCGGCCTCCCCTTCGATGAGCCGGTCGTTCTCCTGGCTCATCACGGTATAGGCGGGAAGGCTCGACGGCAAAATCTTTCCCGGCTGGACGCCGAGGCTCGCAAGTTTCCGCGCGCGCGGCAGAAGGCGCTGGTTCACCGAGCGCGTGAACTTCTCGTATGCCTCGGCCGCCGCCTTGATGCCCTTGCCGACACCCGCGATGGCGCCGAGCGCGGTCGCCACCGCTTCGACGAGATTCTGCGCCGCGTCGATGATGCGCTGCTGGTTCTCGGCCTGGCGCTCCTTGATGATCTCGGCCGCGGCGAGCGACACGAGGGAATAAAGCCCGGCGGGCCCGACCGGAAAGATCTGCGCCTCGCGGGCCTTGGCGAAGAATCCCGCATCGGCGCGGCCCAATTTTTCGAGTGCCGCCTCGTTCGGAAGGTACATCGCCGTGCTCACGCGCGCGCTTTCGCCCGGCCGGTCCGCGGCGCGCAAATCCGCAAGGATCGCGCTGCGATAATCCTTCCCCGCGAGCGCCTTCAAATGCCCGTTCATCGTCTGCGCGAAGCTCGCATAAGCGCTCGCCTCGCGCGCCTCGCTCGTCGCCTCGGCGATTTCGAGGAGGTACTTCGACGATTTGCAGTCGATGATGATGACGCTGTTGCCGGGCAGGAACACGAGCGCATCGGGCCTGAGGCGCTGCCCCGTCACTTCGTCTGTCGTCGATGCTTGGAGCACATAATCGCGGCCCGCCTCCAGCCCCATCGCCTTCAACGTGTTGGCGAGCCCGATCTCGGCGATCTGACCGGCGCCGCCCGGGCTCGAAAGCGAGCGCATGAGCGTGTCGATCGCCTTGCCGCCTTCCTGCACCTGCCCGCTGAGCTCCGCGTGCGCTTTCGCGATGGTCTCGATCCGCTGCAGCAGGGGCTCCGAGATTTGGCGAAACTGGCTCTCGGCGTCCGCTTTGGCCGCCAGCGTCTCGCGCCTGTGGTCGCCGATGAGCTGCGCCGACAGCTCGCGTGCGGTCTCGAGCGCGGCCGAGCGTGCCGCCGTGACAAGGTCCTGGCGCGCCGTGTCGGCGTCCTTCAGCACGTGTTCGAGATCGCCCAAGCGCTGCTGCGCGGCGGCAAGCGAGCGCTCGGCGTCGACTCGCGCTGCGACCGCCGCGTCGAGTCGCGATGTGGCGGCTTCCGCCTGGGTCTGCGCCTCGGCGCGCCCAGCCTCGGCAAGCGCCGCTTTCTGGCCGGCCGCCTGGAGCTTTCGCGCCAGCGTCGCCGCCACCAGCGCGAGCGCAACCGCCACGGCCAAAAGCGCCCATTCCATCTCGCCATTATCGCAAACCGATCGCGCGAATGTCACTCGCACTCCGGCACCTGGTTACGATTCGCGCGCTCCGGTTCATTTGCCGGCGCATCAGTACGTCCGCTGGTCTTGCGGCCGAGATGCGGCCCGTCTAATTGGGTGAGGTGCGGGAACCGTGGCCGAACGCCCCTCCGTTTGCCGATGGTCAGGAGGATATGTCGTGTCGGCCCAAGATGTTCTGAATGATCCCGATCACTGGAGAGAGCGTGCGGAGGAAACGCGCCTGCTCGCCGAGCTCTTGGACACCCCGGACGCCAGAGCGTCCATGGAGAAGATCGCCGCCGAATATGAGCGGATGGCGGCGTTGACCGAAGCGTGCGCGGGGCGCCGTTCATGAGCGAGCTGCCGGCCCGCCGCGGCGCGGGCCGGTTGACGAAGCGCGCTTTGCGTCATACCTAAAGCGCGCCATGGCGCCTCTGCCGATCATCACCGCGCCCGACCCCCGCCTCAAGATCAGGGCGAAGCCGGTCGCGCGCGTCGACGCGCGCGTGAAGAAGCTGATGGCCGACATGCTGGAGACCATGTACCAGGCGCCGGGCATCGGCTTGGCCGCGCCCCAGGTCGGGCAGGCGCTCCGTGTCATCGTGCTCGATTGCGCGCGCGAGGGCGAGAAGCCGCAGCCCTACAAGCTCGCCAACCCCGAGATTCTGTGGCGCTCGGACGAGAAGATCACGATCCAGGAAGGCTGCCTCTCGCTGCCCGAGCATTACGCCGATGTCGAGCGCCCGGCCGAGATTCGGCTGCGCTATCTCGACGAGGAGAACGAGGTGCGCGAGCTCGAGGCCAAGGGGCTTCTCGCCACCTGCATCCAGCACGAGATGGACCACCTCGAAGGCGTCCTCTTCGTCGATCACATTTCCGCGCTGAAGCGCAGCATCATTCTGCGCAAGCTGCAAAAGTCGAAGCGCCAGAAGCAGCCGGTCCCGGCCTGAGCCTCGTGCCCGGCCTCCGCCTCGCATTCCTCGGCACGCCTGATGTCGCGGCGCGCATCTTGCGCACGCTCGCGGCGTCGCCGCATCGGATCGCCGCCGTTTATTCGCAGCCCGCGCGGCCCGCGGGCCGCGGCCACAAGGAAGCGCCCGCGCCGGTCGCGCGCGTGGCGGCGGAGCTTGGTCTTCCCCTTTTCACCCCGGCGCGGCTCGGGCCCGACGAGGCGAGCGCCTTCGCGGCGCTCGCGCTCGATGCCGCGATCGTCGCCGCCTACGGCCTCATCCTGCCCAAGGCGATGGTCGAGGCGCCGCGGCTTGGCTCGCTCAACGTCCACGCCTCGCTCCTGCCGCGCTGGCGCGGCGCGGCGCCGATCGAGCGCGCCATCCTCGCCGGCGACGCCGAGACCGGCGTCACCATCATGCGCATGGACGAAGGGCTCGATACCGGCGCGATCGTGCTCGCCGAGAAGATTCCGTTGGGCCCGCGCACCACGGCGCCGGAGCTTTACGACCGCGTGGCCGAGCGCGGCGCGGCACTCGTGCTCGAAGCGCTCGATGGGTTGGCGTCGGGCCGCCTCGTGCCGCGGCCGCAGCCGCGCGACGGCGCGACATACGCGAAGAAGATCGGGCGCGAGGAAGGCCGGCTCGACTGGCGCCGCCCTGCGGATGAATTGGAGCGGCAGGTGCGCGCCTTGGGTACCGCGCCTGGCACATGGTTCGAAGCGGGCGAGCGCATCAAGGTTCTGGCGGCGGAAACGCTCGCGGCCTCGGGCGCGGCGCCCGGCACGATCCTCGACGACAATCTTGCGATCCAGTGCGGCGAAGGCGCGTTCCGCCCGCTCGTGCTGCAGCGCGCGGGCCGCGCGCCGCTCGATCTTGCCGTCTTCCTGCGCGGCTTCGCGTTGCCCAAGGGCACGCTGCTTTCATGCCCCGCTACAAGCTGACGCTCGAATATGACGGCGCGGGCCTTGTCGGCTGGCAGCGCCAGAAGCTCGGCCTCTCGGTGCAGCAGATCGTCGAGGAGGCGGCCGAAGCGCTCTGCGGCGAACGCATCACCGTGCACGGCGCCGGCCGCACCGATGCCGGCGTCCATGCGCTGGCGCAAGCCGCGCATCTCGACCTGCCGCGCGACTATCCGCCCGAGACGGTGCGCAATGCGCTGAATCAGCATATGCGCCCGCACAAGGTCGCGGTGCTCGAAGCGGCGTGCGTGGCGGATAATTTCGACGCGCGGCGTTCGGCCAAGGGGCGCGTCTACCTTTATCGCATCTTGAACCGCCGTCCGCCCGTGGCTCTCGAAGCGGGCCGCGTCTGGCATGTCGGGCGCGCGCTCGATGCGGCGGCGATGCAGGAAGGCGCGCGGCATCTTCTCGGCAAGCACGATTTCTCGAGCTTCCGCGATTCGCTGTGCCAGGCGCGCTCGCCGGTCAAGACGCTCGACCTACTCGAGGTGACGCGCGCGGACGAAGAAATCCGCATCGAGGCGCGCGCGCGCTCGTTCCTTCATCACCAGGTGCGCAACATGGTGGGAACGCTGAAGCTCGTGGGCGAGGGGAAATGGCGCCCGGCCGACGTCGCCGCGGCGCTCGACGCGCGCGACCGCCGCGCCGGCGGCCCGACCGCGCCGGCCGAAGGGCTCTATCTCGTGCGCGTCCTCTATCCCGGCGACTGACCCGAGAGGATCTGCGTCACCTGCGACAAGGCGGCGCCGATCACCACGTCGAGCAGCACGAGCGCCGTCGCCGGCAGCGCGCCCGCCTCGAGCGCGATCCGCGCGATGATCCACTCGTAAACGAGGATCGCCATGTAGGCGACGAAATCGGCGTAAGCCACGACATAGGCCGGCGCGAGATCGAGCCCGCCCGCCGCCGCGATCGGCAAGAGCGCCGCCGTCTGCAACACCTGCGACCAGTTGTAGGCGATGATGAAGCCCAAGGCGCGTTCCTCCGGCGCGAGCCAGCGGCAGAACGGCAACGCCGCGAGCGGATAGGCGCACCAGCCGATGACGTAGCCGATCGTCTCGACGAGGAGGATGCGGAAAACGGCGGCGGAATGCACATCGCTCGCCGGCAATCGCACGAGCAGCAGGACGACGAAGCCCGGATAGCAGATGGCGGCCGCCCAGAACGAATGGATGGCGCCGGCGAGGCTGCGATCGAACCACGCCATGGCGCCGCGGTCGCGCAGCAGGAGCCGCCAGGCGCCGTAAAGCCCCCACGACATCTCGCGCAGGCTCAGCATCTTTCCCTCGCCCCACCGGCGAGAGGGTTGCGGCGGCGAAACGGATGCATCGGAATGCTACCGCGCAAAGAACCGCTCGAGCGCGTTGTGGTAGATCGCCGCGAGCTGCTCGATCTCGGAGCACGGCACGTGCTCGTCGACCTTGTGCGCGGTCGCGTTGAGCAGCCCGAACTCGGCGACCGGGCAGGCGCGATGGATGAAGCGCGCGTCCGACGTGCCGCCCGTGGTGCTCAGCACCGGCTTCCGCCCGAGCACGTCCTCGATCGCGGCCGCGAGGATCTGGCTCACCTCGCCCGGCGGCACGAGGAAGGATTCGCCGCTCACCTTGATCTGCAATTCGTAGCGCCCGCCCGCCTTGTCGAGGATCTGGCGCGCCCAGCGCTCGACCGTGGCACTCGTCCAGCGGTCGTTGAAGCGCACGTTGAAGACGGCGCGCGCCGTTGCAGGGATGACGTTGGTCGCGCGGTTGGCGATGTCGATCGTCGAGATCTGGAGGTTCGATGGCGGGAAATGCTCCGTGCCCTCGTCAAGCGGCGTCGCGGTCAGCGCCGCAAGCATCGCGACGAGCCGGTGCGCCGCGTTGTCGGCGAGATCGGGGTAGGCGGTATGGCCCTGGACGCCGTGCACCGTGAGGAAGCCATTGAGGCTGCCGCGCCGGCCGATCTTGACCATGTCGCCGAACGCCTCGGCACTCGTCGGCTCGCCGACGACGCAGGCATCGAGCCGCTCGCCCTTTTGCGCCAGCCAATCGAGCAGCTTCCGTGTGCCGTTGATGGCGTCGGCCTCCTCGTCGCCGGTGACGAGGAAGCTCAAGGAGCCGCCGAAATTCCGCCCGCGCGTATCGAGGAAGCGAGCGCACGCCGCCACCATCGCCGCGAGCGCGCTCTTCATGTCGGCCGCACCGCGGCCATAGAGCATGCCGCCTTTGATGGCACCGGTGAACGGATCGACGCTCCACGCCGCAATGTCGCCGGGCGGCACCACGTCGGTGTGGCCGGCGAAGCAAAAATTGCGGCCGGCGCCGCCGAGCCGCGCATAGAGGTTGAGGATGGGCGCCGTGCCTGACTCCGAGAACTCCACCGTCTCGCAGCGGAAGCCCAGCGCCTCGAGCGCGCCGGCGAGGATGGCGATGGCACCCTTGTCGTCGGGCGTGACGCTCGGCGCGGCAATGAGGCGCTTCGCCAGCGCGACGGGATCGGCCGCCATCGGCTCAGTCGCGCAGGAGCTCGTTGATCGAGGTCTTGGCGCGCGTTCGTTCGTCGACGCGCTTCACGATGACGGCGCAATAAAGGCTCGGGCCGGGGCTGCCGTCGGGCAAGGGCTTGCCCGGGATGTTGCCCGGCACGACGACGGAATAGGCCGGGACGCGGCCTGTGTGCGTTTCGCCGGTCTGGCGGTCGACGATGCGGGTCGAGGCGCCGAGATATACGCCCATCGCGAGGACCGAGCCGCGCTCGACGATGACGCCTTCGGCCACTTCGCTGCGCGCGCCGATGAAGCAATCGTCCTCGACGATGACCGGCTCGGCCTGCACCGGCTCGAGCACGCCGCCGATGCCGGCGCCGCCCGAGATGTGGCAGTTCTTGCCGATCTGCGCGCAGCTTCCGACCGTGGCCCAGGTGTCGATCATGGTGCCGCTGTCGACGTAGGCGCCGACATTGACGAAAGACGGCATCAGCACGACGCCCGGCGCGATGAAGGCCGAATGCCGCACCACCGCGCTCGGCACCGCGCGGAATCCCGCCTCGCGAAAGCGCGCCCCGTCCCAGTGCGCGAATTTC
>DATIXQ010000055.1:0-79886 GCA_035518375.1 Allostellaceae bacterium | reverse complement strand
TTCGAGGCCTCGACCATCGAAACCCCCGAGAATGCGGTGAACCAGCGCTCGCCGAGCGTCTCCCATGCGCCGGCGGAGCGCAGCATCATGCGCGAATGCGTGGGCGGCATGAAGAGCGCCGAGGCCGTGCGCTCCGGGGTGAAACCTGTCTCGCGCAGGACGCGCGTCAGCTGCCCGGGCGTGAAGGGCTGGCCCTGCCCGAACGGCGTGTTGTCGAGCCGTGCCCAGATGCCGCGCCGGTTCGGCACGATAGCGAGAACGCGTCCGCCGCCCGCCAAGACGCGCCACACCTCCCGCAGGAGCGGATGCAGGAGTTCGCTGAACTCGACGGCGTGGACGAGCAGCACGCGGTCGATCGAGTAGTCGGCCAAGGGCAGCTCGGCCTCGTCGGCGAGCGCCACCCGGAACGGCCCCTCGGCCGGCCACGGCAGCACGCCTTGCGAGGGCGGCATGAGCGACATCACGCGCTCCGCATCGGCCAGGAACGGCCGCAGATAGGGCGAGGCGTAGCCGAAGCCGAGGATGCGCGCGCCTGTGACGTCCGGCCAAACGAGGCGCAGACGCCGGCGGATCATGCGCACCGCGACCTTGCCCAGGCGGCCCGCATAGAAATCACGAAGATCGACGACGTCGGCGCTCATGACACTTGAGTGTACCATGGGAAGGAGCCCCAATTTAGGCTAGGCTCAATGGAGCGAATAACCGCTCGGGGAGAGACAGGCATGAGGCTCCGTCATTCACCGACTTCGCCGTTCGTCCGCAAGGTCATGGTCACGGCGTACGAGACCGGGCTCGTCGGACGGATCGAGCGAATTCCGACGGCCGTCGCGCCAACGAAGCCCAACGAGGAAGTCGCGCGCGAGAACCCGCTCATCAAGGTTCCGGCGCTTACCACCGACGACGGGCTCGTGCTCTATGATTCGCACGTCATCTGCGAATATCTCGACACGCTCCACGGCAAGGCCCGCATCTTCCCGGCCGAGGGCAAGGCGCGCTGGATAGCGCTGCGCCAGGAGGCGCTCGGCGACGGCGTGCTCGAGGCGGCAATCCTCGGGCGCTACGAATCGGTACGGCCAAAAGAATTCCAATGGCCCGACTGGATCGACGCCCAAATGCGCAAGGTGCGAACCGCCATCGGCGCGCTCGAGATGGAATGCGAGGCAGGCGAGCTCGGCAACGCCGAGGAGCCGGCCACGATCGGCCAGATCACGGTCGGCTGCGCGCTCGGCTATCTCGACTTCCGCTATGCGAGCGAGGATTGGCGCGCACGCGCCCGGCGCCTTGCCGCGTGGTACGAGCGCTTCTCCGCGCGCAGCTCGATGCAAGAGACCGCGCCCAAGGCATGAGCGACGTGCTCACCTATGAGCTCGACGGGCCCGTCGCGCTCATCGGTTTGAACCGGCCGGACAAGCGCAACGCCATCGACGATGCGCTTGTCGAGGCGTTGCGCATCGCAGTCGCGCGCGCCAACGGCGAGGCCAAGGTCGGCCTCGTCTTCGGCCACGGCGCGCATTTCTCCGCGGGCCTCGATCTCGCTGAGCATGTGACGCGCACGGCGGTCGAGAATGTCCACCATTCGCGCAAATGGCACGCCATCTTCGACACCATCGAGCGCGGCCCCATCCCTTATGTGAGCGCGCTTACGGGCGCGGTCGTGGGCGGCGGCATGGAGCTTGCGGCCTCGGCCCACATCCGCGTCGCCGACGACAGCGCTTTCTTCGCGCTGCCCGAGGGGAGCCGCGGCATCTTCGTTGGCGGCGGCGGCTCGGTGCGCGTCGCGCGTCTCATCACGGCCGCGCGCATGGCCGACATGATGCTGACGGGCCGCGTACTTTCCGCAGCCGAGGGCGAGCGCGCCGGCTTCGTGCAGTATCTCGTGCCGAAGGGCGGGACGCTCGCAAAAGCGCGCGAGGTGGCGCTCCGCGTCGCCAGGAACGCGCCCTTGTCCAACTACGCGATCACGAACGCGCTGCCGCGCATCCAGGACCTCGCGCATGACGACGGGCTCTTCTTCGAATCGCTGATGGCCGCGATGACGCAAACGACGCCCGAAGCGCAGGAGCGGCTCCGCGAGTTCCTGGAAAAGCGCGCCGAGCGCCTCGCCGTGCCGGGGGAGGATAAGACCCGCGGCGCTTGACCGAAGCCCCCTTTTGCTGATTCCTTAAGCTCAAGAACCATCGGGAGGAATCCATGAACTTCGTTCGCCGTCTGCTGCCCCTTGTTGCCGTTGCCGTCTTCTTCTGCGCCGCCGCGCCGGCGTGGAGCGAGGACATCATCGATCAATGGGCGAGCGTGCAGCCGCCCGCCCCGCCGAAGCTCCAGGATGTCACCGTCGATCCCAAGACGACGGCGCTCCTGATGATCGATTTCCTGCAGCAGAATTGCGCGCCCAACCCGCGCTGCATGGCGGCCCTGCCGGCCTCGGAGAAGCTTCTTGCCGAGGCGCGCGCGGCCAAGGCGTTCGTCGTCTACTCGAAATATCCGACCGCGGAGCCGAAACAAGGCGAGATCCTGGCGCAAGTGGCGCCGATCGATAAGGAGCCGGTCGTCATCGGCCTCCTCGACAAGTTCGTCGATAGCGACATCGACAAGATCCTGAAGAGGAAAGGCATCAAGACGGTGATCTGCGTCGGCAATGCGTCGAACGGCGCGGTCCTTTTTACCGCGCAGGCGGCCTTCGCCCATAAATACCAGGTGATCGTCGCTGTCGACGGAGTGACGAGCAGGGATCTCTATGCCGACCAGTCCGTCGCCCATACGCTCGCGACGGCGCCGGTCATCGGCGGCAAGATCGTGCTGACGCGCAGCGGCATGATCAAGTTCTAAGGCCGCTCAACTCCGCTGTCATTGCGAGCGCAGCGAAGCAGTCCCGCTGCCGAATGGGGATTGCTTCGTCGCTGCGCTCCTCGCAATGACAGGATGAAAGCGCCCGCCTCAATACATGTGCTGGCCGCCGTTGATCGAGAGCGTCGAGCCGGTGACGAAGCCGCCATCGTCGGAGACAAGGAAGAGCACGCCCCGCGCGATCTCGCCGGCATGGCCGAGGCGGCCCACCGGAATGCGCGCCACGATCTTCTCGAGCACGTTCGCGGGCACGGCACGCACCATGTCGGTGTCGATATAGCCCGGCGCGATCGCGTTCACCGTGATGTTGCGCGAGGCGCCTTCCTGCGCCAGTGCCTTGGTGAAGCCGTGAATGCCGGACTTGGCGGCGGCATAATTCACCTGGCCGTACTGGCCCGCCTGGCCGTTGATCGAGCCGATATTGACGATGCGGCCGAAGCCGCGCTCGCGCATGCCCTCGATGACACAGCGGCACATGTTGAAGCACGAGGTGAGGTTGGTCGCGATCACCTGGCCCCATTGCTCTGGCGTCATGCGGTGCAGGACCGCGTCGCGCGTGATGCCGGCATTGTTGACGAGAATGTCGACCGGTCCCACCTCCTGCTCGATCTTCTTCACGGCGGTGGCGCATTGCTGATAGTCGCTCACGTCGAAGCGATAGGACGGAATGCCGGTCTCGTGCGTGAAGCTCTGGGCTGCACGCTCGTTGCCGGCATATGTCGCCGCCGCCTTGTAGCCCGCGCCCTTCAGCGCCTCGGCGATGGCGCGGCCGATGCCGCGCGTGCCGCCCGTCACGATTGCCACTCGGCTCATCGTCGTCTCCTCCCACTTTGCCGCACGTACCTGAAGGTCGCGCGGTTACTTACGACTCAATCGCGCGCGACGCACATGGCGATGCCCATGCCGCCGCCGATGCAGAGCGTTGCCAAGCCTTTCTTCGCATCGCGCCGCTGCATCTCGTAGAGCAGCGTCACGAGCACGCGCGCACCCGACGCGCCGATCGGGTGGCCCAATGCGATCGCGCCGCCGTTGACGTTCACTTTCTCGGGATCGAGGTTCAGGTCCTTGTTGACGGCGCAGGCCTGCGCCGCGAACGCTTCGTTCGCTTCGATCAGGTCGAGGTCGCCGACCGACCAGCCTGCGCGCTTAAGCGCGGCGCGGCTCGCCGGGATCGGCCCCGTCCCCATCACTGCCGGATCGACGCCTGCCGTCGCCCACGACACGATCCGCGCGAGCGGCTTGCGGCCGCGGCGCTTGGCCTCCTCGGCCGACATCAGCACGATCGCGGCGGCGCCGTCATTGATGCCCGACGCGTTGCCGGCCGTGACCGTGCCGTTCTTGTCGAAGGCGGGGCGCAGCTTCGCCAGTACCTCGACCGTGGTGCCGTGCTTCGGATATTCGTCGGCATCGACCACCGTCTCGCCTTTGCGCGTGGTGATTGTCACCGGCACGATCTCGTCCTTGAAGCGGCCGGCCTTCTGCGCGGCCTCGGCGCGCGCCTGCGAGCGGGCGGCAAGCCCGTCCTGCTCTGCCCGCGTGATCTGCCACCGCTGCGCCACGTTCTCGGCGGTGTTGCCCATGTGGTAGCCGTTGAAGGCGTCCCACAGCCCATCCTTGATCATGGTGTCGACGAGATCGGCATCGCCCATCTTCACGCCGTTGCGCAGATGGATGCAGTGCGGCGCCTGGCTCATGCTCTCCTGGCCGCCGGCCACGACGATCGCGGACTCGCCGAGCCGGATCGCCTGGAACCCGAGCGCCACCGCACGCAGGCCCGAGCCGCAGAGCTGGTTGATGCTGTAGGCCGTGACCTCGTACGGGATTCCGGCGGCGACCGCAGCCTGGCGCGCCGGGCCCTGGCCCTCGCCCGCCTGCAGGATCTGCCCGAGTACGACCTCGCTCACCTCGGCCGGCGCCACCTCTGCGCGTCGCAGCACCTCGACGATCGCGGCCTTGCCGAGATCGTGGGCGGGAAGCGTGCTGAGGGTGCCATTGAAGGAGCCGATCGGCGTGCGTGCCGCGGCGGCAATGACGACATCGGTCATGGGGTCTCTCCCCTCGGGTTACGGGTCGATCGCCTTTAGATTAGCCTTCTCGCCGCGTTTTGGAACCCGGTCGGCGCAAATTCCCCTTGAGCCAGCGCGCCAAGGGCCGCCACACCTCGGCGGGCGCGGTACGGCCGACGATCATGCCGATATGTCCCGAGGACGGCACGAGCCGCTCGCCCGCGGGCAAAGCCGGAACGACCGCCTCGGCGCTCGCGGGCGGCACGATCCGGTCGTGCGACGGAACGATGACGAGCGCCGGCTGCGCCACGTCCCGCGGCCGGATGGCACGGCCGGCGATACGCCATTCCCCACGCCCCGGCTCGTCCGCGCCGTACCATCCGGCGAGACATTCCTGCGCAACCTTGAGCGCCAGCGGCACACCGTCATTGAGCCAATCCTCGACCGCGACGAAATGGTGCGCCGCGGGCCCGTCCGCTTGCGCAGCAAAGTGCGAGAACTTGCGCATCGCGACGAGCGGGTCGGCGGCCGTGAAAAGGGCCTGGAGGATGTCGACCGGCACCTCGCCAAGCGGCGCACACGTGAGCCCGAGGGGAGCGGCGAGCGCGCCCAAGAGCTTCGCGTGTCCCGCGCGCTCGGCATGGAAGCTCCACGGCGTCGCGAGCAGCGCGAGCGCGCTTACGTCGCGCCGCCGGCGCTGCGCGAGCGCCAGCGCCAGGAGCCCGCCCATGCAATAGCCCATGACCCCGACCGGCGCGCGCGCCAGCGCTACGGCGGCGTCGAGCGCCGCCTCGAGCCGGCCCGCCACGTACTCCGTCAGTCCAAAGCCGCGCTCGCTTTCGCCCGGCGCACCCCAATCGACGAGGAGTGGCCGGATGCGTTCGCCGGCGAGATGGCGCATGAGGCTCGTCGCCGGCGCAAGATCGAGGATATAGGCGCGATTGATGAGCGACGGCACGACGAGGAGCACGGGATCACCCGGGCGCCCGTAATCCAGGAGGCGGGTCGTGCCTTCCTGCCACAGCGCTGGCGGGTCGGCGAGCGCGCGGCGGTAAGGATGATGGCGATAGCGCTCGATGCCCGCGAGGAACGCGCCGGCGCGCGCCCGGAGCTCGCGGTCGAGCGCCGCGCTGATCGGCTCAAGAGCGGCGGCGGCGAGACTTTTTTTGAGGGCGCTCGCCTCGGGCGCCAACTCGAGCCTCAAGGGCAGCGAGCCGCTCCTCAGCAGAGGCAAGGCGGCGCGCGAGCTGAGCCACGTCGCGCTCGCGTTCAGAAGATGGAGCGGCAGCGGCCGCGGCCCCTGACGCGGTGCTGAATCCACGCTCACCGCCGCCCGGCCGCGGCATCGGCCACGGCGCAGCGCCCGTGAAAAGTCGCGCCATGCTTTCGGCGAGCGCGGGGTCGCCCGCGAGCGCCATCAAATGGTCCTGCCACAGGTCGACATACCGCTTGGCAAGCTCAGCGACATCCGGCGGATCCGCCATAAACGCATTATATCGTCGCGAGTCGGCGAAGGCCAGAAGGGGAGTCGCGGCGCTCTACCGGCGATGTTATGCTGGCGCTCTGGTGACGCCTTTTCGAGGGGGGTCAAGGAAGCGCAATGGCGGAGAAGAGCGGCGCGGACGCGCAGCCGGTAGTGATCAAGAAATATGCAAACCGGCGGCTCTACAACACGGCAACGAGCAGCTACGTGACGCTCGACGATTTGAGCCGCATGGTGAAGCAGGGGAACGAGTTCGTCGTCTACGACGCCAAGAGCAGCGAAGACATCACGCGCGCGGTGCTGACGCAGATCATCGTCGAAGAGGAGCAGAAGGGTCAGAACCTCCTGCCGATCAGCTTTCTGCGCCAGCTCATCAGCCTCTACGGCGATAGCATGCAGTGGCTTGTGCCGCGTTATCTTGACCACGCGATGGCAACATTCGCGCGCAACCAGGAGCAGATGCGCAAGAGCCTGCAGGACGCGTTCGGCGGGCTCTTCCCGTTCGGCCCCTTGGAAGAGATGGGCAAGCAGAATCTGGCGCTCTTCGAGAAGACCATGAAGATGTTCTCGCCCTTCCCCGCCAATGCCGGCGAGAAGCCGAAAAGCGACAAGCCCGAGGAACAGGGCAGCGAGCCCACGCTCGACGAGCTGCGCCAGCGCATCAACAACCTGCAGCAGCAGGTCAACGACCTGAGCCAGAAGAAAGAATAGCCGGAGATTGCGTCAGTCGGCGCCGACGGCGGCGCGTTTTTGTCCGGGTGCGGCGGCCCAGGGCGGCTCGAGCGACGGCGCGCCGTAGTAATAGCCCTGCAGGAAATGCACGCCCTCGCGGCGCAGCATCGCCGCCTCTTCCGCCGTCTCGACGCATTCGGCGACGGTCATGAGATTGAGGCTCCGCGCCAGCCCGACGAGATGGCGCAGGAACACCTGGTTGTCGGCCTTGTGCGCGAGATTGCGCACGAAGGCTCCGTCGATCTTGACCGTGTCGAGCGAAAGCGCCTGGAGATGGCGCAATGACGTGAAGCCCGCGCCGAAATCGTCGAGCGCGATGCGGCAGCCGAACTGGCGCAAGGTGGTGACGAACTCTGCCGATTCCTCGAGGTCGTGGAGTGCCGCCGTCTCGGTGATCTCGACGACGAGGCGGCTTGCGGTCTCACGCTGGTCCTGAAGGATCGCGGCGGCGCCCCTCAGCCACGCACGGTCGGTCGCGGTAAAGCCGGAAATGTTGAAGCCGAGGCAGACGCCCGGATGCGCCGCGGTTTCGGCCACCGCGCGCTCGAGCACATAGCGATCGATGAGCCGGATGTAGCCGAGCTTCTCGATCGCGGCGACGAATTCGGAGGCCGGAACGACGCGGCCGTCGTCGTCGATCATGCGCAGGAGGCACTCGTAATAATCGACCGCGCCGCTGTTGGCGTCGATCACCGGCTGATAGGCAAAGCAGAGGCGCTGGTCGCGGAGTGCGCGCTGCACGCGCTCGCCCAAGGCCACGCCATTGCGGTGGCGCTGCCGCTGCTCGTCGGAGATGCGGTACGGCACGAAGCAGTCGCGCCCGGCGCGCTTGGCTTCGGCGAGCGCAGTCTCCGCGCGCGTCATGACTTCGTAGGATGTCTTGGCCTGGTCGGGATATGACGCCGCGCCGACCGAGACGGTGGCGTAGACGGGGCCGCCCTCGGTATCGAACGGCATCTGGCTGACGGCGCCGAGAATCTTCTCGGCGACGGTCGCGATGTTGTGCTCGGGGCAATGCGCGAGGACGATGCCGAAGCGGTCGCCGCCGACGCGTCCGATCACGTCGGACACGCGCAGGCAGCGGTCGAGCCTCTGCCCCATCTCGACGATGACCTTGTCGCCCGTCTCGTAGCCGAAGGTGTCGTTGATGTTGGCGAGCTTGTCGATGCCGATCGCAAGATAGGCCCCGGCAAGTCTCGTGCGCGTGCTGTGCGCGAGCATATGGTCGAGCGCTTCGCGCAGGCGCTTCTTGTTGAAGTGACCGGTGAGGTCGTCGTAGTTCGCAAGCCGCTCGAGCCGCTGCTCCTGCGTCTTGCGCTGGGTCACCACGCGCAGCACGCCGAGCATGCGGCTGGGCCGGCCGACGCGGTCGAGCTCGACCGTACCGCGCTCGTTCAGCCAAGCGAAGCCGCCGTCGCCCAAACGTATGCGGTACTCCACGTCGAATGCGCTGCCGCGATTGTAGTGGCTCTGCAACCGCTGCTGGCGCAGCAGGAGATCTTCGGGATTGATGCGGCCGGCGAAGCCCTTGCCGGTGGCGATCGACTCTTCGTCGGTAAGGCCGAGCATGCGCGGCGAGCCGTGCCACGTCATGACGTCGCTCTGCAGATCCCATTCGTAGGCGGCGTCGCCGGCGGCGGCAAGCGCGGCCAAGACGCGGGCCGGTGCGGCGTTGACGTCCTGGGCCATGGGGAAGACCACCTTCGCGCAACGAGCGCGCGGCGACCGGCCAACGCGCCTCGAAAGGCTATGGTCGAAACCTTGCCGAAGGATTAATTTCCAAGGACTTAGCCCCCTGCGAGGGGATCAGTTCACGCGGGCCTCGGCAGGGCGCGCCGCTGCTGGCGTGTGGATGGCGAGGAATGGTTGCAGCGCCTGGATGAATTCGCGCGGATTGACTTGGCTGAAGTAGTGCCCGCCTTGGGGGAAGAACTTGGCCTCGGCTCCGGGAATGCGGCGCGCCAGATCCTCGGTGAAGTAAGCTGGCGTCACGAGGTCGTCCTGTGCCGCTACGATGAGGGCCGGCGTGCGGATGCGGCCGAGCTCGGCCGTGCGATCAAACGCCAGGACGGCGTCGATGCGGCCGATCATGTGCTCGACTGATGGAAAATGCGCAAGCGCTTGCGCCTCCATATGGCGCAGCTTCTCGTTGTTGCGGGCGATATAGCTGGGGGGATAGGTCAGGAGCGTATTGGTCTGCACGTAGCTCGCGGGCCCCAGCCGCGTCAGCACCTCCTTGCGCAGCGCAAAGAGGCGCCGGAAATATGCATCGGGCTTGGGCCAGCTTGCGGCGACGACGATGCTGGCGCAGCGCTGCGGATGCTCGATCGCGAGGATTTGCGCGACCGCGCCGCCCGCAGAATGGCCGATGATATGCGCCTTCTTGATGTCGAGCGCGTTCATGAGCGCGAGCACATCTTGCGCCATGCGCTCGACCGTGGGGGTCGCCACCGCGGCGTCGCTTTGGCCGACCCCGCGGTGATCGTGGACGATGACCTCATAGCAGCGCGACAGCGCCGGGATCTGGTCGTGCCAGTATTGCGCGGTGCCGGCGAGGCCGCTCACCAGGACGGCGGGAAACCCCGCGCCGTGCCGCTCGTAGAACAAATGGCAGTCGCCAATCGAAATCCGGGGCATTGGGTTCCGCGGGGTGTGGCTTTTCCGTGGTTAACATTGGGCAAAGGCGAAGTCAAACCTGTGCAATGCGGCCATGCCCGGCGCGCCGCCCGACCCTTTGACGGAACCAGAGCAACCGGGCGACGTTATCTGAACCAGCGGTCGAAACAGGTGCCGTTTTGATCGCCACGGCGTCTTTGCACGCGCGCAAATGGACGAGATGCGAGCAATGCGATGCGCGCAGACGAGGGCCGCGCCGAAGTCGGAGCGGAGGGTTAGGCGCCCGGCGCGGGTTCATATCGGGCTCGCTGCGGAACATTTCGGCGACACGCACCTTGCCATGTCGGCTCGCCCGGCGCCGTTGGCGCCGCGGCGTTCCTCTTAGAATCTGACAGAGTCACATGAGCGATACCGAAGCGAAGCGAACGACGAGCCGTACGCAGGACATCGATCGCCATGTCGGTGCCCGCATCCGCGAGCGCCGCATCATGCTGGGCCTGACCCAGCAGCAGCTCGCCGACCTGATCGGCGTGACCTATCAGCAGGCGCACAAATACGAGCGCGGCATCAATCGCGTGTCGGCCGGGCGGCTGTTCGAGATCGCGCGGGTGCTAAGCGTGCCCGTGAGCTATTTCTTCGAGGGGCTCGACAGCCAGACCGGGCGGCCGATCAGCCAGCGCGAGCGCATGTGCCTTGAGCTTGCGCGCAACTTCGCCCAGATCTCGAACGAGCGGCACCAGGAGGCGCTGAGCCAGCTCGCACGCGCGCTCGCGACGCAGCACTGAGCGCGCGTGGCCTGCGCGCCTAGATCAGCGGCGGCCCGCGCCGCCGCGCGAGGCCCATGATGAGCGCCACCAAGAAGATCACGAGGAATACGAAGAACAGCACCTTGGCAATGCCGGCCGCCGTCGCCGCGATCCCGCCGAAACCCAGCGCACCGGCGATGATCGCGATAATCAAGAAAACCAACGCCCAATAGAGCATCGCTCGATCCCTTCCGCCGGTTCCGTCCGGCATGCCTCCAAGCAACGGCCCGCTTCGCGCGGCGGTTCCGCCACGGGGCGTCGCGCTTTTCTCGATGGTCGCAGACCGCCTCGTTCGGGTAACTTGCCAAACTCTGCCGGCCCGACTACTAGTTGCGCGTCGGGCGTGCGACGCGCCGGTCCCACCGCTTCAGCCAGCGCTTGCAAGGAGTAGGCCCGCCCGCTTCGCGTGCAAGGTCATGCAGCTCGATCGGCGCCGGGACGCTCCGGTCCCGTCGTTGTTCACCGGAGCACAGCACATAGAGAGAGCCCGCGCGTGTTTGGGCGCGGGAATACTGGGGAAGGTTTTTAGATGAGCAATTCGCTGCAGGCGAGCGTGGCACACATGGTGGCCAAGCTTGTCGCAAGGCGCGCGACGACCATCGCGGAAGTGCCGAAGCTGATCGACAGCGTCGCCGTGGCACTCGCCGCGCTTGGAGAGCCGGTGGCGGCGCCTGTGGCCGCTGCGAAAGAGATTGCGGCACCCGCACGCGCACCCCGTGCCGCGTCCGCGCCGCGCCGGCGTGCGCCCGCTGTCGCAGCACCAACGCCCGAGGCCGAGAGCCTGCCCGCGCCGCCGCAGCCGCGGCTCGTGCGGCGCGCCGAGATCGCGGCCGAGCCCGCGCCCGCGCCGTCAGCAGTTTCGCTCATGCGGCCCGGCATGGTGCGCGGCGTCGTAAAATGGTTCGACCCGCGCGCGCGCCGCGGCGCGCTGCGTCTTCCGGGGTGCAGCGACGAGGTCATCGTCGAGCAACCGCTCCTCGACGAGATGGCAATCCAGCGCCTCTACAAAGGCCAGGAGGTCGAGGCGACATTGAGCGAGGAGAGCGTGCCGCGCGTCGTGCGGCTGGTGCTGCCGGGCGGCGCGTGGCAGGTCGCGGCGAGCGGCGGCGTCGTGCACAACCGCCATGCGCGCCCTGTGCTGGTGGAGCTGAAGCGCGAGGCGCTGAAGCGCGTTGCCGCACGCGCCGAGGCGGAACTCGTTCTCGGCCGCCGCGGCGGCGGCTGACCCGCCGCCCTCTGGCGCCGGCCGTTCGGCCGGCGCTAGAATGCGGACATGGCAGAAAACGCACTCATCGTCGGCGCGGGCAGCGGCCTGAGCGCCGCGCTCGCGCGCCTCTTCGCCAAAGAAGGCATGAAAGTCGCGCTCGCCGCACGCAACACCGAGAAGCTCGCGGCCCTCGCCAAGGAGACGGGTGCTCGCGTCTTCGCCTGCGATGCCTCGAAGCGCGTCGACGTCGAGGCGCTCTTCGCCGCCGCCGGGCCCTTGGACATCGTCGTCTACAATCCGAGCGCGCGCGCCCGCGGGCCTGTCGCCGAGCTTGATCCCGACCAGGTGCTGAACGCGCTCGTCGTCTCTTGCTATGGCGGATTCCTCGTGGGTCAGCAGGCGGCCAAACGCATGCTGGCGCAGGGCCACGGCACGATCCTCTTCACTGGAGCCTCGGCGAGCGTCAAGGGCTATGCCCAGTCGGCGCCCTTCGCCATGGGCAAGTTCGGCCTGCGCGGCCTTGCCCAAAGCATGGCGCGCGAGCTTGCGCCCAAGAACATCCATGTCGCGCATTTCGTGATCGACGGTGGCATCCGTAAGCTCGACACCAACGATGAGCGCGCGGCGCAGCGCGGCCCCGACGGGACGCTCGAACCGAGCGCGATCGCCGCCACCTATCTCAGCATCCACCGCCAGCATCGCAGCGCCTGGACCTGGGAGGTCGAACTCCGCCCCTGGGTCGAGAACTTCTGAGGCTCTCCTTGCGGCGGCGCTCCTGACGGATGATCCTGCGCCGCAACCTGCCCGTGGTGATCGCCAAGGCGCGCGCGGCCGCCCGCGTTCTCGATGTCGGCGGCTGGTACCTGCCGCTCAACGCCGCGACGCATGTGCTCGACCTCAACCCCTATGAAACGAGGGGTCAGCCGCTCGATCCGGAGCAGCCGGCGCGGTTTTCGGAAGCGACCTGGCGCGTGCAGGACGCCTGCCTCGCGCCCTGGCCGTGGCCCGACAAATTTTTCGACTTCAGCTTCTGCTCACATCTCTTGGAGGACGTGCGCGATCCGCTGACCGTGGTGCGCGAATTGTCGCGCGTCGCCAAGGCCGGCTATATCGAGACGCCGTCGCGCGCGCGCGAGATCTTCGCCAAGGGCCGCTGGGCCGGGCTGGCCGCGCGCATCGGCCGCCCGCCCGAGGTGGGCTTCTATCATCATCGCTGGTTCGCCGAGGCCGAAGGCAGCCACCTGCGCTTTCTCGCCAAGACGAGCGAGATCGTGCGCGACCCGCGCTACTACATCACGCGCGGTGCGCTCGGCCGCAAGATGCGCGAGGACGAAAGCGGCCTCGGCATCTTTTGGGAAGGCGGGATCACGGCCGAGGAGACCATCGTCTTCGAGATGGAGGACGTGCAGCGGAATCTCCGCGAATTCCGTGCCGAGACGCTGGCGCGGCTGCGCTGAGCCGCGACGATGCAGGCTGAGGGCGTCTCCTACGTCGTGACGATCTACAACAAGGCGCGCTATCTCGAAGGCGTCATTGCGGCGCTCCGCAACCAGCAGGGCCAATTCGAGCGGCAATATATCCTGGTCGACGACGGGTCGAGCGACGGCTCGGGCGAGCTTGCACGCCGCCTCGTCGCGGGCTTGCCCGGCGCCGAACTCATCAGCCAGCAGAATTCCGGCCCTTCCGTCGCCGTCAATCGCGGCATCGCGCACGCGCGGCTGTCCTTCACGCAGATCGTCGACGGCGACGACATCCTCGCACCCTATGCCTCGCGGCTTCTCTTGCGTGCGGCAGCCGAAAGCGGCTGCGGCGCGATCTATGGCCACAACGGCTATTACAGCGCGGACGCGGCGCCGGCCTTTCCGCCCGAGCCCGCGCAGGTCCCCGTGCGCGTCCTCGACGATGCGCTCTACACCGTCATCCGCATCGGCCATGCCGGCGGCAGCACGCACCTGCTCGACACCGCGGCGCTGAAGCGCGCCGGCGGCGCCGACGAACGCGTTTTCATTCAGGACCAGTCATTGGCGCAGCGCATGGCGCTCGTGACGCGCGTCGGCTTCATCGATCCCGTCGTCGCGATGGGGCCGCGCGATGAGCCGGGCCGCATCATGAAATTTCCGGCGCAGCTCCAGCATGACCAGTCGCTCTCCGCACTCCTGACGCTCAAGGATCATTCCGAGCTGCCCGCACGCTTCCGCCGCCTCGTGCAGAAGCAGGTGACGGGCCGCGCCTGGAAATACGCCGCGCGGCACGGCGGTGCGTCATATCTCTCGCGCTATTTCCGCCTGTTCCTCGCCGCACGGGTGCCAGGCGTGCGGCTCGACGAGGCCACGCTGTTCTCGACGCTCGATGCGTTCCGGCGCAGCAGCGGCGTCCGCCTCATGCCATCCATCGCCGCAGGAAACGCGGCACGCGCGACTTCGGGCGCGGCTCCGGCGCGCCAAAGCGCTGCCAGAAGCGATCCGTAGCCCAGGGCTCGTAAGGCTCGAACGTGCCGCTCGCCAGCTCCGGGATGAAGGCCCGCTGCGTATCCGCCGCGAGGATCGCCGCCATGCGCGAAAAGCTGCTGTTGCAGAGGGCGAGCACGTCGGCGGCGGCGAGGATCGCGAAGTCGGCGAGGAAGCGCGGCTCCGGCATCTCCGCCTCTCCTTCCGCGGCGGTGATGGGGGCGAACTCGGCGAAGGCGGGCAGCACGGCATCGCGGTCGTCGCTCGCAATGAACAGCACCGGGTTCGCGAGCGTCGGCCATATCTGCTTGAGCCAGCGCCGGTAGAATTCTTCCGGCAACGGCCGGAACCACGGCTTCTCGGCGCCGAGCGTGCGATAGTCGCCGCGCCGCAGATGAAGAGCGACAAGCGTCGCGCCCGGCGGCCGATGGCGCGCGAGCCAGCGCTCGACCGGCGCGCGCCACGGATCGCGCGGCCGGTAAAGCCTACGCACGAACTCGCGGTGCGGCGCCCAGCATGCCGGCACATTCTGGTAATAGCCCCAGAAATCGACATCGAGCGGCGGCCGCGCCATGTCCCAGAGCGCGAGATCGCGCACCGACCATTCATCACCCTTCCACATGCGCAAGGGAGCGCCGAGCCCGCGATGCGGAATTCCATAAATCTTCTCGCCCGCCCATTCCGGCGTCTCGACCGCGGCGTTGTGGCGCAGCCCATAGAGCTTCAGGAACGCGTACTGAAAAAGCTGGTTCGCGAAACCCGCGTTCTTGCCGAAATTCGACATCTGGATCGTCGATTCGGTGTCGCCGCCTGCCTTGTTCGGATCATCGATCCGCGACGAGCGCCGATAGATCAAGCCCGCACCAACACGCAGGAAGCCCCGACCGAAGAGTACGCGGTCAACGGGGCCGAGAGCGCGCGGCGCATCAGCGATGCGGACCTCGTCCGCCCCATCGGGAATCGACGAGATTCCGTCGCGCCAGTGCAAAACCGCCGGTTCCATGCGGCTCCGAACGTAGCGATGCGACGGAAATCCGTCTATCATGCGCGAACCCATTCAGAGGCCGCGTTTGACCGGCATTTCCTTCATCGTCACCGTGTTCGACAAGCGGCTTTACCTGCCGGCAGTGATCGACGCGCTGGCGCGCCAGGAAGGTCCGTTCGCGCGCGAGTTCGTGTTCGTCGATGACGGCTCGGCCGACGGCTCAGCCGAGCTCATCGCCGAATTGACGCGCGGTTGGCACGACAAAGTGCTGATCCTGCGTCAGCCGAACCGCGGTGCCTCGGCCGCGACGAACGAAGGCGCACGCGCAGCGTCTTATCCCTGGCTCAAATTCTTGGACGGCGACGATCTCCTCGTCCCCGGTGCGACGGCGCGGCTGCTCGAGGCGGCGGAGGCGACGAACGAGGCCTTCGCTTACGGCGATCTTGGCACCTATCGGCTCGAGGCGCCCGATCCGCTTGGCGATGGCGATCCGCTGCAGGCGCCCATCATCCACGAGCCGGACGGGCTTGCGCGCTTCATCCGGAACTGCCCTTCGAATTCGAGCACAATGCTCGTCGCGTCCGAGCGCTACTGGGCGGCGGGCGGCTGCGACGAGCGGCTGATCTCGCCCGACCAGGCGCTCTTCCTGCGGCTCTTCGCGGCGGGCGGCGGCGCGCGCGTGATGGGGCCGGTGGCGTTGGCGCCGCACAGCGCGCCCGGTCGCTTGTCCGAGCAGCGCCGGCGCAGCCGCTACGAATCCGTGCTTGCGCTCTATTACCTCGTGACCGAGCGCAAGGACATCTCGCGGCGCCACCGCGATCTCGCCTATCGCCGCGCGCTCGCACGTGCGCGCACATATCATCGCGCGTTCGGCGGTCCGTTCTTCTCGCGCCATCTCGTGCGCTATCTCGCGAGCTTCGTGCGCGTGCCGGCCGAGCCGGCCGCCGAGATGTACGAAGCGCTCGCCGCCTTCACCGAGGACGGCTCGACCGAGCGGCCGCCGGCGTGGAAGCCCGCCGCGCTGCGCCAGCGCGAAGCCGGCGAGGCGCGCCAACCCGTGCGGACCTTGGGCGAAGTGTGACGCCGCATGTGCGGCATCGCCGGCTTCTTCGATCCCGATCACCGCATCGATCCGGCACAGTATGAGGGGATCGCGCGCGCGATGGCCGCGCGCCTCGTTCATCGCGGGCCCGACGCCGAGGGCTCGTGGTGCGACGCGGCGGCCGGCATCGCCTTGGGCTTCCGGCGTCTCGCGATCCTCGACCTTTCCCCCGCCGGGCATCAGCCGATGCTGTCGGCCGACGGGCGTTACGTCCTCACCTTCAACGGCGAGATCTACAATCACCGCGAGCTGAGGCGTGATCTTTCCGGCATCGCCTGGCGCGGCCACAGCGATAGCGAGGCCCTGATCGAGGGGATCGCGCGCTGGGGCTTCCGCGAAACGCTGACGCGCGCCAACGGCATGTTCGCAATCGCCGCGTGGGACCGGCGCGAGCGGCGTCTTCATCTTGCGCGCGACCGCTTCGGCGAGAAGCCGCTCTACTGCGGCTGGATCGACGGCGTGCTGCTCTTCGCCTCGGAGCTGAAGGCGCTCGCGGCCCATCCGCTCTGGACGGGCGCGCTCGACCGGCCGGCCATCGGCGCCTACCTGCGCTATGGCTTCGTCCCCGCGCCCTCGAGCGCGTTTGCCGGCGTGCGCAAGCTTACGGCCGGGTGTACCGCGGAAATTTCCGCCTCGCGCCGGGAGACCGACGCCACACCCTACTGGTCGGCGCCCGAGCGAGCGGCCGCCGCGGCGGCGCAACCCTTCGCAGGCTCGTTCGATGCCGCCGCCGAGCAGTTCCAGACGCTCCTCGACGACGCGGTCGCGATCCGCCTCGAAGCCGACGTGGCCTTGGGCGCGTTTCTCTCGGGCGGGATCGACAGCAGTTCGGTGGTGGCGGCGATGCAGAAGGCGCGGCCGGGCACCAAGAGCTTCTGCGTGGGCTTCCCGGACGCGGGCTTCGACGAGGCGCCGCACGCGGCCGCGGTCGCGCGCAAGCTCGGCACCGAGCACGAGACGCTCCGCGTGAGCGAGCGCGAATGCCTCGAGTTCCTGCCGCAGGCCGCCGCGGCTTATGACGAGCCGTTCGCCGATCCCTCGGCGGTCCCGACGCTCATCCTGTCGCATCTTACGCGCGAGCACGTGACGGTCGCGCTGTCGGGCGACGGCGGCGACGAATTGTTCGGCGGCTATGCGCGCTACGCCCGCGCAGCCGCGGAATGGCAGCAGCTTGCCGCGCGCCCGGCCTGGGCGCGCTCGGTGGCGGGCGCCGCGGCGCGCGCGCTCGCAGGCGCAGAGCTGCGGCCCGTGCGGCGCCTGCGCCGGATCTTCGGCAACGCTGCACACGCGTCGCCCGAAGCGCTCTACCGCAACCACCTCGCGAGCACGCGGCCCGAGGACGGGCTTGCGCCAACGGCGGGCGAGGCCGCCTCGCTTCTCGATGCGCCGCTCGATGAGGGCCTCCCCTCGCTCCCGCAGCAGTTCATGCTGCGCGATACCATCACCTATCTCCCCGACGACCTATTGGTGAAGATCGACCGCGCCAGCATGGCCTTCGCGCTCGAGGTGCGCGCGCCCTTCCTCGACCCGCGCATCGCCGAGTTCGCATGGTCGTTGCCGGAGGATTTCGTCGCCGAGAAACGTCTGCCGCGTGCGGCGCTTTACGCGCGTGTGCCGCGCGCGCTTGTCGACCGGCCGAAGCATGGGTTCGAGCCGCCGCTCGCGCGCTGGCTCGCCCAAGGCCTGCGCGGCTGGGCCGACGAGCGGCTCGATCCCGCGCGCCTCGAACGGCACGGTTTCGTCGCACCACCCATCATTAGCGCGCGTTGGCGCGCGCATCGCGAAGGCCGGCGCAATTGGGCCCGCGTGCTCTGGCCCGTCCTTGTGCTCGAAGATTGGCTCGAGCGCCAGAATGCCCATTCGTCTCCGCCATTGTCATCGGCCGTAGCATCCCCCTAGCATGGCGTCATGTGCGGACGCTTCCTCAATCGTACTCCCGCCGCGGAGACCGCGCGCATCTTCGGCACGTCGAACGCGCTGCCGAATTTCCCGCCGCGCTACAATCTCGCGCCGACCGAGGGCGTGCTCGCCGTTCGCTTCAATCCTGACGACGGCAAGCGCCATCTCGACGTCGTGCGCTGGGGCCTCATCCCGCTCTGGGCCAAGGATCGCTCGGTCGGCAACAAGATGTTCAACGCGCGGAGCGAAAGCGTGGGCGAACTGCCGGCCTTCCGCGAGGCATTCCAGAAGCGCCGATGCATCATTCCGGCCGACGGATTCTACGAGTGGAAGAAGATCGCCTCGGGCAAGGAGCCGTGGGCGATCGTGCCGGCGCCCGGCGACCGCATCTTCGCGTTCGCAGGATTGTGGGAGCGCTGGCGCGATCCGGCGACGCAGGAGGTCGTGCGAAGCTGCACCATCCTCACCTGCGAGCCGAACGAGGCGATCGCGACGCTTCACGATCGTATGCCCGTGATCCTCGACCGCGCCGACTGGGCCAAATGGCTCGGACAAGAAACCGTGAAGCGCCAGGAGCTCCCGAAGCTCTTCAAGCCGTTTCCGGCCGAGCGCATGCGGGTCTATCGCGTCAGCCAGCGCGTCAACAACGTGCGCAACGACGACGAGGCGCTGCTCGTCCCCGAATGACGGAGAGAGCAGAGGCGCCTGAGGGCCGGATGTCGCGCCGGGGCATCGTCCTGGCGCTTTGCGGCGCGCTCGCGCCGCTCGCGAGCTTCCTCGATCCGCTGGCGATGGCGCCGCTCTTCACGCTCGCGGCGGTGGCGACCCTCGCGCTGGAGGCACGCGCGCTCAGAAGCGCCCTGCGCGCGCTCGCGCCCTTCGCCGCCCTTGGTGCTGCGCTCGGCGTCTGGGCCACGCTCTCGGCACTCTGGTCGATCATTCCGCTCCATTCGTTCCTCGAGGGCCTTCGCCTTCTGCTCGTATTCGCCGGCGGCTCTGTGCTCCTCGCGGCCGCGCTCAGCCTCGCTCCCCGCGAGCGCCGGCTCGTCGCCACCTGGACCGCGGTCGGTCTCGCGCTTGCGACACTCTTCGGCCTGCACGAAGCCCTGACCGACGCGTCGATCTCGCGGATGATCCTCAACCGTCCGATGGTGCTGCTCGCGCGCTTCGACCGCGCCGCGACAGTGCTGGCGCTGGCGCTGTGGCCCGTGGTCGCAGCCTCACGCGGGCGGTGGCGCGTTTCCTTGCCGGCGCTCTTCGCCTTGGGGGTCGCCGCCAATCTGTGGCTGCTTTTCAGCACCGCGGCGCTCCTCGCCATTTTTGCGGCCCTCGTCGTCTTCGCGGTCGCCTGGTTCCTGCCGCGGGCGACCGCCGCGGCACTTGGCGCCGTCCTCGTGCTGTTCGCGGCCGCCGCCCCCTTCGCGGTGCCGCCTTATCGCGACACGATCGCGCTCTATCACGACGCGCCCCAGATAAAATGGTCGGCGCTCCACCGCCTCATGATCTGGCGCTTCACGGCGGACCGCGTCGAGGAGCGCCCCCTTCTCGGCTGGGGCATGGACGCAAGCCGCGCCATTCCCGGCGGCGAGCAGCGCTGGGCCGACCGCTTTCCCGGCGCGAACCTGCCGCTCGACGCGACGACCTTGCCGCTTCATCCGCACAACGCGGTGTTGCAATGGGAACTTGAGCTCGGAATTCCCGGCACGCTGCTCGCGCTGGCCATCGTGCTGTGGGGACTGTGGCGCGCCGGCTTTTCGGCCGACCTTGCGCGGACCGCACGCGCAGGCGCGCTCGCCTGGGCCGCGGCGGCGCTCGTCATCGCGTGCCTTTCCTATGGCGTTTGGCAGGCGTGGTGGCTCTCGAGCCTCTTCCTGACGGCGGCGCTTCTCAGCGTGGCGGCAGGGGAAACGCCTCGAGAAAATGGCGACATTCGGGCTCGAGATCGACCTTGAGGCTTTCGAGCACGCGCACCGTCGAATTGTAGACGCCGACGGCGATGACGAGATCGACGATCTCCTCGTCGCTGAGCCGCTCCTTCAGCTGCGCGAAGGTCGGATCCGAGATGGCACAATCCTTCGTCATCTCGCGCGCCGCGCGCAGCACCGCGCGCGTCAGTGGATCGAGCGTCGTCGTCTTGCCGGCGTCGTCGTCGGCAAGCGCCTTGATGTCGGCGGCGCTGACGCCGAACTCCTGCGCGATCTCGCAGTGATGCACCCATTCGTAGGCGCAGCGCGCCGCATAGCCCACCTGCAGGATCGCCATCTCGCGCAGACGCGGGTCGAGCCGGCACTTGTTGCGGATCGCCATGGCGAGCGCGGTATGCGCCGGCCCCGCGCCCGTGCTGTTGGCGAGCGCACGGCGGATGTTGAGCGCACCCTGCGCGATATCGACATATTTGACGCGCGCCATTCGACCCCTCCTCGCAATGACACCGAATTCTACAGGTAGTTCCGCTTATACCAGTCGGCGATCTCACCGCCCGTCGCGAGCCACACGCCCTTGTGCTGTGCGACATAGGCGAGCGCCTTCTCGAAATGCTTGGCGCGGTGCGGGTGGCCGATGAGGAACGGGTGAAGCGCGATCGCCATGACCCGTCCGGTCTTGGCGCCATCCTCGTAGAGCACATCAAACTGGTCGCAAATCTGCTTGGCGAACTCCTCGCCGGTGCGGTTGCGCGAAAGGAAGTTCGGGATGTCGTTGAGCTCGATCGTGTAGGGGATCGACAGCATCGAGCCGCTCTTGACGCGCATCGGATAGGGCTGCTCGTCATTGACCCAGTTGCCGACATATTCGATGCCGCATTCGGCGAGTAGATCGAGCGTGCGCACCGTCTCGGTGAGGCCCGGGCTGAGCCATCCTTTGGGCTTGCGGCCCACGCCCTTGGCGATCGTCTCGACCGACTGGCGCAGGAGCGCGCGCTCCTCGTCCTCGTCCTGCGCGTTGAGGAGAATGGAGTTCGTCGTGCCGTGCCCCATCCATTCCCACTTGAGCGCATTCCCGGCCTCGATCACGCGCGGATATTTCTCCGTGACGTCCGAGTTGAGCGCGACCGTGCCGCGCACGCCGTGGCGCTCCATGATCTCCATGAGGCGCCAGATGCCGACGCGCAGCCCGTAGTCGCGCCAGGAGAAATTCATGACGTCGGGCTTGAGACCAGAGGCTGCGCCCGAAGCCGTGACGCCGCCGCTGTCGAACAGGAAATGCTCGATGTTGGGAATGACCCAGACGGCGACGCGCGCGCCGTCGGGCCATCTGAGAGGCTTGCGGTCGACGATCGCGGAGTAGTCATAGCGGCCGTGCTCGCGCGGCACCTGTCCTGCCATCTCGTCCTCCCTCGTGTGCGACCCTAATGCTCGACCCTGAGCACGATCTTGCCGAAATGCGCGTTGGCGCGCATATGCGCCTGTGCCGCCGCCGCTTCCTCGAGCGGGAAGACCTTGTCGATCGGCACGGAAATGCGGCCCGCCTCGACATGGGGCCACAGATCGGCGCGCATGCGGCGCACGATCTCGTGCACCTCCTCGACCGAGCGCGTGCGGAACGTTGCGCCGATATAGTCGATGCGGCGGAGCGCGTGGAGGTCGAAATCGAATTCGCCCTTCATGCCGCCGAGCCGGCCGATATTGACGATGCGGCCCAGAACGCGCGTCGCCTTCATGTTGTCGTTCATGACGCCGGCCGAGACGAGATCGACGATGAGATCGACGCCCTTGCCGTCCGTCGCCTCGAGCACCTGGTCGGGCCAGCGCGGATCCTTCGTGTCGAGCGCCAAATCGCAGCCGTGATCCTTGAGGCGCGCGCGCTTCTCTGCCTTGGTCGAGGTGCCGATGACGAGCTTTGCGCCCATCAGCCGCGCGATCTGCAGGCCGATGACGCCGACGCCGGCACTCGCCGCCTGGATGAGGACGGTGTCGCCCTTCTTCATGCGTCCTTGCGTCATGATCGCGTCGTGGAGCGTCTGGAGCCCGATCGGCAAGGTCGCGGCCTGCTCGAACGTCATGTTGTTGGCGGGAATGGCGGAGCAGCGCCCGGCATCGGCCACTGCGAACTCGGCATAGCCGCCGTTGCCGCTGCACATGACGCGCGCGCCGGGCCGGAGGTCTTTGACCGCCGCGCCCGTCTCCACGACCTCGCCCGCGAACTCGAGCCCGATCACGGTGCCTGGTCCGCCTTGGCTGCCGTGGCGATAGCCTTGCGCCATCATCGCCTCGGCGCGGTTCAACCCGGCGGCGTGCACGCGCACCAGGATCTCGTTCTCCCTGGGCTTTGGCACCGGTATGTCGCGGATCTCGAGGCCCTTGTCGCCGAGCACGGCTGCCTTCATGCGCCACCCTCCCGTTGCGGCGATGTTAGGCCTCGTGGCGGTGCGGGCTCAATCCCTTCGGCAGCAGGAGCGCGGTCGCGAGCACGGAGAGCGCGAGGAGCGCAGTGATGAGATAGACGGAATGAAGCCCGGCCGCGACCGCCTGCGTGGCCGGCTTCAGCGCGGTTGCTGAGATGGCGGCGCGCTGGGCCGGGTCCATGATGCGATCGACCATGTCGGCGCCCGCACCAGCATCCGCAAGCTCGGCGTTGACCGTGCCGCCGAAGACGGCGGCGCCGACCGATTGCCCCACCTGGCGCATGAACGACATCGTCGAGGTCGCGACGCCGCGCTGGCTCCAATCGACGCTGCCCTGGATCGCGACGGTATAGGTGTTGTTGGTGAGGCCCATGCCGATGCCGATGAAGCCGACGCCGCATGTGGCGATGAGCGCACCGCTCGCCGGCGAGAGCGCGATCATGAGCGCGCATCCGAGAAGGAGCGGCAGCGTGCCGACGAGCGTCGTCGCGCGATAGGACGTCTTCAGCATCATCCAGCCGCCGGAGATGCTGCCGATGGGCCAGGTCACGGACGGCGTCATCAGCACGAGGCCGGCGAGAAGCGCGCCGCGCCCCATCACGCCCTGGACATAGAGCGAAACGAACGCGGTCGCGCCCATCATGATCGCGCCCAACGCGCAGGCGCCGAGCGTGCCTGCAGCGATGACGCGGTTGCGCAGAAGCGCGAGCGGGATCATCGGCTCGGCCGCGCGGCGCTCGTAGAAGACGAAGAGCGCAAGGATGATGATCGCCATCGCAAGCAGCCCCGTGGCGCGCACGGCGCCGAGATGCGATGCCTCCACCAACGCGAACATCAGGAGGCCGCTCCCTGCCACCATCAGCAGCGCGCCGCCATAGTCGATGCGGTGCTGCCGCTGCTGCAGCTTCTCGTGCAGCCACAGGATGAGAAGGAGCGCGGCTATGGCGCCGATCGGGATGTTGACCCAGAACACCATCGGCCAGATCGTATGCGCAACGAGGAAGGCTCCGAGCAGCGGCCCCACGATCGAGCCCACGGCCCACACGCTCGAGAGGTAGCCCTGGACGCGTGCGCGCTCGACCGGCGTGTACATGTCGCCGACGACCGTCTGCGCGAGCGGAACGAGCCCGCCCGCGCCCGTCCCTTGCAGCACGCGGAAGGCGATGAGCGATACCATGCCGCCGGCGAAGCCGCACATGAGCGAGCCGAGGAGAAAGAGCCCGATCGCGATGAGCAGCATGCGCTTCCGGCCATAGATGTCGGCAAGCCGCCCGTAGAGCGGGATGGTCACGGCCTGCGTCAGCAGATAGGCGGTGAAGACCCAGCTGAAGAGGTCAAAGCGGCCGAGCTGGCCCACGATCTGCGGCATGACCGTGGCGACGATCGTGCCTTCGATCGCGGTGATGAGAATGACCGCGATCGCCGCCGTGGTGACGAGCGTCCGGCTCGACGCGCGCGGAGCGGCAACGCCCTCTTGGAGCGACTCGGTGGGGCGTCCGGCCCGATCGGACAATTCTTGCTCTTGCGCTCGTTGGCTCGCGGCTTTGCTAGCCCGGAAAGGCCGGAAATCAAAGCGTCAATCGCGCATGGCCGCTAGACCATGATCGTATCGGACGGGGGCGCCGCAGATCGCTCCGATACGTGAATCATGGTCTAACTTCTTTAAGCAAGAGCAAGATTTACGTGCCGAATGAAAATTCGACGCGATCTTGCTCTGGGCGCCCGGCGCTCAGACTTCGGCCGCCGCGCGCAGGCTATCGAGATCGACGAGCACGATCGTTCCCTGCTCGAGTCGCACCACCCCGTCCTGTTGCCAGTGCGCGAGCT
This sequence comes from Allostellaceae bacterium, assembly GCA_035518375.1. Classification (GTDB taxonomy): domain Bacteria; phylum Pseudomonadota; class Alphaproteobacteria; order ATCC43930; family CGMCC-115725; genus DATJLY01. Next base: position 55,590 of record DATIXQ010000055.1, on the reverse strand, counting down.
GTTTGTTGATGCTCTCGCGCGACAGGCCGATCATGCTGCCGAGCTCGCGCTGCGAGAGATTGATCGTGGAGTTGCCGGCGCCCGCGAGCTGCAGCAGCTTCTTCGCGATCCGCTGCGGCGCGTCGAGGAAGATCATGTCTTCGATCTGCTCGGTCGTGCGGCGCAAACGCTCGCACAGCACACTCATGAGCCTGAGCGCCACCTCGGGATTCGCGCGCACGAACGGCACGAAATCGCGCCGGTCGATCGTCAGGAGCTCGCAGTCCGTCATGGCGATGGCGTCGGCCGAGCGCTCTTTCCCGTCCAGAAGCGCGATCTCGCCGAACACTTCGCCCTCGTTCATGACGTTGAGCAGCACCTGGTTGCCGTCTGGCCCGATCGAGCTGATTCGCACCTTGCCTTTGACCACGGCGAGAAGGCCGAGCCCCGGCGCCCCTTTGTGGAAAATTTCCTGTCGCGCGCGGAATGTCACGAGGTGCGCGTGCGCCAAAAGTTGCTCGAGCTCGTCCGGCAGCAACGAGCCGAATAGGCTATGCCGTTCGAGTGCGCGCCGCATCGCGGCGATCCGATCGACCGTCGCGGGCATGGACCCCTGTCCCGCCGAGCGCCCGCCCGCAGTCTTCGCCGCGGCGCCTAAACGCTCTCGTTACCCCCGCCAGCAGCATGGCGCGCGGAAGAGGGCAGTGCAAGATAACCTCCCCTCCCTCCGAGTTGCCTCAGATTTGACCCTAATTTTCCCCGCATCCCGTGCGATGAGTGTGAGCCGCTTCACAATCCAATGAGGCGCCCCGGCCTTATTAAGAGGCGGTGAGTGCGGGAGCCTCGTAATGGATGATGTGAGCTTGATCTTTGCCAGCCCTTTGGGGGTTAGCGTCTTCTTCTACGTGGCCGTCGCCTCGGTGGTCGGGCTTGGCATCCTGGTGAGCTGGGTCAATGAGGCTCCCTTGCGCCGGCGCAAGCGCTGGTTCCGCCTGACGGCCCGGCCGGTCGTCCGCCAAGCCGCCACCCTCCCAATTCCCCTCATCCCTTCGGACTAAAGAGCGCCTGGGCGTCAGGGTGCCTCAGGCTCGCCTGGAGCCCGTCAAATCGCCCGGTCGCGCGCAACTCCTTGGCGAGCGCCGCCACCGCCGAGAAGGCGACGAGCGCGGGCGCGCCAGCGATGGTGATGCGGGCGACGCCAAGCCGCTCCAACTCCGCCGCCGCGGGCATGCCGGCGCGGCCCGTGATGTTGACGGGCGCGGGGATCGCCGCGGCAAGGCGCGCGATCGCCTCAGGCTCGCGCACGCCGAAGAGATAGATGCAGTTGGCGCCCGCCGCGAGATAGGCCTTTGCACGCGCGACCGTCTCGGTGAAGCGCGCCTCGCCCTCGCCGACGCCGAAATGATAAAGGTCGGTGCGGGCGTTGAGGACGATCGGCACGCCGGCTCGGGTTGCGGCCGCCCGCGCGGCGGCGATGCGGGCGCCCGCGTCCTCGATCGTTCGCACATGGGGCGGGGCATGGAGCCCGTCCTCGAGGTTGATGCCGACTATGCCCGCTTCGACGATCTCGCGCACATGGTTCCCAACCTCCTCGGGCGTCGCGCCATAGCCGGCCTCGATGTCGGCCGTCACCGGCACGCCGGCCGCGCGCACGATGCGCCGCGTCGCCGCGACGACTTCGTCCCATGGCGCTTCCTCGCCGTCGCGATAACCCAGCGACCACGCAAGCCCGCCGCTCGTTGTCGCCACCGCCTCGAACCCGGCCGCGGCGAAGATGCGCGCACTCGCGCCGTCCCAAGCATTGGGTAGCAGCAGCACCGGCTTCCGGCGATGCCGCTCCGCGAATGCCATCGCGTCCCGCGCCTGTTCGCTTGTCATCGTTCCTCCTGTGCCGCGGAGCGTCGGGCCGGGCCAGCCTCACGTCAAGACGACGGATGCGTGCTAACATGTCGGAAACGAGGAGGATGCGATGCGGCACTACGACGATATGCGCAGCCACCACGACATGGGCGGGCTCCCGGCCGGTCCGGTCGACCGCAACGAGCACGTGCTCGCGATCTGGGAGAAGCGGGTCGATGCGCTCGCGGCACTTTTGTCCGAGCGCGGCCTGCGCCGCGTCGACGAGGCGCGGCGCCAGATCGAGGCGCTCGCCCCCAACGCCTATGATGCGATGAGCTATTACGAGCGCTGGATGGCGGCGATCGGCAACGGCCTCCTCGCGCGCGGCGTGCTGACGGCCGACGAGATCGCGCACGCCATGGGTGCGGTCGAGGCGCGCCTCTTGGCCGAGCGCCACGAGCACGAGCATGACGGCCACGACCATGCGCATGATCACGACCACCTGCCCCATCCGAAACAGCCGGACGAGGAGGATGCGCCGCTCGCGTACTATCAAGTGATGGAGGTCGCGGTGCGCGAGCTCCTGATTGCCAAGGGCATTATCAGCCCGGCCGATATCCGCCGCATGCTGGAGCGCATGGATGGCCGCGTGCCCGAGAACGGCGCGCGCGTTGTGGCGAAGGCATGGACCGATCCGGCCTACAAGGCGCGGCTGCTGAAGGATGGCGCCGCCGCGTGCCGCGAGCTCGGCATCGACATGGGCGAGACGCATCTCGTCGTGCTCGAGAACAGGCCCGATCTGCACAACGTCGTCGTCTGCACCCTCTGCTCGTGCTATCCGCGCATGGTGCTGGGCCTGCCGCCCGATTGGTACAAGAGCCGCGCCTATCGCAGCCGCGTAGTGCGCGAGCCGCGCAAGGTCCTCACGGAGTTCGGCACCAATATCCCCGACAGCGTCGCGGTACGCGTCCACGACTCGACCGCGGACATGCGCTATCTCGTGCTGCCCGAGCGGCCGAAAGGTACCGAAGGCTGGAGCGAGGAGCGCCTGGCCGCGCTCGTCAACCGCGACAGCATGATCGGTGTCTCGCGCGCCAACGAGCCGGCGTGAACTTTACCGTCATTGCGAGCGCAGCGAAGCAATCCCCCTAACCGATGGGGATTGCTTCGTCGCTACGCTCCTCGCATTGACAGCCTGGCCATTCAATACGCCGTCTTCTGGATCTGTCCGTTCGCCTGCACGTACCAGCGCTCGCTCGCGAACGGCTTGCCCTCGAGCCGCGCGGCGAGCCAGTCGGCGAGCAGCACCGGTGGGAAGGGGCCGAGATTCGCCGCCGGCACGTTGCCGACCGAGTGGCGTGAATCCTGATAGACGACAAGCTGCTTCGGGCCCTTGAGCTGCCGCACCAGGCGCTCGGCATACTCCAAGGGTGACAACTCCTCGGCCTCGCCGGCAACGCACAGATAGGGGCAGCGGATCTTTTCGACATGCCCCTCCCAGGTGAGCGTCTTCACGAACTCGTCGAACTTCTTCTCGTCGGTGAAGCCCGACATGTACATGAAGCGCTTCTTGAAGGTGGGCGAGGCCTCCTCGAAGATCGTGTGACACCCGGGTTCGAGGCAGGTCGAGATGACGGCGCACGCCCTGATGCGTGGCTCCGAGGCCGCGACGAGCGTGCCAAAGAATGAGCCGAAGCTCGTGCCGGTGACGCCGATGCGATCGGCATCGATCTCGCCTCGCGCCGAGAGCCAATCGACCGCGACCTTGCCCGTCGAAAGCCAGTTCTCCATGCTGACGTTGATCCCGACCATCGGCGCCTCGTACTGGCCCGGCCCATCGATCGCGAGCACGGCGATGCCGCGGCTGAGCCAGCGGTCGCCATTCAACGCCACCGAGATCTCCTTGAAGCTGTCCATGCCGGGAATGACGATGACGGCGGGGATGCGTCCGCCGGCATAGTTCGGCGGCAGATGGAACCACGCCGGCAACGCCGAATCCTTGAACGGCAACCACACGGCCTCGACCTTGTGGTCGGCGAACCGCGCATAGGCCGCGTAGCATTCGCGCTTCTTCTGATTGTAAGCGATGTTGGTCTCGTCGTTCTCGTCGTAGGGCCATTGCGCCGCGCCCCAGTGGATCGCCGCCATGAAGTAATTGTCGCGCGCGGTGACGCGGTTGCCCGCGCTCTCGGCCTCGCGCGCCTTCGCCTCGCGCCGGCGCGCCGTCGCCTCGAAAGCGGGACCGATATCGGCCATCTTCTGCACGCGCGCACGAATGGCAGCGAAATCGGCGCCGGATTCGACGCCGCACGGGCCGGAGAGATAAAGCGAGCGCGGCTGGTCCCAGTCGATGCCGTTGGCGCGGATGATGTTGTCGAGAAGCCAGCGCTGCTCTTCGAAGCGCCTGACCTTCGGAGGACCGCGATGATCCACCACGGGCTGCGGGGGCTGCCGATCCATGACCTTCCTCCACTTCGTGATTTGACTTGCCCGCCATTCTGCCCGAGAGGGCCGCGGGGGACCAGGAGGAACGAGATGCGCATGCCACTCGTGTTGACTGTGGCCCTCGCGCTCGCGGCCGCGATATCCGCGCCGCGCGCAGCCGATGAGGGCGGTAACGCCCGCACCGGCGCCGCCGCATTCAATGATTGGCAGGGCGAGGCGCCGGGGGTCGCGCAACTCATCCGGCCGCAGGATCTGCCGGCGCCCTATGCGACCAGTTCGGCGCGCAACGGCTCGCACCTCGTGCCGCGGCCGGCGGGTACCGCGCTCAAGCTGCCGCCGGGTTTCTCGGTCACCGCTTATGCTGACGGCCTCAGGGAGCCGCGCCAAATGAAGCGCGCGCCCAACGGCGACATCTTCGTAAGCGAGAGCGGGACAAAGCGCATCCTCGTGCTGCGGCCTGGCGCTGGCGGCAAGCCGCAAGTCTCGGTCTTCGCCGCCGACCTCGAGTACCGGCCCTACGGCATCGCCTTCTATCCGCCCGGGCCCTCGCCGCGCTTCGTCTACATCGCGACCGAGGGCCAGGTGCTGCGCTATCCCTACACGGTGGGCGACACCGCGGCGCAAGGCCCGGCGCAGGTGATCGTGCCCGACGTGCCCGTCGGCCATCACTGGACCCGCGACATCGTGTTCTCGCCCGACGGCAAGCGGCTCCTTCTCTCCGTCGGTTCGGGCGACAATGACGGCGAGATCGGCATGGACAAGGAAGTGCGCCGCGCCGACATCCTCGACTACGACCCCGAAGGCCACGACATGCGCGTCTATGCCTCGGGCATCCGCAATCCGGTGACGATCCAGTTCTATCCCGGCAGCGGTCCCGGCGGCGGCGAGCTCTGGACCACGACCAACGAGCGCGACGAGCTCGGCGACAATCTCCCGCCCGATTACGTGACGCGCGTCAAGCCCGGCGGCTTCTATGGCTGGCCGTGGTTCTATATCGGCGGCAACCAGGATCCGCGCCACAAGGGCGAGCACGAGGATTTGAAGGACAAGGTCGCAGTGCCCGACGTGCTGATCCAGGCGCATTCGGCGCCGTTGGGCCTGGCCTTCTACACTGGTACGGCGTTCCCCGAATCGTATCGCGGCGCGGCCTTCGTCGCGCTGCACGGGTCGTGGAACCGCGGCAAGCGCACCGGCTACGAGGTGGTGCTCGTGCCGGTGAAGGACGGCAAGCCCACGGGCGAGTACGTGGACTTCATGACTGGCTTCGTCGCCAACGATGGCGACGTTTGGGGCCGGCCTGTGGGCATCGTCGTGGCCCAGGACGGCTCGCTTCTCGTCAGCGATGACGGCTCGGGCACGATCTGGCGCATCGCTTACGACGGCGAGCGCCGCGCCCAGCAGTAGCGCGCGAAAAGCCGGACCGGCTACGCACCACGTGGTTGCGGCGCGGCGGGAACGGACGCGCGCGGCGGTGCGTTGGGCTCACATGACCAAACGCAACATCGCATCGACGACCCGGCTTGCGGCCGCCTTGGCGCTTGTCTCGTTCGCGCTCGCCGGATGCGGCGTCTACGGCTATGCGACGCCCGCGCCCTATTATGGGCCCTCCTCCTATGGCTATGGCTATTACGCAGCGCCCTACGCCAATTCGAGCGGCGATTACGACTGGCACGGCGGCAACGGCGGCAATTATTTCGGCGGCTGACCGGCAGCGATCAAGCACGCCGCGCAATCCCGTCTGATCACTTTTTCGGGCCGCCGCGGTTAACGCGGAGCGCGCCGGTGCGCCAGTTGTTTACGCAGGCAGCGCCCGCAACTTCCAGGCGCATACTTGCCCGGTCGTCGCACCATGCATCGCTATCTCGCGCACGTGCCGCGTGTCATCGCCTCGATTGCGAGCGATCCAACCGAGGCCTGTTTCACGCTCCGTACCAAGCTCGTCGAAATCGTCGAGCGGCAACGGCCACGATTCCCTTACGTGCCCGATCCCGACTGGGAGCGGCGCCTGCATGAATGGCTGGGTCTCACCTATCCCGTTGGCCCGGCCTCGGAGTTTCGTGCGTTGTGGCCCACCATCATCGCTGAGCTGCGGAGCCGCGGGTTGCAGCTTGGGCCCGCGAGCTTCGGTATCTGGAACGACGGCGATCCGGAATTTCTGCGCGCGATCTGGTGCCTCGCGCGCCACTTGCGGCCGATGAACGTCGTGGAGACCGGCGTCGCTCGCGGCCTCACCTCGCGCGTCATCCTCGAGGCGCTCGAGCGGAACGGACAGGGGCATCTCTGGAGCATCGATCGCCCGCCCGCGCTCGCGCCCGAACTGCGCGACGAGATCGGTATCGCCGTCGGCTCAAATCTGCGCCCGCGCTGGACCTACATCCGCGGCTCGAGCCGGCGGCGGCTTCCGGCACTCCTGAAACGGCTCGGACGGATCGATCTCTTCATTCACGACAGCATGCACACTACGGACAACGTGTGCTTCGAGCTCAGCCACGCTTGGAGCGCCCTGCAATCCGGCGGCGCGCTTGTGGCTGACGATATCGACCTTAACTGGGGCTTCCACGACTTCACCCAGACTCTGTGCGACGGGCACTCGCTCATCTGCCAATCCAAGCCGCTCACGCCAGACCCGCGCCGCTTCGACGGCAAGGGCTCGTTCGGCATCGCGGAAAGGCATGGTCCCGGCATGAATCCCCGCTGCCCCGCATGGACTTGAGCACCGTTCCAGCAAATTTCGTGCACCCCCGGCGCGGCTTCGTTATGATCCGCGCAACCGATGACATCGACGGTGCGGGGGAAGTAAGACATGCGCGTGTTGATTGGGGCGATCGCCGCGATCGCGCTCGGCTTTGCGTTCACGAGCGCAGCGGTCGCGCAGAAAGCCGACCCCGCCGCCTGGGCCGAGCTGCAGAAGAAGGCAAAGGAAGAAGGCCAGCTCGTTCTGAACGGCCCGCCCTTCCCCGGACTTCAGAACGCGGTGAGCGCGGCGTTCTCTAAGCGCTACGGCATCGACCTCAAGTATCTCGGCATGAATCCGGGCGAGCTCATCACGCGGGTCGACACCGAGACCAAGGCCGGCAAGATCAGCATCGACGCCAATCTCGGTGGAACCTCGACCTGCTGGGCGATGTCGCCGCGCGGCGAGATCGAAAACATGAACGGGAAGCTCATCGATCCCGACATTCTGAAGCCCGGGATCTGGCGCAATGGCGGCCCCAAGCTCAACCCTGCGGGGCCGTCGCCCGACCTGCCTGCCGATTTCCGCTGCTCGTTCCAGACCGCAGAATGGGTCATGACCGATCTGTTCGTGAACACGAGCATCATCAAGCCCGGCGAGATCACGTCCTGGAAGGACCTGCTGAAGCCCGAATACAAGGGAAAGATCGCCGCCTACGATCCGCGCCGCTCCGGTCCGGGCCAGACGCCGGTCGGATATCTCGCCGCGCTCTTCGGCGACGACTATTTGAAGGCGCTTTACGTCGGCCAGGACGTGAAGCTCACCGCCGACAACCGGCAGCTCGCAGAATGGGTGGCGCGCGGCGAATACCCGGTCGGCATCGCGCTCGTGCAGTTCGCCGTCGAGACGTTTCGCAAGCAGGGCCTGCCGCTTGAGCGCATCTTCCCTAAAGACGGGCAGGGCTCGGTCACTGGTGGTTTCAGCGTGATCATGCTCATCAAGAATGCGCCGCACCCGGCCGCGGCCCAGCTTTTCGCCAATTGGTTCGGCACCGCCGAGGCGCAGACGATCTACGAGACGCAGATGATGGAGACGTCGCTGCGGACCGACATCACGGGCACCAACGTGCCAGAGTATGTTCGTCCGAAGCAAGGCGTCGCGTATCCGGTCGACGATTATTCGTTCGAGCATTACAGCAAGATCCGTATGCCGGCGGTCGAATTTCTGCAGCAGGTCTTGCCGCGTTAGAATTTCCTATCTTGCCGGATGAGGATTGCTTCGGAGCGATGCTCCTCGCAATGACAGTTCGTAGCGTGGCTTAGGTGAGCGAGCGCGCGCACCGGGCGGCCGAGCCGATCCTTCGCGTTCAGGGCTTGATCAAGCGGTACGGAAGTGCAGTCGCGGTCGAAGATCTGTCGTTCGAGCTCTTCGCCGGCGAGGTGCTGACCCTTCTCGGGCCCAGCGGCTGCGGCAAAAGCACGACGCTGCGCATGATCGCGGGCCTGGAGGAGCCCGATGCCGGCGAGATTTGGGTGCGTGGCCGGCTCGTCGCTTCGCCGGCGCAGCGCGTCATGGTGCCGCCCGAAGGGCGCAACCTCGGCCTCGTGTTCCAGTCCTATGCGATCTGGCCGCATCTGAGCGTCGCCGAGAACATCGCCTATCCGCTCCGGGTGCGGCGCATGCCGCGCGCCGCGATCACGGCCCGGGTCGATGACATGCTGCGGCTCGTCCGCCTCGAGGGGCTCGGCGGGCGCATGTCGTCCGAGCTGAGCGGCGGCCAGCAGCAACGCGTCGCGCTCGCACGCGCGCTCGCCTATGAGCCCGATCTGCTGCTGCTCGACGAGCCCCTGAGCAATCTTGATGCGGTGCTGCGCAAGGAAATGCGTGCGCAGCTCCGCTCGCTGCAGCAGAGGCTCGCGACGACGGTGCTCTATGTCACCCATGACCAGGAAGAGGCGATGTCGCTGTCGAGCCGCATCGTCGTCATGAACAGCGGGCGCGCGGAACAGATCGCGCCGCCGGGCATCGTCTATGAGGAGCCGGCGACGCGGTTCGTGCAAGACTTCGTCGGCCGCACGATCCGGCTGCGCGGCCGCGTGAGCGGCATGGGAGACGCGACACGCGTGCGGATCGGCGCCGGCGAGATCGAGATCGCGGCCGGCGGGCCGGCGCCCCTCGCGGAAGGGCAACAGGTCGAAGTCGCACTGCGGCCGGAGGATGTGAACCTCGAGCGCAAGGAGCGCGCGGGCCCGAACGTCGTTGCCGCGCGCGTCGTCGAGGTCGCCTACTACGGCGACCGCCGCGAATACCTCGTGAGCATTGACGAGCCCGAAGCACAGCTCATCGTCGTGACAGCGGACAAGCGGCAGGACGCCCGCGAGGGCGATCGCATCTTTCTTGCGATCGATACATGGCGCGCGGTGCTATGGCCGTCATAGCGCTCCCGCCGCGACCGCCGGCCCTGCCGCAGGCGCAGCTCGTGCTCGGCCTCGCGGCCTTCGCCGTGGTGGCGCTCGTGACGGTGGCGCCGGTCGTTGTCGTCGTGCTCGGCGCGATCTCGGGCGATGTATGGCGGGAAACGCTCGCGAGCCCCTTGAGCCGCAGCGCGATCGGATACAGCCTCCTCCTGGCGCTGCGCGCGCCGGTCGCCGCGCTCGTGGGATTCCTGATCGCGTGGCTCGTGATCCGCATCCGCATTCCCGGCGGGCGCTACATCGAATTCGCGATGTGGATATCGTTCTTCGTGCCGCTCTTGCCGGTGACGCTGAGCTGGATCCTGCTGCTCGATCCGCATTATGGACTCGTCAACCAGGCGCTGATGGCGCTGCCGTTCATCCATGCGCCGCTCTTCAACATCTATTCGATCGAGGGCATCTTCTGGGTGCACATCACGGCATCCTCGGTCCCGGTCATGGTCGTCCTGCTCGGACCTGCGATCCGGCAGTTCGACGCCTCGTTCGAGGAAATTGCGCGCGTCTGCGGCGCGCGGCCGTTTGCCGTCTTCCGCAACGTGACCCTGCCGATCCTCGCGCCGGCGATCCTGACGGGCGCGCTCGCCGGATTCATCAAGAGCCTCGAGGCGTTCGAGGTCGAGCAGCTGCTCGGCAGGCCGTCCGGCATCTTCGTTTATTCGACGCGGATCTACGACCTTGCCGCCTGGGAGCCGCCGAAGTTTCAGGACGCGATGGCGCTGAGCTCGATCGTGCTGGTGATTCTCCTCATCATCGCCCTCCTCTACCAGCGCGTCAGCCGGCGCTTCGACTACGCGACCGTGCTCGCACGCGGCGCGCGCTACGAGCCGCTGTCGATCGGCCGCGCCCGGTGGCTCGTCGCCGGAGCGCTGTGGCTCGTCGTCGCCATATCGCTCGTCATTCCGCTCACGATGCTCGTCGTCGGCTCGTGCATGAAGCTCTTCGGCTTCTTCAGCATTGCCGCGCCTTACACGCTCGATCACTGGTACGAAGTGCTCGACAATCCGCTCTTTCAAAGCGCGCTCCAGAATTCGCTCGTGATGAGCTTCGCGGCCGGATTCTGCGGCACTGCCGCCTATGCGGTGATCGCCTATCTCATCGCGCGCTCGCGCCTCCCCGGGCGTGGCGTCATCGATCTCCTCGCATGGCTGCCGTGGACCATTCCGGGGATCCTGCTCGGCGTCTCGGTGCTTTATCTCATTCTGTCGAGCCCGATCCTCTCGTTCCTCTACGGCAGCATCGCGTCGCTCGTCCTCATCATCGCGGTCGCCCAACTTCCGATCGGCACGCACATGATGAAGACATCGATACGGCAGATCGCCATCGAGCTTGAACAGTCCTCGCGCGTCTGCGGCGCCGGGCCGGCGCGCACGTTTGTGCGCATCGTCCTGCCGCTCATCCGGCCGATGCTCGTCAGCATCTTCATCCTCGTGTTCATATCGGCGATGCGCGATATCTCGACCATCATCTTCCTGGCGAGCGCGGGGAGCCAGACCCTGTCGCTCCTGATGATACAGTTCGGGATGTCGTCCAATCTCGAGGCGGGCGCCGTGATCGGCGTCATCACCACCGCCATCATTGTCGCCGTGGCGCTCGTCGGGCGCCGCTTCGGACTTGCGCTTACGGAGCAGCGCTAGCGTCGACGACGCACTGCGCGCAGCCGGTGTCGAAGCCGCGGATCGGCTCGTAGAAGACGCATTCCGCGCGCCGTCCCGCGAACGCGCCGGCAAGCATGATCCAGCTGCGGACTTCGCCCGATGCCGAGCCGGTTGCCGCGATCTCCTCGTGCGAGAGGCCGGCGAGCCATTTGCCGTCGCCGGCGCAGAACGCATCGAGGAAGCGGCGGTCGAACGCCTCGTCAATATAGCCTTGCTGCACGCTGCCGACCGAGTGCGACAGCCCGCCTGTGGCGATGATGCCGACCCGCTTGCCGCCGTCCCACCGCGCGATCGCGTCGGCGAGCCACTGCCCCACCGCGAAGCAGCGGCGCGGCGACGGCAGCGGCGGCGCGGCGCAGTTGATGAACACCGGCACCATCTTGTGGCGGCCCGCGGGATCGAGCTTGTGCAACGGCACCATCATGCCGTGATCGACGTCCCAGCTTTCGGTGACGGCCCAGTCGACGCCCTCGTCGAGGCCGCGCTCGACTAGATAGCGCGCGAAAGCAAAATGGCTCGGCACCTGATGGAAGGGAATGCCGAAATCGCGCGTGCGCGCCTCGAAGGGCCCGCCGAACATCTCGAACGTGCCGATGCAGAAGGCCGGCATGTTATCGATGAAGAACTTGTTCACGTGCTCGGCCGAGACGATGAGCGTCACATCTGGGGCCGCGGCGTCGAGCGCGCTGGCGAGGCGTTCGTAGCCCCTGTCGAACATCGCAACCTGGCGCGGCTCTGCAAGCGCGCGCGCATTGACGATATGCGCGAGATGCGAGGTCGCAAGTCCGAGGCAAAGCTGAGCCATCGCCCGCGCCTATCCTGCCGTCCGCTCGCCCGCGATCGCCGCGGGAAAGGATTCGGGCGCGTTGCCGTGCAGCATGTAATAGCGGTAAACGAGATTGGGCAGAACGCCGAGCGCCAGGAGCTGCGTCCAATCCGGCCGCGCGAGCGCGCTCTTCTCCACCTCGCTCAGCGGATAACGAGCCAGGAATTCCGTTTTCTTCGCGACCAGCGCCCGCGCGTCCGGCGCCCGCGACAGGTCAAAGATCACGCGGTTGATCATATAGCGCGGCGAGCCGGGCGAGGCCTCGCTCACGTCACACCGCAACCCGAAGCGCGAACTGCTTAAAGTATTCGAGCGTATCGCGGACATTGACGATCGTCGCGTACTTGGTGCTGAGGTCGTAGAGCGTCACGTCGTGCATGAAGGACGAGCGGTCGAAGCAGCCGTCGGAGACGACGAACACGGGATAGCCGTGCGACTGGCCGTCGACCACGGTTGCGCGCACGCAGCCGGACGTGCTCGTGCCCATGACGATGAGCGAATCGATCGCGTGCCGCACGAGATAGATCGCGAGCGGCGTCTGGAAGAAGGCGCTCGCCTTGGTCTTGCGGATGACGAACTCGCTCTCGACCGGCGCGATCTCGTCGGCAATCGGCGTCGAGTGCACGCGGCGCGCGCGCTCGGGGTCCTCGTTCTTGACCGAGCCGCCGCAGAACGCCTTGTAGTCGGGATCGCCCTTGGTGAAGACGACGGGAATGCGCGCGGCCCGCGCGGCGTCGAGCACCGTACGCATGCGCGGCAGCGTATCCCACGCCGAATCGCCGCAGCTCGTGTTGTATTCCTTGATCGCCTCGAGCACGTCCTGGGGCTTCGAGCCAGTGAACGAGCGCACGACATCGACGATCAGGAGCGCGGGGTTTCGCCCCCAGGCGGCGGCGCCGCCGAAATCGGCCTTCTCAAGGATCTGGCGATCGCGCTCGGGTACCACGGTCTTCCAGGAATCGCTCATGTTCGCTCTCCTTCCCGGCCATCATCCTTTGGCGCGGGCGCCGGGCCGGCGTTGAATGCCCCGGTTGTGCTTGCTCGCGAGCTTGCGCCATTCCGTCAGCACGAGATCCGGGCGATAGAGATATTCGCGGTTCCAGCCATCCTCGTCGGAATAGAACCGCTCCATCGCCTCGCGCGCGAGCACGTCCTCGTTGTTGAATTTGTCGACCACCAGGTCTTTCCAGACCGCGTCCACCTCGTGATAGAAAAGCTGCCGCTCGGCTTCGTTCTTCACGCGGCGGCCCCAGGTCACGATGTAATTGTGCGAGTGCTCGTCCACGGGCACGTACCACTCGAACTGCATCATGTCGACGTCGGGGAACGGATCGACCTTGAGCCCACAGGGAAGCCAGAGCGACGTATCAGTGACATTCTGAGCAGTCGTGGTGACGCCGGGCCGATATTGCGCCTCGACCTTGACGCCCTCGATCGCCGTCTCCCACACGGAGGTACGGCGGCCGTTCCCTTTGATCACGCCCTTGGGCCCGCCGTCGCGGTCGATCACCATGCCTTCGCGCGTCGTGAAATAACTCGCAAGCGGTAGCGGCTTGCGTTTGGCGTTCAAGAGCCCCGAGTTGCGGTGGATGTAGATGTGCGACGCGTCGACGCCGTTCTCGGCCGCAAGGCGCCAGTTGCTGCGCACGAGGTCGAACTCGCCGTTGGGCGCGATCGCAAGATCCTCGTCGAGGAAGTTCGGCTGCAGGTCGAGCGCGAGGTCGTGCGGGGCTTCATCGCCGATGAAGATGAAGACGACGTTCTGGCGCTCTTCGATACGATAGGACTTGATGCCGATCTTGCCGATGAGCGTGCTTTCGGGATCGGTGACGATGCCGACGAGCTTGCCGTCGCGGAAATCGTAGGTGAAGCCGTGATACCAGCAGCTGATCGTGTTCTTCGAATAGCATTCCGGCCGCACCGACAGCTGCACGCCGCGGTGCGCGCAGCGGTCTTCGATCGCATGGACCTTGCCGTCGATCCGCTTGAACAGAATGCGCTCGCCGAGCATTTGCTGCGCGCGCACCTCGCCCTCGGCGAGCTGCGGGCTAAAGAACGCCGCGTACCAGTGATTGCGGAACCCGAGCACGGCGTCGAGATAAGGCTTCCAGGGCTTGCGCACAAAATCGTCGCTGCCCGAGATCTCGTCCCCGCCCTCTGGCGCGCCCGATGCCTCAGCCATGGCGGCTTCTCCCCATCCGCTCTTCAGTTGAGGAGAAAATCGAGGACGATGCGATTGAACTCGGCCGCATGCTCGACCTGGGCCCAATGCCCGCACTTCGTGAAGATGTGCATCCGCGCGTCGGGGATGATGCGCGTCATCTGCAGGCCGACGTCGAGCGCGCCGAACCGGTCGTCCATGCCCCAGACGGCCAGGAACTTCGCCTTGAGGCGCGGCAGCTCCGGACCAAGGTTCTCGCGCGGGATCTCGCCCTGGCGCTTGCCGAAGAGTTCGACCACCTCGGGGTCGATGCTCGCCTGGTAGCGCTCCTCGAACGTCTCCTCGGTCAGGAAAGAGGCGTCATAGACGATCGTCTGCAACAGCTCGCGCAGCTTCTCGCGGCTCGGGCCATTGCCCTTGTAATAGCGCGCGATGAGCTTGATCCCCTCGACCGGGAACGGCGCGAAGATCGGCGGCATCGGCGTGCTGCCGATGATGACGATGCGGGTCAACCGCTCGGGAAAGTCGAGGCCGAGCTTCAGGCCCACCTGCCCGCCCATCGAATTGCCGACGATATGCGCGCGGTCGAGCCCGATCGCCGACATGAAGCCGTTGAGGATCCGCGCGTTGAATTTGAGCCGCGGCTCGGTCAGGACGACCTTGGCGCTCTTGCCATATTGCGGCATGTCCCAGAGCACGACGCGGAACTTCTCCGAGAGCGCTCCGACGTTGAGCTTGAAGTTGCTTTCCGCACTCGCGCCCGGCCCCGCGCCATGAATACAGATGACGGGATAGCCCTTGCCGGTCTCCTGGTAATGAAGGCGCACGCCTTCGACCGTGACGAACTTGCTCTCGAGCGCCTCTGCCATCACCAAACTCCTTCTCGGCGAAGATTATTTCCCGATCTCAGGCCTTCCGCAAGCATCCGACCTCTGCGCGCGTGCGTGTGCAGGTATCGATGATCGAGTAGACGAGCTTGCGGCAAACGGGCACGAAATCCGGCGGAAACGAGACGCCCATACCGCCCAGCCCCTCGCGATAGGCGGCCGGCGTCTCCTCCGGCTGGCTCACCCAGCCGGTCCGCGCCGTGGGGATACCGAGATTGCGGATCATCGAGATATCGGTCTGGCCGCTCGTACGCGGCGGCGCGGGGTGCGGCTTCTGTTCCACATGCTCCCATGCCTTGACCGCGGAGCGGATGATCCAGTTTTCGGGGTCGGTTGAGGCGCCCGGCAGCGAAGCAACCATGCGCCAGTCGAGATCGATGTCGGGATGGCGCGCGCGAATGTCGGCGATGGCGGACGCGAACTGCGCCATCACCTCGGACGGCGGCGTGCGCGGGTTGCAGCGAATGTCGAGGAAGATCTCGGTCGTCGCTGACGGAAAGGACGGCCGCTCCGGCCAGCCCGAGCGCACGGCGCCGATCCAGCCCCGCGGCGTGACCTGGCCCGAGCTGTTCCGCTCGGTGTAACGCGGCAACCAGTCCTCGAGTTCGAGGATGACGCGCGCGGCCGGCACGATCGAGCTGCGGAAATTGGGCAAGCCGCGCGGCATCCCGGCATAGCCCATGGTCCCGCGAACCGTGACCTCGAACCAACACAGGCCCGGCTCCTCGTGATAAACCGCGTTGCCCGGCTTCATCACCAGCGCGAAGTCGGTATGGACGCCGCGCGTAAGAAGATGCGAGACGCCGTCGCTCAAGCCGCGATGGCCGGCGAAAGCGAGATCGACCGGCATGCCGCCGCCGGCGAACGCGACATAGAGATCGCCCTTGAGCGGCACGCCCGCGGCGCGCACGACGCGCGCCGCCTCGGCGAGCGTCGTCACCATGGCCTTTGGGTTCGAAGCGCCGAGCCCGACGATCAGCCCGTCTTCGTTCCTTGCCTGCGGCACCATGTCGGGCCGCAGAGCGGGGCCGACCCACGGCACGTCGTCCTCGTTCCCTTCGAGATGCGTGTCGATGGGCGCATAGAGCAAGAGCGAGGGACCATCACCGCTGCCGACGAACCGCGCGACGGCATTGCCCGAGCTCTCGCTCATCGGCTGGTACCAGGCTTCGTAGCCGGCCGCCGCGAGCTCGCGCGTCATGAATTCGCTCGCGGCACGCTCGCGTCCGGTCGGGCTGTGGATCGCGGTGATGGCGCTGTTGAGCGCGTAGAGCCGGTTCTGATCGATGAGCGCGACCGCGGCGTCGTACCAGCGGCGCTGCTCCGGCGTAAGCTCGGGATGTGCCATCATCGTCTCCGGTCTCGGCGTGGCGAGCGTTCGATCATATCGCGCCGCTCCCTTTGACGCGACCTAAGCCTCAGTCCGCGAGGATCGTGCAGGCCTCTTCGCGGAGGCCGACCGTCACCTTCTCGCCCACGGCGAAATGCCGCGAGCGGTCGCACCGGGTCCGCAGCAGCTGATTGCCGATATTGAGCTGATAGTCGATCGACTCGCCAAGAAATTGCGCCGTCTCCACCACCGCCGCCCACGGCCTGCGCTCGGCGCCGGTGCCGGGCTCGGCGACATCGAGGCGAATACCTTCCGGCCGTATCGCCGCGGTGACGCTGTCGCCGGCGTTGAAGGAAGCGCGGCCCAAGGCCGCAAAGCGCGCGCCCCACTCCGTCTCGACCTCGAAACGGAAACATGCGCCCCGCGCCGCCGTCGGATGGGGGCGCGCCGCGAGGATCCGCACCTTGAGGAGATTTGCGGCGCCCAAAAACGACGCGACAAAGCGCGTGCCGGGAAAATCGTAGAGCTCCTCGGGCGTGCCGATCTGCTCGATGCGGCCGTCCTTCATGACGGCGACCGCGGAGGACATGGCAAGCGCCTCCGACTGGTCGTGCGTCACGTAGAGCGCGGTCACGCCCAGCTTCCTCTGCAGCCGCATGAGCTCGAGGCGCAGATCCTCGCGCAGCCGCGAATCGAGATTGGACAGCGGCTCATCGAGCAACAGGACCGGCGGCTCCATGACGAGCGCGCGCGCCAAGGCGAGGCGCTGCTGCTGACCGCCCGAGAGCATCGTCGCCTTGCGGTTGGCGAGATGGCGGATCTGGATCAGATCAAGCAATTCGCCGACGCGCCGGTCGACCTCGGATCGCGGATAATTCTTGCGCCGCGTACGCACCGTGAGCGGATAGGCCACGTTCTCAGCCACATCCATGTGCGGCCAGATGGCATAGGACTGGAACACCATGCCGAGCCCGCGGCGGTTGGGCGGGATGTTGATGCGCGCCGCGGACGAGAAGATCACCCGCTCGCCAAGCCTGATCTCGCCGCGGTCGGGAACTTCGAGCCCCGCGATGCAGCGCAGGAGCGTGGTCTTGCCGCAGCCCGAGGGACCAAGCAGCGTGAAGAACTCGCCGTCATTGACCTCGAGGCTCACATTATCGAGCGCCGGACGGTCGCCGTGGGCGCGGTCCTTGGCGGCGGCGCGGTAGTCCTTCGTCAGTTCGGTGATGACAAGACGCATCAGGCGCCCGCGGCTCCTATTCGACCGTGATCCGCGGCCCCGAATTCATAGCGACGGCGGAGCGGTCCCCGAGAGTCGTCGCAAGAAGCGCCATGATGACCGCGACTACGACGGTGACGACGCCGATCACGGCCGCGCGCTCGAGCTGGCCGCTCGTGGCGTAGCTGAACATGAGGAGCGGCAGCGTGGCCGTGCCGGGCGTCGCCACGAGCACCGTCGCGCTGATGTCCTTCATCGCCGCCATGAAGGAGAGAACGAGGATGCTCGCCACCATCGGCGCGATGAGCGGCGCCGTGATCCGGGTCACGGTCTCGAACCGGCTGGCGCCGGCCATCAATGATGATTCCTCGAGCTCGCGCCCGACCTGGCCGATCGAGGCTTCGAACATATGGGTCGCGAACGGCAGGCCCTGAACGATGAGCACGATCATGAGGGCGAAGACTGTGCCATAGACGAAGCGCAGTCCAGGCACGTTGAGGTAGAGCGACAGGAACGCCGAGCCCAAGAGCACGCCGGGAATGGCCCACGGCAGCCAGATCGCGAGCGACAGGAGCGACTTCCCCGGCAACGGGTTGCGCGCGATGAACCAGGCGAGCGTCAGGTAAAGGATCGTGCCCGCGCCGGCGACGACCAGGCCGACGAGGATCGATTGCGTCAGCGAGTTTAGAAATTCCGGGCTGCCGAGCACATCCCGCCAATGACCGAGCGTCCACGGATCCGGGATGTTGTAGAAGCCGAAGAGCTTGCTGAACGAGCTTACGGCGACCATCGAGAACGGTACCAGCACGGTGACGGCCAGCGTCAGGAAGAGCAGGCCCGAGACGACGTTGGATCCTCGCGTGCGCTGGCGCGGCAGGAGCCGCGCGCCCTTGCCGGTCAGGGTCGCCATCATGAGGCTCCTCTGCAGCATCAGCCGGTACGGCACGATCAGCGCGAACAGGAGCGCGAGAAAGAACGTCGAGAGCGCCATCGCCTGCGGATCGTCGGGAGGCACGACCTCGAGCAGATTGAAGACCCGGGTCGAGTAGACGAGGATACCGGCGGGAACGCCCAGAAGCTGCTCCACCTCGAAGGCTTCGAGCGCCTTGATGAGCGCCGCGATGAGCGCCGTCAGCAGCGTCGGCGCGATGAGCGGCAGCGTCACGCGCCGCAAAGTCGTAAACGTGCCGGCGCCCGACATCGTCGACGCTTCCTCATAGGACGCGTCGATCAGGCGCTGCGCCGGCTCGATCAGGATCACCATGATCGGAATGGTGCTGAGCGTGACGTGAAGCCACGTGATCCCGCCGAGCGAATAGATGTTGAACGGCTTGATGCCGGCGATCCGGTGCAGGAACTGGTTGACGAGGCCGAAATTCGGATCGAGCAGGAGAATCCACCCGAGCGTCGCCGGTAGAATCGGCAGGAAGAACGCAAGCCACAGCACGTACATGATCGTGCGCTTGCCGAACACGTCATTGCGCGCCAGGTACCACGCGACGGTGAAGGCGACAACGAGCGCCACCGGAACGCGCAGGCTCAGGAGGAACGAGTACCCGATCGAGCTCAAGGTCTGCGGGCTGTCGATCGCGCGCAGCCACGGCGCGACCGTAAGATCGAGGCCGCCGAACGGGCTTCCCTCGCTCAGGCCGCCGAGAACGATCACGACGGGCGGCGCGAGGCAGACGAGCGCCGTCAGGACGAGACACGCCCAGCCGAGCAGCCGCAACATCCGCCCGGTCGCGTCGGCGAGGCGATCGCTGCCCGCGTCTCCCGATCGTTCCGGTCCGGAAAGAGTGCCACCCCAGCCGACGCCGCCGGGCCCCGCGCGCCGCGCGCTAGACATCGCGTTTGAGGTCCGCCCGCATCAACACCGCGCAATCAAGGATATGCCGCTTCGGGCGAGGACGTCCGACGGTCGAGCGAAGGTGGCGGTCCGTCGCCGGATCGGTCTTCGCCACGATGAAGTGCGGGCCGTTGCCCGCCAGCGCCAAGCCAAGCGCGCTGCCGAGCTCGTTGGGACCCGCCGGTGCGTGGACCTGCGCTCTGCTCCAGCCGGCGGCGAGCGCCAGTTGCTCGAGATCGACCCCGCACGCTGTCGCCGTCGGTTCGGCGCCGTCGGCGGTGCCCCAAACGCCGTTGTCGAGCACAAGCACGGCGAGATTCGCGGGCTTCATGCGCCAGATCGTCGAGAGTACGGTCGAGCCCGCATAGAACGAGCCCTCGCCCTCGATCGACAGCACGCGCCGGCGCGGGCGGGCGAGCGCCACGCCCAAGGCCATCGCCGTGGCGTAGCCCATGTCCATGTTGTAGATCGTCGCGGGCGTATCGGCGCGCTCATAGAGCAAGCCGCAGTTGACGCCCGGTCCCATCAGCACCGCGGCATCCCCGCGCACCGCGGCGACGGCAGTGATCGCCTCTTCGCGGTTCATGCGCCGCCCTCCATCACATAGGGCGGCACGAGCAGGCCGAACGACGTGAGCTGGCTCTGCGCCGTCTGAATGACGCGATAGACCTGCGCCTCGATCGTGTCCGCGTCGCGCGCGATCTCATAAGGGATGTTGAGCCCGGAGAAAATTCCCTCGGAGACGAGGATCGTCGCGCCGTGATAGTCGTGCGCCTCGCCGCCGCCGCGGCTGTGGCTCGCGACGATGACGACGGGTGTGCGCTGAACCTGCGCCCGCGCGAGGATGAGCCCGCTATAGCCGAGCCCCGACGCTTCCATGAGACAGACCGGCACGCTGCCGCCGAGATGGAGGCCGGCGGCGATCGCGACGCCCTCGTCCTCGCGCGCGCACGGGATGCAGCGCACGCCCGTGCGCTGGAATTCGCGGAGCACGCGCGTGAGGCTGCTGTCGGGAAGATAGACACAAGCATCGACCTTCGCCCGCGCCGCGCCGCGCACAAGCGCCGCGGAGGCCGGATCGACCGCACTGCTCATCGCTTGCCCAGCGCGTCGGTGATGAGCGCCACCACGGGCTTGCGCGAATTATATTCCGCCTCGGTGTCCTGGTCGTAGTATTTGATGTTTGGCTTCGGCACGAGGTAGTCGGGAATGCCGGTATGCACGTCAGTGCGGCGGCTCGTCTCCAGCATCACCGACTCATAGACCTCTTGGCCGGGCTTGCTCACATACCAGTTGATGAAGACGGTCGCCGCGTTCGGATGCGGCACGCCGACCGCCTGTTTCAGGACGCTGAAGCCGGACGTGAGATAGCCTGGTCCATCCGCCGGCTCGACCACCGCGAGATTGCTGATCCCCGCCTTCCGGAAACGCTCCACCTCGGTCTGGATGGCGCCAAAGGCGATCGGATGCGTGCCGCGCACCACGTCTTCCACGAGCCCGCGATCCTCGACCGTATAAGTGACGTTCTGCCCGATGAAGAGGTCCTTGATGAAGTCGAGGCCGAACGCGTTATAGATCCATGCGATCGCGCCCTGGCCCGGGCCGGGGCTGCGCGGGTCGAACGCCGCGATCTTGCCTTTGTATTTGGGCTCGAGCAGCGTTTTCCAGCTCTTGATCTCGCCGGGATCGATCACGTCCTTGTTCACGAGGAGCCAACCGAACACGTATTCGGCGCCGATGAGATTGTATTGACGCGCGTCGTCCATCCACGCGAGCTCGCCGCCGCGGAAGTTCTTGGGTGCGACGCCAGGCAGCATGAGCTGCGGCGCCACCGGATTGAGCAATCCGTTGTGCATCATGAAGCCGAGTTCCTGGCCGCCGCCGATCAAGACGTCGATCGTCATGTTCTTGGCGCGTGCCTCGGCTTCGAGGCGTGCCGACCGCTCGAATGTCTTGCCGCCCAGGAAATTGATGTGAATGCCCGTATCGCGCTGGAAGGCGGCGGTCATCGGGTCGGCGAGCAGCGGGAATGCCGCGACCGTGATCTGCCCCTCGGCCTGCGCCGCCTTCATGATGTCATGCCATTTGGCGGGCGCGCCGGCCTGCCAGTCCGATGCATCGGCGGCGCGGGCGCGCGAGCGCGCCGACAGCACGCCAGCCGCCGTGAGACCGGCGATAAAGTCACGCCGCGATGTCGTCGATTTCATGGCCCACCCCCACCGTCCGCGAGGGCGACGCATCGGCGTCTTGCCCCGCGTTTCACGCGCCGCGGCATTTAACCTGATCAGGACCCTGCTCGCAACCGCGAGCGCGGCATTTTGCTCGCGGGATTATTCCGCCGCGTGATGCGCCGCGCGCTGCACGTCGAGATTGACCAGATTAAGCGGAGACGCCGTCTCCTCCAGCATCCCCCAGCTCCTCAGCCATTCGTAGGTGCGCTGCATCTCGTCGGCGGGAATGGGCGCCGGATCGCAGACGACGAGGCGGCTTTCGCGCAGATCCTCGATCGTCAGACGGCCGATCTCGGGGTCCTTGGCCTTGTGGTAGTCGATGAAGTAATGAAGATAGGCGCGCTTCTTGGCGTTGATGCGGCGCACCGCCTCGCGCACGGCGCGGTTGAAGGCCGCGTAGGTGTCGGCGTCGACGGTGTCGCTTGCCACTTCGGTGCCGTGATAGAAGGCCGAGCACACAAGCCGGCAGCCCTTCTTCTCCGCGAGCGAGATATAAGGCTCGGTCAGCGTCGTTGCCTCGATCTCGCCGTCGAGCATCGCCTGGAAGCGATAGCGCGAGCCATTGGGCGCGCGGCAGACATTGATCTGGTCGCGCGGCAGAAATCCTTCGAGCATGTGAAGCGAGAGATAGTGCGTGCCGAAATAGAACGGCACCCCGACCGTGAGGCCCGCGAGCTGCTGCGGCGTGTAGACGGGTGAATCCGGGCGCACGGCGATCGCGGCGTAGGTCACGATCGCGCGGCGGCCGAGCTGGCGGCTGCCGACCTTGGTGTCCTGCACGCGGCAGTAATTGCCCCACTCGCAGGCGTTGTACATGTCGGCTTTGCCCTGCTCGACGAGCCGGCCGTGGCTCGAGAACGGATTGACGCCGGCCGGGCTCGTAACGGCGGTCTGCACCGCCTTGTCGACGCCCGCGTCGCGGTCGACCCACTCGATCGTCAGCCCTTCCTTCGCGAAGAGACCCTCCGCATCGGCCACAAGCTCCGGCAAGCCCTGGAACGGCGCCGTGGTTTCGAGAACCAGTTTCTTCATGGAGGCCTCGTCTTCGGAAGCAAAGTATCCGCGTATCGAGGCAACTATAGCACCGGGCGCAAAATTCGGCCACCGGCCGGACGCCCGCAATGGCTCAAACGGCCCAGATCGTGGGCACGAGGCCCCGCTCCTCGAGCGCCCGGCGGAACCTGATCGCAGCCTCAACGATGTCGAACGGCATCGCGCGCGCCTCGGCCGCAGAAGAGGCGTCGTCGGGTTCGATTTCGGCGACGATGAGGAAAGGGCCCGCCTCGCGCGTGGCGCGGCCGAGCGAGGTCGCGAGCGCGTTCGTATCGGTGACGCGCTCCGACTTGGCGATGCCGGCTGCCGCGCCGATCGCGGCGATGTCGGCGCCGCATCCGGTCGCGGATTTGACGCCGCCCGTCGTCGCATAGACGCCGTTGTCGATGACGAGGATCGCGAGATTCGCTGGCTTGTAGCGGGCGACCGTCGCGAGCGCGCCGAGACCCGCGAGCATCGATCCGTCGCCTTCGAGCGCGAAAATCCGCTGCTCTGGCAGCGCCAGCGCAAGCCCCAGACACATGGCGGTCGGGTAGCCCAATTCCATGTTGTAGATCGTCGCCTCGCGGTGATCGATGTCGAAGAGCATGCGCCCGCCAAAGCTCGGGCCGACGATGACCGGGGCGTCGCCGCGATGGCGCGCGAAGATCTCGAGCGCCTCTCTGCGCTTCATGGTGCCTCCGCGATATGGAGACTGTGGCGCGGGAACAGCACGGCCACCGGCCGGCGCTCGCCGCGGACGGAAAGCTGCGCCTCGCGAATGAGGAGCGGGACTTCGGCGCCGCGCCCGGCGACCACGTAAGGAATATGGAGCGCGTCGAGCAGCGGCTCGGTCACGCGTCGCGTCGCCGCGTGGTAGTCGTGCCGCTCGCCAAGGGCCCTGTTGTGGCTCGCGAGAATGAGGAGCGGCGTGCGCTGCACGATGCCGCGCGCGAGGATGAGACCCGAGAGGCCGAGCCCCGATCCTTCCGTCAGCAGCACGGGCCAGCGCCCGCCGAAAAACGCCCCCATCGCGATCGCGACACCCTCGTCCTCGCGCGTGCAGCCGACGCAGCGAAACGCGGAATCGCCTTCGAGCAGGCGCACGAGCGGATGGTTGAGCGTGTCGGGCAGATATGTAGCGAAATCGATCTCGGCATCGCGCAGCGCACGGTGGATCGCCTCGATCGTCCCCATGTCGTGCCGGTAACCGGCTCGGCGCATCACGGCCAAGGCTCGCCTCGCGGTCTTGCGAAATCGCGCGCGAGCTTATCGAGCGCCCGCAGCCTTGTCGATGCGATCGAGCACGTTGATCGCCCGAGGCGCCTCTGCCATGATTTCGCCGAACAGACGGCGAGAGGCGCCATGCACCGGGTCCGCATTCCCCAGGACGTTCTCGACCGCATCGCCAAGCGTCGTGGCCGCCTTCACCCGTTCGAAAAGATCGAGGGGCGCAAGACCGCGCTCGTCGTCATCGACCTGCAAAACGCGTTCATGCTCCCTGGCATGCCCGCGGCGGTGAAGGATGTCTGCGACATCATTCCGAACGTCAATCATCTGGCCGAGGCGACGCGCGCGGCGGGCGGCAAGGTCGTGTGGGTGAAAATGACGCTCGACGGCGAACGCCAACGCTGGAGCGTCTTCTTCGACCATTTCGGCAGCGCGACCTACAGCGCGGCCGAGCAAAAGTCGCTGTCGCGCGGCGACCTCGGGCACGAGCTTCACGCCGAACTCGATGTCGCGCCCGGAGACCTCACCATCGAGAAATCCCGCTTCAGCGCCTTCATCCAGGGCTCGTCGGAACTCGATGCGACGCTGCGCCGCCTTGGCATCGATACCGTGCTCATCGTGGGGACCGTGACCAACACCTGCTGCGAGTCGAGCGCGCGCGACGCCATGATGCTGAACTACCGCACGATCATGGTGTCCGACGCGAACGCCGCACACAGCGACGAGGAGCACAACGCGACGCTCACCAACATCCTCCGCATCTTCGGCGACGTGCGCACGACCGACGAGGTCGTGCACCTGCTCGCGGAAGGCACGGGCGCGCCTGCCGCGCAATCCGCGGCCGTTTCCGCCTGAGGCGGGTGCCATGGCCAACAACGACGCGATCGCCCAGCGTATCCTCGCCGCCTATGCGAGCGGCCGGCCGATCGCGCCCGTCCGCGGCGATGTCGATGGTGTCGCCGCGGCGTACGAGATCCAGCGCCGGACCGTGCAAAGCTGGCTCGCGCAGGGCCGCAAGCTCGCCGGCCACAAGATCGGCCTCACCGCCGAAGCGGTGCAAACGCAGCTCGGCGTGAGCGAGCCCGATTTCGGAGAACTTTTCGCCGACATGGTGCTGCGCGACGGCGCGGTGGTGGCGGCAGGCCGCGTGCTGCAGCCGCGCATCGAGGGCGAGATCGCCTTCGTCTTGAAATCCGATCTCGCGCCTGACGCCGGCGGAAAAATCTCGCCGGCGAGCGTGATCGCCGCGACCGACTATGTGACGCCGGCGATCGAGATCTGTGGCAGCCGCATCGCGAACTGGGATATCCGCATCGAGGACACGATCGCCGACAACGCGTCCTCGGGCCTCATCGTTCTGTCGGAGCGGCGCAATGCGCCCACGCTGGCGGCGCTGGAGCGCGTCGCCATGAAGATGCGCCTCGATGACACGGTGGCGGTCGAGGGCACCGGTGCCGCCTGCCTCGGCAATCCCGCCAATGCCGTCGCCTGGCTTGGCGAGGCGCTGGCGCGTTTCGGCACCCGCCTGCGCGCGGGCGACATCATCATGAGCGGCGCGCTCGGAAAGATGCTCCCGGCCAGTCCCGGCAACCGGTTCCTCGCCGATTTCGGCGATTTCGGCAGCGTGTCCGTCACGTTCGGCTAGGCGCACCCGCGGCGCGAATGGCGCGCCAGACAAGCTCGGGCCGTGCCGGGAGCGGCAGGTCGAGAATTCCCCAGGGCGCGAGCGCGTCGATCACGGCGTTGATGATGGCGGCCGGCGCGCCGACATTCCCCGCCTCGCTCCCGCCCTTGCTCCCGACGAGGTTGGTCTTCGTCGGGACCGGCGCGACCTCGGCGACGATGTCGGGCATGACGTCGGCGCGCGGCATGGCGTAATCCATGAACGAGCCGGTCAGCAATTGGCCGGTCCCGCGCTCATAGACGACCGCTTCGAGCAAGGCCTCGCCGAGGCCCTGCGCGATCGAGCCGTGCAACTGGCCCTCGAGCGTGAGCGGATTGACGACCGTGCCGGTGTCGTCGACGGCCGTGAGGCGATCGACCCGGATCACGCCGGTTTCCGTATCCACCTCGACCTCGGCGATCATGCAGCCGTTGGGGAAAGTGTTCGGCCCGAGATGCGCGCCAACACCGTCGAGCCCGATGCCGAACGTCTCCGGAATGCCCCAGCTATAGGATTTTTGCGCCACGTCGCGCAGCGTGACCTGACGATCCGTGCCGGCGACGCGAAAGGTGCCGCGCTCGAAGGCGATATCCGCCTCCGACACCTCCATCATCCAGGCCGCGAGACGCTTGGCCTTTCGCACCACCTCGTCGGCGGCGAGCTTCAGGGCCGATCCGCCGGTGCTCATGCTGCGCTGGGCGAACGAACCGCGGCCAAAGAGAACCCGGTCGGTGTCGCCCTGGAACACGCGCACTTCGGCAAGCGGAACGCCAAGCCACTCGGACACCATCTGGGCAAACATGGTCTCGTGCCCCTGCCCGGTGGCGAGCGTGCCGACATAAACCGCCGCCGAGCCGTTCTCGGCAACACGAACCTCCATCCGCTCCGATGCCGTGCCGGCGCGCTGGCAATGCATCGCGAGCCCGATGCCGCGCCGCCGCCCGCGTTGCTCTGCCGCGGCGCGGCGCTCGGCGAATCCGCGCCATTCGGCAAGCTCGAGCGCGGCCTCGAGGACATGCTCGAAATCGCCGCAGTCATAGATGTTGCCGCCCGGCGTGCGATAGGGCATCTCCGCAACGGAAATGAGGTTGCGCCGCCTGAGCTCGACCGGATCGAGCCCCATCTCGCGCGCGGCTTTCTCCATGAGGTGATCGAGCACGAAGCTCGCCTCGGGCTTCGCCGTTCCGCGATAAGGGCCGAGCTGCGACGAGTTGGTGAAGATCGCGCGGACAGCCGCGTGAATGCGCGGTATGCGGTAGGTACCCGGATAGCTCACGCCGGCATTGTGCGGCGGAACGCCGGCCGACATGCTGAGATAGGCCCCGACATCGATATCGACCGACGTGCGGAACGCGAGCGCGCGTCCGTCGCGGTCGAGCGCCAGCGCCGCCGCCGCGATCTGGTGCCGGCCGTGCATGTCGGAAGCGATGCTTTCGCCGCGGTCGGCCGTCCACTTCACGGGCCGCCCAAGCTTGACCGCGGCCCAGGTGACGAGCACCTCCTCGGGATAGACCTGCCCCTTCATGCCGAATGCGCCGCCGACATCCAACGCCTTCACCCGGAGACTGAGCTGCGGCAGGCGCAGCAGCCGCGACACCAGGTCGCGCACCCGAAACGGATCCTGGGTACTGAGACACAAGGTGAAGCGGCCGTCGGTCGGATCGCGATAGGCCAACGCCGAACGCGGCTCGAGCGAGTTCGGCGCTGCGCGCGGGTAATGGAGCGCGATCGTCGTGACGTGCGCGGCCGAGGCGAAGCTTTCGTCAACGGCGCGGCGGTCGCCGAACTCGAGCGCGAAGCTCAGATTGTCGTGCGCCTCGTCCCATATCTTCGGCGCATTGGGCGAAAGCGCCTCGCCCAGCGTGACGCCCGGCAGGGCATCGTACTGGACGGAAAGCCGCTCGCCTGCGTCCTTCGCGGCGTCGAGCGTTTCAGCAACGACCAGCGCGACGCGATCGCCGACGTGGCGCACCTTGCCGCGTGCCAGGATGGGCTGGACCGGGCAATAAGACCGGCTTCCTGGCGGCAGCTTGGGAAATGTGGTGCAGGCGAGTCCGGCGATGCCGTCGCGCTCCGTGTCCTCGGCCGTGAAGATGGCGAGGACGCCCGGTACCGCGCGCGCATCGGCCGCGTCGATGCCGAGAATGCGGGCGTGAGCATGGGGCGAACGCACGACATACGCGAACGCCATGCCCGGCACCTGCACGTCGTCGGCGAATCGCCCGCCGCCGGTCAGCAGCCGCTCGTCCTCGACGCGCCGCACCGGCGCCCCGATCCCCACCTCTGTCGCATCCATGCCGGCCTCCTGGTGCCATGATGCGCTCCCGCGTCCGGCCTGCAAGTCTCCGGCGCAAAACGCCCCGGCGCTCTATAGAGCGGACCCCGGAAATCAGATAAGTTTTCGCAGCGCAGTTGCGGCCGGGAGCCCGGGGGTTCGTCATGATGCTTCGCTGCCGAGTGAATGGCGAACAGGTCGAGATGGACCTGCCGCCGCGGCTGCTGCTCGCCGATTTCCTTCGCCACGAATTGCGGCTGACCGGCACGCATGTCGGCTGCGAGATCGGCGTGTGCGGCGCCTGCACGGTCATCGTCGACGGCGCGCCCGTGCGCTCGTGCCTGATGTTCGCGGTCCAGGCGAACGGCGCCGAGATACGCACGGTCGAATCGCTTGCGGCGGACGGCGAGCTGTCGGCGCTGCAAGTGGCCTTCAGCCGGCATCACGCGCTGCAATGCGGCTTCTGCACGCCCGGCATCCTGATGACGTTGCAGGCAGTGCGCGAACGCGGCGCCTGGCCGCGTACCGAAACGGAGGCGCGCGAGCTCCTCGCCGGCAACATCTGCCGCTGCACCGGCTACCAGGGTATGGTGGACGCGGTGCTCGAGCAGGCGCCATGAAGCCTGCCGCGTTCGAGATGCATCGTCCCCGGACGCTGGCGGAGGCGCTCGACATGCTCGATCGCCATGGCGAGGAGGCGCGCCTCATCGCCGGCGGGCAAAGCCTCGTGCCGATGATGAACCTGCGCATCGCCGCGCCGCCCATCCTGATCGACCTCAACAGCGTTGCGGGCCTCGGCGGCATCCGCCGCGACGATGACACGGTCCGCATCGGCACCGCGACGCGCCTCCAGGATCTCATCGACAGCGAGATCGTTCGCGCGCACGCGTCGCTTCTTGCGATGGCCGCGCGGCACACTGGTCATTACTCGATCCGCAGCCGCGGGACCGTCGGCGGCAATCTCTGCCACGCCGATCCCGCCTCCGAGCTCGTGCTCGCGGCGCTCACGCTCCGCGCCGAGGTGACGCTCCGTGGGAAGCACGGCGAGCGCGTGCTGCCCGCTCAAGCATTCTTCCGCGACGCGCTCACGACGGCGATCGAACCCGGCGAGATTCTGACGGAGCTCAAGGTCCCGGTCGCGCCCGCCGGAGCGAAAGCGGCGTTCCGCGAGCACGCGCGGCGCGCCGGCGATTTCGCGATTGCCGCGGCGGCCGCGCTGCGCCTGCCCGGAAGCGGCGGCCTGCACGTGGCGCTGGGCGCGGTCACGCCGGTCCCCATCCCATGCCGCCGGATCGAAGACTCCTTCCGCGCGGGCCGCCTCACCGGAGAGATTGGCGCGCTCGTTGCGGCGGAGCTCGCCGGTCTCGAGCCGATCGCGGACATTCGCAGCAGCGCGTCCTATCGCCGCAAGCTCGCTTCCGTCTGCCTTGCCGACTGCGTCACGGAGGCGCTCGCATGACGCAGACACCGGAAGCGCTGCTTCGCGTCGAAGACCGGCGGCTCGTCACGGGCAAGGCCCGCTTCGTCGACGATATCCATCTCGACCGGATGGCGCATGCGGCCTTCGTGCGCAGCCCGCATGCGCATGCGGAAATCCGCTCGATCGACGCGCGCGCCGCGAAGGACGGTGGCGCGCTCGCGGTCCTCACCGCCCCCGACTTGCCCTTCATCGGCCAATCGCTCTTCCTTGCGCGCTGGCATCCGAGCGTCCGCAGGGTCATGCCGAAATTTCTGGCCCAGGATCGCGTGCGCCATGTCGGCGAGCCCGTGGCCATGGTGCTCGCGAATGACCGCTACATGGCGGAGGATTTCGCCGCACTCGTTGAGGTCGAATACCGCGCGCTTGACCCGGTGGCGACGAACGCCGCGGCACTTGCCGAGCGCGCGCCGCAGATCCATCCCGAGTGGCCAGGGAACGTCGCAGCCTCGTTCCGCCACGCCGTGGGCGACGCCGAGGCAGCGATGACGGCGGCGCCGCGGCGGCTCGCGCGCGAGTTCCGCTATGGCCGCCAGACCGGGCTGCCGCTCGAGACGCGCGGCTGCGTTGCCGATTTCGAAGCCGGCCGCAACGCGCTCACGCTCTGGACCTCGACGCAAGTGCACTACACCGTGCGGCAGAACCTGGCCCTGCTGCTCGGCATCCCGGACGACGAGGTGCGCGTCATCGCCGAAGACGTGGGCGGCGGATTCGGCTCGAAGTCGCGCGTCTATCTCGAGGAGATCCTGGTCGCGCACACGAGCCGCGCGCTCGGCCGTCCGGTGAAATGGATCGAGGATCGGCTCGAGCACATGCAAGCGACGACGCATTCGCGCGCGATCGATACCGCGCTCGAGATCGGCTTCGACGATGACGGCCGCGTGCTTGCATTGAAGGGCCGCGTCCTCGTCGATATCGGCGCCTATGTCTTCACCAGCGGGATCATCTCGGCCGAGGTTGCCGCGAGCCACGCGATGGGGCCCTACAGGATCCCGAACATCGCGATCGAGGTCGTCTGCGTCGGCACCAACAAGACGCCGCTCGCGACATTCCGCGGCGCGGGCCAGCCGGAGGCGACGTTCCCGCTCGAATGTCTCTTCGATCTCGCGGCGCTCGACCTCGGGCTTTCGGCGCCCGAGATCCGCAATCGCAACCTCGTCGCGCCGAAGGATCTGCCTTACCCGATCTCGTCCACATATTCCGGTCCCTGCACCATCGAGAGCGGCGATTTCCCGGCGATGCTTCAGCGCGCCGTCGCCGCGAGCGGCTATCACGAGAGCGTCGAGCGCGACGCCAAGGGCCGCAGCCTCGCCTGGGGCCTCGCCGTCGGGCTCGAAAGCACGGGCTTCCTCAACTACGAATCCGCCCGCGTACGGATCGACACGCGCGGCAATGTCCAGGTCTTCTCCGGCCTCACCTCACACGGACAAGGGCACGCGACAACCTTCGCGCGCGTTTGCGCCTGCGCACTCGGCGTTGACGAACGGCGCGTCACGGTGCGCCTCGGCGACACGCAGGTTCTGCCGTTCGGCCGCGGGACCTTCGCGAGCCGCGGCATGGTGACTGGCGGCAACGCCGTTCACGGCGCGGCGACGCGGCTCAAGGAGCGCGTCCTCGCCAATGCCGGCCAGCTGCTGCAATGCGACCCCGCGACGCTCGCCGTCATCGACGGCCTCATCACCCGCGCGAACGGCGAGGCGACATCGCTCGCGCTTGGCGATATCGCGCGCGCGGTCCAGCCTTATGGCCAGCTCTACCAGGGCGCCGCTTCGCTCGAAGAGACCTACATCTTCGACACGCGCAACCAGTTGACCTTCGCGGTTTCGGTCCATGCCGCCAAGGTCGCGGTCGAGCGGCGGACGGGAGAATACGAGGTCGTCGATTACCTCGTCGTGCACGATGCCGGCGTCATGCTGGACGAAACGATCGTCGCGGGACAGATCGTGGGTGGGGTCGTCGATGGCATCGGCGGCACCATGCTGTCCGAAGTCCTCTACGACGCCGAGGCGCAGCTCCTGACCGGCACCATGGCGGACTACCTCGTGGCGACGGCAACCGAGGCGCCACGGGTGCGTCTCGATCACATCTCGACGATGCCGACGACCAACCCGCTGCGAGTTCGCGGCGTCGGCGAGGGCGGCATCATCGCGGTGGCACCAGCGATCGTGAATGCGGTGGCGCGCGCGCTTGCGCCGGTCGAGCGCAGCGGCTTGTTCCAGCTTCCGCTCAAGCCCGAAGCGGTGCTCGCCGCGATCGAAGGCGATCCGGGACGGCCGGCGCCTGCGGACCTATGATGGTCCACGACGCGGCGAAAGGGAGGCGCACGTGGATCTCGAGTTGCGCGGCAAAAAAGCGGCCGTCACTGGCGGCACACGCGGCATCGGCCGCGCCATCGTCGAGCTGCTCACCGACGAGGGCTGCGACGTGGCGGTGTGCGCGCGCCATCGGCCGGCGATCGACGACGCGGTTGCGGCCCTGTCGCGAAAGAAGGTGAAGGCGCATGGCGCCGCGGTCGATGTCGCGGACAGCGCCGCGCTGCGCGCGTGGGTCGGCGAGGCGGCGGCCGCGCTCGGCGGGCTCGACATCTTCATCGCCAATGTCAGCGCGCTCGGAATGGGTATGGACGAGGACACCTGGCGCCGCAGCTTCGACATCGACGTGATGGGCACGGTCGTCGGCGCCGAGGCCGCGATCCCGTTTCTCGAGAAATCGCAGGCCGGCGCGGTGGTCATCGTCGGCACGACGGGCGCCATCGAAATCAACGGCCCCATGCGCCCTTACGCCTCGGTCAAGGCGGCGCTCGTTCCCTACGTCAAGGCGCTCGCGCGCAACCTCGCGGGCAAGGGCGTGCGCGCCAACATGGTCTCGCCCGGCAACGTTTATTTCAAAGGCGGCGTGTGGAACACCGTCGAGGAGCGTGACCCGCAGCGTTTCAAGCTCATGCTGTCACTTAATCCGATGGGGCGCATGGGAACTCCCGAGGAAGTCGCGAACGCGGTCGTGTTCCTGGCGAGCCCGCGCGCGAGCTTCATCACCGGCACGAACGTCATTGTCGATGGCGCGCTCACCCAGCGCGTGCAGTTCTAGGCGCACATCCTCGATCCCCCTCCCGCCGCCGTGAGCCAGTTCACCAAATTCGAGACGGCGGACGTGCGCGGGTACCTGCATCGCCCGGAAACTGCGCGCGGCCAGGGTCTGGTCCTGACCCACGGCGCCGGCAGCAACTGCACCGCGCCGCTTCTCGTTGCCGTCGCCAATGCGTTCTGCGACGCGGGGTTTTTGGTGTTGCGCTGCGATCTGGCCTTCCGGCAGCGCCGCGCGACGGGTCCCCCATCGCCCTCGACCGCCGCTGCCGACCGCGCGGGATTGCACGCCGCCGTTGCAGCGCTGCGCGAGCACGATTGCGGCGACATCACTCTCGGCGGCCACAGCTACGGCGGCCGCCAGGCCAGCGTGCTCGCATCGGACGAGCCGGAGATCGCGGCACGGCTTCTGCTGCTCTCCTACCCGCTCCACCCTCCGGCCAAACCGACGCAGCTGCGCACGCAGCATTTCGCGCGCCTCGCCGTGCCCCCGGTGTTCGTTCACGGTACCAGCGATCCGTTCGGCTCGATCGCGGAACTCGAGGCGGCGATGACGATCATTCCCGCGAAGAGCCGGCTCGTCGCGATCGAAGGCGCCGGACACGACCTGAAGCGCGGACGCTTCGATCTCGGCCCGGTCATCGGAGCCATCATCGCGTAGCCGGCGCGATCGTCTTGCAATGGGGAGTGTGGCCGATAGACTCGCGGCACGCACCTAACCGGAGAGTCTCACCTCATGGCAGTGGCGAAGCTCAGCGGGAAGGCGGTCGGCCAGCCAATAAAACGCGTGGACGGGATCGCCAAGGTGACCGGCCGCGCGCGCTATGCCGGCGATTTCGACGTGCCCGGCATGCTCTTCGGCCGCTGCCTGCGCAGCCCTTATCCGAGCGCGCGCATCGTCTCGATCGACGTACGAAAAGCCAAGGCGCTGCCGGGCGTCCACGCCGTGCTGACCGGCGCCGACGTTCCCGATGTTCGCTATGGCCGCATGTGCAAGGACATCCCGACCCTCGCGAAGGATATGGTCCGGTTCGTCGGCGACAAAGTGGCCGCGGTGGCGGCGGACTCCGTCGAGATCGCGGAGACCGCGCTCGAACTCATCGAGGTCGAATACGAGGAGCAGAACGCCATCTTGAGCGCCGAGGAAGCGATGCGGCCCACGGCGGCCCGCATTCATCCCGAAGCGGTCGAGGTGTTTCCCGGCGCCGCCCTCGGGGTGCACGGCGAGCTGCGCATGTATCCGCCGATCCCGAACGTGATCTCGCAACTGGTCGCGAAGCACGGCGATCCGGCGGGCGCCTTTGCCGGCGCGCACAAGGTCTTCGAGCACAGTTTCGCCGTGCCCTCGGTGCACCAAGGCTATATCGAGCCGCACACCTGCCTCGTATCGATCGGCAATGACGGGCTCGTCGACGTCTGGGTCGCGAACAAGGGCCCCCACATCGCGCGTGCGCATATGGCAGCGACGATCGGCGTGCCTGAGAACAGGATCAGACTCAATCCCGTGACGATCGGCGGCGATTTCGGCGGCAAGGGATCGCTGATGGACACGCTCCTTTGCTATTACCTCGCGGCCGCCGCGCGCCATCCCGTCAAGATGGTCATGACCTCGTTCGAGGAGCTGACGGCGGCGAACCCGCGCCATTCCGCGAGCATCACGCTCCGCACGGCGCTCGACCGCGACGCGAAGATCGCCGCGATCGATGCACGCATCATCTTCAACGCCGGCGCCTATGCCGGCTTCGTTCCGGTCGCGACGCTGCACGGCTATAGCGAGCTTGCCGGATCCTATCGCGTGCCCAACCTCACGGTCGAGGTACTGCGCGTCTACACCAACACGGTTCCCTGCGGGCACATGCGATCGCCGGGCTCGCCCCAGGTCGCGTTCGCCGTCGAAAGCCACATCGACATGATGGCGCGAGAGTTGGGGCTCGATCCTGTCGAGATGCGGCGGCGCAACGCGATCGCGGATGGCGACCCGACGCCGTTCGGCGACCATCGGCCTCACCTCAGGTGCCGGGAGACGATCGATGCCGGCGCGCGCGCCTTCGGCTGGGATGCGCCGCGGGTGGCCGATATCGGGCGCGGCATCTCGATCTACGAGCATCCGCCGGGAACGTTCGGAAAGTCGACGGTAAAGCTCACGGCCGGCGCCGACGGGCGGTTCACGATCCAGCTCGGCTCGCCCGACACGGGCACCGGCTTTCATACGATCGCGACCCAGCTCGTCGCCGAGCATTTCGGCGTGCCCGTCGCCGAGGTCGAGGTCGTGCAAGGCGACACGCTCACGAGCGGCTTCGAAGCCGGCGCAAGCGGCATGCGGCTCACCACGACGATCGGGCAGGCCATCGCCGACGTCTCCGACAAGATGAAGCAGCAGCTCGCCGCGCTTGCCGCCGAGCGCCTCAACTGCGCGCCGGCGGATGTGCGGCTGGGCGAGGACGGATCATTCTCCGCGTCCGGGACGAGGATCGATCTGCGCTCGCTCATGGGCTGGGCGGCCGAGCGCGGCAAGGCACCCTTGAGCTGCAACGGCGAGAACAAGCCCGGCCAGCCGAACAACCTTGCGAGCTTCGCCGCGCATTTCGCGGAGGTGGCTGTCGATCGCGAAACGGGGCAGGTCCGCGTCCGCCGCATCGTCACCGCGCATGACGTCGGCACCATCATCAATCCGGTGACACACCAGGGACAGATCGAGGGCGGATTGATCCAGGCCTTCGGCCAGGCGATGAGCGAGCAGGTCGTGCTGAAGAACGGCGCGGCCATCACCGCCCATCTCGGCGACTACAAGCTGCCGACGATCATGGACATACCCGAGCTCGAAACCGTGCTGCTGCCCGGCGGCAGCGGATTGGGCCCGTTCGAAACGACGGCCATCGGCGAGATGAGCAACGTCGCGGTTCCGGCCGCGATCGCCAACGCCGTGTTCGACGCGGTGGGCGTGCGGCTCGTCGAGCTGCCGATCAGCGCCGAGAAAGTGCTCGAGGGCTTGAGCGGGAAGACAGGCGCGACATGAGAACCGTCAGACTCACCGTCAATGGCAAGCCGGTCGCGCACGAAGTGGCCGACAATCGCCTCCTCATCGAGTTCTTGCGCGAGGACCTGAAGCTCACCGGCACCAAGGAAAGCTGCGGCGTCGGCGTGTGCGGCGCCTGCACCGTTCTTCTCGATGGCAAGCCGGTCAGCTCCTGCCTTGCCTTGGCGGTTCATGCCGATGGCGGCGCGCTCACGACCATCGAAGGCGTCGCCGAGGGAAGCCGGCTCCATCGGCTGCAAGAGGCGTTTCTCGCGCATGGCGGCCTCCAATGCGGCATCTGTACGCCGGGCCAGATCCTCGCGGCGAAGGCGCTGCTCGATACCAATCCGCATCCGACGAAGGCGGAGATCCAGCATTGGATGATGGGCAATCTCTGTCGCTGCACCGGCTACTACAAGATCATCGAATCGATCGCGGCTGCGGCCGGGGTGGAGTGACGTGATCCCCTTCACCTATCTCGAGCCATCGAGCGTTGACGAGACGCTGGCGGCGCTCGTTCAGCACGGCGTTGATGCGAAGCTCATCGCGGGCGGCACCGGCCTCGTCAATTTGATGAAGCAGCGGCTCGTGCGGCCGAGTTTCGTGATCGGATTGCGCGCTCTGAAGCCGCTGGCCGGCATCGCTGAAAACGGCGGCCTCAGGATCGGCGCGCTCACGACGCTTCAGTCGCTCGCGACCTCCGCGGTGGTTGCGCGCGCTGCCCCGCTCCTCGCCGAAGCGTGCGGTCATGTCGCGACCGTGCGGGTGCGATCGATGGCGACGCTCGGCGGCGCAGTGGCGCACGCCGATCCTCACCTCGATACTCCGCCGACGCTCATCGCGCTCGATGGGCGGATCGTCGCGCGCTCGCAGCGGGGCCAGCGCGAAATTCCGGCGGACCAGTTCTTCACCGGCTTTTACGAAACGGTGCTCGAGCCCGACGAGCTCGTGACCGAGATCCTCGTTCCGGCACAGCCGGCCGGCACCGGCACGGCGTTCCTCAAATTCCTGCCGGCGACGCATGACGACTACGCCACCGTTTCCGTCGCGGCGCGCGTCACGCTGGGCGCCAACGGAGCGATCGCCGGCGCGCGCGTGGCCTTGGGTGCTGCGGCCATGGTGCCGGTGCGCGCGACGGCAGTCGAATCCGCCCTTCAAGGGGCCACGCCGGACGAGAAGACTTTTCAGGCGGCGGCACCTCTCGTGGCCGGCGCGATCGACCCGATCGAGGATTTCCGCGGTTCGGCGGACTACAAGCGCAAGATGGCGGCCGTGTTCGTGCGCCGTGCGCTGGCGCAAGCCGCTGCGCGAGCGAAGCGGCCGGGCTGAAGCGCCGTCAGCGCGGACTCAAAGTTTGCCGGCGCGCTCGTAGGCTGCGTCGACCAGGCGAACGCACCGCAAGCAGTCGTGCACGCTCGTTGGCGGCGGCGCCCCGCGTTGCCAGCGATCGAGCGTGTCGCGCACCGCGGTGAAATAGGGCGCCGCGACATCGGTCCCGGGGAATGTCTCGTCGCTCGCGGCGGTGGCGAGCTTCATGATCCCGTCCTTCATGGTGAGGATGGCGTTGCGGCCGGCGATCTTCCATTCGCCGTCGGTGCCGTCGCGCGGGAAACCGTTGCCGACCTCGATGGTGCCGAGAACGCCGCTCGCCGAGCGCAGCATGACGGAAGCATAGTCCTCGACCGGCGTTTCATGGGCGCGGCGGCTCAGTTGCGCGCCCGTCACGCTCGCCGGCTCACCGGTCAGATGGAGGAACATGTCGAGCCCGTGCGGGCCCAGATTGAGCAGGCACCCGCCGCCCGCCTCGGCCGGATCGAGCATCCACGCGCAGTCCCACGCCGGATAGCGGGCCGGCCCCGGCCGGTTGATCCGCACATAGATGTGCGAGAGCGGGCCGAAGCGTCCGGCGGCGATCAGCTCGCGCGCGCGTGTCGCAAAGGGCGAATAGCGCTGCGCCAAAGGAACGGCGACGAATGCCTTGAGGCGATCCGCCTTCTCCGCGATGGTCTCCACCTCGCGCGCGTTGACGCCCATGGGCTTCTCCATGAGGAACGGCACGCCATGATCGAGCAGATCGTGGGCGACCGCGGCCATCTCGCGGTGGCGCCCGAGCGCCACGACGAAGTCGGGGCGCGTCTCCGCCAGCATCTTCTTATGGTCGGTGAAGGTCGGCGGCTTGCCGATTTCGGCCGCGCGCTTTGCGACCAGTGCTGCGTCCGGATCCTGGATCGCGACCAGTTCGACGTCCGGCATCGCCCGCAAGTGACGGAGATAGGCCGCGTCGTTCAGCGCGTGCCAATGACCAACTCCGGTTGCGGCGATGCGAATGGTCATGGGACACCTCCCCTTATGCGGCCGCCTTCCGCGTCAGAACATTTCGAAATATTCGCGGTGCTCCCACTCGCTGACGGTCTGGCTGAAGCGGGTGAGTTCCGCGTCCTTGATGCGGCAGTAATAGTCGATGAAGGCCTCGCCGAATCCCTCGCCGAACATCGCATCCTGCCGCAATGCAGCCATTGCTTCGCCGAGCGAGCGCGGAAGCACGCGCCAGCGCGCCTCGTAAGGACTATCGGCGGACGGTCCGGGATCGAGATTGTTCCGCATCCCGTCGAGCCCCGACAGGATTTGCGACGCGAGATAGAGATAGGGGTTGGCGGCCGGCTCGCCCACGCGGTTCTCGAGATGCGTCGCCTCGTTGCCGGGACCGCCGATGACCCGGATCATCACGCCGCGGTTGTCGCGGCCCCAGTTGGCCCGCTCCGGCGCGAGCGAATAAGGCGCGTAGCGCTTGTAGCCGTTGATCGTCGGCGTCGTGAAGACGGTTGCCGCGTCGGCATGCGCGAGAAGCCCGCCGAGAAAGCTTCGGGCGAGCGGCGAAAGAAGCTCCTTGGGATCGGCGAAGACGTTGCGGCCGCTCTTTCGCTCGCGCAATGACTGGTGCAGGTGCCAGCCGCTCGAAACGACGTGGTCGAGCCGCGGCCGGCACATGAAGGTCGCGTGATAGCCGTGGCGCCGGCACACCTGCTTGACCGCACTCCGGAACAGAACCATCCAGTCCGCGGATTGAAGACCGACACCGGGCCGGAAGGTCATCTCGCACTGGCTCGGTCCGTATTCGACCTCGATCGTGCGGAGCGGAATGCCGAGCTTCGTCACGCTATTCCTGATGAGGTCAAGCACCGGCTCGATCTCGTCGAAGCGCTGCTCGGTCAGATACTGGTAGCCCTTGTTCAGGAGGGCGACTTCGGGCGGCGTGCCCGGCTGGCCCGCGTCACCTGGCGCCAAATGCGGATCGACGAGGCGGAAAAGATGGAATTCGACTTCGAGGCCCGAGACGAAATCGAAGCCTTGTGATGCCAGGCGCTCGAGCGCGCGCCGACCGACCTGGCGCGTCGAATAGGGCACCGGCCGCCCGTCCGCGAAATAGACATCGCACAAGAGCCATCCGGTTCCGGGCGACCACGGCAGACCGCGAAAGCTGAGCGGATCGGCAACAAGCACCACGTCGGCCGCACCGCGCATCTCGGCGGCGAGCGGATCTTCGCCGGCAAAGACCGAAAACACGGTGCGGTGGGCCGTATCCTTGAGAAGCAGCGTCGACGCGATGCCGCAGCCGTCGCGCATCACCGACGCGGCTTCCGCCGCAACGACCGTCTTGCCGCGCAAGACCCCATGCTGGTCGGCGAACGAGAACCGGACGAGTTCGAGCCGCTCGGCCTCGATGCGCCGCGCGATCTCGTCGGCGGCCGCGGCCTGGTCCGCCGTCCAGAGGCCGTGCCGCTCGACGAAGCTCACGCCTCGACCCCTGCGTCCCAGGTCGCGCTTTTTCGTTTTTGCGTCTCGGCTTCGCGCCAGTGAAGCTGCCAGCTGGCGCTTGGGCAGATGGTGTCGATCGTGCTTGGCCCGCGCATCGCGGCGGCTTTTTCGCGCGTCAGCGCCATCACCGGATCTTTGCCGCGTTCGGCGTCGGCGATCGCATCGAGCAGCATGCGGCGATAGAGCACGATGCCGCGGTCGGAAAATCCCAAGGTTTCGCGCGTGCGGTCGTGCACCTCCCCTTGCGACTCAACCGCCCACTGGTCGTGGACGTTGATATCGAACCCCATGCCGGTGAAAGTCGCAGTTGCCTGCTCATCGGCATTAAAGCCCCACTCGTTCGCCGCGTTGAGGCGCGGCTTGTAGTCGGGCAGCG
Source organism: Allostellaceae bacterium (assembly GCA_035518375.1). GTDB lineage: Bacteria > Pseudomonadota > Alphaproteobacteria > ATCC43930 > CGMCC-115725 > DATJLY01. The sequence goes on along the minus strand of DATIXQ010000055.1, from coordinate 16,056 downwards.
TATAGAGCTTCAGCCGCTCCTGCCGCATCGTCGCCTTGTCCACCGGTGCGGCAAAGCTGGTGAAGATCGCGTACCAGTAACAGCTGCGGTCATCGATCGGCATATGCCACTGGCTGATCGTCATCTCGGGCGAAAGCGGAATGACGAAGCCGTGCGGGAACACCAGATTGGTGACGCGGACATGCGTGCGCGCGCCCTCGAGCGGGCGCAGCGCGATGAGGCGAAAGCCGTAATCCGTGCGTTCGACCTCGATCTTCGGCCGGCCGTGCTCGCGCAGGAGACGCGTCATTGGAATGTCCGTGCCGGACGAGGCGGCACGGAACTGTTGGCCATAGGCCGCGCCCGGCTCCTCGTCCTCGAAGAAGCGATGGAGATATGAGGCGTGCGCCGGATCGATCCCGACCTCGAGCGCCTGCAGCCAGTTGCACGCCATATAGCCCTTGAAGGCAAAGACGTGAGTGTCGGGCGCGGTGAAGCAGTCGAACGCCTGAAAGGCCGGCGGCTCGCCTTCGCCGAGATAGGCCCAGACGATGCCGCTTTTCTCCACGACGGGATAGCTTCGATGCCGCACGCGGCGCGCAAGCTCGCTCTCGACCGGCTCGGCCGGCGTTTCGAGGCAACGCCCGTTCGCGTCGAAGAGCCAGCCGTGGAACGCGCAGCGCAAGCCGCCATCCTCGAGGCGACCGTAAGCAAGATCGGCGCCGCGATGCGGACAATGGCGCGCGAGAAGACCGAGCTTCCCCACGGCGTCACGGAAGAGCACCAAATCCTCGCCGAGCACGCGGACCGCCTTGACGGGGCGCCGGCCGGCCAGCTCTTCGACGAGTGCCACCGGCTGCCAATACCTGCGCATGAGCGCGCCCGCCGGTGTCCCGGGTCCGATGCGCGTCATGCGCTCGTTGTCGCTCGCGCTCGTCATATCCGCGATTGTCGCGGAACCCGAGCCGGGCCGTCAATCGAGACTGTCCTCGGGGAAAGGCACGCACGCGCCCGCGGCTCGCTTATTTACAGATATTTGCAAGCCCACGTATCATTTGGCCGAGCGGAGGCTGCGTCTCAGGCATCAGGGTTCCACCATGATCTATGACCACATCATCATCGGCGGCGGCTCTGCGGGCAGCGTGCTGGCAAGCCGCCTGTCGGCGCGCACGGCGAACCAGGTGCTGCTGATCGAGGCCGGCCCCGACACGCCGCCCGATCGCGTTCCGGCCGACATCCAGGAGATGTTCCCGAAGGCCGCGCTCAACCCCGCCTACAAGTGGATGAAGCTCGTCGCCTATACGCAGTCGCTTCGACGCAACTATCCGCGGCCGCCGACGCCGGTTCTCTATGACCAGGGCAGGGTCATGGGCGGCGGATCGAGCATCAACTATCAGGCCGCCAATCGCGGCGCGCCGGAAGATTACGACGAATGGGAAGAGCTCGGCGCCGACGGCTGGGCCTGGCGCGACGTGCTGCCCTATTTCCGGAAGCTCGAGGACGATGATTTCGGCGGCGAGCTTCATGGCAAGGGCGGGCCTCTGCCGGTGCAGCGCATGCCGCGTGGCGAATGGTGCGGCTATACCCAGGCGATGGCGCACGCACTCGAGGGAAAGCGGCTCGCCTATCTCGACGATCAGAACGGCGCCTTCGTCGACGGCTATTTCGCGGCGACGCAGAACAATCGCTCCGGAAAACGCGTCTCCGCCGCCGTCGCTTACCTCACCGCGGAGGTGCGGCGGCGGCCCAATCTGCGCATCCTCGCGCAAAGCCAAGTGCAGTCCCTCATGTGCGACGGGCGCAAGATCGTCGGTGCCAAGGTCGCGACGCCGCAAGGCATCGAGACCGTCATGGCCAACGAGACGATCCTCGCGGCCGGCGCCGTCCATTCGCCGGCGATGCTCATGCGCACCGGCATTGGGCCGGCGCCGCTCCTCGCGACGCAGGGCGTCGCGGTCATCCAGGACCTGCCGGGTGTGGGCGAGAATTTGCGCGACCATCCCGGTGTCGGCATCCTTGCCTATCTCACCAGCGGGGCGCGGGTCGACGAGGAAAGCCGACCGCTTCAGATCTCGTTCCGCTACTCCTCGCAGCATCCCGACTGCCCGACCAGCGACATGTTCACGTCGGTCTTTTGCCGGAGCGGCTGGCACGGCGTCGGGCGCCGGCTCGGCACCGCGATGACGTGGGTCAACAAGGCCTATTCCGCCGGGCGCGTCACGCTGCAAAGCACGGATTGGCGCGACGAGCCCAAGATCGAGCTCAACTATTTCGACGACCAGCGCGACCTGCGGCGGCTCATGGCGGGCCTGCGCTTCGTCGCGTCGCTGTTCGACGATCCCTCGGTCAAATCCGCCACGCGCTCCCCCTTCGGCGCGCGGCTGTCGCAGCGTGCCCGCGCGGCAAGCGCGGTCAATTTCAAGAACTACGTGGCGATGGGCGTCGCAGGATTCATGCTGGACGGACCGGCGCCGCTGCGCGACGCCATCATCAACGGCGCGATCAGCGAAGCGCCCGAGCTCGCGGGGCTGCTGAGCGACGACAGCGCGCTCGAGGAATATGTGCGCGCGACCGCGATGGGCATCAAGCACCTCTCCTGCACCTGCCGCATGGGCCGGGCGGACGATCCCAAAGCCGTCACCTCGACCGACGGGAGGGTGAAAGGAATGGCCGGGCTCCGCGTCGTCGACGCCTCGATCATGCCCAATTTGCCGCGCTGCAACACGAATCTGACGACCCTCATGATCGCGGAGAAGATTTCGGATACAATCTTGGCATCCTGATGGAGGCTCCGATGGTGGAGTTGATCAAGGACGATGCCGTTGGGCTTTTGGCGGATTTCGACAACAGCGCGCGGCGCGAGGCGGTAAAGGCGCGGCGCCGGTCGATGCAGACGATTCCGGTGATCGACTTCAGCGCTTACACGAAAGGCGCCGGCCTCGAGGAACGCTTGCGCGTCGGCCAGACGCTCCGCGCGGCTTGCCTCAAGACGGGGTTCTTCTATCTCGTCAATCACGGCATCTCGCAGGCCGAATTCGACGTCGCGCACGCCTGGGGATTGATGTTCTTCGAGCTGCCGCGCGCCGAGAAGGCCAAAATCGACAAGAGCAATCATCCCGCGCGCCAGGGCTGGATGCCGGTCGGCGGCACGAACCCCGATGCAAATCCCGACAAGGACGCCGACCAGAAGGAAACCCTCGTTCTGCCGCGCGAACTCCTGCCGGGCGAGCGGCAGGGCGACAATCCCGCGGTCGCCGCCGGCAACTGGCCCGATCCCGCGCTCCTCCCGGGCTTTCGCGAGTTCATCAACGCGCACATCCTGAAACGTGTCGTGGTCGGGCAGCGGCTCTGCCGCGCGCTCGCACTGAGCCTCGGCCTGCCGGAAGATTTTCTCGACGAGGCCCACCGCTTCCCCAATACCTCGCTCACCTACAACTACTATCCGGCGCTCGATCCCGACGCGGTCGGGCGCACGCAATGGGGCATCTCGCCCCACACCGACTACGGCAGCGTCACGCTCCTGTCGCAAGACGCGCTTGGCGGGCTCGAGATCCGCGACGCGCGCGACGAGTGGATCGATGTGCCGCCTCTGCCGGGCGCTTTCGTCGTCAATCTCGGCGATCTCTTCTCGCGCTGGACCAACGGGCTCTACCGTTCGAGTCTGCACCGCGCCTCGAATTTCAACACGGCCGGCGGCAGCCGCATCTCGCTTCCGCTCTTCTTCAATCCGCATCCGCAGGCGCGGATCGAATGCCTGCCGACCTGCCAGGGTCCGGGCAATCCGCCGAAATACGAACCGGTCGAAGCCGGCCCTTATGTGCGCGCGCTGGTCGAGCAATCGCACCGCACCGGACGCCCCGGCCTCGCACAAAGGACCGTCGACGACAGGCTGAAGACGCTCTAGGGCGAACGGAGCAAGGGGGCGAGGATGACGGACCGGACCGTTGGCGAGGAACGCGCTCGCTATCCCGCGGCGGGGGCTGCGTACTATGCGCTGCTGTTCCTGCTGCTTTGCTATTTCATGTATTTCGTCGACCGCAACATCCTGACGCTGCTCGTGGCGCCCGTGCGGCGCGACCTCGCGATCAACGACGCGGAAATTGGCATCCTCAACGGCTATTCGTTCTCGGTCTTGAATGGCCTGATGGCGATTCCATTCGCCTGGTACGCGGACCGCCACAGCCGCCGCAATGTCTTGATGTTCGGCGTCGCTCTCTGGGGATGCAGCACGATCGCCTCCGGCTTTACCACGACCTTCACCGAGCTCATGTTCACGCGCATGGGCCTCGGCATCGGCGAGGCAGCGCTCATGCCGGCGGCCTTCGCGCTCATCTCGGACTATTTCCCGAAGGCGCGGCGCGGCACGGCGGTCGGCATTTTCGGCATCGGCGGCTTTGGCGGGATCGGCCTTTCCTATCTCATCGGCGGCATGGTGTTAGCCGCGTTCCGCGGCGTCGATACCGTGAAGCTTCCGGTGGTGGGCGAGACATCGCTCTGGCACGCCGCCTTCATCACGGTCGGCCTCATCACCCTGACGCTCGCGATCCTGATCGGCACGGTGCGCGAGCCGCCGCGCATCGAAAGTCGCGAGAACCGCGCGGCCGGCGCCGCCGGCGAGATTTCGTTCCTCGCCCATCTGAAGCGCATCTGGCCCGCCTTCGTGCTCGTCATCGGCGGCTATGTCTGTCTCGGCATTCTCGCGATCGGCTGGTTCGCGTGGCTGCCGAGCTATTTCATCCGGGTATTCAAGATGCCGCCGATCACGACGGGCATCGAAGTCGGCTGGACCACGACGATCGCCGGCGTGACCGGCGCGGTCGTGGGCGGCTACATCGCCGACGCGATGATGCGGCGCGGCGTGCGCGGCGGCAAATTGCCGACGCTCGTCATCATGTTCCTGACCTGGATCCTGTGCGCCGTCGGCATCCTGGTCTCCGACAGCCCGAACGTGTCGCTCTTCTGGGCCTTCGTCTTCACCTTCGCCGACGGCATCGGTTTCATGCAGTACGGCAACGTCATGCAGGAGATGTTCCCGCCCCATCTGCGCGCGCGCTCGATCGCCGCCTGGGCGGTGTGCAGCTCCATGTTCTCCTACGGCATCGGCCCCTTGGTGATCGGATTATCGACCACCTATGTCTTCCACGGCGATACGGGCCTGCGCTACGCGCTCGGCTTCGTGTCGCTCCCGGTCATCGCGGTCGGGCTTTGCTGCGCGTGGTTCGGGCGCAAGCCCTATGACCGCGCGCGCTATCTGGTGGAACCCGGCGCCAAGATCGACACGGACTGGCTCGCGCCGCCGCGCCGCATGGCCGCTGCGAAGCCGTAACCTGGTAAGCTCTTCTAAGAAACAGGGCACCTCGGCAGCGGGGTGCCCTTTTCTTTCCACCCGGCAAGGTGGAGGCCGAGATCCGATCAGCTAATGCCGATCATGCCGGCTTCGTAGGTGTCCCGTGGCGGGTGATCGAGCATCGCCCCGGTGAGCGCCGCCACGCGCGCAATACCGCGCCGCGCGCACCACTTCTCCAGATCGTCGATGATGGCGATCATCGCGGTCGGATGCCGGAAATTGGCGAAGCCGATCTCCACCGCCGAGGCACCCGCGAGCAGGTACTCGACGACGTCTTCGGCGTTCATGATGCCACCGCATCCGATGATCGGAATCTTCACGCATTTCGAGCACTGATGCACCATGCGGAGCACAATCGGCTTGACGCCGGGCCCGGATATTCCGCCATAGCCATTACCGATCGAGGACCTGAACGTCTTGAGATCGATCTTGAGGCCGAGGATCGTGTTCGAGACGGTGATTGCGTCCGCGCCAGCCTTCTCCGCGGCCTCGGCGACGGCTGAGATTTCGCCAGCATTGGGAGAAAGCTTGGCCCAGAGCGGCTTCTCGGTTGCGGCGCGGCAGAGCTTGACGACGCGGTAGGTCGTATCCTCATTGAGGGCAAAATTGCCGCCGCCCGGCTGACGCGTCGGACAGGAAATGTTGAGCTCGATAGCGTCGACCCCGGGAACGCTCACATCGCGCGCCATATCGGCGAAATCCTCGATGTTCTCCGACGTGATGCTGCAGACGAGCGGCGCCGTGAAGCGCTTGTATTCCGCCAGCTGCGTCTCGAGAAAATAGGCAAGTCCCTTGGTCGGCAGGCCGATCGAATTGATCATGCCGGCATCGAGTTCGGCGACGCGCGGCGGCGGGTTTCCAACGCGATAGGGGCGCGACACCGTCTTGCACACGAGAGCGCCCAGGCGATTGAGATCGATGACGTTCGCGAATTCGGCCGAGAAAGTCCCGGACGCGGGGAGGACCGGGTTCGCGAGGCTCAATTCGCCGATCTTGACCGCAAGGTCTACCATCCGAGGCACTCCTGAAGATCGAAAACCGGGCCGTCGACGCAAATGCGCCGCATCTCCCTCTTGCCATTCGTTTCGAAGGTGCGCACGCAGATGTAACAAGGCCCCAAACCACAGGCCATGATCTGCTCCATCGCAGCCTGTCCCGGGATGCCGTGCGCCTTGCCCAGCCGCTTCATAAGCTGCAGAAGCCGATTGGACCCGCAGGTGAAGAAGGCATCGGCCTTCTTCTCCGCGATCAACTGCAGCAGCAGCCGCTCGACGTTTTCAACCGCGCTCGTCCCGTCGGAATCGAGCACGCTGACGACGTCACCGACGCTCTTGAAAAGATCGGCCGCAAGGATACCCGTTTGATCATAGGCGCTGAGGATCGCCGTCACGTGGATCCCGGCCTTGCTGGCTTCCTGCGTGATCGGCGCCATGGTTGCGAGCCCGACACCTCGGCCCAGAACGACGATGTTCTTCCGGCTGCGGTCGAGCGCGAAGCCATTTCCGAGCGGCCCGACCATGTTGAGGCGATCGCCGCGCTCGAGCATCGCGAGCCCCTGGGTTCCACGGCCCACGACCTTGTAAAGGAACTCGAGGGTGCCGGCGGACGGATCGATCCGGTAGATGCTTTGCGGGCGGCGAAACCACACCTCGACGCCGTCGGGAGAGGGACACAGGAGCTGAAAGAACTGGCCTGGGCGCGAGGCAAGCGCCTTGGGCGACGCGCGAACGACGAGATGCTTATACCGGTCGTTCACCCACTCGTGCGAAACGACGGGACAGAGTGTCTCCTCGGCAGCACACTCATAACGGCCGCGCCCCGCTCCCGGCTCGCCCACCACTATCGGGCTTGACGCGTAAGGATCTACCTTCAACCAAATCTCTCCATTTCCATCGAGGTTAGTTTGTATTGCCAATTCCTCCGCGAGGCGATTGGTTTCCGACCCAAGGCAGGACCACGCGACCGATCAGAGACTGGCGGAGGCCCCATGTGGCCCCACGTGCCGTGGTCACATCTATGACAAAGCCGACCGCCTTGCCATCCCAGTCGCGTCGCATAAGAATTTTGCAGCGGAGACCGCGGGAACGCTATCTGCTTTTCGCACGCTGAGTTGCGCGTGGCCAGCCTATCGCGGCAGCAAGCTTTCGTATGAGAACGACCGATCGGCCCAGCGCTCGTGCCCGCCGAAGCCATGCTCCTCATTCCATATCATGACGTCGAACATTCGGCCGGTCATGGTGCTCGCATCCTGGCCGGCGAGGTAGAGGACAAGCGGCACCATATGCTCGGGCACAACAGGGAGGGGACCAGGCCGCGCACCTTGCGCGAGCCGCGCCCGGTTTTGCTCGTCGAACCCGGTGGTGCGCGTATGGCCCGGAACAACTATGTTGACGGCAACGCCCCTGTCCTTCACCTCATCGGCAAGATAAAAGCTCATGGTCGCAAGTGCGGCCTTCGACGACATATAGGGCATTTCGCGGCTGTTGGGCCTGAGCGCGGTATAGGCACCGCCGTGCGAGTGGTTGAGGATTCCGCTCGACACCGTGTTGACGACGCTGCCCCGCTTCTTTTCGAGCATTGGTCGAATGAAGCGCCGCGTAACCTTGAGAACCCCGAACACGTTGACTGCGAACGAGCGTTCCCAGTCGCTGTCTTTGGTTTCGAGCGTTGTAACGCGGCCGGTCGGAGGAAATAGGTCGCGCTGGCGCAGTGCCGCGTTGTTGATAAGGACGTCGATAGTGCCGAAGCGGGCAAGCGCCGCTTCGTAGGCCTTGTCGATCTGCGTGTCGTTTGTCACGTCCATGTCGCAAGCGAGCAGTTTCCTGCCATTGTCGGAAAGTTCTGCCGGCGGCGTCTCGGCGCCATCCCAGGACCGATCGGTCGCCACCACTTTGGCGCCCGCGGCCAGGAACGCGTGCACATAGGCACGGCCCATTCCGCGCGCGCCGCCGGTTATGACGACAACCTTGTCCGTCATGGCAGCCGGTTCCATCTTTCCCTCCTCGCCTTTGCCTGACCCTGCCCAGCCGCCTCAGCACTCACTTCGTCGCCCGCTTGAGCGCTCTCGCCTTTGCCGCGGCCGCACCTTTCATCATGAGCGCGTCGAGCTCGGCGAGCACCGGGCTGTTCCGGCCGGTGTTGTTGTAATAGACGCTGCCCGGCCGGTAATTCGAGAGGTCGCCCCGGTCCTCGAGCGATAGACTGATGCACTTGTTCTTCGCGGGATCGCGAATGGTGTTGATGGGATCGCCGCCCATCTCAACGACCTCGATCTGTTCCATCAAGAGCTTACGAAACATGACGAGCCCGCGATCGGAGACGCCCAATTGCTCCTGCGTGCGGTCGCAGATTTCGCCTTGCGCAGCCCAACATAGCAAATCCTGGCCCAGCACGAATTCAGGCAACTCCTGGATGGGAACATTGAAGGCTGGGACGGGGTCTTGTTTCGGAACCTCGACGTCCTCGCCCGGGAAATAGACATGATAGGCGAGATGCCACGTGTGCGTGTCATCCAAGGGTACTCGAATCTGAAACTCGGAATAGCCGAGCTGTCCTATGCGGACATAGTTGGGAAACACCATCGGGTGGCCGGTCCGCCATTCCTCCGCATCCTCGGACTGACCCTCGACGAGCCGGCGCTTCTGGATGCCCACTTCGACCGGCGCGAAGTCGATTTTCAGATGGTGACGGCGAAAGCGTTGCGCCTGCTCGATGCGGCGCGGATCGGTGACGCTCTTGCGCTCGATCGCATATTGCGCGAGCCGGCCGTGCGCCCATTCGGTGTGTACCGTATCGACCGCGTTCTCCTGGCATTGCAGCCAATTGCACGGAACATCGGTGGTCCCGATCATGCGAAAGGCGTGTTCCTCGACGAACAGGTCCCAGCGCGGCAGGAGTGGCCGTGGCTCGGGGCCGAGATAGGTCCATACAAGTCCGCCCAATTCCTCGGCCGGATAAGAAGGGAGCTTGATGCTCTTTTGGAAATCGGTACCGGCGATTTCGGCCGGCTGCTCGAGACAGCGGCCGGCGCGATCGTAGAGCCAGCCGTGATAGGGGCAGCGCAGGCCATTGGCCTCGGGAATACCAAATCTCAAGTCGACGCGGCGATGAGCGCAGCGCTGGCCGATCAGGCCGAGATGCCCCTGGCGGTCGCGGAAAAGCGTCAAGGACTCGCCGAGGATGCGGACTGCCTTGACCGGGTTCTCCTTGAGCTCATGGCAGGTTGCGATGGGATGCCAGTAGCGCCGCATCAGCTTGCCCATCGGCGTGCCTGGGCCGACGCGGGTCAAGAGGTCATTCTGTTCCTGCGTCAGCATGGCGAGTTTGCCTCCTAGAGCCCGAGCGTGCTCTCGGCAAAAAGGTTTTCTATCTTTTGCTTCTCCTTGGTGAGCCCCTGTTCAAACGAGTAGTCGATAATGGTCTGCAGCATGGGACGGTTTGCCTTGACCCCGTAGGGATAAGGGTCATCGCCGAAGATCGCTTGCGTCTGGCGCATATACTCCGGGCCGAAGATCAGGCCCGAAGGAATACGGTGCGGTAAGCGCTCCATAGCCAGCTCCTTCGACGCGACGAACGCCTTGTAGAGGTTGAACGCGATCCACGGGTACTTACGGTAGATATCGCCGCGGATGACGTAAGCATGGTTCGCGGGGATATAGCCGTGATTCTTGAAAAAGCGCGTCCCTTCCGCGATCAGGTCGGGAAAGAGGCGCCGCACCTTGGACCAGTCGCCCTCGCGGGCGCGGATCTGCGTCGAACGGTCGACGATGTTCTTCTCGCGGGCGAAGGCGCGCCCCACGGGCGCGGCGTCAAGCTCGTGCGCGACGAGCATTGAGGCGAGGCTCTTGTTCACGGGAATGCGCTCGAACGAAATGCCCGTAGGCGGATTGAAGCCGGTGGCACCGCCGTGGCTGAACTCTTCGCTTCGCTCCATGAACCAATGGATCTTGTATTGCGAGACACCGAAATCGTGCTCGAGCGTGCCCCGTAGCCAGAGCGAGGCGGTCTGCTGGTATTCCCCGACACCGACGCGCTTGCCGGCGAGGTCCTCCGGCCCCTTGATTCCGGCATCGACGTGGATCGACAGCTCGGCTTCCATGAAGCGGCGCGACGGAAACACCGGGATGGCGATCATGTCCATGCCGCCGGCGCGGGCTATGAGATACGAGGAAAGCGACATTTCGGCGATCTCGAACTCCTCGAAGCTGAGCTGGCGCCAGAATGTCTCCGACGGATCGGACCGCGTCGCGATAAGATTCACCCCCTCGACTTTGACGGACCCGTCGAACAGCGGTTCCACCCGCTCGTTCATGCCCGAGATGAAGCTCAGGGACAGCTCGCTCATGATGCCTATCCCTTCATTCCCATCCCTACTCGGGCCGCGGAAGGTTTCGGCAGAAAAGCAGTGGTGAAGAGTTTCTCCATGTCGATCGGTCCGGGAAGGGTCTTCATGTCGATGAACGAGACGCGCAAGGTTTCGAGAGCCTCGGGCTTGAACCGGCCGTCAGTGGAGAATTCCGATATCAGATTATCATAGGTGCGCGCGGTCACTTGCGGGAGATAGCCCGTCGCCTTCGCCGCGATCTCGACCGTCTTGGCCTTGTTGTGCTTCATAAAGGCAACCGTTTCGAACCACCCTTTAAGAAAACGGCGCACTGCCTCGGGGTTCTGACGCACGAGCGCGTTGCTTGCAAAGATCGTAAAGAGCTCAATGCTTTTCACATACTCTGCGCAGTCGGCGAGCAGGCGGCCCACTTTCTCCTGTTCAAGCATATAGCCCAACTGAGCATTGCCGACCGACGCCGCAACCTCACCAGTCTTCAGCGCGGCGACGTCGGCCGCAAGCGAGCCGCCGATCGCGACCGCGACGGCTCGGTCCGCACCAGTCCAGCCTTTCGCCCGGTTCAAGTCCTCGACGAGCCAATCGGTGAGCGAGCCTGGAGATGTAACGCCGATTTTCGTGCCGCGAAGATCATCGAGGGCCCGTGCGGTCGACTGCGTTCCGACGCTGAAGCCCATGAACCCCGGCGAGGACGAGATCGATGCTATAGCGATTTCCGGTGCGCCCTTGGCGACGAAGGCCATGTCGGGGCCGGCGGACAGCGAGATATCGATGGACCCGGCAGCCATCGCCTGCGCCACTTTGGCGCCACCGGTAAAAATCAACTCCTCGATGTCGAGGTTCTCTTTGCGGAAGATGCCGGCTTCAATGCCAATATCGAGCGGAACGAAGCCGAAATTCTCGGACACTGCTTTTCCGACGCGCAGCTTATCGGCCGCCTTTGCCGCAGGGATCGACGATGCCATGACGGAGCCGGTGAGCCCGGCGAGAACCGCACGCCGAGAAAGTGTGGACGTCATTCCATCCTCCTTCTCAAGCGACTGGACTTCTCTTGCGAGAGCTCGAGTATGCGCAGCGATGCGGAGTTTAGGCAAGCCGCGACAGTGCGCACGTCGCCGCTTCGGTTTATGAGAGATACTCGGCGCGTCCATATCGAACTCATAGAGTTTGCAGAGTTCGTCCACCGCCGGCGGCATTTTTCCGCTCCCGCAGCGAGCGCGGTTGCCCCTATGCTAAGAACTAAAGCGCTCGATGAGAAGGGCGTACCCGCCATCCATGGCCGGGTCACATTCGGGCGAGAACTCTTTCAGAGGGAGGAAGCATGGTTGCGTCTGCTCCGTTTCGCGCCGAACACGTCGGCAGCTTGCCACGCCCTGATCGGCTCCTGGCCGCACGGGAGCGCTACGCCAAGGGCGAAATCCCGCGCGCGGAGCTGAAGCAGATCGAGGACGAGTGCATCCGCGATGCGGTTGCGATGCAGGAACGCGTCGGCATCGGCGCGATCACCGACGGCGAGTATCGCAAGCGCGGGTGGCGCGAGTTCCTTTACGACCGGTGCGATGGCTTCGGCCCAGAGACCGTCGAGCGCGCATTCCCCATCCGAATGTTCGATGGGACCGCTCTGCCGACGATACGGGAGCCGAAGGTCACCCGGAGGCTGAGCCGACGCGAGCCGCTGTCCGCCGATGATTTCTCGTCGCTCAAGGGCATGACGCGAGGTCCGATCAAGGCGAACCTGCCAACCCCTTCGGTCGCGCATTTCTTTACTGGCGACGTGGTGCTTGACCGGGCCGCCTATCCTACTGCCAAGGCTTTGCTGGAAGATCTCGCGCGGATCATGCGCGAAGAAGTCGCCGACCTCGCGAGCCGTGGCTGCACCTATCTTCAGATGGACGAGGTGCCGCTTGCCGTCATCTGCGACCCGGCAAACATGGAGGTCGTACGCAGGCGAGGCGACGATCCCGACACACTCATCGATCTCTATATCGACGCAATCAACGCCTCGATCCGGGACCGGCCGCCCGGAATGACCGTCTGCGTTCACATGTGCCGCGGCAACGCCGGCCGTGGCATGGCCGACGGCGGATACGAGCCCATCGCCGACCGCATGTTCAATCGCCTCGACGCCGACGGCTTCTTCCTCGAATACGACACTCCGCGCGCGGGTGATTTCAGTCCGCTGCGCCATTTGCCGAAGCCAAAGAAAGCTGTGCTCGGACTCGTGAGCACCAAGGACGCGGCCCTCGAATCAGTCGAGGCCTTGAAGCGTCGCATCGAGGAGGCAACGAAGTTCGTTGAACTCGATCGGCTCTGTCTCTCGCCGCAATGCGGCTTCGCAAGCGTGCCCGTGCGGATCCGGCAAACCATGTCTATGGATCAAGTCGAACGAAAGCTCGCGCGTGTCGTCGAAGTTGCTCATCAGGTCTGGTAGATAAAAGATCACCGCGTTTGGCGCGAACCGTTCGTCCATCGCCACGGCTCTGTTCCAGGAGCCCGATCATGCCGGGCGCGCCGCGCGCTGACGCGCACCTTCATCGCCGCGCTTGAGGCAGCCTACAGGGCTTCCGGCGACGGTGCGACGGTGCCGCACTTCTTGCAGGTGCGGTACTCGAGCGATCGATAATATCGCTCGTAGGCGCGCGTCACCGGATCCGCTTTGTAGTCGTCGACGCTATAGGTCTCTTCGTGCAGCAAATGATCGCACGCTGCGCAATACCAATAGAACCGGTCGATCTCACCCGGAACCCGCGCGCGCTCGATGACGAATTGGAAAGCGTCCGGAGCAAAGCGAGGCGAATGCGGCACGAGCGGCGGCTGGAAGATGCACGAGCCCTCGGGAACGAAGGCAATCTTCTCGACACCCTCGGGCGTGCGGTAATGGAGGTTCAGATCGCCCTTGAGCGAGTACTGGATCTCGTAGCTCGGATTGACATGGAACTCGCTCCGATATTCCCGGCCGCGCGCGATGAAGGCCATCGAGCCGTCCGCGAGCCAGAGCTGCTGGGTGCGTCTTCCGCTTTCGAGCAATTGCCGCATCACGCCCTCGAAGTCGATATTCGGCATGGCAAGGTCGATTTTCGGCATCGTCAGCATTGGCATGCTTCCTTTCAGTTGGCCGGCATCGGCCGATCGAAGATGCATCCGTAGCCTTCCACCTTCACGTTGACGCGGCTTAGCCTGAGCCCGTGCCAAACGAGAACCTGGTTGGCGGTCAGCACGGGCTTGCCGAGATCCTGCTCGATGGCCTCGATCGCACCGACGGCGCGGCAACCGTTGCCGCCGAAGAAAATGGCATCGACGTCTGCCGGTACGTGCGCGCGGGCCCATTCATAGATGCGGCCAGGCTGCGCGTCGGCGGGATTGCGCGGCATGTTGAGGGTGCCGGCGAGCGCAACGGCGAAGCCGGCGGCAGAGAAGTATGCCTTGGCCCGCTCCGTTACCGCAGGCTCGATCCAGGGCGGGTTGACGATTGCGAGCCGCCCTGCCGCAAGCGCGCGCAATGCGATGACGGCCGAAAGGCATGTCGTAATGACGGGAACACCATGTGTCCTGCGCTCGAGGCGCTCGACAAGGTTGCGGTCGTCTTCGACTGTGCCGAGATAGCTCGTGTTGGTGAAGCACAGGGCCACGACATGCACCGGCGCCGAGGCCATCAGCTCCGCCGCATCGTCGAGACGGGGCGGCTCGAGGTAGGCCCGCATGAGGGCATCGCCGACCATGGGGATGCTCCCGTCGCTCGAACGGTTGGAAAACGGCACGCGCGTCGCGTGGATCGAGACGCCGTCGGGCGCGATGGCGTGAAACTCTGACTCAGGTACGGTATCGGCTTGCGGCACCAGCAGTCCGAGCCGCGCGCGCCATCCCCATCCGTCCGAACGAAACATCGCCGCCGCCATCCCCAGAACGCTGACACGCCCGTACTCACCGGGACACCGCTCGCAATATAGCGAGAACTGCTCCAGCCGGTCGAAGCTTTGCGGCAGACCGCCGGATCGCTCTCCCTATGTCGGTCAGCGATTGCGGGCCAGGGGCGGGCGGTGAGCCGAGAACGCGGACGAGGCTAAACCTTCGGGAGGAATTCGGTGGTGTAGAGCTTCTCCATGTCGACGGGACCCTCGAGAATCTTGAGGTCGGCGAACGACTGCCGAAGCGTCTCGATCGCCTTGGGGTCAAAGCGCCCGTCCTTGGAAAATTTCGGCATGAACGTGTCGTAAGAGCGCTCCGCGACCTTGGCCGGATATTGCATGACCCGCACGGCGACGCGCACGGTCTCTTCCTTGTGGGTGTTCATGAAAGCGACGGCCTCGTACCATCCCTCGAGGAATCGCCGTAGAGCGCCGGGGTTCTGTTTAACGAGCGCGGCGCTGGCGAAGATGGTGAAGATCTCAAAGCTTCCGACATAGCTGGAGCAGTCGGCCAACAACCGGCCGGCATGCTGCGATTCGAGCAGGAATCCCACTTGCGTTGCCGTCAAGCACGCGTCGACCTGCCCGGTCTTGAGTGCGGCGATGTCGGCCGCGGTCGAACCGCCGATCACTACGGTCGTCGTCTGATCCTTGGGCTCGGTCCAGCCCTTCCGCCGGCTCAATTCCTTCGCCATCCACTCCGTCACCGAGCCGACGCTCGCGATGCTGATCTTCTTTCCCCTCAGATCGTCGAGGCTCCGTGCCGTCGAGTCCTCGCCGACGCAGAGCCCGATGAAGGCCGGCGAACTCGAGATCGAGGCGACCGCGATCTCGGGCGCCCCCTTGGCCACGAACGCCATCTCCGGGCCGCCGCTCAGCGCGATGTCGACCGAGCCGGCCGTCATGGCCTGCGTCACCTTCGAGCCGCCGGTGAAGTTGAGCTCCTCGATCATGAGGCCGCGCTTCTCGAAGATGCCGAACTCCATTCCAATATCGAGCGGCAGGTTGCCGAAATTCTCGGCCACAGACTTGCCGGCGCGCAGCGTATCGGCGGCATGTGCGGTCCTGATCGCCGGCAGCGTCAGCGCGCCGGCAAGCACTGTCAACGCCGTGCGCCGGGACAAAACGGAAGCCATGGAACCTCCTTGGGCCGTTGCTGAAGGGCCGCTTCGGAATTGCGTGTTTTCGCGCCGCATCGATCGTTTCCGCTAAGCGAGGACGCCCAGCTCGCGATAGTAGCGGGCGGCGCCGGGATGAAGCGGCGCGTAGGTATCGGGCGCATGCCGCGTGCTGTAGAAAATATCCTCGGACGCCCAATGATGCGCGCTCGATTCATTGAGGGCCTTTGCCAATCGGTACGCCAGGTCGTTCGGAATGTCCTGATTGATCACGATCGGATAGCCCGGATCGGTCACGGTGAGACAGGGCTCGGTCTGGCCGCGCACCGTACCGGGCGGCAGCGTCACTGCCGGCGCGCAGTATTC
>DATIXQ010000054.1:0-7290 GCA_035518375.1 Allostellaceae bacterium | reverse complement strand
TTCTCGTCGAGCGAGAGCGCCAAGGTCACCTCACGCTCGGCCGCGCGCACGGTCGCTGTCGAGTCGGCAGACCACCCGTTGACGAAGGATTGCCCGAGCACGCATCCCTTCCAGGCATGCGCGTGGGCATAGGCCGGGTCGAGCGCGATGGCCCTATCGAGCACCCGCTGCGCCTCGGCGTTGTCATCGCGCGAGGAGCGATGGTGAAGACGCTTGCCGACGAGCACGCATTCATAGGCCGCGAGGCTTTCCGGCGCCTTGCGCTGCACCCGATCGCCCGCCGCGGCCGCGACGCGCCCGGGCAGAATGGAAACGATGGCGCGCGTCACCTCGTCCTGGATAGCGAAGATATCGGCGAGCTCGCGATCGAAGCGCTCGGCCCACAGATGGCGGTCGCTTTCGGCTTCTATGAGCTGCACCGTGATACGGACACGGCTCGCGGCCTTGCGTACGCTCCCCTCGACGACATAGTGGACGCCGAGTTCCTTCGCCACCGTCTGAACGTTGATCGGCTTGCCCTTGTACGTGAAGGCGGAGTTGCGCGAGATGACGAGCAGATCGCGGAAGCGCGAAAGCTCGGTGATGATGTCCTCGGTAATCCCGTCGGTGAAGAACTCCTGTTCGGCGTCACCGCTCATGTTGACGAACGGGAGCACGACGATCGCCGGTTTGTCCGTTGCCGTGGCGCTGGAGCCCGCAAGCCCGGCCACGATGTCCGCCGCGAAATCTTCCGCGACAATGCGGAACACCTCGATCGGCCGGGCGATGTTCTTGACGGTCTGCTCGCCTCGCGGCTCGATCCGGATCGGCACCTTGTCGCGCACCTGCTCGGCGGCGGAGCGCGAGATACAGATGCCGCCAGGCTCGGCCAGGGCCTCGATGCGCGCGGCGACGTTGACGCCGTCTCCGTAGATGTCGTCGCCATCGACGATGACATCGCCAACGTTGATGCCGATGCGGAAGGCGATGCGGCCACCCTCGGGCAGGCCCGCATTGATGTCGCGCACCTGTTTCTGCACCGCGATGGCGCACGTGACGGCATCGACGGCGCTTGCGAATTCGACAAGCGCACCATCGCCCATGAGCTTCACGGTGCGTCCCGAATGGGCGCTAATGAGGGGGTCGATGACGTCGCGCCGAAGCGCCTTGAGGCGCGTGAGCGTGCCGGTCTCGTCCGCTTCCATGAGGCGCGAATAGCCAACCACGTCGGCGGCGAGGATCGCCGCGAGCCGTCGCTGGATTCGTTCTTCCGCCATTCGCGGTCCTGGCCCCAAACGCTTCGAGTCTACGGTCCGCGGCAGGGCGTGTCCATCAACCGGCGCACGAGAACGCGCCGCTAAAGCGCCGGAAGCTGCTTTGCGTCCCAGCCGCCGCCCAACGCCTCGATCAGGTTGGCCGAGGCGACGAGGCGGCTTTGCAGGATGTTCAGAAGCTGCTGCTCGTCGCCGAGCGCCGTCGTCTGTGCCACCACGACCGCGGTGTAGGCCACCGTACCGGCTTGGTATTGATTGACTGTGAGCGTGACCGCTTGCTCGGACGAGCGCACGGCGATCTCCTGGGCGGCGTACTGCTGCTGGAGGATGCGGAGGCTCGCGAGATCATCCTCGACCTGTTGGAACGCGGCCAACACGGTGTTGCGATAGCTCGCCACGGCTTCGTCGTAGCTCGCGCGCGCCGCCGCGACCTGGGCCGAGCGCAGGCCGCCGTCGAACACCGTCCCGCTCGCAGCGGCCGCCGCGGTCCAGCCGGCATTCGCAAGCGACAGCACGTTCTGGATCATGGAACTCGCGAAGGTGGCATCGGCGCTCAGCGTGATGTCGGGATAGTAGGCCGAGATCGCAACGCCGATGAGGGCGTTCTCCGAGGCCATGGCGCGCTCGGCCGCAGCGATGTCGGGCCGCCGCTCGAGAAGGGTCGAGGGTACGCCCGCCGGCACCACCGGTACGGTCGTCGGATAGGAGACGCGCGCGATCGAGAAATCGGCAGGCGGCTTGCCGATGAGGACGGCGACCGCGTGCTCCAAGGTCGCGCGCTGCACGTCGAGGCCAATGAGCTGCGCATGCGCCGTCTCGAGCTGCGTCTCGGCCGTGGCGACGTCGGTCTGGGCCACGAAGCCGGCGTTGAACTGGTTTCGCGCGATCTCGAGCGAGCGCTGGTCGGCGGCGATCGTCTGCTCGAGTACGCGCTTCTGCTCGTCGGCGATACGAAGCTCGAAATAGTCGGTGGCGAGCGTCCCCTGCTCCGAGAGCTGCGCCGCGGCGAGATCGGCCGCCGAGGCCTGCGCGTTGGCTACGTCGCTCTCGACGGAACGGCGGATCTTGCCCCAGATGTCGGGAACCCATGTGGCGGCCGGCCCGATCGAGAAGGAGTTCTGATAGATCGTGCTCGAGCCGCCGCGACCGCCGCCCCGTGTCACGCTCCCGCCCTGAAAAGCCGCAGCCGTGCGCGCCGCCGACGCCGAGGCCGTGACGGTCGGGTAATAGCCGGCGCGCGCCTCGTCGACGATGGCGCTCGCGACCCGGAAGGCGGCCTCGTCGGCCTTCAGCGTCTCGTTCGAAACCACGACCTCGCCTTCAAGCGAGGCGAGCAGCGGATCGTCGTAGATCGACCACCACGGCGCGCCGCTTTGCGGCGCGCTTGGCGCCGCGGGTTTGAAGCCAGCGATCTCCTTGTAGGCGCCCGCCGCGGGCTGAGGCGCGGACGGGCGCTCGTAGTCGGGGCCAACAGTACAGGCGGCAAGCGCGCCGAGCGCGGCCACGGCAAGGAGCACTCTCATTCGGCTGCTCCCGCAGGGTTCGACGCGAGCCCCGGCTTTGCGCCGAGCCAGCGGCGCTGCGCCCAGTGGCGGAAGCGGTCGAGATAGAGATACACCACCGGCGTCGTGTAGAGCGTCAGCATCTGGCTCACGATGAGGCCGCCGACGATCGAGAGGCCCAATGGCCGGCGCAGCTCGCCGCCCTCGCCGAAACCGAACGCCAACGGCACGGCGCCCAGGAGCGCCGCCATCGTCGTCATCATGATCGGGCGGAAGCGCAGGAGGCAGGCCTCGTAGATCGCCTGGCGCGAGGCAAGGCCGCGGCTGCGCTCGGCATCGAGGGCAAAGTCGATCATCATGATCGCATTCTTCTTGACGATGCCGATGAGAAGGATGACGCCGATCAAGGCGATGAGGGTGAATTGCGTCCCCGCCGCCATCAGCGCCAGCACCGCGCCGACGCCGGCCGAGGGAAGCGTCGAGAGGATCGTGATCGGGTGAACATAGCTCTCATAGAGCACGCCCAGGACGATATAGACCGCGGCAATCGCGGCGAGGACAAGGTAAGGCTCGGTCGCGAGCGATTGCTGGTAGACCTGCGCCGTCCCTTGGAATGTGCCGCGGATGGTTGCGGGCGCGCCGAGCTTCGGGAGCACCTGGGAGATCGCGGCGTCGGCGTCCGACAGTGCCGCGCCAGCCGCGAGATTGAACGAGATGGTGGAGGCGACGAAGAGCCCCTGATGCGCGACCGAGAGCGGCGTGCTGCCGGGTGCGAAATGGGCAACCGCCGCGAGCGGGATCATGGTCTCGGCAACGGGGCTGACCGCGGCGCCGGTCGAGGCGCTGCCGTGGCCGGTCAAGGAGATCGAATTGGTGGCGGCATTGCGCGCCTGGTCGGCCGCCACGGTCTGCGCGCTCGATGCGGCCTTGGCGCTCGTCACGGTTCCGGCAACGGCGTTCGACGATTGCACGCCGCCCACCGCGCCACCCGATTTACTTATGTAGATGTCCTTCAGCGTCTCGGGGTTCTGCCAATATTGCGGCGCCAATTCCATGACCACGTGATACTGGTTCAGCGGATTGTAGATGACCGAGACTTGGCGCTGGCCAAAGGCGTCGTAGAGCGTGTTGTCGATCTGGCTTGCGGTGATGCCGAGGCGTGCGGCCGTGGCGCGGTCGATCACGAGATCGCTTTCGAGGCCCTTGTTCTGCTGGTCGGTGTTGACGTCGCTCAGCTCGGGAAGCTGCTGCATCGCCGCCAGGATCTTGGGCGCCCAGGCGTTGAGCTCGTCGGTCGTTTCAGCTTGCAGGGTGTATTGGTATTGGGCGTTCGACTGCCGCCCGCCGGTGCGGAAATCCTGCACCGCCTGAAGGAACAGCGATGCGCCCGGCACTTGCCCAAGCTGGCGGCGCAAGCGCGCGATCACCTGGTCGGCAGACACGTTGCGCTGCGACAGCGGTTTCAGCGAGATGAAGACGAAGCCGCTATTGGCCGCGCCGCCGCCGGTGAATCCCACGACGCTGTCGACCGCCGGGTCGCTATGCACGATGTTGATGAACTGCGCCAGCTTCTGCTGCATGAGCTGGAACGAGATCGCCTGGTCGGCCTGGATGCCGCCGACGACGCGGCCCGTATCCTGCTGCGGAAAGATGCCTTTGGGCACGGCTGCGAAAAGATAGACGTTGAGCGCCACCGTCGCCGCTAGCACGACCATGACGCTCAAAGGATGCGCGAGCGCCCATCGCAGCGAACGGTCGTAGCCATGGAGCATCGCGTCGAAGGCGCGCGCCGCCGCACCGAGGAAGCGGCCCTCGTGCGCAGCGCCCTGCGCCGGCCTCAGGATGCGCGCGCACATCATCGGCGTCAGGCTCAGCGATACGGCGAGCGACACGAGCACCGCGACTGACAACGTGATGCCGAACTCACGGAAGAAGCGGCCGACGAGGCCGCCCATCAAGATGATCGGGATGAAGACGGCGACGAGCGACAGGCTCATCGATAAGACGGTGAAGCCCACCTCGCGCGCGCCCTTGAGCGCCGCCGCGAAGCGCCCCATGCCTCCCTCCATGTGGCGCGTGATGTTCTCGAGCACGACGATCGCGTCGTCGACGACGAAGCCCGTCGCCACGGTCAAGGCCATCAGCGACAGGTTGTCGATGCTGAAGCCCAAGAGATACATGATCCCGAACGTGCCGATGAGCGACACGGGCACCGCGATCGAGGGGATGAGCGTCGCCCGCCCGTTCCTGAGGAACAGGAACACGACCATGATGACGAGGCACGAGGCGATGACGAGCGTCCGCTCGATATCGGCAAGCGAGGCGCGGATGGTGGTCGAGCGGTCGACCGCGACGGAGATGTCGATCGCCGGCGAGATCGACGCCTTGAGCTCGGGGATCAGGTCCTTCACACGGTCGACCGTGTCGATGATGTTGGCGTTGGGGGCGCGGTAGATGATGACGAGGATCGACGGCTTGCCGTTGGCAATACCGGCGTTGCGCACGTTCTCGACCGAATCGATCACGTCGGCGACGTCGGTGAGGCGGACGGCCCCGCCGTTGCGATAGGCGACGACGAGATCCTGATAATCGGATGCCTGGCGGCTCTGGTCGTTATCGTAGATCTGGAAGTGGAACCGTCCCTCCTCGATCGCCCCCTTGGG
The DNA here is from genome assembly GCA_035518375.1 of Allostellaceae bacterium. Lineage (GTDB taxonomy): Bacteria > Pseudomonadota > Alphaproteobacteria > ATCC43930 > CGMCC-115725 > DATJLY01. The sequence goes on along the minus strand of DATIXQ010000054.1, from coordinate 1,872 downwards.
GCTGTGCGCGTTGGCGGCGTTGAGCGCGGCGCGGATATCCTCAAGCCCGATGCCGTACTTGAAGAGCGCCCCGGGATTGAGCTCGACGCGAACGGCCGGCAGCGCGCCGCCGCCGATATCGACCTCGCCCACGCCTTCGACCTGCGAGAACTTTTGCTCGAGCACGGTGGTGGCGGCGTCGTAGATCTGGCCACGGGAGAGCGTGTCCGAGGTGAGCGCAAGGATCAGGACCGGCGCGTCGGCGGTGTTGACCTTGCGGTAGGTCGGGTTGCTGCGCAGGTTCGCCGGCAGATCGGCGCGCGCGGCGTTGATGGCCGCCTGCACGTCGCGCGCGGCGCCGTCGATGTCGCGGTCGAGACCGAACTGCAGCGTGATGCGGGTCGAGCCGTTGCCGCTCGAGGAGGTCATCTCGCTGACATCGGCGATGGTGCCGAGATGGCGCTCCAAGGGCGTCGCGACGCTCGTCGCCATCACCTCGGGCGAGGCGCCCGGCATCTGCGCCTGGACCGAGATGGTCGGCAGATCGACCTGCGGCAGCGGCGCCACCGGCAGATGGAAGAAGGCGATGGCGCCGGCAAGCGTCACGCCGAAGGTCAGGAGAACCGTCGCGACGGGGCGGCGGATGAAGGTCTCGGAGAGCTTCACTCTGCCGCGCCCTCGCCCGCGCCGCCGACGATGCCGCCCTCGGCGCCCAACCGCGCCGCAAGCCGGTCGAAGGCGAGATAGATGACGGGCGTCGTGAAGAGCGTCAGCATCTGGCTCACGATAAGGCCGCCAACGATGGTAAGGCCCAAGGGATGACGCAACTCGGCGCCGGTGCCCGTGCCGAGCATGAGCGGCAGCGCGCCCAGGATCGCCGCCATCGTCGTCATCAGGATCGGCCGGAAGCGGAGAAGCGAGGCGTGGTAGATCGCATCGCGCGGGCTCATATGCTCGTTCCGCTGCGCATCCAAGGCAAAGTCGATCATCATGATCGCGTTCTTCTTGACGATGCCGATCAGCAGCACGATGCCGATAATGGCGATGACGGTGAGGTCGCTGCCGGCGGCGATGAGGGCAAGAAGCGCGCCGATGCCGGCCGAAGGCAGGGTCGAGAGGATCGTCACCGGATGGACGAAGCTCTCATAGAGCACGCCAAGCACGATATAGACGGTGACGACCGCGGCGAGGATGAGGAGGAGCTCGTTGGTGAGCGACGACTGGAAGGCGAGCGCCGCGCCCTGGAAATTGACGGTGATGCTTTGCGGCATGCCGATCGCCTGTACCGTGCTGCGGATCGCATCGACCGCCTCGCCGAGCGAAGCGCCGGGCGCCAGATTGAACGACACTTGCGCCGCCGGAAACTGGCTGAGATGGTCGACTTGCAGCGGCGCAATCTGCTCCTCGACGTGCGCGATTGCCGAAAGCGGCACTTGGCCGCTCCCCGTCGAGGATGGCAGATAGATCGCGGAAAGATCGCTCACCGCCTTTTGCAGCGACGGATTGGTCTCGAGGATGACACGGTACTGGTTCGACTGCGTGAAGATGGTCGAGATGATGCGCTGGCCGTAGGCATCGTAGAGCGCGTTGTCGATCGTCGCGGGCGTGATGCCGAAGCGCGCTGCGGTCTCGCGGTCGATATCGACATAAGCCGAGAGCCCGTTCGCCTCGAGATCGCTCGCGACGTCGGCGACCTCAGGCGTGGCGTTGAGCTTATCGACGAGCTTCGGAACCCAGTTGGCGAGCGCCACGGGGTCGGCGCTCTCGAGGATGAACTGGTACTGGGTGCGGCTCACGATCGTGTCGATGGTGAGGTCCTGCACCGGCTGCATGTAGAGCGAGATGCCGGGCACATCCTCCGTCTCCTGCTGGATGCGCTGCTTGATCGCCGTC
>DATIXQ010000053.1:0-2431 GCA_035518375.1 Allostellaceae bacterium | reverse complement strand
CGTCAATGGCCTCTGGCACGAGGTCGATGCCGCGCAGCTCCTGCGGCTGGCGCTGGTCGACGCGGCACTCCTGGCGAGCGTGGTGACGATCCTCACCGGCGCAAGCCGCGCGCTCGGCTTCTCGCGGGCCGACGAGATCGCCATCGTCTTCTGCGGCTCGAAGAAAAGCCTGGCCAGCGGTCTGCCCATGGCGAACGTGTTGTTCGCCGGGCATCTCGGCATCATCATCCTGCCCGCCATGCTGTTCCATCAATTGCAGCTCATGGTCTGTGCCACGCTGGCACGGCGTTATCGAGAGGGCGGCGCGCGGCGACCGCGCTCAGCCGGAGGATGGCCCCCGTCGCGAGCGTCCGATCCGCTTACGGTTCGACCAGCCGAATGACTTGATTGGCGCCCTGCGCGGAAACCGTAAATTTCAGATCTGAAAAACTCGGCTGGGAAAAGCCGAGCTTGACGTTGTTGCTGAAGGCGTAGGGCTCATCCGGGAATCCAACCAAGGTCTTGTCGAGTTTGCCGTTGCCGTTGACGTCATCGTAAATGAAGAAGGCGTAGTCGCCCGGCGGCAGATCCAGCACCGCGACCGTCGTTCCCGGCACCGCGGGAACCTGCACAGTCGAGTCGGCGTCCTGACGCTCCCAGCTTTTTTCGTCATGGAAGAGCGCGATGTGCACCGTGCCCGCGGATGTCACAACGCCGTGGATTTCAATCCGCACCGGCGCCGCAAAGGCGCCAGCCGAGATCAGCGTCAGCACGAGCCCGCTCAGAACCCACGCCGTGATCGCCGTGGAAAGAGAAAGATTCACCACGGAGGAAGAATGGCGCGCTCGGCGCGCCAAGCGCTTCTTCTCCGTGCCCTCCGTGCCTCCGTGGTGATCCATATGCGACAGGAGGGGGTATAGCGTAGACGAGCGATGGTCAACGGTTTGGCGCGCGTTCCGGCCTTGCCGCTGCGTAAAGCCGCTCGACATCCTCGCGCCGGCACAGCTGCGTGCCGCTCCCCAACAGCGCCGCCGCTCCCGCCGCGATGCCGAGCCGCACGGCCTCGCAAATGGGCAAACCGCGGGTCAGGCCCAAAACGATGCCCGCCAGCATGCTGTCCCCGGCCCCGACAGTGCTCTGCGCCGCGACCGCGACCGCCGGAAAGCGCTCCGCCTGCTCCGCCGTTACCAGCAGCGCGCCCCCGGCGCCCAGCGAAACCACGACGATTTCGCTGCGGCCTGCGTCCACGAGTTGTCGCGCCGCGGCCAGTTCTTCGGCCGCGCCGCGGATTTGCCGACCCGTCAGGCCCTCGAGCTCGCGCAGGCTCGGCTTCATCAGGTAGACGCCGTGACCGGCCTGTTGCAGCGCCGCGCCGGACGTGTCCAGAACCAGACGCTTGCCAAGCGCCTTCGCCAGCGCCGCGACCCGAGCATAGAAATCGTCGGGCACGCCGGGCGGAAGGCTGCCGCTGACGACGATGAACTCGGCCGCCGCCGCCGCCGCCGCGAGCGCGTCGAGGCAGCGTTCCTGATCCTCCAGGCCGAGCTGCGGACCGGGCAGGAGGAAGCGGTATTGCTTGCCGCTCTCGCGCTCCTCGACCGCCAGGCTCTCGCGGGTGAACCCGGCGATCGCGACGGCTTGGTGCGCGACGCCCTCGCGCTGCAGCAAGTGCCGGATCATCTCGCCGGCCGAGCCGCCGGCGGGAAAGATTGCCAGCGCGTCGCCGCCCAGGGCATGCACGGCGCGCGCGACGTTGATACCGCCGCCGCCGGGATCGTAGCGCGGCGCCTCGCAGCGCAGCTTGTGCTCCGGCACGACGCGATCGGTCGTCGTTGCGATGTCGAGCGCCGGGTTCATCGTCAGCGTAACGATCCGAGCCATGGAGCACCTATTGCGCGGCGAGCGGCGCCCCCGCCCCCTGTTGTTCGGCTTGCGCGACGACCGTCAACGTGCGCAGCAGGCTCGCCGCGGTGACGCTCATCGAGTCGATCCCGAGTTCCGCAAGAAATCGTGCGATCTCGGGGTAATTCGCCGGTGCTTCGCCGCAGATGCCGACATGGCGATGGTTGCGCTTGGCGCCGGTGACGGCGAGCCGCAGCATTTCGAGCATGCCCGGATCGCGCTCGTCGAAGTCGAAGGCAACGATCTCGGAATCGCGGTCCACCCCGAGCGTCAATTGCGTGAGGTCGTTGGAGCCGATCGAGAAGCCGTCGAACAAGCGGGCAAAGGCGTCGATTGCGATGACATTGTTCGGGATCTCGCACATCACATAGATCTCGAGCCCCTTGTCGCCGCGCCTCAGCCCGTGCTTGGCCATCGCCGCGATGACCTGCTCGCCTTCGGCGGCGCGGCGGCAGAACGGCACCATGATCTTCAGGTTCGTCAAGCCCATCTCGTCGCGCACGCGCTTCAGCGCCGCGCATTCGAGCGCAAAGCCCGGGGCGTAGGCGGG
>DATIXQ010000052.1:0-78925 GCA_035518375.1 Allostellaceae bacterium | reverse complement strand
GTGAACCGACGACACTAATCAAATGATAAGAGTACGATTCACGGTTTAGATGGAAGCGAGACCGCTTCCATCTAAACCGATCGCACTCTAGAGCGGCGTACCATCACGGCGTAGATGCCGCTCGCAAGCAATGCCGCCGCCAGGATCATCGCACCCATGGGCCGGGGCGTTCCGTCGTAAAGCGCGTTGACGGCATAGCCGCCAACCGCGCCGCACAGCATCTGGATGACGCCGAGCAGCGCCGAGCCCGTCCCCGCCATGTGGCGCAGCGGATCGAGCGCGGCTGCTACCGCGTTGGGCTGCACGAGCGTCTGCCCGAACATATAAATCATCACCCCGCCGATCAGCGCTAGCGGCCCAGCCGCGGGAAAGAAGGCAATGGCGAGCGTCGCCGCCCCGCCGAGCGCCAGCACCGCAAACCCCAGCTGCAACACGCGCTCGCCCGGCAGATGGCGCAAGAGGCGGCGGTTGGTCGCCGCGCCGAGGACAAGCGTCAGCGCCGAGAGGCCGAAATAATAGCCGTAATGCTCGGGCGCCACGCCGTAATAGCGAATCAGAATGAACGGCGAGGACGAGATGAACGAGAAGATCCCGACCCAGCAGAAGCCGTTGACGAAGGCAAAGCCCACGGCCCGCGTCGCGAAGAAGGTGCCGTAATTGGCGGCGATGCGCGCGGGCTTCAACGCGTCGCGGTCGGGCATGGGCAGCGATTCCGCGAGCGCCAGCCACGCCGACGTGACGAGCGCCGCGGCCACGACGGCGATTGCGAAGAAGATCGCGGGCCAGCCGAACCGCACGAGGATCAGCCCGCCGACGATCGGCGCAAGGAGCGGGCCGGCCGCGAACACGGTCGTCAGCAGCGACAGCACGTGCGAGGCGCGCGCGCCGCTCCAATGGTCGCGCACGATGGCGCGCACGATCACCGGCCCGCCGCAACCGGCGATGCCTTGGACGAAGCGCGCTGCCACCAGCGGGTCGAGCTGGCGCGAGAGCGCGCAGGCGAGGCTCGCGAGCGTGTAGATCGAGAGGCCGACGAGAAGGGCTGGGCGCCGGCCGAACCGGTCGGCGAGCGGGCCGCAGCCGATCTGCCCCACGGCATAGCCGACGAGATAGATGCTGAGCGTCCACTGCACTTGCTCGGGTGAGGCGGAAAGGCTCTCGCCGAGCTGCGGCAAGGCGGGCAGCATCATGTCGATCGAGAGCACGTTCACCGTCATGAGCGCGCCCAGGAGTACGACGAAGAACCGGGACTCCGGCCCGATCACGGGTTTTCGAGACTCAAGACGCCCCGGTCATAATCGTAGGCGAAGAGCTCGGCATAGCGGCCAAAGTTGATGACCGTCTCGAGCACGCGCTGCGCCTCTTCCTCGGAGAGATGGTCCTCGAGCTCGGCGAGGAAGCGGCCCTCGGGCGCGGCGTGGCCCGGGCGCTCGTCGAGCACCTTGCGGATGTGCGCGACAAGCGGCAGCGAGCGGCGGATATGCTCGGCGAAGATTTGCTTGCGGTGCTGAAGGTCCGCCGCGGCGAACATGCGGCCCGCCGGCGTCACCTCGATGTCGCCGCCGGCGACATGCCCGAAGCCCAGAAGCTGCAAGCTCTCCACCAGCACGACGAGGTCGTCGGTCGTAAGATGCTCGCTCTCGGCAAGGTTCGGCAGATCGGCGCGGCCTTCATAAGGCTGCGCCACGAGTGCCTCCAAGAGGCCCACGAGCTGCTGGATCGACACGTCGGGCACGCGATAGCCGATCTCGATCGTCTCGCCGCGGGGCCCGCGCTTGCCGCCCTCGCGCCCCGGCACCGTCGTGAGGAGTGTATAGACCTCGTCGACGAGGCGCCGGAACGCGGCGCTGTTCACGTCGCGCGGCCGCGCCATCGGCACCGGGATGTCGGCGCGGATCGTCGCCGGATCGCTGCCGAAGATGATGATGCGGTCCGCCATTTCGACCGCTTCTTCGATGTTGTGCGAAACGACGATGATGCCCTTCGTGGGGATACGGCGCGCGAGCCAAAGGTCGCTGATATCCCCGCGCAGCGTCTCGGCCGTCAGCACATCGAGCGCCGAGAACGGCTCGTCGAGAAGCAGCACGTCCGGATTGACGACGAGCGCGCGCGCGAAGCCCACGCGCTGGCGCATGCCGCCCGACAGCTCCTTCGGGTATGCCGATTCGAAGCCGTCGAGGCCGATCAGGTCGATCGCGGCGATGGCGCGCTGGCGCCGCTCGGTGCGCGGCACGCCCTGTGCCTCGAGCCCCAGCTCGACATTGCCGAGCACGGTGAGCCAGGGAAAGAGGGCGAAGGTCTGGAACACCATGGCGATGCCCACGGCCGGGCTCGTGACCGTCTGGCCGCGATATTCGACCACGCCGGAGGAGGGCGACGTCAATCCGGCGAGGATGCGCAGGAAGGTCGATTTGCCCGAGCCCGATTTGCCAAGGATCGCTACGATCTCGCCCTCGGCGAGCGCGAAATCGATGTTGTCGATGACGAGGCGGCCGGAGTGGTCGGGCGTCTGATAGGTCTTGGTGATGCCGCTTGCCGCGAGCAGCTGCGGTGGCGGCGCGGGCGGGTGGGTGAGGTTTCGCATCAGTCGAGCCGTAGTCGCTCCTCGGCGAGGCTATAAAGCCGCCGCCACAGGAGCCGGTTGAAGGCGAGGACGAATAGGCACAGCACCGTAATTCCGAGCGCGAGCCGCGGGAAGTCCCCCTTTGCGGTCTCGATCGCGATATAGGCGCCGATGCCGTGCGCGCTGAGCGTGGTGTCGCCCCATTTGACGATCTCGGAGACGATGCTCGCGTTCCACGATCCGCCCGAGGCGGTGACGGCGCCGGTGACGAAAGCCGGGAAGATTGCCGGCAGCACCAGCCGTCGCCACCACAGCCACCTGGAGACGCCGAGGTTGCCGGCGACGAGCTGGTAGTCGTTCGGCATCGCAAGCGTGCCGGCGATGACGTTGAAGAGGATGTACCACTGCGTGCCGAGGATCATGAGCGGCGACAGCCAGATCTCGCTGTTGAGCTTCAGCGCCACGATCGCCGAGACGACGAGGGGAAAGAACAGATTGGCCGGGAACGCGGCAAGGAACTGAATGAATGGCTGGACCCGGTGCGCGAGCGTGGGGCGGAGCCCGATCCATACGCCGATCGGGACCCAGATGAGCGCGGCGAGCGCGATCAGCACGATGACGCGTGTCAAGGTGAGCGCGCCGAGGAAGAACACATAGCCGACCTCGCTCCAGCCCACTTCGACGCGTACGAAATCATAGATGTAGTAGAGCGCGAGCAGCGCGACGGCGCCGAGCGCCCCGACCCAGAGGCGGTCGATGAGGGCGCCGCGCCAGGGCGGTGCCGGCCGCGACATGCGCGGGCCGGCGCTGACGCGGTGCGTCAGGCGGCTCACCGCGGCGGCAATAGTGTCGGCGGCGAAGGAGACGAGACGGAAAATCCGCGCGCGCTGCAGCATCACGAGGAACCACGGCGGCTCGACCTCTTCCTCGTTGATCTCGCCAATCTTGAAACGCTGCGCCCAGGCGAGAAGCGGGCGGAAGAGAAGCTGGTCGTAGCCGAGGATCAGCACGAGCATGGCGAGGATGGCGTAGATCACCGCCGAGAGATCGCGCTGGTCGATCGCGACCGAGATATAGGAGCCGATGCCGGGCAGCAGCACGGTATTGTTGGAGACGCTGATCGCCTCGCTTGCCACCACGAAGAACCAGCCGCCCGATACCGACATCATCATGTTCCACACGAGCTGCGGCATCGCGAACGGCACTTCGAGCTGCCAGAAGCTCTGCCACGCCGAGAGGTGATACATGCGCGCAGCCTCGCGCAGATCGTGCGGCACTGCGCTGAACGACTGGTAGAGGCTGAACGTCATGTTCCAGGCTTGCGAGGTGAAGATGGCGAAGATCGCCGCGCACTCGTAGCCGAGAAGGCTCCCGGGAAAGAGCGCCACGAACCCCGTCACCGTGATCGACAGGAAGCCCAGGATCGGCACCGACTGCAGCACGTCGAGAATTGGCACGAGCAGCTTCTCGAGCCGTTGGCTCTTCGCCGCGGCCGCGGCGTAGGCGAGGCTGAAGACGAGCGCGACGATGAGTGCCAGCACCATACGCAGGACGGTGCGGAGCCCATAGACCGGCAGGTTGCTCGGATCGAGCGATATGGGGAGCGCCTCGCCCGGCTGGTAGGGCACGTTCATCTGCCGGCTTGCCCACCCAATCAGCAGCAGCGTGCCGATGACGAGCGGCAGCGCGACGCCGTCCCATGCGCTTGGCCGCATGCGCTCGGGCCAGGCAATGAACGGTACTCCCCATCGCTGCGGCATGGGCGAATTCACAATCCCTCGTGCGATGGCGCTCTCTAGCGCAGGGCACCGTGCGGCGCGACGGGAAAAGGCTTGGCAGAAGGACGCTGTCATGGTCCTGCAACGAAGTGTTCGCGCGTGGTAGAGTGGCGCCCCGAGGGAGGCGTCATGGACAGCGAAATCCAGCGCGGCATCGAATATGCGCGGCACGACGGCGTGGCGTTGCAGGGCGATCTCTATGCGCCGAAGGGCAAGGGCCCGCATCCGGTGATGGTCGCCGTCCATGGCGGCGGCTGGCAGCTGGGCGCGCGCGACAGCTATCGCCATTGGGGCCCCGTTCTCGCCGAGCAGGGGATCGCGCTCTTTGCCGTGAGCTATCGCCTCGCGAAGCCGGGCGAGCCCACTTATCCCGCGGCCGTTCACGACATCCGCGCTGCGGTGCAATTCGTGAAGGGGCGCGCCGACGCGCTCGGCCTCGATGCCGCTCGCGTCGGCCTCATGGGCGATTCCGCGGGCGCGCATCTCGCGGCGCTGGTGGCGCTTGCGGGCGATCAGCCGGAATTCGCGCAAGGGCCTCGCGGCAATCCCCACGCCGGGCTCGCGACGAGCGTCAAAGCCTTGATCGGCGTCTATGGCGTCTACGATCTCGCGCTTCAGTGGAATCACGACATCGCGTCGCGTCCTCGTGATTCGATCTGCGAGAAGTTCCTCGGTGTCGCGCCGATGGACGACCGCCATCGCTACTTCGCGGCCTCGCCGCACTCGTACGCGGTGACCGCGGCCAACGCCACCGCCGTGCTGCTCGCCTGGGGCGCGGCCGACGACATCGTCGATCCCAAGGAACAGTCCGAGCCCTTCCTGCTCGCGCTGAAGCAGGCCCGGTTTTACGCCAGGAGCGTCGTGTTCCCGGGCGCCGGACATTTCTGGATGTCCGATCCGATTGCCGAGCACGACAGTTATTCCGGGCGCTTCGCGCCGCGAGTTCTTCGGTTCCTCTTGGAGAAGCTTTAAGGAAAACTTTAAGCGCATTTAGGATAATTCAATCCTTCATCGTCGCTTAATGTTCTTGGCCGAGGATCACCGGTCTTCACCGGAATCCTTGCGCGCTCAATGGTCTCGCCCTCCCGCAAACGCAGCTTCCTAGGCTCGAAGTCGGGCCAGGGCCTTTTCGCGTTTCTCGCCTTCTCGCTTGTCGTTTCCGTCGCGGTCGCGTGGGGCTTCCTGTCGGCGAGCATGGGGCGCTACGCCACGCAGCAAAGCGCCGAAGCCGCCGCCGAGGCGCGGCTCGCCGATGCGTTCGTCGCGGCATATTCCGACACCGCCGGCAAGCTCCCCACGGCCGCGCCGGGCGAATCGTTCCGAGCGCAAGCAATGGCACGCCTTGACGCGAGCGCCGGACCCGGTGCCGAGCCGCAGATCGCGGCGCCCGGCCCGACGCATGAGATCGTGGCGCAGACCGTGGCGCTCGGCGTGTCGCTCTTCCTCGTTCTCGCCGGCGCGGGCCTGACGGCCGCACTCATCCATGAGCGCCAGGCGCGCGAGCGCGAAGCGGCGCAAGAGGCACTGCGCACCAGCGAGACGCGGCTCAAGGATTTCGCCGCCACCGCATCCGACTGGTTCTGGGAGCAGGACGAGGACTTGCGCTTCGTCTTCAACTCGACGGGCGCCCCCAACGGGGAAGAGGACATCCGCGGCAAGACCCGTCGCGATCTCTTCTCAAATGGGGGCACGAACGGCGGCAATTTCGGCTTGACCCCGGCGCAGCTCGATGCGCACGACGCCGACCTCGAGGCGCGCCGGCCGTTTCAGAATCTGCGCTTCCAGCGCATCGACCACAATGGCCGCATCCGTTATGTCAGCGTGAGCGGCCGGCCGGTGTTCGATTCCGAAGGGCGCTTCCGCGGCTATCGCGGCACCGGCCGCGACGTCACGTCCGAGGTCGCGGCCGAGATCGAGCTGGGCTTGCGCGTCGAGGAGCGTACCGCCGAATTGCGCAAGGCTCAGAGCGAGCTTTTGCGGCGCGAGAAGCTTTCGACCCTCGGACAGCTTACGGCCACGGTCGCGCACGAGCTGCGTAACCCGCTCTCCGCCATCCGCAACACGGTCTTTGCCATCAAGGAAACGGTCGCGAGCGCCGGCGTCAATCTCGAGCGCCCGCTCGCGCGCGTCGAGCGCAACGTCACGCGCTGCGACCGCATTATCTCCGATCTGCTCGACTTCACCCGCATGCGCGAGTTGAACTGCGCGCCTGCCGATTTCGACACCTGGCTCGACGAGGTGCTGAGCGACCAGCGCCTGCCCGACGGCATGACCCTGCGGCGCGCCTTCGGCGCACACGGGCACATCGTCAATTTCGATTCCGAGCGCATGCGCCGCGTCATCGTGAATCTCGTCGAGAACGCGGCGCAGGCGATTGGCGATCTCGAAGGCCGCGAGCGCACGATTGCCGTCACGACGCGGCTTTGTGCCGACGCGTTCGAGATCGTGGTTGCCGATACCGGCCCCGGCATTGCGGCCGACATCCTCGGCAAGGTCTTCGAGCCGCTGTTCAGCACCAAGAGCTTCGGCACCGGGCTCGGCCTGCCGACCGTGCGCCAGATCGTCGAGCAGCATGGCGGCGTTGTCGCCATCTCGTCCGAGATCGGGCGCGGGACCGAGGTCACGATCCGCCTACCCATGACGGCCGACAATAAGGAGATGGCGGCATGAGCCTTCGCGTCTTCATCATCGACGACGACCGCGACCATGCCGAAAGCGTAGCGGACGTGCTCTCGATGCGCGGCTTCGAGTGCGAGCTCGCCTTCAGCGGCGAGGCCGGCCTCGCGCGCTTCCGCGAGGCTGACTTCGATATCGTCTTCATGGACGTGAAGCTCCCCGGCATGAACGGCGTCGAGACCTTCTTCGAGTTCCGCAAGCTCAAGCCTGACGTCAAAGTCATGCTGATGACCGGCTTCAGTCTCGAGCAGCTCGTGGCGCAGGCGGTCGAGAATGGCGCTCTCGGTGTCTTGAGGAAACCGTTCCAGGTGAAAGAGCTGCTCGATGTGCTCGACCAGGTGAAGCCGCGCGGCATGGTGCTCATCGCCGACGACGACCCCGAGGTCTCGGCGAGCCTCGAGCCGATCTTGTCCCAGCACGGCTACCGCGTAAGCATTGCCCGCACCGGCGAGGAAGCGCTGACGCGCGCCGCGCACGACTTCGACTGCCTCATCCTTGATGTCCGTATGCCGGTCCTTTCCGGCATCGAGGTCTATCTGCGTCTCAAGAAGGCAGGGCGTGTTGTGCCGACGATCTTCATCACCGGCTGCGCTGACGAGCGCACTGCCGCGCTCGAGCGCCTCTCCCAGCCGCTCGACCAGGACATCTTGCTGAAGCCGTTCGACCCGGCCCAGCTTCTGGCGGCGCTCGACGCGGTGATGGATGGCGGCGCGACGCGCCGGCATATCGCCTGAAAGCTGCCGTGGCCGCGAGCCAGAAAGTTCTGATCGTCGACGACGACGCGGAATTCGCGGAGTCGATCGTCGATCTTTTGCTCCCGGCCGGATACGAGCCCATGGTCGTCGATCAGGCGGAGGCGGCGGCCACCGCCGTCACGGGCTTCGCCCCGGCGGTGGCGATGCTCGACGTGCGTCTCGGGCGCGCCTCGGGCGTCGATCTTCTCGCGCGCCTCAGGGCCGAGCGGCCCGACCTCATCTGTGTGCTCATGACGGCCCATGTCGACTCGCAGTCGGCGATCGCGGCCCTGCGCCAGGGCGCCTACGACTATTTCGACAAATCGTCCGACCCGGCCGAGCTTCTGGCCGTGCTCGATCGATGTTTCGAGAAGGCGCGCCTCCAGGAGGAGAACCGCGCCGCTTACGAGGCGCTGCGTATCGCCAAAGAGGCGGCCGAGAAAGCGAACCGCGCCAAGTCGGAGTTTCTCGCCAACATTAGCCACGAGCTGCGGACGCCCTTGAATGCCATCATCGGCTTCTCGGAAGTGATGATGCAGGGCATCCTCGGCCCCGTCACCAACGAAAGCTACCGCGGCTACCTGAAGGACATCCACGGCAGTGGCATCGATCTTCTCAACATCATCAACGACATTCTCGACCTGTCGAAGGCCGAGGCCGGCAAGCTCGAACTGAGCGAGCAGTCGGTGGATGTCGCGGCCGTGCTCGACGCCGTGGTGCGGTTGATGGCGAACAAGATCGATATCGCGAGCCTCACTGTGAGACAGGCGGTCGCGCCCGATCTGAGCATGCTTTTCTGCGATCGGCTGAAGCTGAAGCAGGTGCTGCTCAACCTCCTGTCGAACGCGGTGAAGTTCACGCCTTCGGGCGGCCGCATCGAGATCTCCGCCCGCTCCGAGCGCCGCGAAGGCTTCGTGATCTCGATCCGCGACACCGGCATCGGTATTGCCGAGGACGACATCCGGCGCGTGCTCATGCCGTTCGAGCAGGTCGAAAGCTCGCTCTCGCGCTCGCACAATGGCACCGGGCTGGGGCTACCGCTGACCGCGGCCATGATGGAGCTGCATGGCGGCTCGCTCGCGCTCACGAGCGAGCTTGGTAACGGCACGACCGCGACCATCCGCTTTCCCGCCGACCGCATCGTCGCTGCCGACGAGCACGCGCCGCGTGAGCTGAAGCGCGGCGTCGGCTAGCGCGAGTTCCGCTCCTTAGCGCCAGAAGCGGCGCGTCGCGATGCGCGCGCCCTCCGCCATCGCCGCAAGCTTCGCCCATACCACCCCCGGATCGACCGCGGCCTGCCCGACCCAGGTGCCGAAGCCGCAATCGCCGCCGGCGACTACGTTCTCGCGCCCGACCCGCTCGGCATAGCGGCCGATGCGCTGGGCGATGAGCTCCGGGTGCTCGATGAAGTTCGACTTCGATTCGATGACGCCGGGGATCAGGACCTTGCCCGGCGGCAATTTCACTTCGTCGAACACCGTGTATTCGTGCGCGTGGCGCGGATTGGCGGCCTCGAACGAAAGGCCCGCCGGCCGCGCCTCGAGTACGATGTCGAGAATGTCGGCAAGCGGCACGTCGTAATGGTGCGGGCCCTCGTAATTGCCCCAGCAGAGATGAAGCCGCATACGCTCGGGCGGCAGGTTGGCGACCGCGCGGTTCAGCGCCGCGACGTGGAGCCGCGCCATCGCGCGGAAGCCGGGGAGGTCGAGATGCGCGAACTGGATGTGCCGCCCCATCGCGAGATCGGGACAGTCGAGCTGCAGGATGAAGCCGTCGCCGACGATCGCCTCGTATTCCGGCTGCATCGCCGCGGCGATCGCGTCGAGATAGGCCGCGTGCGTCGGATAGTAGCCGTTGTGGAAGAAGAGTGACACGAGCCCCGGCGAGGCGGCGGTTAGGAAGCCCGCGTGCGCCGGCGTTGCGGTGAGCGCCGCGCGTAGGTTGGCGGTGTCGCTCTTCGCGTCGTCGCCCGTGCCGGCGCGCACCGGCGCGTTGCAGCCCGGCGTCTTGCGCCGCGCGCGGCCGGGATCGCCGAACACGCGGCGCGCGAGCTCGGGGAAGTCGACGAGATCCTGGTATTGCAGCGGATGGCTCGTGCCACCGAAGCCCTCAAGCCGATCCTTCACATAGGTCGCATAGCTCGGCTTCGACATCTCGCCGTCATTGACGACGTCGATACCGGCCTCGACCTGCTTTGCGACGCACTGGCGCACGGCGGCGGCAATGGCGTCGGCCAAGGCACGCGGCTCGACCGGCACGCCCTCCTCCTTGGCGAACATGGTTTTGACGAGCGACTCCGGCCGCGGCAGGCTGCCGGTGTGGGTCGTGCGAAAGCGCTCCGTGCTTTCCTGCATGGCTCCTTTCCCCCTCCGCCGGAGTGCTTGAGCGGCATGGCGGCGAGGTATATATAAGCTCTTAACAATCCGGCCGGCGACGCCCATATGTGGCGGGATCGCCGTATCGGTCGTACGTTATTTCCAGTTCTAACAGGAAGTCCAGCGCATGCGGGCGAGTTATTCCGGTGCCAACGCCCTTGAGCGGCAACCGGTGCAGGAGGCCGCGTCCCAGGACGCGGAGCGGAATGAGGAGCGGAATCACGAGGCTAGCGCCGTTGTCAGCGGCGCGCCCGTGCCCGGCAACCTGTCTGACGACGCCGGCGGCGCCGGCGACGCGCTTCGACGCTATTTGCGTGAGATTTCCGGCGCCGAGCTTCTGACCCGCGAACAGGAAGTGGCGCTCGCGCAGCGTATCGAGGCGGGCCGCGCGGTGCTGTTCTCGGCCCTTTGCCGCAGCCCCATTTTTGTCGCAGAGATCAAGACCTGGCGCGGCCGCATCACTGCCAACAACCTCCTGCTCCGCGAAATAATCGATCTTGCCGCGACCCGGCGCCAGATGCGCGGCGGCGCGGGTGCCGACGAGCCCGAGGTCGAGGCTGACGACGACGAGGCTGGCGGCTCGACGCTGGCCAGGATCGAGGAGGAGCTGACCCCGACCGTCCTCGCTGCCTTCAACCGCGTCGCGCGGCGCCCCGCGCGCGCCGAGGCGGCGCTTCATCCGATCGTCCTCGACGGGCTCGCGATCGACCGGCTCGCGGCGCGCCTGCGCGAGGTCTCGCGCCACTTGGCCGAGGCCGAGGGGCGGCTCGCGCGGCTCGTCGAAACCGCGCGTATCGACCGGGCCGATTTCATCGCGACCTACACGCAATCCGAGTCGCCCGAGGCGTGGCGCAAGAGCCTGAGCCGCCGGCGTGCGCCGGGCTGGGCGCGGCTGCGGCACGATTCGGCTGAGGCTGTCACCGCGGCCGTCGACGAGATCACCAAGCGCCTCGAGGAAGCCGGCCAGAGCCGCGCTGCCTTCCGCGCGCTCATGCTCGAGCTCCAGCGGGGCCTGCGCGATTCCGAGCGCGCCAAGGACGAGATGGTGCGCGCCAATCTGCGCCTCGTCACCTGGATCGCGCGCCGCCATGTCAATCGCGGCCTGCCGCTCACCGACCTGATCCAGGAAGGCAATATCGGCCTCATGCGCGCGGTCGAGAAGTTCGACTGGCGCCGCGGCTACAAGTTCTCGACCTATGCCACCTGGTGGATCCGCCAGGCGTGCTCGCGCGCGCTTGTCGACCAGGGCCGGCTCATCCGCATCCCGTCGCACATGACCGACGAGGCGCGCCGTGTCATGCGCATGGAGCGCCATCTCGCGGGCGAGTTGCGCCGCGCGCCGACCGAAGCCGAGCTTGCCGACCGTTTGGGCATGCCGCTTCCGAAAGTGCGCACGGTGCTCGAACTCGTGCGCGAGCCCGTCAGCATGGACGCGCCCCTGGGCGAGGATGGCGAGGCCACGATCGGCGATCTCATCGCCGACGACCGCGCCGTGCTGCCGCTCGACGCCGCTGCCGATTCCGAGCTGCGCCGCGCGACCGAGGAAGCGCTTTCGCAGCTGACGCCGCGCGAGGCCGATGTGCTGCGCCTCCGCTTCGGCGTCGGCACGGCGAGCGAGCACACGCTCGAGGAAGTCGGCCGCAAGTATCAGGTCACGCGTGAGCGCATCCGCCAAATCGAGGCGAAGGCGCTCAAGAAGCTCGGCCGGCGCGGCCATGGCCGTCGCCTCGCAAGTTTCATCGAGCGTTGACTTAGGCGGTGATTTCCGCTCCCCTGACGCTTGGTTCTGTCAAGAATAAATCGTCAGGAGAACCCGAAATGACGAAGCCAACCACGTTGCTTCTGGCGGCGGCCGCGACATTCGCGCTGACGCTTCCCGCGCTCGCTCAGAGCAGCTCGACCATGCCGAGCTCGAACATGCCCGCGAACCCGCCGGCCGCCTCGTCCTCGCCGGCGCCGATGACCTCCGCGCCGATGAAGTCCATGCCGATGAAGAAGGCAGCGAAGCCCATGGGCAAAAAGATGGCAATGGGCGGCAAGATGAAGCTCTCCTGCGGCGACTATGCCTGGCAGTCGCAGGATCAGAAGGATTGCGAGGCCGGCAACAAGGCGCCGCCGAACTGGCGCTGAAGCTTCCGCGGCCCTGCGTCTGATCGCTTAGCATCGACCACACGCTTTTCTCGTCATGGCCGGACTTGATCCGGCCATAACGAGTGTTCGTGGCGCGACGACACGTGAATGCCCGGCACGGAGGCCGGGCGTGACGAAATAAAATGGAACGGTCGTAGCGACCTAGACCCGTCCCACCACCGGAATGGCGGCGCCGTTCAGTGCGCGCGCCGCGTCCGAGGCCAGGAACAAGATCACGTCGGCCAAAGCCGCCGGCTCGACCCAGCGCGCGAAATCGGCCTTGGGCATGCTCGCGCGGTTGGCTTCTGTGTCGATGGTGCTCGGCAGCACGCAGTTGACGTTGATGTTCTTGTCGCGCAGCTCCAGCGCCATGCTCTCCGTCAAGCGAACGACGGCGCTTTTCGAGGCCGAATAAGCCGCCATCGTTGCGCCGCCGGAGAGCCCGCCCATGGCCGCAACCGAGACGATCTTGCCGCTGCCCTGCTTCAGCATCGCCGGCACGACCGCACGCGCGGTGCGCAGCACCGAGCCGGCGTTGAGCTCGATCATTCTGCGGAACGCCTCGTCCGAGGTCTCGTGCACCGCCTCGCCCATGTGGAAGCCGCCCGCGATGTTGCAGAGCACGTCGATGCGGCCCCAGCGCGCGAGCGCCTTCTGCACCGCCGCCACGACCGCATTGCCGTCGCCGAGATTTGCGGCGACGAGCAGGAATCTCTCGTCGTCGCCGCCAAAGCGCGCGGCGAGCGCCCGCTCCTCGAGGTCGAGCAGCACGAGCCGTGCCCCTGTCGCGGCGAATGCCTGCGCCACAGCGCGACCGAGCGCGCCCGCGGCGCCCGTAATCATGACGACACGCCCGTCGCTCATCGCGCCCTCCCGTCTTTCTCCGCCGCGTCCACCATGCGAGGCGAGGCGGCCCGTCCTGTCAATGGCTGGATGCCGGCCGCCCGCCGCAGCGCCGCGGCCACCCGCGTTGCCGGCCCGGTCGAATTGAGCCGCCGCCAATCGAGCGCGCCGGGCTCGGCCTCGTATTGTCCGGCCAGCACCGCCACCGTCGCGTCCGACGCGTCGCCGCGACGCTCGCGCAGGCGCGCCTCCATCAGCGCGCGCGGCGCTTCGAGCCAGAAGCCCGTGAACGGCACGCCGGCATTCTTGGCGATGAGCGCCGCTTCCGCACGCGCGTCGGGATCGAGGAAGGTGGCGTCGAGGATGACGCTTGTGCCTGTCGCAAGAACGCGAGCGGCCTCGTGACGCATGCGCGCATAGACCTGCTTGCCCATGGCGCCGCGATAGGCCTCGGCCGGAAGCGGTGTCTCGGGCGCCAGGCCAAGCATCGCCTTCCGCATCACGTCGCTGCGCAGCACGCGCGCGCCTGGCGGCGGCGGCAGATCGGGCGCCACCGCTTGCGCAACCGTCGACTTGCCGCTGCCGCTTCGCCCGCCGACGGCGATGAGGCGCGGCGGCGCCGGAACGAGCAGCGTCTGGGCCAAGGCGAGATAGCGCCGGGCCGCCAGTTCCCGCTGCTCGCGCGCGCTTCCCTCCTGTTGCTGCGCCGCCGTCGCGGTCACGTGTGCGCGAATAACCGCACGCTGGCTCAGGAACAGCGGCAGCGCCGCCAAGCCTTCGTCGTCGCCGCCGAGATCGAGGTAGCGGTTCATCACCTGGTTGGCGAAGCCATTGAGCCCGCGATGGACGAGGTCCATGAGCAGGAAGGCGAGATCGTAGAGCACATCGATATGCGCGAGCTCCGGGCTGAACTCGATCGCGTCGAAAAGCGTCGGCCGGCCCTCGAAGAGACAGATGTTGCCGAGATGAAGATCACCATGGCACGCGCGCACCTTGCCTTGCTGCGCCCGCGCGTCGAGGAGCGGCGTTACACGCGCGAGCGCCGCATCCGTCGTCGCGCCGAGCTGCGCCACCGCGTTCTGGTCGAGGCACGCGGACGCGCGCAGATTCTCCGCGTTCCCCGCGACGACGCGCGCCATGGCGTTGCCGCCGCCGCCCTCGGTCCGCTCTGCCGCGCGGTGGAAGGCCGCGATCTCGTCGGCGAGGTCCCGCATCAGGGCAGGCGTCAGCGCGCGCTTCTCGGCGAGCCGGTCGAACAGGCTCTCGCCGTCGAAGCGCCGCATCTCGACGATCCAGTCGAGCGTTTCGCCCTCCCCGTCGAGCGCTATCTTGCCGCCCGCGTCGCGTGTGATCCGGCGTACGCCGAGATAGAGCGCCGGTGCGATGCGGCGGTTCAATTCGAACTCGGTACGGCAGGCCTTCTCGCGCAAAGCCACGGTCGAATAATCGAGATAGGAGAAGCGCACCGCGCGCTTGAGCTTCAGCGCGCGCTCGTCCACGAGAAAGACCGCCGAGGCGTGCGTGTCGACGCGCGCGATCTTGTGCCCGCGCGTCTCGAGCCCGGCGCCCTTGGCGAGAAAGGCAAGTGCTTCCGCTTGCGCGTCCATCGCGCGCAAGTCTAACGGAACGGCGGCGCTTGATCGCCCGGAATCGCTGCCGCACAATCGCGGCCGCGATAGCGCGGCGCGAGGACGCGATGGCGAAGAAACCCGAGCCCAAGACGATTGCCGACACCGACATTGATCCGCGCCACGATTGGCAGAAGCCGATCATGGCGCTGGGGCCGATGGCGGTCGATTTCGAGGAGCGCGTCGATTTCCGCCGGCTTCATCGCTATCGCCTTGCGCGCACGCGCGCCGCCTTGAAGGCCTCGGGCCTCGGCTCGCTCCTCTGCTTCGACCAGTACAACATCCGCTACATGACCTCGACGGTCATCGGCAACTGGGCGCGCGACAAGTTCACGCGCTATTCGCTCCTGGCCGGCGGCAGCGAGCCGCATATCTGGGATTTCGGCTCGGCCGCGAAGCACCATCGCCTCTATGCGCCGTGGCTGCCGCAGCATAACTGCCATGCCGGCATGCTGGGCCTGCGCGGCGCGGTGCATCCCAAGATCGGGCTCATGCGCAGTGCCGCCGAGGAGATTCGCTCGATCCTGACGGAGCACGGCGTCGGCGACATGCCGGTCGGCGTCGACGTGGTCGAGCCTGCCATGCTGTTCGAGCTGCAGGCGGCGGGGATCGACGTGCGCGACGGGCAGCAGGTCATGCTCGATGCGCGCGAATTGAAAAGCAACGACGAGATCACGCTCCTCAACATGTCGGCCGCCATCGTCGACGGCTGCTATCAGACGATCGCCGAAAATCTGAAGCCCGGCATTCGAGAGAACGAAATCGTGGGCCTTGCCAACAAGCGGCTCTATGAGCTGGGCTCGGACGATGTCGAGGCGATCAACGCGATCTCGGGCGAGCGCTGCTCGCCGCACCCCCACAATTTCACCGACCGCCTCATCCGTCCCGGCGACCAGGCGTTTTTCGATATCATCCAGAGCATGCACGGCTACCGCACCTGCTATTACCGCACCTTCAATGTCGGCCGCGCCACGCCGGCGCAGCGCGATGCCTACAAGCGCGCACGCGAGTGGATCGACAAGGCCATTTCGCTGGTGAAGCCCGGCGTCTCGACCGACAAGATCGCCGCATGCTGGCCCAAGGCCGAGGAGATCGGCTTCACAAGCGAGATGGAGGCGTTCGGTCTTCTGTTCGGCCACGGGCTCGGATTGGGCCTGCACGAGCGGCCGATCATCTCGCGCCTCAATTCCTTCGACGATCCGATGGAGATCAAGGCGGGGATGGTGTTCGCGCTCGAGACCTATTGCCCGGCGACGGACGGCTATTCCGCCGCGCGCATCGAGGAAGAGGTCGTGTGCACGCCCACCGGCGCCAAGGTCATCACGCTCTATCCCGCCGAAGAGCTGCCGATCGCCAATCCGTATTGAAATCGGCCGCCGCATTCCTTGCGCTCGCCGGTGCCGTTCGCTAGAGCCGGCGCAACAGGGAGGCGCGCGATGGCGGATCTAGGCAAGGGCAAGATCGGCTGGATCGGCACGGGCCGCATGGGCTATCCGATGGCCGAGCGTCTCGCGAAGGCGGGCGCCGCCGTTTCCGCCTGGAACCGCACGCGCACCAAGGCCGAGGGGCTGATGAAATCCGGCATCACGCTCGTCGATCGCCCGTCCGATCTTGCCCAATGCGACATCGTCTTCACCATGGTCGCCGAGGGCAAGCATTTGAAGGAGGTGACGCTCGGGCGCGACGGCGTTCTCGCCGGCAACCGTATGCCGCGCATCCTCGTCGATTGCTCGACCGTCGACGAGGAAGCGTCGAGCGAGGTGCGCGCGCACGCGGAAAAACATGGCACGGCGATGATCGCCTCGCCCGTCTCCGGCAATGGCAAGGTGGCGCGCGCGGGGAAGCTCACCCTCATCGCCTCGGGCCCGAAGGACGCTTATGACGCGGCGGCGCCTTATCTCGAGCGGCTCGGACAAGGCGTGACCTATGTCGGCGCAGGCGAGCTCGCGCGCACGGTCAAGATCTGCCACAACGTGTTTCTCGGCGTTGTCATCCAGTCGCTGGTCGAGGTAACGACGCTTGCCGAGAAAAGCGGCATCCCGCGCCACGTCTTCCTCGACGTCATCAACAAGAGCGTGATGGGCTCGGTGTTCACGCGCTACAAGTCGCCGGCGCTGGTCAATCTCGACTTCGCGCCGACCTTCACGCCGGTGCTGCTGCGCAAGGACCTCGAGCTCGGCCTCGCTGTCGGCAAGAAGACCGAGACGCCGCTGCCTGTGACGGCATTGACGCGCGAGCTCATCCAGAATCTCGTGGGGCTGGGATTCCAGGATCAGGATTTTGCGACGCTCTTGATCCAGCAGGCGCGCAACGCAGGCTACGAGCCCAAGCCCGAGAATGTGCCGGTGAATGACGGGCTCTCAAGCACCTAATGCATGAGGCCGCCCGGCGGACAGGGCGGATTGGGCGGCGCGCCGGGCGGTGCCTGCATCCCGCCCGCGCCATAGCCGGTCACCGGGCCGGGCGGCAGGCCCGGCGAGAAATTGGGTGCGGGCGCAAGGGGCGCGGGGCTGGGCGGCACCGAAACCGGCGGTGGGCCCGGCGGGACCGGCAGATAGGCCGGCACGCGCTCGTCGGGTGGCGTACTGGGCGAAGTGGCTGATTGCTGTGCCGTCGCGGGCGGCGCGGCCAGCAGGATCAAGGCCAGGAGAAGGGCAAGGCGCGATGTCATTGCTCCCATATATGGGGAGCGATAATGCTTATGCCCCGCTCGTGTCGAGCGCGTATCCGGCCGAGCGCACGGTGCGGATGAGGTCGCGCCGGTCGACGCCGTTGAGCGCCTTGCGCAATCGCCTGATGTGCACGTCGACGGTGCGCAGCTCGACCTCGGCGTCGCGACCCCAGACGGCATCCAATAGCTGCTCGCGCGAGAACACGCGGCGCGGCCGTTCGAGCAGAAAGCGCAGGAGGCGGAACTCCGTGGGGCCGAGATGCACCGCCTCGCCGCTCCGCGTCACGCGGTGCGAGCTGTCGTCGAGTGCGAGATCGGCGAAGCGCAGCACCTCGGCCTGTGCCGCGGGCCGCGCGCGCCGGATAACGGCCTTGAGCCGCGCGATCAGCTCGCTCGTGCTGAAGGGCTTCGCGACATAATCGTCGGCGCCGCTGTCGAGGCCGCGCACACGGTCGGCTTCCTCGCCGCGCGCCGTCAGCATGATGACCGGCAGGTCGCGCCACGCGGGGGCGCGCCGGATCTGGCGGCAGAGCTCGAGCCCGGAAAGCCGCGGCAGCATCCAGTCGAGCAGCACGGCGTCGGGCTTCTGCTCTTTCAGCTGTAGCAGCGCCTCTTCGCCGTCGCGCGCCTCGCTGACGGCGAATCCTTCCTTCTCGAGATTGTAGCGCAACAACGTCGAGAGCGCGGCCTCATCCTCGACGACGAGTACCGAGGGAGGATTCACCGCTCGGCCTCCGCCCGGCCGGCCGGTGCGACTTCCTCCTCGTCCGCGAGGCCAAGGCTCGTGCGGTCGCGCTTCGGCCGCATCTGCTGCATCGGCTCGCCGTTGACGAGGAAATAGAGCGTCTCGGCGATATTGGTGCAGTGGTCGCCGATGCGCTCGAGATTCTTCGCCATGAACAGGAGGTGCGTGCCCGACGAGATGTTGCGCGGGTCCTCGATCATATAGGTCAAAAGCTCGCGGAAGAGACTCGTATACATCTCGTCGAGCTCTTCGTCGCGGTACCACACCGCCATGGCCTTGTCGGCGTCGCGCCCGATGAAGGCGTCGAGCACGTCCTTGATCATGTTCGCCGCGAGCCGCCCCATGCGCGGCAGGGCATAGACCGGCCGCACCCCGGGGCTTTGCTCGAGCGCGATTGAGCGCTTGGCCACATTGGTCGCGTAATCGCCGATGCGCTCGAGATCGGTCGAGATCTTGAGCGCTGCGAAGATCTGGCGCAGATCGCGCGCCATCGGCTGGCGGAGCGCCAGAAGCCGCACGACGAGGCTCTCCACCTCGCGCTCGAGCTGATCGACGCGCGTATCGCTTTCGATCACGGCCGAGGCGAGATCGGAATCGTGCTTCTCGACCGCCTCCATCGCCGAGGCAAGCTGGCTTTCGGCCAGTCCGCCCATCTCGGCGATGATGTTGTCGAGCTTGTGCAGTTCCTGGTCGTAGCTCTTGATGATATGCTCGGAAACCATCGCTCGCTCCTCAGCCGAAGCGGCCGGTGATGTAGTCTTCGGTCTGACGCATCTTCGGGTGGGTGAACATTGCCTCGGTTTCGTCGAATTCTACGAGCTCGCCCAGATACATGAAGGCGGTGTAGTCCGAGCTGCGCGCCGCCTGTTGCATATTGTGCGTGACGATGACGATGCAATAGTCGGACTTCAACTCGGCGATGAGCTCCTCGATGCGCTGCGTCGAGAGCGGATCGAGCGCCGAGGCCGGCTCGTCGAGCAGCAGGACCTCCGGTTTGACCGCGATGGCGCGGGCGATGCAGAGCCGCTGTTGCTGTCCGCCCGAGAGCGAGAGCCCGCTCGCCTTGAGCTTATCCTTGACCTCGTCCCAGAGCGCCGCGCGGCGCAGCGAGTGCTCAACCCGGGCATCGAGCTCGCTCGCCGGCAGACGCTCGTAGAGCCGGACACCGAACGCGATGTTGTCGTAGATCGACATCGGGAACGGCGTCGGCTTCTGGAACACCATGCCGACGCGCGCGCGCAGCAAGTTCAGATCCATCTTCGGGTCGAGGATGTTGGCGCCGTCGATCATCACCTCGCCGGTGGCGCGTTGGTCGGGATAGAGCTCGTAGATGCGGTTGAGGCAGCGCAGCAGTGTCGACTTGCCGCAGCCCGATGGGCCGATGAAGGCGGTGACGCACTTGTCGTGCAGGTCGAGGCTGACCCCCTTCACCGCCATGAAGTCGTGGTAGAAGAACTTCAGGTCCTTGACCGCGATCTTGGGCTCTGCCGTCGCGGCCGCAGTCGTCGCACGCGGCTTGTCGCGCGGCACGGCCGGCGCGACGAGATGGGTGCGGATCGTTTGCGGAGGGGGGAGGGGCGTGTCCATGGGGGTGACTTCGATGCTCATTGCTGGAAGCTGCCTCGGCTCGCGACCCAGCGGGCCAGAATGTTGAGGATGAGGATCGTAAAGGTGATGAGCGCCGCGCCGCCCCAGGCCAGAACCTGCCAATTGGCGTAGGGCGAGAGCGCGAACTGGAAGATGACGACCGGCAGATTCGCCATCGGCCCGTTCAGGTTCGAGCTCCAGAACTGGTTGTTGAGCGCGGTGAATAGACGCGGCGCGGTCTCGCCTGCGATCCGCGCCACGGCCAGCATGACGCCCGTGAGCATGCCCTGGATGGCGGCGCGGTAGGTCACCGCGACGATGACCTTCCAGCGCGGTGCGCCCAGCGCGATCGCCGCCTCGCGCAGGCTCGAGGGCACGAGCACGAGCACGTTCTCGGTCGTGCGCACCACCACCGGGATGACGATGATGGCAAGCGCCACGACGCCGGCCCAGGCCGAGAAATGCCCCATCGGCACGACCATCATCTCGTAGACGAAGAGGCCGATGACGATCGACGGCGCCGACAGCAGGATGTCGTTGACGAACCGCACCGCGGGCGCCACCCACGTGCCGCGTCCGAACTCGGCAAGGAAGGTCCCGGTCAGGATGCCGATCGGGGTGCCGAGCGCGGTTGCCGCAGCGGTGATCACGAGGCTGCCGAAGATCGGATTGAGGAGCCCGCCCGGAGTATTGCCGGGCGGCGGCGTCATCGCCGTGAAGGTCATGATTTTCAGGGCCGGGATGCCGTACCACAGCAGCGCGCCGAGGATGAGGAACAGAACAAGGAGTCCTGCCGCGGTCGCCGCGAGCGACAGCGTCAGGACCACGTAGTTCGTTATGCGACGCTTGCCGTAGAGCGTCATCGCGCGCTCCGCCGCTCGAGCCGCATCAGCATGAATTTCGCTGCCGCCAGCACGATGAAGGTGATGACGAACAGGATGAGCCCGAGCTCGATCAGCGAGGAGGTGTAGAGCTCGTCGACCGCCTCGGTGAATTCGTTGGCGAGCGTCGCCGAGATGGTCGTGCCGGGCGCCAGGAGCGACGTGCTGACATGGTGCGCGTTGCCGATGACGAAGGTCACCGCCATGGTCTCGCCGAGCGCGCGCCCCAGTCCCAGCATCACGCCGCCGACGATGCCGACGCGGGTATAGGGAATGACGATGTCGCGCACGACCTCGGCCGTCGTAGCGCCGATCCCGTAGGCGCTCTCGCGCAGCACTGCCGGCACGGTCTGAAACACATCGCGCGTCACGGCGGCGATGAACGGCAACACCATGAAAGCGAGGATGAAGCCCGCGGTCAGGATGCCGAGGCCCAAGGGCGGGCCGGCGAAGAGCGCGCCCAGGATCGGGATCGGCCCGAGCACGTCGACGAGGAACGGCTGCACCGTCAGTTGCAGCACCGGCGCCAGGATGAACAGTCCCCAAATGCCGTAGATGATGCTCGGGATCGCAGCCAGCAGCTCGACCAGCACGCCGATCGGACGCTTCGCCCAAGGCGGGCACAATTCGGTCAGGAAGAGCGCGACGCCGAGCCCCACCGGCACGGCGACCAGCATCGCGATGGCCGAGGTGACGAGGGTGCCGTAAATCGCCGGCAGGCCGCCGAACAGGTCCTTGACCGGGTTCCAGGACTGGTCCCACAGAAACGTCAGCCCAAACTTGCGTATCGCCGGCAGCGAGCCGACAACGAGCGACACCAGCACCGCGAGCAGGAGCAGCAACACTCCAATCGCGAAGGCCTTGGTCGCGCCGCGGAACAGCGCGTCTTCGACCTTCTGTCGGCTTACTCCCCGTGCAGGCTCAAGGCGCAGGCGCCCGGCGAGTGCGTCCGTTCCGCTCATGCCTTCCCCTTTTGCCCCAGAAGTAGACCCGCTCCGTTGCGTTTTTATGACAGCCGGCCGCTCTTCCTTAACCCTCGTCTACCCCCTTGCGGGGTGGATCGAGCGCGGACGTCGGCACCGTTCGGCCATTTGGCGGAACGAACCCAATCCCAGATACCGTGTGAAAACAGCCGGTTAGCTCATTCCGCCGGGAGATGAACAGTGAACACCGAGCCGCGCCCGGGCTCGCTGTCGATCTCGAGCAGCCCGCGATGGTGGTTAAGGATATGCTTGACGATGGCGAGCCCCAGCCCGGTGCCGCCCATCTCACGCGAGCGCGCGGGATCGACCCGGTAGAAGCGCTCGGTCAGGCGCGGCAGGTGCTCGCGCGCAATCCCGGCGCCGTGGTCGCGTACCGCCAGTGAGATGGTCGCCCGCTCGCGCCCGCGCGCGCTCGGCAGGAGGCGCGAGGAGCGTTGCGCCACGACTTCGATGGCGGTCCCAGGCGTGCCGTACTTGATGGCGTTGTCGATGAGGTTCTGGAACACCTGGGCGAGTTCGTCGCCGTCGCCCGGCGCGATCAACGGCTCATCGGCTGGCAGGTCGAGGTCGATGCGCATGCCGCGCGCCTCGGCCCGGTGCTCGAGCGCGGCGGCGACGCTCGCGACGACCGCGGCGACGTCGGTCTCCTCGGTCGGCGGGCGGTGTTCGTTCATCTCGATGCGCGACAAGGACAGGAGGTCGTCGACGAGGCGCTGCATGCGCGCCGCCTGCTCGGCCATGATGCCGAGGAAACGCTCGCTCGCCGCCTTATCGTCGCGGGCTGGCCCGCGCAGCGTCTCGATGAAGCCCACAAGCGAGGCGAGCGGCGTCCTAAGCTCGTGGCTCGCGTTTGCGACGAAGTCGGCGCGGAGCTGTTCGGCCCGCTTCATTGCCGTCAGGTCGTTGATGAGCAGCATCGCGGCGGCGCGCTCGGAGCGGCGCGGCGCCAAGGGCGCGATTCGCGCCGAGAGGTGGTGCTCGACCGGGCTCGTGATGTCGAACTCCGCGGTTCTCTGGCCCTCGCCGCGCAGCACGGCGTCGACCGCCGGCAGCACCGCCGGGTGGCGCAGCGCGCCGGCGAGATCGCGCTCGATCAGGCGCTCGCCCAAGAGCGCCTCGGCCGCCTTGTTGGCGCCGACCACGCGTCTGTCGGCGTCGAGCAGGAGTAGCGGCTCGGGCAGTGTCTCGAGCACCGAGCGCGCTGCTTCGAGCTCGTCCTCCCGCGCCTTCAAGAGCGCCCGCGTGCTGCGCGTCCAGCGCCCGACGGCAAGCCAAAGCTCGCGCACGGAAAAGGAGAGGCTCTCGACCTCGGGCGCGGCGTTCGCGTCCTGCGTCATGCGCTCGATCGCCTCTTGGATTGCGGCGACGCCGAAGGTGAGCGGGCGCAGCACCAGGACGGTGCCGGCATAGATCGCGACCGCGGCGGCCAGGGCGGGCGCCAGCGCGAGCGTGCGCCGCTCGGCGAGCACCGCGAGCACGGCGAAGGCGGGCACCGCCAGGATCAGCGCGCCGAGCAGGAGACGCGGCAAGGCGATACGCCAGCCGCCGCGTCCTCGCGCCCTTGCCGCCCGCGTCTCGCCATAGGCCATTCGGACAGACTCTTAAGAGCGTGCGCCGGCGCGCGCAACAAAAAGCCCCGCCGAAGCGGGGCTAGTGAGGGGGAATGTCGCGGGGGAAACGCGACAGGGTCCATACCAAGATACGGCGGCTTTCCCGGATTGGATCAGCGCCGGCCAAATTATTTTGGGGCGCGTCACGCTTTTCTCGCGTGGATGTGAGAATTCCGCCCGCCTGCCTCCGAAAGGACCCGGGCGGCCGTCGCCTCGAGGTCGGGATCGGCAACTCGCACCCAGAGCAGCACGGCGCCGGCCTCGAGGGCGGCCGCGAAATCCGCGCTGTGGCGGTTGGCGATATAGCGGTCGAGCACTTCCTTGATTGCGGCTCCCCCCAAGCCGGCGCCGACCAATGCGGCAAGCGCGGCGGCAATCGGCCCACCCGAAAGGAGCACAATCCCCGCCACGGTCAGCGGCGCGAGAAAATTCACCTCGTCGGTCAGCCCCGCGAAGAGATATTCGCGAGGCGTGTGCGAATATCCCGCGACGCGCCCCGCCACTTCGAGCGATTCATGGCCTGCCAGGACCGACAGGTCGGCGGGCGCGAAGCCCGCGGCCATCAGCTTCCGCACGGCGTCGCGGAACTGGTCCCTGGTCGCGAAGGAGGCAACGGCCTCGCGCACGATCGGGAAGCGCTCGTCCTTATCTGCTGCCATCACAGTCTCCAACGGGTACCGGCATTTTCCCCTCGCGAGCCGGGGAATGCTACCCTCCCTGCCGCGATGAACGACGGACCGGCCCCGCAGACCCTCGCCGCCGAGGCGACGCCGATGATGGCGCAATATCTCGAGCTGAAGCGGCGCCATCCGGACTGCCTGCTGTTCTACCGCATGGGGGATTTCTACGAGCTGTTTTTCGAGGACGCGGCCAAGGCCGCCGCGGCGCTCGACATCACGCTGACGAAGCGTGGCCGGCACGAGGGCGAGGACATCCCGATGTGCGGTGTGCCCGTCCATGCCGCCGAGGCCCATCTCTTGCGCCTCATCCGCCAGGGTTTTCGCGTCGCCGTGTGCGAGCAGATGGAAGACCCGGCCGAGGCGCGGAAGCGCGGCCCCAAGGCGCCGGTGAAGCGCGCCGTCATCCGCATCGTGACGCCGGGCACGCTCACCGAGGATAGCCTCCTCGACGCGCGCCGGCACAATTACCTCGCCGCCTTGGGCGAGGCGCAGGGGCTTCTGGGCCTCGCCTGGCTTGATCTCTCGACCGGTGATGTCGCCACGCAGGAATTACACGAGCGCAGCCTCGCCGCCGCTCTCGCGCGGCTTGCGCCCGGCGAGGTCCTGGTGCCCGAGCGCGTCCTTGCGCGGCCCGAGCTCAGCGAGGTGTGGAGCGATTGGCGGAGCGCGCTCACGCCGCTGCCCAATGCGCGCTTCGACAGCGAGAACGGTCGGAAGCGGCTGGAGGCGCTTTATGGCGTCGCGACCCTCGACGGTTTCGGCGCTTTCGGCCGCGCCGAGCTCGCGGCGGCCGGGGCGCTCGCCGACTACGTCGAGCTGACGCAGCAGGGCAAGGTGCCGCTCCTGCGGCCGCCGCGCCGTCTCGAAAGCGGCGCCTACATGGAGATCGACGCCGCGACGCGGCGCAATCTCGAACTGGCCGAGGCCTTGTCGGGCGGGCGCAAGGGCAGCCTTCTCTCGATCATCGACCGCACGGTAAGCCCGGCCGGCGCGCGCCTCTTGGCTGCGCATCTCGCCGCGCCGTTGACCGATCCTGCGGCGATTGCCGCGCGCCTCGATGCAGTCTCGTTCTTCTCTGCCGACGAACGGCTGCGGCAAAGCTTGCGCTCGTCGCTCCGACGCACGGCCGATATGGCGCGCGCGCTGGCGCGGCTTGCGCTCGGGCGCGGCGGCCCGCGCGATCTCGCGGCGCTGCGCGACACGCTCGTCGAGACGGCCCACATACGCCGCGCGCTGCAGGAGAAGGCGCCGCTGCCCGCGCTCGTCGCCGAGACCGAACGCGACCTTGGCGAGCATGGGGCGCTCGTCGATCGGCTCGCTCGCGCGCTCGCAGCCGACCTGCCGCTTCTAACGCGCGACGGCGGTTTCATCGCGGCAGGGTATCTCCCCGCGCTCGACGAGCTGCGGGGGCTGCGCGACGAGAGCCGGCGCATGATCGCCAATCTCCAGGCGCGCTATGCCGCTGAGGCTGCAATCCCCTCGCTCAAAATCCGCCACAACAATGTCCTCGGTTATCACATCGAGGTGACGCCGCAGCACGCGGCGAAGCTCGGCACGGGATTTATCCACCGCCAGACGCTCGCGTCCTCGGTACGCTACGGCACGGTCGAGCTGGGCGAGCTCGAGAGCAAGATTTCCTCCGCCGCCGACAAGGCGCTGGCGCTGGAGCTCGGCTGCTTCGAAGAGCTCGTTGCCGCGGTGCTGGATCGTGCGGCGCCGCTCGCGGCCGCGGCGGCCGCGCTTGCCGCGCTCGATGTCGCCGCGGGCCTCGCCGAGCTTGCGGCGGACGAGCGCCATGTGCGGCCCGAGATCGACGAAGGGCGCGATTTCGTCGTGGTCGGCGGACGCCATCCGGTGGTCGAGGCCGCGCTCGCGGCGGCGCACGGCGCGGGCTTCGTACCGAACGACTGCACGCTCGCCGACGGGGAGCGGCTTTGGCTCCTCACCGGCCCAAACATGGCGGGCAAGAGCACGTTCCTTCGCCAGAACGCGCTGATCACTATCCTGGCGCAGATGGGCGCGTTCGTGCCGGCCGAGCACGCGCGCATCGGCATCGTCGACCGGCTGTTCAGCCGCGTCGGCGCGGCTGACGATCTCGCGCGCGGGCGCTCGACCTTCATGGTCGAGATGGTCGAGACCGCCTCGATTCTCAACCGCGCGACGGAGCACTCGCTCGTCATCCTCGACGAGATCGGCCGCGGAACTGCGACGTTCGACGGGCTCTCGATCGCGTGGGCGACGATCGAGCAGCTGCACGAGGTGAATCGCTGCCGCACGCTCTTCGCAACGCACTATCACGAGCTAACCGCGCTCGCGGCGAAATTGCCGGAACTTTCCTGCCGCACCATGCGCGTCAAGGAATGGCAGGGCGACGTCGTATTCCTGCACGAGGTGGCGCCGGGCGCGGCCGACCGCTCCTATGGCATCCACGTGGCGAAGCTCGCGGGTTTGCCGCCGGCGGTTGTGGCGCGCGCGGAAGAGGTCTTGAAGACGCTCGAGACGAGCGAGCAGGGTGGCGCGCTCGCGCGGCTCGCGGAGGATCTGCCGCTCTTCGCCGCGCTAAAGCGCGCGCCCGAGCCGCCGACGCCGTCTCCGCTTGCGGCGACGCTCGCCGCAGTGCGGCCCGACGAGCTGTCCCCGCGCGAGGCGCTCGAACTCGTCTACCGCCTCAAGGGACTGGCGGACAAAGGCTGACGTGATAGGCTTCTTCCGGGGCGCCCGCGTCAGAACGAGGTGCCCACTCAAAGGGAGGAAGCGATGAAGCACTCGTTGGCGCGCCTTGTCGTCATCGCGGGGCTCGTGCTCTCGGCGGCGCATCCTGCCGTGGCGCAAAAGAAATACGCGCCGGGCATTACCGACACCGAGATCAAATTCGGCCAGACCTTGCCGCTCTCAGGTCCGGTCTCGGCCTATGGCCAGATCGGTCGCGCCGAGGAAGCTTATTTCCAAATGATCAACGACCAGGGCGGCGTCAACGGGCGCAAGCTCACGCTCGTTCAGGCCGACGACGGCTACAGCCCGCCCAAGACCGTCGAGCAGACGAGGAAGCTCGTCGAGGAGCAGAAGGTCGCGTTCATCTTCAGCTCGATCGGCACGCCGACCAATCTCTCGGTCGAGAAATATCTCAACGACCGCAAGGTGCCGCAGCTGTGGATCGGGTCCGGCAGCCACGATTTCGCTCAGCCGAAGCGCTTCCCGTGGACGATCGCGTTCCTGCCGAGCTACCTCATCCAGGGCAGCATCTACGCGAAGTACATCCTCGCCAACAAGCCCGACGCCAAGATCGCCGTGCTGCGCCAGAACGACGATTTCGGCAAGGACCTCTATGACGGCTTCGTCGGCGGGCTCGGCGACAAGGCCAAGCAGATGATCGTTGCGACCGCGACCTACGAGGTAAGCGATCCGAGCGTCGATCAACAGGTTATCTCGCTGCGAGGCTCGGGCGCCGACACGTTGTTCGTGGCGGCGACGCCCAAATTCTCGGCCCAGGCGATCCGCAAGGTCTACGACATCGGCTGGAAGCCGCTTTACTTCGTCAATTTCGAGGGGAGCGCCGTGTCGGCGGTGCTGAAGCCCGCGGGGCTCGACAAGTCCGTGGGCCTTATCTCGACGGCCTATCTCAAGGATCCGACCGATCCCCAGTGGAAGGACGATCCCGGCTTCAAGGATTGGCTCGCCTGGATGAACAAGTACATGCCGGGCGGCGACGTCGCCGATCTTTTCAACATCACCGGCTATACCGAAGGCATGATGCTCGTCCATATCCTGAAAGCGTGCGGCGACGACCTCTCGCGCGAGAACATCATGCACCAGGTGATGAACCTGAAGCATGTCACGCTGCCGACCTTCCAGCCGGGCGTCGAGATCGACACCGCGCCCGACGACTACGTGCCGCTGAAGCAGATGCGGCTTGTGCGCTTCGACGGGAAGACCTGGGTCCCGTTCGGCAGTGCCATCACGGGGCAGCTCTCGTCCCTGCGTTGAGGAGGCGGGCTCAGTGACAGACGGGAGTCCCGCCTTGCGTCGTGACGACGCAGACGCGGCTCCGCTCGATCAGGGGCTCGGATGACAACCGGGACGCAGTGGCGAGCGCAGTGCGGATGGCGGAGTCGGTACCGATCGCGGCGAGTGCCGCCCGGATCTCCTCGGCGGTCAAGCTGCTGGCGAATAGTGCCGCAAGCGTGTCATCGGCCGTGCCTCCCGCGGCGGTGGCTGCGCCCGTACCGCGGAGCGCCGCGATTTTTGCCACGAGTGCTCCAACCTCCGCGCGTTGCGCCGGTGTGAGCGCGCCGAGGGTCGACACGTCGGTGAAGTAACCCGGCTCGGTGATGATG
This sequence comes from Allostellaceae bacterium, assembly GCA_035518375.1. GTDB lineage: Bacteria > Pseudomonadota > Alphaproteobacteria > ATCC43930 > CGMCC-115725 > DATJLY01. The sequence continues at coordinate 50,707 of DATIXQ010000052.1, read as the reverse complement.
AGCGTGGCGCCGGTGCGCGAGGTGACCGTAAGCGCGTCGCCGTAAAGGAAAGTCGCCTCGGTCGCGCCGCCATCGGCGGCGACGCTGGCGAGCGCGATGCCGCCGCGCACGGACAGGACCGCCACCGGCGTCCGCATCGTGACGTTGCCTTTCTTGCTGAGCTTGCCGCCGACGAAGCGGATGAGCCCCTTGGTGGTACGGGTTTCGAGCTTGCCGTCGCCCGTCTCCTGCGCAAAGGCGAAGCCGTCGATCGTGGTCTCGGTGTCGGGACCGATCCTGAGCGAGGAGCCATCGACGAACAGGATTTCGGCGCTGCCGCTCGCGTCGGACACGATGTTCTCGTTCGACACCACGTCTTCGCCGGCCTTCAACTCGTGCGTCGAGCCGTCCGGCATCGCCGCCTGTACGTGCGGCGCAACCGAGCCCACGACGCCGGCGCGCCCGTCGGCCGCGGCACTGCGTGACAGGAGGCAGAGCGCGCAGAGACCAAGCAGCGCGATCGCGGAACGTACGTGCATTATCCGCCCCCTCAAGGTGCAAGCCGCGGTTCAGTCTATGACGATTCCGGTTCCCTGTCCTGGGCGGCGGAACGACCCTGACGCCGCTTGGGGTCAGAAACTCACTTGCGGCCCCACCATGAACGAGGTGTTCGTGTAGGCAAAATTGCGAATGTTCGAGGTCTCGATGTCGCGCGCGAGCAGCGCAACGACCGAGATGCGACCGGTCACGGGCACGATCTCGCCCACCGAGAACTGCCAGCGCCGGTCGGTACGCGTGATCCCCGGCGCCACGGTCGGATCGGCGCCGTCATAAGGAATGTAGTGGCGCGAAAAGCCGAGCGCCGTGACGAGCGGATAGCCGAACGAGAAGGGGGCTGTGTCGTAGCTCAGCGCGAGATTGCCGACGAGCGCGTAATCGGTGTTGCTGTAGCCGGCGAGGCGCGTGTTCTGACGGTTGACGACGGTGCCGAGCTCGGCCGAAATGTGCGAGCCGAACGACTGGGCGAAGGTGAGCTGATAGCGGTCGAGCCGACCATCGAGCTCGGCCGCGGTGGGAAAGTTGTTGCTGGAGATGTAGCTCGCCTGCTGCGCTTCGTAGCCGAGACCTATTGAAGGCAAGCCGGCGCCCAGCTTCTGTGCATAGTGAAAGCCCGCGCCGCCGGCATATTCATAGGCGGCGCCGCCGAGCCGCAGGTCGCTCAGCAGCAGATATGGCCGCAGCGAGCCACCCAAGAGGCCGATGCGCTCGAGTCCGAGCTGCGGCCCCACCGATACGTTGCCGAGCACCGTGTCGAGCTGATGCAGGCTGCGGAAGGACGATACATAGGCGAGCCCGTCGGCTTCGATGGTGTCGTGATCGGGCGTTTGCAGGTCGTACACATATTGCCCGCTCGCTTGCGCGAAGAGATCGTTGTCGGGGCGTTTGGCAAAGGACTGTCTCACCTGCTGCGGCACGCCGGCGACAAGGAAGAACGGCGCGCCGGGCGCGGCGCCGGGATTGTTTTGCCATTGCGAGCCGGCGAAGAGCGTGCCGGAGAAGCGGCTGCGCGCCGTCTGAGCGTTGACCTCGCGCAACGCCGCCGCGGCGTCGGCCTTGACGGCGGCCGGCACGGAGTCGGATGCCGCGAGCGGCTCGAGATAGGCGAGCGCCATCGTATATGAGCCGAGCTGGGCATAGAGCTGGCCGAGCTTAAGGCGAACATTGGCGAGATCGGGATGGGCGGCGAGGATGCGCTCGAGCGCGCTGATCGCCCCTTCGACGTTGCCCTGCCGTTGCGCCGCTACGGCATAACGCAGGTTGAGCTCGACGTCCGTCGGATTGGCGAGAAGCTGCTGGAAGAGCTGGTCTTCGCTGACCTGCACGGCCTGCCGCGGCTCGTCCGCAAACGCGCATTCCGGGGGCGGCGACATGGTCATCACCACGACCGCCAGCGCAAGAAGCCAACGCAAGCCCTTCCCCCCGAATTTACATCGCTGCGCGCAGCGATCGAATCTATCAGGTCTGGGGCTGGGCGCAACCGCAGCAAAGCCGGAGCCGCGGGTGGCCCCGGCGCGGGCGCCGGTGTAAAATCATGCCGCAATGACCGCGATCGAGCGCCAGCGCGACATCATCGACCGCCGCGCCCTCCAGGCCCGCCTGGAGGCTCTGGCCGAGCCTGGCGCCGTGCCGGCCCGGGGCCAGGTCGCCGAGCTTCTGAAGGGCGCCCTCGCTGACGGCCGTGCCGAGGTGCGCCGCCGCTTCGAGGCGGGGACGTCGGGTACCGATGCGACACAAGCCTTGGCCTTCCTCGTCGATCAGGTGATCCGCGTCCTCCACGACTTCGTCGTGATGCGGGCTTATCCGCTTCCCAATCCGACCGAGGGCGAGCGTCTCGCCGTCGTTGCCGTCGGCGGCTATGGCCGCGGCGAGCTTGCGCCGTTCTCCGACATCGATCTCCTGTTCCTCTACCCCTACAAGGAGACGCCGCATACCGAGCAAGTCGTCGAGTACATGCTCTACACGCTGTGGGATGCGGGGCTCAAGGTGGGCCAGGCGACGCGCTCGATCGCCGAGACGGTCGTGCGCGCGAAGGCAGACCTGACGATCCGCACCGCCGTGCTCGAGGCGCGCTATGTGTGGGGCGACCAGGACCTCTATCTCGAACTGAAGCGCCGCTTCGAGACCGAGATCGTGAAGGGCACCGGCGCGCAGTTCATCGAAGCGAAGCTCGAGGAGCGCGACAAGCGCCACGCGCGCTTGGGCGATTCCCGCTATCTCGTCGAGCCCAACGTCAAGGAAGGCAAAGGGGGCCTGCGCGATCTCCATACGCTTTTCTGGATTGCGAAATACGTCTACCGCGTCGACGACGTGGCCGAGTTGGTCGAGCGCAAGGTCTTGAACGCCGACGAGGCGCAGCGCTTCCAGCATGCGCAGAATTTCCTGTGGACCGTGCGGTGCTGGCTCCATTTCCTCACCGGCCGCGGCGAGGACCGTCTCACCTTCGACCTGCAGAGTGAGGTCGGCACGCGCATGGGCTACACCGACCATGCCGGCACGCGCGGCGTCGAGCGCTTCATGAAGCACTATTTCCTTATCGCCAAGGACGTGGGCGATTTGACGCGCATCTTTTGCGCGCTCCTCGAGAGCGAGCAGGAGCGTCAGCCGCTCTTCTCCTGGCGACGCTGGGGCCGGCGCAAACAGGTGGCGGGCTTTACGGTGGACGCCAACCGGCTCGACGTCGCGGGCGAGAGCACGTTCCGCGACGATCCCGTCAATTTCCTCCGCCTCTTCCACGCTGCCGACGAGCACGGGCTCGACATTCACCCGCACGCGCTTCGTCTCATCACCCAGTCATTGAAGCTGATCGACGGTAAGCTGCGCGAGGATCCCGAGGCGAACCGCCTCTTCATGGAGATCCTGACCTCGCGGCACGACCCCGAGACGACGCTCCGGCGCATGAACGAGGCGGGCGTGTTCGGGCGCTTCCTGCCGGATTTCGGGCGTGTCGTGGCGCAGATGCAATACGACATGTATCACGTCTACACGGTCGACGAGCACACGATCTTCGCGATCGGCATTCTGCACAATATCGAGACCGGTGAGTTGAAGGACGAGTTGCCGCTCGCGACGGCGCTCATGCCGACGATCGATTCGCGCCGCGCGCTCTATCTCGCGGTGCTGCTGCACGACATTGCGAAGGGCCGCGGTGGCGACCATTCGATCCTGGGCGAGCAGGTTGCGGAGAAAGTCGGGCCGCGCGTGGGCCTTACCGCCGAGGAGACCGAGACCGTCGCTTGGCTCGTGCGTTGGCATCTCCTGATGAGCAGCACCGCCTTCAAGCTCGACATCGACGATCCCGAAACGATCCGCACTTTCGCTGAGCAGGTGCAATCGCCCGAGCGTTTGAAACTTCTTCTCATCCTCACCGTCGCCGATATCCGCGCCGTCGGCCCTAAGGTGTGGAACGGGTGGAAGGCGACGCTCTTGCGCGAGCTTTATCACCGCGCCGCCGACGTGATGTCGGGCGGGCTTGCGGCCGATGCGCGCGATGCGCGCGTCAAGTCGCATCAGGAAGAGGCGCGCGCGCTCCTGCGCGACTTCTCCGATGCCGAGTTCGAGGCCTTCGTCGGCAAGACTTATCCCGCGCACTGGCTCTCTTTCGAGCCGCAGCAGATCGCGCGCCAGGCGCGGCTGACGCGCGAGGCCGAGCGCAGCGGCGCTCCGCTCACGGTCGATACGCGTGTCGATCCGGCGCGCGCCGTCACCGAGGTCACGATCTATACGGCCGATCACCCCGGCCTGTTCTCGCGCATGGCCGGTGCGCTGGCCCTGGCTGGCGCCAACATCGTCGATGCGCGCATCCTCACGCTCTCGAACGGCATGGCGCTCGATACTTTCCTCGTGCAGGACCGCCAAGGTGGCGCATTCGACCGGCCGGAGAAGATCGCGAAGCTCGCCGTGCTCTTCGAGAACGTGCTGTCAGGCCGAGTGAAGCCGCACATCGAACTCAACGAGCCGCCCGCGATCGCCAGCCGCACACGCGTCTTCCACGTGGCGCCCCGCGTGCTCATCAACAACACGGCAAGCCGCACGCACACGGTTGTCGAGGTGAACGGCCGCGACCGGCCCGGCCTTCTCTACGAGCTGACGCGCGCCTTGACGCAGCTCAATCTCCAAATCTTCAGCGCCAAGATCTCGACCTATGGCGAGAAGGTGGTCGACGTCTTCTATGTGAAGGACCTGTTCGGCCACAAGGTCGAGCGCGAGGAGCGCGTGAAGGCGATCCGCGAGCGCCTGACCGCGGCTTTGGCCGAGCCCGAGACGGCGGCACCCGCGCCGCGACGGCGCGCACGCACGCGCCCCGCGGCGGAGTAGCCGCGCCTCGTAGGTGCCGGTTGCGCCGGGCTAGGCGGCCTTCTTGGCGAGTTCGCGGACTTCCTCGAGTCCTTCGGTGACGCGCTTGGCGATGACGTTCATCGCCTCGGCGTTGGCCTTGGTCACGAGCTCTGCGAGGTCGCGGAAATTCTCGAGTCCCTTCTCGATCGCCTTGCGAGAATATTCCGCCTGGCGCTGAAGCCTGTCCTCCATCGAGCCGTTGGGCTTGGTGACTTCGCTCAGCATCGCCTGGAGATCTTCCATCGATTGCCGCGCGAGCTCCATGTTGCGCTTCATCCAGCTTTGCGTGCCCTCGAGTGCCACCTGATTCGCTTGTGTCAGGGCTTCGATATTGCGGCGCTGCGACTGCGCCATCGCTTCGAGGTCGATATTGGGAATTCGCCAGTCGCCCATCACGCGGCGGAGATCGAATGTGCCTTCGCCGGCCGAATTGACGGTTGCCATCTCTTTGCCTCCCGAATTGCGGGCAGTGATCGATTGTCGCGGTGCGCGAGGTTGGTTTCCTCGTGCGGCGCAATTGAAAAAACATATGTCCCGTCGGAGCGGCGCGGCAAGGCGTGCTTAAGGGTGCCCCGGCGCAGGAACGGAGGAATGGCGCGGCAGGCGCAGCCCTGGGGCAAGCGCCAAGACGGCGATTGTGCCCGCCACGGCCGGCGCGAAGGCGAACGCGGCGATTCCCGTCGCATCCCACGCGATCCCGCCGAGGATCGGGAAAACCACGGCGCACGGATAGGAGATCGTGAACATCGCCGCCGAAATGCGGTGCACGTCGTCGGCCGCGCCCAGGAGCGCCGGCAGCGCCAGCATGAGGATCAGGAGCACGGCATTGGCGCCCCCCAGGAGCGCCGCCCACCACACGATGCCGGCATTGGCGTCGAGCAGGATGCCGGCGAGGCTCGCGCCCACGAGTACCGCCATCGCCACATAGGTCGAGCGGTGCGGCGCGAGCCAGCCGGCGGCGACAATCATCAGGAGCGAGCCCGGGATCTGGCCGCCATTGAGGCCGGTCAGCACGTCGCCGACTATTTCCGGCCGCCCCAGCTTGTGGAGATAATCCGGTAAGAACGTGTTCGCGCTCCAATAGATCGTGTTGACGCTGCCGAGCATGAGGCCGAGGCGCCAAACCGTGGGATCGCGCCAGTCCGGCCACCAGCGCTGCGGTCGTGCGGTCTCATTTGCTGCGCTCGCGGGCGCGCGCGGGGCGAGGCCTGCGACCAGCGCTGCGGTCGCCGCGACGGGTACCGCCCACAGCACGAGCGACCAGCGCCAGCTGCCGCCGGCGAGCGTCCGCATCACCGGGATGGCGAGCGCCACTGCGAGCACCTCGGAGACGAGGAGCCCGTTGCTGTAGACCGCGGTGGCGAGGCCGATGTGCTCCGGCATCCAGTCGCGCACCAGGCGCGGCATGGCCGGCTGCATGATCGAGACGCCGGCGCCCATCGCGACCGTCGCGGCGTAGAGCGAAAGAACGCCTGGTGCGGCGCCGCGCGCGGCGCATCCCGCCGCCGTCAGCAGGAGCCCCGCGACGAGCGTCAGGCGCCCGCCGTAACGCGCGATCAAAAGCGCGCCCGGGATCGCCGCGAATGCAAACAGCAGCGACGGCAGGCTCCCGAGCGTCCCGATCTCGGCCTCGCTGAGCCCGAGATCGCGGTGGATGAGCGGCAAGAGCGGCGCCACCGCAAGGAGCGTCAGCCGCAGCGACATGCCGGCGAGCCACAACAGGCTCAGCGTGAGCAAGGTCCGTCCCGCGCGTCCCGGCGACGCGGCCGCGTTTTCCGCCACCCTAATGCGCCGCCGCGCCCGTACCGGCGAGGCTTGCCGCCGCGCGGTGGACAAGGTCGGCTGCGACCATGCGGTCCATCGCGATCGGCTGTGTATAAGTGAGCCGGCCGTCCTTCAAATGTTGCCGCTCCTGCCGGCGGATGCTGTCCTCGTACTTGGCGATATCGAGGTCGGGATCCCAGCCATAGGGATAGGCCGCGACGATGATTTCGGGCTTGATCTTGGTCGCGGCGGCGATGATGGCGACGATGTCGGGCTTGGCGCGATAGTCGATGGCGTCGCGCGCACCGCGGATCATGGCGCGCAGGAAGCGCTCGCTAACATCCGGCCGCTCGCGCTGGAACTTCCCGCTGAAGAAGAACACGGTCGTCATGTCGCCGCCGCCGGCGCCGCCTTCCGGCGTCACGAGCGCGGCAAGTCCTTCGCGGATCGCTAGCGTCGCGAACGGCTCGGCCGGAATGGCCGCGTCGATCGCCTTGTTGCGCAGCGCCACCACCATCTCCGGGAAGGCGATCATGGTCTCGTTCGCGTCCTTGAGGCTCATCCCGTACTTCTCGAGGATAAGCGACAGGAAATATTCCGGGCTCGCGCCCGGCGTGTTGACGGCGACGGTGCGGCCCCGAAGGTCGGCGCCGCTTTTGATGGCGCCGCCGTCCCACAGATCCTTCCGCGCGATGAGCGGTGTCGCTGTTACGGGGAGGGGCTGTATGCCGAGCGAGGCGACCGCGCGCAGGTCGAGCCCCTGGTTCGCCGCATTGAAGAAACCGGCGTTGATGGCGCCCATGGCGACGTCCATCTCGCCCGTGGCGAGCGCGGCCACGGCGTCCTGCGCGCCGCGATAGTTGGACCCGTCGGCGGTGATGTTCTCGGCCGCGAGATAGCCTTTGGCCTCGGCGATGTAGTAGGGCGCGCTCGCGATCGAGACGGCAAGTCCGAGCACGATCTTGTCGGGCGGTGCGTCGGCATCGGCGTGCGACACGGCCAGCGCGGCGGCAAGCCCGAGCGCCAGCGCCCAAGCAAGCTTCATCGGCGATCTCCCCTTTGGCCCCGTACTATAGGGCCTACTCGCGGAGATCCTCGAAGAATTCCCGGACCTTGGCGAAGAAGCCCTCGCTCTCGGGCTGGGTGCGGGCAGCCTCGCCGGCCTTTTCGAACTCGCGCAACAATTCCTGTTGCCGCTTCGTCAGGTTGACCGGCGTCTCGACCGCGACCGCGACATACATGTCGCCGCGCGAGGGCGAGCGCAGCACCGTCATGCCCTTGCTGCGCAAGCGGAACTGATGGCCCGACTGGGTTCCGGCCGGGATCGTGACCTTGACGCGGCCGCCGTCGATCGCCGGCACTTCGATCGTGCCGCCCAGGGTTGCCGTCGCCATCGAGATCGGCACGCGGCAATGGATGTGCGAGCCGTCGCGCTGGAAGAGGCGGTGTGGCTTCACAGTGAGGAAGATATAGAGGTCGCCTGCCGCACCCCCGCGGATTCCTGCCTCGCCCTCGCCAGCGAGGCGGATGCGCGTGCCGTCCTCGACCCCGGCCGGGATGTTGACGCTCAGGTTCTTTTCCTTGCGCCCGCGCCCCTGGCCGCCGCAGGTGCGGCACGGGTTGTCGATGACGCGGCCGGCGCCATGACAGGAGGGACAGGTACGCTCGAGCGTGAAGAAACCCTGCTGCGCCCGCACGCGTCCGGCGCCGTGGCAGGTCGGGCAGTTGACCGGCCGCGAGCCAGGCGCGGCGCCGGTCCCGCCGCACGGCTCGCACGGCGTGAGCGTCTGCACGCGGATCGTGGTCTGCTGGCCCTTGAACGCGTCCTCGAGACTGATCTCGAGGTTGTAGCGCAGGTCGGTGCCGCGATTGGCGCCGCCCCCTCCGCCACCCCGCCGTCCGGTGAATTCGCCGAACATCTCGTCGAAGATGTCGGCGAAGCCCGCGGCGAAGCCGAAATCGCCGGCGCCGGCGCGGCCGGCGCCTTGCTCGACTGCGGCGTGGCCGAAGCGGTCGTAGGCGGCGCGCTTCTGCTCGTCCTTCAGGACGTCATAAGCCTCGCTCACGTCCTTGAATTTCTGCTCGGCTTTTTTGTCGCCCGGATTGCGGTCCGGGTGGTGTTGCATCGCGAGCTTGCGGTAGGCCTTCTTGAGGTCGTCCGACGAGGCGTCCCGCGCCACGCCGAGGAGATCGTAATAGTCTTGCTTGGCCATTTCGCTGCGAACTTCTACGCCCGGTCCCCATTACGCCGCCGCCCCGACGACACTTTGTCTCCGGGGCGGCTTCTATTCACCTCTCGTTCCGTCAGCCGGAGCGCTTCTTGCGCTCGTCGACCTCTTCGAAGTCGGCATCGACGACCTTCTCGCTGCCGCTGCCTTCGCCCGCGCCGGGGCCGCCGCCCGCGGGTCCGCCACCGCCGGCATCGCCGCCGGGAGCGGGGCCCGCGCCCTGCTGCGCCTTGTACATGGCCTCGCCGATCTTCATCGAGATCTGCGCCAAGGCTTCGGTGCGCGAGCGGATCTGGCCCACATCCTCGCCGCCGCTCACCGCCTTCAGGTCGCGGATCGCTGCCTCGACCGCCTCGCGGTCGGCGGCGGGGATCTTGTCCCCGTTGTCCTTGAGCGTGCGCTCGGTCGTGTGGACGAGGGCCTCGGCATGGTTCTTGGCCTCGACGAGTTCACGCCGCTTCTTGTCTTCTTCGGCGTGGGCCTCGGCGTCCTTCACCATCTTGTCGATGTCGCCTTCCGACAGGCCGCCCGAGGCCTGGATGCGGATCTGCTGCTCCTTGCCGGTGGCCTTGTCCTTGGCTTGGACGCTGACGATGCCGTTGGCGTCGATGTCGAACGTGACCTCAACTTGCGGCATGCCGCGCGGCGCTGGCGGCAATCCGACGAGATCGAACTGGCCCAGGAGCTTGTTGTCGGCCGCCATCTCGCGCTCGCCCTGGAACACGCGGATCGTGACCGCGGTCTGGTTGTCCTCGGCGGTGGAGAAGATCTGGCTCTTCTTGGTCGGGATCGTGGTGTTGCGATCGATGAGGCGCGTGAATACCCCGCCCAGCGTCTCGATGCCGAGCGACAGCGGCGTCACGTCGAGCAGCAGGACGTCCTTCACCTCGCCCTTCAGCACGCCGGCCTGGATCGCCGCGCCCACGGCCACGACCTCGTCCGGATTGACCGAGCGGTTCGGCTCCTTGCCGAAGAACTGCTTCACCGTCTCGATCACCTTGGGCATGCGCGTCATGCCGCCGACGAGGATGACCTCGTTGATCTCTGACGCCTTGAGACCCGCGTCTTTGAGCGCGTTGCGGCACGGCTCGACGGTCTTCTGGATGAGGTCGTCGACGAGCGCCTCGAGCTTCGCCCGGGTGAGCTTGATGTTGAGGTGCTTCGGCCCATGCTGGTCGGCCGTAATGAAGGGCAGGTTCACCTCGGTCTGCATCGAGGACGACAGCTCGATCTTGGCCTTCTCCGCCGCCTCCTTGAGGCGCTGGAGGGCGAGCCGGTCGCTCCTCAGGTCGATGCCCTGCTCCTTCTTGAACTCGTCCGCGAGATAGTCGATGACGCGCTTGTCGAAATCCTCGCCGCCGAGGAATGTGTCGCCGTTCGTCGACTTCACCTCGAACACGCCGTCGCCGATTTCGAGCACCGAAATGTCGAACGTGCCGCCGCCGAGGTCATAAACGGCGATCGTGCCGTTCTTCTTCTGCTCGAGCCCATAGGCGAGCGCGGCTGCGGTCGGCTCGTTGATGATGCGGAGCACCTCAAGGCCAGCGATCTTGCCGGCGTCCTTCGTCGCCTGGCGCTGGCTGTCGTTGAAATAGGCCGGAACGGTGATGACCGCCTCGGTGACGGGCTCGCCGAGATAGGCCTCGGCGGTCTCCTTCATCTTCTGCAGCACGAAGGCGCTGATCTGGGAGGGCGCGAACTTCTTGCCGCGGCTCTCGACCCAGGCGTCGCCATTGTCGCCGGTCATGATCTTGAAGGGGACGAGATCCATCTCCTTCTTGACCATCGGATCGGCGTAGCGCCGGCCGATCAATCGCTTGATGCCGTAGAACGTGTTTTCGGGATTCGTGACGGCCTGGCGCTTGGCCGCCTGGCCGACGAGCCGCTCGCCCGATTCGGTGAACGCGACCTGCGAAGGCGTGGTACGCCCGCCTTCGCTGTTTTCGATCACCTTGGCGTTTTTCCCCTCCATCACGGCAACGCAGGAATTGGTCGTGCCGAGATCGATGCCGATTACCTTTGCCATAGCCACCTCTTCATGCAGCAGGGCCGCGCGGCCCAAAGGCACCGCGCCGACCCCCTTCGGTTGGTCCAGGGATCCCCGTGAATTGGTGTTTATATATGGAGGCGCGCGCCGCTCTACAACGGGCCTGAGCGCGCTCGACGCGGCCAAAAATGCGACATTGGACCGGATCGGGGCGGGAAACGGGCCCGAAACGGCCTCGCCTAGACGACCTCGTCCACCCTTGGGCGCGGCTCGCCCGACGCCTTGGCGACCCCGACCATGGCCGGCCGCAGCAGGCGGTCGTGGATGAGGTAGCCGGGCTGGAGCACCTGGACGATGGTGCCGCCCGGCTGGCCCGGGGCGTCGACCTCGAACATCGCCTCATGCAGGTTGTGGTCGAAGCGGTCGCCTGGCTGCGGCTCGACCCTCTTGACGCCATGGCGGTCGAGCGCGGCGAGGAGCTCGCGCTCGGTCGCGGCAACCCCGGCAAGGAGGCCGCTCGCAGGCCCGTCCTCGGCGCCGGCCGGCACGCTGTCGAGCGCGCGGCGCAGGTTGTCGGCCACGGTCACCATGTCCCTGGCGAAATTCTGGACGCTGTAGCGCTGCGCGTCCTCGCGCTCGCGTTGCCCGCGGCGCCGCACGTTCTCGGTTTCGGCGAGTGCGCGCAACAGCTTGTCGCGCGCCTCGGCAAGCTCGGCCTCGAGCGCCGCCACGCGCTCCTCGGCGTTGTGCCCGCTCGTGGGCACGGTCTCGGAGGCGCCGGAAGCGCCGTCATTCTCATCGGTCATGGGATTATCCAAGGAGACGCCCGATCACTTTCGCGGTGTAGTCGACCAGCGGGATGATGCGCGCGTAGTTGAGACGTGTCGGGCCGATTACGCCGATGGCGCCCAGCACCTGATCGCGCCCGTTGCCGTAGGGTGCCACGATCATCGAGCAGCCGGCCACGCCGAACAGCGGATTGTCGGCGCCGATATAGATCTGCACGCCCTCGCCGTCGCGCGCCGCATCGAGGAGCCGCACCATCGCCTCGCGCGTTTCGAGCACGTCGAAGAGCGTGCGCAGCCGCTCGAGATCAGCGAGCGCGGTCACGTCGTTCAAAAGCTGCGCCTGGCCCTTGACGATGAGGACGCCCTCCTCGCCGCTGCCCGACCATGACGCGAGCCCCGCCTCGACCACCCGCGCCGTGAGCTCGTCGAGCTGCGCCCGGCGGCCCTCGATCTCGGCGAGGACCGCGTTGCGCGCCTCCTCGATCGTGCTGCCGACGAGCCGCGCATTGAGATAGTTGCTGGCGGCGACGAGGTTCGAGGCCGGCGTGCCGATCGGCACGTGGATGAGGCGGTTCTCGACCAGCCCGTCCTCGGTCACCATGACAACGAGCGCGCGCGTGCCTGTAAGCGGCACGAACTCGATATGTTTGAGGCGCGCCTCGGTCTTGGGCGCGACCACGAGGCCGGCGCAACGCGACAGGCCTGAGAGTGTCGATGTCGCCTCTTCGAGCGCCTGCGCCAGCGACTTGCCCGAGCCCGCCAGCCGTCCGTCAATGCTGCGCCGCTCCTCCTCGGTGAGGCCGCCCACTTCAAGGAGCCCGCTGACGAACATCCTCAAGCCCGCCTCGGTCGGCAGCCGCCCGGCCGAGGTATGGGGCGCGAACAGCAGCCCCGCCTCTTCGAGATCGGCCAGCACGTTGCGGATCGTTGCCGGCGAAAGGTCGAGCCCGCCGCGCCGCGCCAGCGTCCGCGACCCGACCGGATCGCCGGTCTCGACATAGGCGTCCACCACCATCCGGAAGATTTCCCGGCTGCGGTCGTTCAATTCGCTAATGAGCGGCTTGGCCACCGGCTCTTTCATGCCGCGCCAAAATGTAAGGAGGGTGTCGAGGAGCGTCAACCGGGCGGCGCTTTACGCTTGTGTGCCGGCGCATTAATCTGCCGCCCTTTCCGAAGGATGGAACCCTCATGCCGCGCCCTTCCGGCCGCGCCCCCGACGAAATGCGCCCTGTGGCCCTCGAGCCGGGCGTCTCGAAATATGCCGAAGGCTCGTGCCTCGCCCGCTTCGGCGACACGCACGTGCTCTGCACCGTCTCGGTCGAGGACAAGGTGCCGCCCTTCCTGCGCAACACCGGGCGCGGCTGGATCACGGCGGAGTACGGCATGCTGCCGCGCTCGACCCATACCCGCACCGAGCGCGAGGCGGCGCGCGGCCGGCAATCGGGCCGGACGCAGGAGATCCAGCGCCTGATCGGCCGCTCGCTGCGCGCCGTCACCGACCTCGGCGCCTTGGGTGAGCGCCAGTTCCGCGTCGATTGCGACGTGCTGCAGGCTGACGGCGGCACGCGCACCGCCGCCATCACCGGGAGCTATGTGGCGCTCGCGTTTGCGCTGAAGACGCTCGTCGATAGCGGTACGCTCCCACGCTTGCCGCTCATGGATGCGGTCGCGGCCGTATCGTGTGGCATCGCCGCCGGAACGCCGGTGCTCGATCTCGACTATGCCGAGGATTCGAACGCGGCGGCCGACGCCAACTTCGTCCTCACCGGATCGGGCGGCATCGTCGAGGTGCAGGCGACCGCCGAGGCCGCGATCTTCGCCGAAAGCGAGTTCGCCGCCATGCTTGCGCTCGCGCGAAGCGGCATCGGCCGGCTGCTCGGCCTGCAGAAGAAGGCGCTGGGGCTGGCGTGATGGCGCGCCGCCTCGCCGCCGGAACGCTCGCGATCGCCACACATAATCCCGGCAAGCTCGTCGAGATGCACGATTTGCTCGCGCCTTACGGGCTCGCCACCACGAGCGCGTGCGAGTTGGGTTTGCCCGAGCCCGAAGAGACGGGCACGACCTTCGCCGCAAATGCGCTTCTGAAGGCGCGCGCCGTCGCGTCGGCGAGCGGGCTGCCGGCGTTCGCCGATGATTCGGGCCTTGTGGTGCCGGCCTTGGGTGGCGCGCCGGGGATATATTCGGCGCGTTGGGCCGGGCCCGGACGCGACTTCGTTGCGGCGATGACCCGCGTCGAGCGCGAGCTTGGCGGCAAGGACCGCGCGGCATCGTTCGTCGCGGCTCTTGCGCTCGCCTGGCCCGACGGGCACGCCGAATGCTTTGAAGGCGAAGTGCGCGGCAGCCTGGTCTTTCCGCCGCGCGGGTTGAAAGGCTTTGGCTACGATCCGATCTTCGTGCCGGAGGGATTTGCGGAAACCTTCGGCGAGATGGAGCCGGCGCAAAAGCACCGCATGAGCCATCGCGCCGTCGCGTTTCGCAAGCTCGCGGCGGCCTGTCTTGGAGACGCTGGTTGAGCGATATCGCGCTCTACGTGCACTGGCCCTTCTGCAAGTCGAAATGCCCTTACTGCGACTTCAACAGCCATGTCCGCGCCGGCGTCGAGGACGCGCGCTGGCGGGCCGCGCTTTTGCGCGAGCTCGATCGCTACGGCGCGAAGACGGCGGGTCGTCGTCTCGTCTCGGTGTTCTTCGGCGGCGGCACGCCCTCGCTCATGGCGGCGGCGACTGTGGCCGCCATCCTCGAGCGCGCCGAGCGTCATTGGCCCGTCGCGCCCGATCTCGAAGTGACGCTCGAGGCCAATCCGACCTCGGTCGAGGCGCAGCGCTTCGCCGATTTTCGCGCCGCCGGCGTCAACCGCGTCTCGCTCGGCGTGCAGGCGCTCGACGACCGCGCGCTCAAGTTCCTCGGCCGCGGCCACGACGCCGCCGAGGCGCGCGCGGCAGTGGCGCTCGCGGCGCGAAGCTTTGCACGCTTCTCCTTCGACCTCATCTATGCGCGGCCCTGCCAGAGCGCGGCGGAGTGGCGCGCGGAACTCGACGAAGCGCTCGTGATGGCTGGCGATCATCTCTCGCTCTATCAGCTCACGATCGAGCCGGGCACGGCCTTTCACACGGCGCACGCGCGCGGCGATTTCGCGCTTCCCGACGAGGATCTCGCGGGCGCGTTCTACGAGGCGACGCAGGAGCGGCTCGCACACGCGGGCCTGCCGGCCTACGAGATCTCGAATCACGCGCGGCCGGGCGCCGAGTGCCGCCACAATCTCGTCTACTGGCGCTCGGACGATTATGTCGGCATCGGCCCCGGTGCGCATGGCCGCTTCGATGCCGACGGCGTGCGCTATGCCGCGCGCCAGCGCCGCGCACCCGAAACCTGGCTCGCCACCGCCGAGCGCGACGGCGACGCGACCGAAGAATGCGTGGCCTTGAATGCGCGTGAGCGGCTCGAGGAATTCCTAATGATGGGGCTCCGGCTCAGCGAGGGCGTCTCACGCGCGCGCTTCCGCGCCGCGATCGGCGCAGAGATTATCGATGCGCTCGACCGGACCGCGCTTGACGACCTGATCGGCGGCGGGTTTCTGACGCTCGACGACGATCGTCTCGCCGCGACCGACGTTGGGCGCCAGCGCCTCAACGCCGTGCTCGCGCGGCTTCTTGCCTAGTACCAGATATCCATCTTGAGGCCGCGCGCATCGGTCTCTTGCGCGGAGGCGACGCGGTGCGGTTCCTGCGCCGCAACGGCGAGCGCGCACGCATCGAGCAGATCGTCCGCACCCGCCCCGCTGCCGCGCAGTCCCGCGCACCAGCGTTTGAGGTCAGTGAACCCGGCCTCGCGCAAGAGCCGCGCGCGGATCGCGAATCCCGTTTCCGTCTTCTTCCCCTCCCGTACTACGTCGCCGTCGCGAAGGCGCGCGAAGGCAAGCTCGGGATGCGCCTCGAGGATACGCTCCTGCATTGCCGGCGCGATCCACCGGTCGACCGCGCCGATTTTCGGCAGGATGCTCCAAAGCTGTCGCGAGATGCCGTTGCCGTCTTCCTTCGCCCACGCGTTGGCCGCCGCATAATCAGCAAAGGCAAGAAGCGGGCGCCGAACATCGAGAAAGAGCCGTGGCCACGCCGCGCCCAGAAGCTTTCGCGCGGCAATGTCGCTCGCGCGACGGCCCGTATCGGGGAGGCCGATCGGGATGTCGACGAGGATGCGCTGGGCGTCGAGTGATTTGATCTCTTCCGCTCGCGCGAGGATACGCGGCGGTTCGGCGCGGTCGCCCTCCAGCACGACGGCGATCCAGCCGCCCTTGCAGCCATCGACGCCGGCGGTGCGCATTTCAGAATTGCGGCTTCTGAAACGTCTGCGGCGCGGGATCGACGACGGTGCTGCCGGTGCGGTGCATCTCGAGAACGGCGAGGCCGCGCTCGGTGATGCCGTCGGGCAGCAGCCGGAAAATGCCGTTGAGGCCGGCGAAGCCGCTCGGATTGGTGAGTGCGGTCACCGAGAAGTCTGGTCCTGCGGGGGCGCGCGCGAGCACGGCGGCAAGCGCCGTCGCGTCATAGCCCAAGGTCGCAAGGAGTGGCGGCTCGTGCTTATAGAGCGCGGCGAAGCGCTTCTCGAAATCCCGCCGCGCCTGCGGCGCCGGCGCTGCGTACCAGCCGCCGTCGAGTGCAGGCTCGGTGGCGACGCTTTGGTCGGCCCAGAGGCCGGTGCCGAGAAATTTCACCTGGTCGGGATCGATGCCGTAATAGGGCAGGAGCGGCGCCAGCGCTTTGAGACGCGCGCCGCCTTCGGCCAACAGCACGGCATCGAAGCTCCCTTGCCCCGCGAGGTTCTGCACCGTCGGCGCGAGGTTCGCGGCCGCCGGGTCATAGCGTGCGATGGGCCCGAGGCTCGCGCCCGCGACCTGCACCGCGTCCTTGAGCGCGGCCGCCGCGATGTCGCCATAGGCCGAAGCCGGCGCCAACGCGGCAAAGCGGTTGCGCCCGTGCGCATGCGCGAATTGGACGACGCGCTGAATCTCCTGGCGCGGGTCGAACGCGAGAAGCCACGTGCCGTTGCCGGCGAGCTGCATCGAGGTCGAGAACGCGACGAGCGGCACGTTCGCGGCCTGCGCCACCGGCTTCACCGCTTCGACTTCGGTGGAAAGAAGGGGTCCGAGGATGAGCTTCGCGCCGCCGTCGATCACCGCGTGCGCGGCTTGCGCCGCCGTCGTTGCGGTGCCGCCGCTGTCGCGCACCAGGAGCTCGAGCCGGTCGTTGCCGGTCTCGTAGAGCGCCATCTGCGCCGCATCGAGCATCGCCTGGCCGAGTGAGGCGGCTTGCCCCGTGAGCGGCAGGAGGAGCCCGACCTCGACATGGCTCACGCCGGGCGCGGGCGGCGGGATTTCGTTCTGGGGGATGGGCGTCGCCGTCACCGGCGGGGCGACGAGCGAAGGCGCCGACGTTGCGGGCGCCGGCGGCGGCGCGACGGGAAGCAGCGCTTTCTTTCCTCCGCATCCGGCAAGCGCCAATATGGCGGCAAGGAGCGCCGCAGTCCGGAAGTGCGAGCCAAACCGCGAGATCGACACGCGCGATGTCCCTCGACGCGAAAGGCCGAAAGCGTATCGACACCCTCGCGGGAAGTAAACCCGACGAGGCCGCGCCGCTCGCACCCGGCCTCTATCTCGTCGCGACGCCCATCGGCAACCTCGAGGACATCACGCTTCGCGCGCTGCGCGTTCTTGGCGCGGCCGATCTCGTCGCCTGCGAGGACACGCGCGTCAGCGGCAAGCTCTTCGCGCATTACGGCATCACGGCCCGGCGCGTTCCCTATCACGAGCACAATGCCGAGGCGATGCGGCCGAAGCTGCTCGCCCGGCTCGAAGGAGGGGCGCGCGTGGCGCTTGTGTCCGACGCCGGCACGCCTCTCGTCTCCGATCCGGGCTTCAAGCTCGTGCGCGCGGCGCTCGAACGCGGGATCGCCGTCACCGCTGTGCCTGGCGCCTCGGCGCCGCTTGCGGCTCTGTCGCTCGCGGGCCTGCCGTGCGAGCGCTTCTGCTTTGCCGGGTTCCTGCCGGCAAAAGCCGAGGCGCGCCGCACTGCGCTCGGCGAGCTCGGCGCGGTGCCCGCAACCTTGGTCTTCTTCGAAAGTGCGCCACGACTTACGGCGTCGCTTGCCGACATGGCGGCCGTCCTCGGCGACCGGCCGGCCGCGGTCGCGCGCGAGCTGACGAAGCTCTTCGAGGAGGTGCGGCGCGCACCGCTCGCGGAGTTGGCTGCGCATTACCGCGAGGCGGGTTCGCCCAAGGGCGAGATCGTGGTGCTGGTGGGCCCTCCCGCTGTGGCGGAAGCGGCATCGGCGGAATCGCTCGACGCGGCACTTACATCGGCGCTCGCCCGGCTCAGCGTCAAGGATGCAGCCGCCGCGGTCGCGGGTGCATTGGGCTTGCCGCGCCGTGCGGTCTATCAGCGCGCGCTGGCGCTCGTGGGGCGTGCGCCATGAAGGCAAAGCGGCGTCTCCGCGCCGAGCGCCGTGGCCGCACCGCTGAGCTCGTCTGTCTCTGGCACCTGCGCATGCGTGGCTACCGCTTGGTGGCACGGCGCTTCCGCGTGCCTTCGGGCGAGATCGACCTGATCGTGCGGCGCGGCACGGTGCTTGCGGCGGTCGAGGTGAAGGCACGCGACGATTTCGATGCCGCGGGCGAGGCCGTGCTCGGACGCCAGCGCCGCCGCATCGCTCGCGCGTTCGAGCATTTCCTCAAGGCGCGGCCCGACCTTGCCCATCTGGATCAGCGCTTCGACGTCATGCTGGTGATGCCGCGCCGCCTGCCGCGCCATCTCGCCGACGCTTGGCGAATCGGGTAGGGCGGTGCCACGAAATCGCCCCAAAGGTGCCCTTTCCCCGACTCACGTCGCGCGCAACAATCGACGGGAACCGTCAGGAGAAAGCGCCTTGTCCCGACCGCCTCTTGCCGCAGCCGCCGTCGTTGCCGTGCTCGTCGCTGCCGCCGCGGCGCCGCTGTCGGGCTGCCTTCTCGCCGTCGGCGCCGGTGCCGCGGGCGGAGGCTACGCCGTCGCGGCGCAAGAGCGCTCGCTCACCGACACCGCACGCGACGCCGGCCTCCAGGCCGCCATCACGGCGTCGTGGAAGAAATACAATTTGAAGCTCAACGACGATTTGGACTGCACCGTCTATGAGGGCCGCGCCCTCCTCACCGGCACGGTGACGAGTGATGATTGGCGGGCCGAGGCGGTGAAGCGCGCCTGGCAGGTTGACGGGATCAAGGAGGTCTACGACGAGATCCAGGTGGGCCCCGACGAGGGCTTCGTGCAGGACATGGGCGATACCACCATCACCAGCAAGCTCAAGACCCAGCTCATCGCCGATGGCGACGTGCGCGAGATCAACTATTCGATCACCACAGTGAAGGGCGTCGTCTACGTCATCGGCACCGCGCGCAGCAAGCAGGAGCTTGACCGCGTCGTCGATCACGCGCGCAACATCGGCAACGTGAAGCGCGTCGTCTCCTACGTCCGCATCCGCAGCGGCGAGCCGGCGAAGCCCGAGACCGCATCGTCCGCGCCGCCGCCGGCGCCCGCGACCGGCAGCGCGCCGCCTGCCTCGGCCGCCGCCGCGCCCACCCCGCCGGGCACCAGCGACGACTCCGTCTCGACACCGACGCCGCGCCAGGAGATCGACGTTCAGCCGCTGAAATAACCAGCGCCGCCCGCGTTTCGCCGCTGAGCGGCGACGCGCCCCGGGGCGCGATCGGGTTTGCAACGGCAGCGCCCTGGGCGATACTGCGCCCATGTCGCTCGCTGTCGCGATCCAGATGGACCCCATCGAAGGGGTCAACATCGAAGCCGATACGACCTTTGTCTTGGCGCTTGAGGCGCTGGCACGCGGCCACCGGCTCTATCACTATCTGCCGCGCCACATGGCGCTGCGCGACGGCGCCCTCTTCACCAGGGCGCGCGCGCTCGAGGTGCGGCGCGAGCGCGAGCGCCATTACACGCTGGGCGCGTTCGAGACGTTGAACCTCGCTTCCCTCGACGTGATCCTGATGCGTCAGGACCCGCCGTTCGACATGGCCTACATCACGGCGACGCACTTGCTCGAGCATGTGCGCGACAAGGTGCTCATCGTCAACGATCCCGTCGCCGTCCGGAACGCGCCCGAGAAGCTCCTCGCGACGCGCTTTCCCGGCCTCATGCCGCCTACCCTCATCACGAGCGAGCGCGACGAGATCACCGCCTTCCGCGCCGCGCATGGCGAGATCATCCTGAAGCCGCTCTTCGGCAATGGCGGCGCCGGCGTGTTCCGCGTGAAGCCTGACGACGAGAATCTCAATTCACTTCTGGAGATGTTCACGCTTCTCTATCGCGAGCCCATCATGGTGCAGCGCTATCTCCCGGAGATCCGCCAGGGCGACAAGCGCATCGTGCTGATCGAGGGCGAGCCGGTGGGCGCGGTCAACCGCATCCCGCCCGAGGGCGAGGCGCGCGCCAACCTTCACGTCGGCGGGCGCGCCGCCAAGACCACACTCACCGCGCGCGAGCGCGAGATCTGCGCCGCGATCGGGCCGAGCCTGCGCGAAGACGGCCTCGTGCTCGTCGGCATCGATGTGATCGGCGACTATCTCACCGAGATCAACGTCACTTCGCCGACCGGCGTGCAGGAGATCAACCGGCTCGACGGCACGAAGCTCGAGACGCGCGTGTGGGACGCGATCGAGGCGCGGCTCGGCCGCAGCTAAAGCAAGAGGGACAAGCTCATGCCCGACACCGGCCCGCTGCCGCGCAAGGCGCGACGCAAATTCGACTTCAACGAGGTGACGCGCACCGGGCCCGGCACGCTCGCCGGGGCCTACATGCGACGCTTCTGGCACCCGGTCTGGCGCGCTCAAGATCTTGCCGCGCGCGAGGCACTGCCGCTCCGCATCATGGGGGAGGACTTCACGCTCTATCGCGGCGAGAGCGGCGCGCCCCACGCCGTGGCGCAGCGCTGCGCCCATCGCCGCACGGTGCTCTCGGCCGGCTATGTCGAGGGCGACGCCATCCGCTGTCTTTATCACGGCTGGAAATACGCGCCCGACGGCCGCTGCGTCGAGCAGCCCGCCGAGCTCAACGAAGCGTTCTGCGACAAGGTGCGGATCAGATCCTATCCGACCGAGGAATATCTGGGCCTCATCTTCGTCTATATGGGCGAAGGCGCCGCGCCCCCGCTCCCGCGCTTTCCGGAGTTCGAAACGCCGGGCGGACTCCTCAACGCGAACTGCTACACGCGCCTTTGCAACTATTATCAGAACATCGAGAACGGCGTCGACGAGGCGCATCTTCCCTTCACGCACCGCAAGACCCTTTTCGACGAATTGAATCGCGACGTGCCGCGGATCGAGGCCGAGGAGCGGCCTTACGGCCTCGTCGCCTATGGCATCCGCTCCGACGGCACGGTGCGCGAGCAGCACCTCATGCTGCCCAACATGCTCAGCATGTCGCTGCCGCGCCAGGACGCGGCGGAAACAGAGTGGCGCGTCTACGTCTCCTGGCGCGTGCCGATCGATGACGAGCGGCACAAGACCTTCATTGTCGAGCGCCTGGCGTTGCCCGAGGGCGACCACGAGGCATACCGCGCGCGCCGCGACGCGGGCGAACGGCGCCTCGCCGAACTGCCGCCGGCGGAGGAGGTCGCGGCGCAAATCCTCGCCGGCCGGATGAAGCTTCACGACGTGGCCGACCGGCCCGACTTCCTCGGCATCCAGGACCACGTCGCGCAAGTGGGCCAGGGAGCCATCGTCGAGCGCGACGCCGAATGCCTCGGCCGCTCCGACCGCGCCATCGCGCTCTTGCGGAAGCTGTGGGAGCGCGATCTGCGCGCGCTCGCCGAGGGCCGCGAGCCGACGCGATGGCAGTATCCCGAGCGCCTCTCACGCCCGACCGGGGTTTGATCTATTGCTGCGCCAGCACGCCGCGCCGGCGCGGAAACGCGCGACTCAGGATTAGATTTAGGGCAGGCGGAAGAAATCCGCCGCGTTCTGCACGGTCATCTTGTGCACCTCGTGAGCGGGCACGCCTTTGAAGTTGTGCTCCAGCACCTTGTTCGATTCCGGCCAGTCGGATTCCTGGTGTGGGAAGTCGTTCGCCCAGATCAGGCGATTGACGTTGAGGTGATGGCGGTTGTCGACACCGGCGCGGTCGCGCTGGAACCCCCAATAGAAATATTCATTGATCAACTCGCTGGGCTTGCCGGGAAGCGGCTTCACGCCATCGTAGCGTTTCGCCCAGCCGATGTGGCGGTCGTAGCGCGTGTCGGCCACCTCCATGAAGTTTGGAATCCAGCCGATCGAGTTCTCGGCGAAGAAGATGCGGAGTTTGGGAAAGCGCTCGAACACGCCTGACAAGAGCAGTTGCACCGCGTTGTAGGCGCCGTTGCGCGCGAAGCGCGTCATCTGGCCGGCGAGGTCGGTCCGTAGATTCTTCTCGCGCTTCGGATAATCGAGCAGTTTGCCGTTGAAGCTCATATCCGTGTCCTCGATCGCGAAGTGGATCGTGACCGGCATGCCGAGATCAAGCGCCATCGCCCAGAAGCGGTCGTCTTCTGCCTTCGGGATGCCTGTGCCGTTCGGGAAATTGGGAAGCTGGATGGCGATGAAGCCTAATTTCTTGCAGTGCTGCAGCTCCGCCAGCGAGTCCTCGATGGTCGTTGCCGTGATGCAGCCGACGCCGAAGATGCGGCCTTTCGCGTCCGAATCGGAGAGATATTCCTCCGCGAACCAGTCGTTCCAGCCGCGGATGATCGCCTTCTGCAGTCCGGGGTCCTTGGCCTGAAGCCAGGTCGAAGGACCGGCGACGACCGCGGGGAACATGATCTCCGCGTCGATGCCGTCCATGTCCTGCTCCTTGATTCGCTGCGCGGGCGAGCCGGTGCCCGGGCAGGTCTCGTATTTCTGGTCGGCCGGATACCAGTTGCTCCCGTCGCGGCCCTGGCCGCCGTAGATGTCGAACGTGTTCTGGCGCGGTGGCAGGTCTTCGAACACGGTGGCGTCCGCGCCGCCCTCCAAGCGGATCGTGCGCGGCGCACGGTCGCGGTATTTCTTGTCGATCCGGTGCGTCCAACGTTCATTGGGGATTTCCAAGTGGGTATCGCCGGAGATGCACCTGTAGCTCTGCGACATGACGTTTTCCTCGATCAGACTATCCGTATATCTCATACACCATGGCTTGGCTCCCGGCCGATGCTCTTCGCGGACGACCGCGCGGCCGGCCTACTGCTGTGCCAGGATGCCGCGCCGGCGCGCGATGAGCCAGTAGAGCGCGACGAGCGGCAGCATCATCAACAGCATCACGAGCGCGAGCGCCGAGGCCTGGCCGAGCCCCCCATTGAGCCACAGGCTCCACACCACGAAGGGCAACGTCATGTTGGCGCGCGTCGTCAGCACGACGGCAAGTGTCAGCTCGCGGAAGACGAGGAGCGCGATCCACAGCCACGCGTAGAGGAGCGTTGGCGCAAGAAGCGGCACGAGCACGCGGCGCAGCACGCCGCCGGTGCCGGCGCCGCTCACGGTCGCGGCCTCCTCGAGCTCGCGGTGGATCTGGATGAGGCCGCTGTTGGTCATGCGCGTGCCGTAGGAAAGCCGCGCGACGACGAACACGATGAGAAGAATCGTCACCGTGCCGAAAAGCGGCAGCGCGCGCCCGAGCCAGAAGAGCGCGATCAGAAGCGCGGCGACGCCGAACACGATGTTCGGCACGGCGTGCGGCAGGAACGCGATCACATCGAAGCCGCCGCGTCCGCGGATGCGGGTGCGGAGCACGACCCATGAGAAGGCGACGCTCAGCGCGAGCGTCAGCGTCGGCACCGCCACCATCAGGATCGCGGTATTGGCGATCCCTTCGCGCGCCAAGGGCCACGGCAGCGAGAGATACTGCGCGAGCGAGACAGTCTTGAGCGCCGCGGCGCTCGGCAGCTGGAAGAACGGCAGGAGCGAAGCCCAGGCGACGAGTGCGAGCGGTACGATCTGGCTCAAAAGAAGATAGGCCGCGACGAACGCCTGTGCCGGGATTGCCCAGCGGCCCAAAGCGCGGATGCGCGGGCGATAGGCCTTGCCGGTCACGACCTGATAGCGGTGCGCCTGGCGCTGGATGCGGCCGTAGAGCGCGGCGAGAGCGATGCCGATGATGATAAGGAAGCTCGAGAGCGCCGCCGCAAGCCCGTATTGCGGCAGGCCCTGGGTCGAATCGAGCTTGAGCACGAGGAAGGTCGAGAAGGTGAAGCGGCGCGCGCTCCAGCCGATGATCGCCGGTACGTCGAAGGCGGCGAAGCCGATGGTGAAGACATAGATGGCGGCGGCGATGATGCCTGGCGCCGCGAGCCGCAGCGTCACTTGCCGGAGCGTGCGCCAGAATCCGGCGCCGGCGACTTCGGCCGCCTCCTCGAGCGCCGGATCCATGGCGCGGAACACCGCCGCAGACATGATGAAAGAGACGGGCGCGAGGTTGAGCCCCTGGACCCAGCCCATACCGGTCATGCTGGCGATGTCGAACAGCGGCCCTTTGAGGCCAAGCGTGTGCTCGAGCCAGGTATTGAGAAGCCCGATGCGCGCATGGAGCAGGAAAAGCCAGCCCATCGCCGAGGCGAAGCCCGGCAGCAGCAGCCCGACCGTCATGAGCGTGAAGATCGCGGTCTTGCCGCGCAGATCCGTGCGCTCGACGAGCCAGGCGAGCGGTACGCCGAAGGCGAGGCTCACCGCGAGCGTCACAAGCGCGAACGAGACAGTGTCGCCAAGCACACCATAGATCGCGGGGTCGCCGAGGATGGCGCGATAGTTGCCGAGCGCCAAATGCGCCGCCGGATCGCCCAAATCGCCGACGCGCAAGCCGAGCCAAAGCACGACGAGCAGCATCGTCACGATGAGGGCGCACGCCGCAATCACGAGGGCGATTAGCACGACCGACCACGGGTCGGCGCGGCGGGCGCGCCGGCCGGCCGGCTCCGCCCCCGAACCGCTCACTTGCTGGCGGTGAAGATCTTCTCGATCTCCTTCCACGCCTCGTAGGCCTCGGGATGCGCCGCGTACCAGTTGACGTCGATGCGCTCGAATTTCCGCCCGCGCTCATGCTCGAGATCGGCAACAAGCTTATGCGCCTTCGTCTCGGGGAAGAGGTCGTTGTCCATCTCCCAGGTCTTGCGGATCAAGGCCTGGCCCTCTTGCGTCATCATGTAGGCGACATAGAGCTTGCCGGCATTGGGGTGGACCGCGTTCTTCGGCACGGCGACGTAGAAATATCCGAGCGCCGGGAAATCGGCCGGCGGGATCTGCACGATCGGCGCGCCCTTCCTAACGATGTCGAAGAAGTCGGTGCCGTTGCAGGTAATCGCAAAGGCGAGGAACTCGCCGGTCGCGAGCCTTTCACCCTCGTTGCAGCGCATGAGGCCCGCCACCTGCTGCGACATCTTGCGCGCGAAGTCGAGCGCGCGGTCGTGGCCCCACATGTCGTTGGCGGCGAGCGCGTCGAAATTGGCCGCGTAAGGCGTCGCCGCGATCTTGCCCTTCCATTCGGGCTTCAAGAGATCGGTCAGAAGCTTCGGCTCCGACGGCGCCAGCGCCTTGTTGTAGGCGATGCCGGGAAGGGCAGTGATGACCTTCAGCATCGTCCCGTCCTCGTCGACGATGCTGTCGGTGATGCGGCCGGGCAGCAGCTTCTGCCAGGGCGCGGTGAGGAAGAGCTTGCGCGGCACGAGCCGCGAAAGCACGTCGGCATAGCCGACATAGACGTCGGTCGGCGACGGCTGGCCGGCCGCCTGGCGCATGGCGATGTCGTTGCCGACTTGCGGCATCGAGCTGCCGGGCGTGAACTGGATCGGCAGGTCGACGCCGAACGCGCTCTTGATGCCCTGCTCATAGAGCGGCGCGCCTTGCGTGCCGCCGAACGTCCCCTCGCCCCACGACAGCGTGAGAGCACCCTCGGCCTTGGCCGCGGCGACGAGCGCTGTGAGCTCCGGGCTCATCTCCGCTGCCGCGGCTGCCGGCGCGGCGCAGGCAAGGATGGCGCCCAATGTCCATCCGAGCCGCAACCGCCTGCGGCTCTGTCTCCTTTGCCTCATGGCGTCGCTCCCTGGTCGTTCGCGGTCCCGGCGTCAGCCGGGTTCGCCCGCGAACTTAAGATGCTTTGCCCGTTCTGGGTAGATGCCTCATCCCTAGTGTGGCGGGGGCTCCGTGGGTTATTCTGCGCCCGCATATCAAGCGGCGCTTCAGCCGCGACAACGGGAGAGGACGCCAATGGCCAAGAAATTCGATCGCCGCACGGTCATGCTCGGCACGGCCGCTGCCGCGGCAACGGCGACGTTGCCCCGCGTCGCGATTGCGCAAGGGGAGCCGCTGCGGCTTGGCCTCATGAACGTGCGCACCGGCCCGCTGGCCGAAGGCGGCATCCAGATGGAGCAGGGCCTGACCGCGTTCCTCAAGGACCGCAACATGACCCTGGCCGGGCGCAAGGTCGACCTCATCATCGCCGACACGGGCGGCACGCCGGCGGGCGCGAAGAACAAGGTGCAGGAGCTCGTCGAGCGCGACCACGTTGACGTGATCACCGGGCCCTTGGCGGCGTTCGAGCTTCTCGCCATCACCGACTACATCGCCCAGCACAAGATTCCGATGCTGAGCCTTGCCGCCGCCGAGGACATGACGCAGCGGAAGCCCAATCCCTATTTCATCCGCGCCTCCGCCACTTCCTCGCAGGCGATGAAGCCACTCGCCGATTACGCGGCGAAGGAATTGAAGCTCAAGCGCGCGACCTGCATCGTCGATGATTTCGCCTTCGGCTACGAGCAGATGGGCGGCTTCCAGCAGGTGTTCGAGGACCAGGGCGGCAAGGTGCTGAAGAAGCTGTGGCCGCCCTTGGGCCAGGCCGACTACACGCCCTACCTCGCGCAGCTCAGCGATTGCGACGTCGTGGTACAGGGCTTCGCCGCCGGTGAGCCGGTGAAGTTCATGAAGCAGTACTCCGACGCCGGGCTCAAATTCCCCGTCCTCGGCGGCGAGACGGCGGGCGACGACGCGCTTCTCGCCAGCTTCGGCGAGGAAGCGATCGGCATGATCACCGCCGCACCCTATACGGCCGACTTGAAGAACGACGCCAATGAGCATTTCCTCGCCGTGATGAAGAAGGAATACAACGTCGCCGTTGGCCAATACGCCGCACTCCTGTGGCTCAACGGCCAGGTGATCGAGGCTGGGCTGCAAAAGACCGGCGGCAAGTCCGACGACAAGGAAGCGCTGATCAAGGCGCTGCGCTCGGTCGAGCTGAAAGATACGTTGCGCGGTTCGGTGCGGTTTGACCATCTCGGCAACGTTGTCGGCGACATCTTCGTTCGCCGCATGGAGAAGAAGGACGGCAAGCTCCTCAACACCACGATCAAGACCTACACCGATGTGAGCCAATTCTGGCCCTACGACGAGCAGAAGGTCCTGTCGCAGCCGGTCTACTCGCGCGACTACCCGCCACTCAAGGCGTGAATGCGAGTTGGATTGGTCTTGACCGCCATGGCCGGGCCGGCCTCTGGCCGTGGCGAGCACGGCCATGACGGTATGAAGCCGTCCGATTTGCTCATCGACCGGCGATGAACCTCTATATCCTGCTCGCGATCAACAGCGTCGCGCTGGGCGGGCTTCTGTTCCTGCTGTCGTCAGGATTCTCGCTCATCTTCGGCTTGATGCGCATCCCGAACCTGACGCACGGCTCGCTCTTCATGCTAGGCGCCTATTTCGGCGCGAGCTTCTATCTCTGGGGGCATCTCGAGTTCTGGGTGGCGGCGCTCCTTGCGGCGCTGCTGACGGGGCTTCTCGGCGGCGTCATCGAGCGCTTGCTGCTGCGGCGGCTTGCCGGCAACGAGCTGGCGCAAGTGCTGGTGACGCTCGGCATCTCCTTCATGGTCGCCGATCTCTGCCTCATGGAATGGACCGGCGATCCGATGTCGGTGACGACGCCCGCGGCGCTGCGTGGCGGCACGCGTATTTTCGGCGTGACGTTCCCGATCTACCGCCTCGCCGTGATCGTCATCGCGCTCGTGGTGGCGCTCGGATTGTGGCTGCTGCTCGAGCGGACGCGCTTGGGCGCCATGATCCGCGCCGGGGTCGACGATCCCGACATGGCGCGCGTCGTCGGCATCCGCGTGTCGCGCCTTTTCACGCTCGTCTTTTGCCTCGGCGCCGGGCTCGCGGGCTTTGGCGGCATCGTCGCCGGGCCGATCCTCTCGGTCTATCCCGGTCTCGACAACGAGATGCTGCCCTTGGCGCTCGTCGTCGTCATCCTTGGCGGCACCGGCAGCCTCGTTGGCTCGTTCCTCGGCAGCTTCATCGTCGCCTTCCTCTACAATTACGGCCAGGCGCTGCTGCCCGAGCTTGCCTATTTCGTGCTGTTCCTGCCGATGGTGTTGATGCTCGCGGTGCGGCCGCGCGGCCTCTTCGGCAGGCACGCGCCGTGAGCGCACGTATCATCGCCGTTTCCATCGCCGTTGCGGCGCTTGCGACCTTGCCGCTCTGGCTCGGCGACACCTATTTCGTCAACGTCGCGAGCCAGATTCTCCTGAACGCCGTGTTCGCCTTGGGCCTCAACGTGATCGTGGGATATGCCGGGCTCGTATCGCTGGGCCACGCGGGACTTCTTGGTCTTGCGGCCTATGCGGGCGCGATCCTGCTGCAGGAGGGATGGGGACACGCCATCGCGATTCCGGGCGCGCTCGCCGTGACGCTCGTCGGCACCGCGCTCTTCGCCGCGTTGGCGCTGCGCGCGACCGGAATCGGCTTCGTCATGATCACGCTCGCGATCGGCCAGATCCTGTGGGGCTTGGCCTATCGCTGGCTCAGCCTTACGAACGGCGACAACGGCATCAACGTCAGCACGCGCCCCGCGCCCTTCGGCATCTCGCTCGACGGCGCGCCCCAGTTTTATTACGTGACGCTCGCGACCTTTCTTCTCGCCGTGCTCGCCGTTTTCATCTTCACGCGCTCCTCCTTCGGCGTGAGCCTCTTGGGCACGCGCGACCAGCCGCGCCGCATGACGGCGTTGGGCTACGATGTCTGGCTCATCCGCTTCTATGCCTGCCTCTTCTCGGGTCTCCTGAGCGGCGTCGCGGGTTTGCTCTTCCTCTATTACAACGAATTCGTGAGCCCACAATCGATCCAGCTCTCGGCCTCGGCCGAGGCGCTGCTGATGGTGATCTCGGGCGGCTCAGGCACGCTCCTGGGGCCGATCGCAGGCGCGGCGCTCGTCGTCATCATGAAGAACGTGGCGAGCGCCTACATCGAGCGTTGGAATTTCGTTCTGGGCGCGATCTTCGTTGCCATCGTCATCTTCATGCCGGAAGGGTTCGTGCCGGGTTCGGTCCGGCTCGCGCGCTGGGTCGTGAAGGCGCTGCGGCCGCGCCCCGCGCCCGTTGCGGCGAAGGGCGAGCCATGACGGCATTGAGCGTGACGGGCCTCGAGAAATCCTTCGGGGGCTTGCGCGTCACCGCCGGCATCGACCTCGCCGTCGAGCCGGGCGAGCGCCGCCTCATCATCGGCCCGAACGGCGCCGGCAAGACGACGCTCTTCAATCTCATCGCTGGCGAGCTTGAGCCCGACGGCGGTTCGATCGCGCTTTTCGGCGAGGAGCTGGTGCGGCTTCCCGCGCGCCGCCGCGCGCATCTGGGCCTTGCGCGCACGTTCCAGATCATCACCCTCTTCCCGCACAACACGCTCCTCCACAACGTGATGCTGTCGCTTCTGGGCGTGCGGCGCGAGCGCTGGAATCCGCTCGCTCCCTTCGCGCGCCAGCGCGAGCTTGCGGTGCGCGCGGAGGAGGCGCTGGAGCGCGTCGGGCTCCGCCACCTCGCGCTCCGCTCCCTGTCCGAGACCTCTTATGGCGAGCGCCGCCGCGTCGAAATCGCGATGGCGCTCGTGCAAAGCCCGCGCGTGCTGCTCCTCGACGAGCCCTTCGCCGGGCTTTCGATCGATGAGCGCCGCGACGTGCTGAAGCTTCTCACGGGCATTCCGCGCGACGTGACGATCGTCATGATCGAGCACGACATGGACGTGGCGCTCGACTTCGCCGAGCGCATCAGCGTCATGCATTTCGGCGAGATCGTCGTCGAGGGAACCCGCGCCGAGGTCGTGGCCGATCCGCGCGTGGCGGAGATCTATCTTGGCGCGTGACGCATTGGCGCTTGCCGAGATCGACGCCTTCTATGGCGACAGCCACGTGCTGCACAACGTGTCGCTGCGCCTCGTTGAGGGCCGGCTCCTCGCGCTCCTCGGTCGCAACGGCGCCGGCAAGTCGACCTGCATGAACGTTGCCGTGGGGCTGCTGCGGCCGCGGCGCGGCGCCGTTGCCGTGTTCGACCGTCCCGTTACGGGCTGGAGCCCTGAGGACATTGCCGCCACAGGCGTGGCGCTCGTGCCGCAGGGTCGCCGCATCTTCAAGAGCCTCACCGTGCGCGAGAATCTCGTCGTTGCCGCGCGGCCGCCCGCGGCCGGGGCCGCGCACGGCTGGGATCTCGAGCGTGTCGCGCAGGCCTTCCCGCGCCTCGGCGAGCGCCGCAACCAGGTCGCGGGCTATCTCTCCGGAGGCGAGCAACAGATGCTCGCAATCGGCCGCGCGCTCATGTCGAATCCGCGCGTGCTGCTGATGGATGAGCCGTCGGAAGGCCTCGCGCCGCAGATCGTGGCCGAGGTGATGGCGACGATCCGGCGCCTCAAGGAGGAAGGGCTGTCGATCCTCCTCGTCGAGCAGAACGTGAAGCTCGCGCTCGCCGTTGCCGACGACGTGGTCCTGCTCAACAACGGCCGTGTCGCGGCCGAGGGACCGGTCGCCGAGATCTCGGCCCGCGCCGACCTGCATCAGCATCTCGGGGTCTACTAGTGTGGCGGATTTGAAGTTCCTCCGATCCTTGCCGCCCCGTCCGAGAGGAACTTCAAACCCAAAGCCACACTAGGAATCATAGAGTTGCTAGTGTCCCTCCAATTCCGAAGTTCGCGAAACGCACGGGCCGATTGGACGTGCGAACTTCGGAAACGGGACACTAGGAGGAAATGAACATGATGTTTTCCTGCAGCCCGGCCGCGGCGACGAATGCCGCTCATGTCGGGCGGCGTGCCGGCCGCGGACCGAAGCACTTCACGGTCGACATCCATTGCCACGTCGAAACGCCCGAGGCATCCGACCTCGTGAGCGGCGTCGCCCATCCCCCGGAGAACGCCATCGCCTTTTCCAACGAGGCTTCGCGCGAGGTCAACCGCAAGCAACAAGAGTCGATCCGCGTCGCCATCACCTCGGTCGAAGCGCGGCTCCAGCACATGGACCGTACCGGCATCGATATCCAGGCGGTCTCGACCTCGCCCGGCCAGTATTACTACTGGACCGAGCCGGAATTGGGCCGCCAGACCGCGCGCCTCATCAACGAGAACATCGCCCGCATCGTCGCCGATCACCCCGACCGCTTCGTAGGATTGGCCACTGTGCCGCTTCAGGCGCCCGAGCTCGCGGTCGGGGAGCTCGAACATGCGGTAAAAGAACTCGGCATGCGCGGGGTCGAGATCTGCACCAACGTCAACGGCACCGAGCTGTCGCACGAGCGCTTCCGCCGGTTCTTCGCCAAGGCCGAGGAGCTGGGCATCCTCATCTTCATGCATCCCTCGGGCTTCACGCAGGGCCAGCGCTTGAGCGACCACTATTTCATCAACGTCATCGGCAATCCGCTCGATTCGACGGTCGCCGTCCATCATCTCATCTTCGACGGCGTGTTGGAGCGCTATCCCGGCCTCAAGATCGTGGTGGCGCATGGCGGCGGATATCTTCCGGCCTATTCGGGCCGCATCGACCATGCCCATGGCGCGCGTACCGACTGCCGCCGCGTGATCTCGAAGAAGCCGACGAGCTATCTCAAGAAGCTTTATTTCGACACGATCGTCTTCACGCACCACCAGCTCGAATATCTGGCGCAGCAATATGGCGCCGACCACATCATGCTCGGCACCGATTATCCCTACGACATGGCGTTGCCCAAGGCGGTGCGGTTCGTCGAGAGCGCCGATCTCGCCGAACGCGAGAAGGTGGCGATCCTCGGCGGCAACGCCGCGCGGCTCCTGAAGATCAAGCTGCCGAAGACCGCGGCGCCCGCGCGTTCGCGGCCACGCGCCAAGGCCAAGGCGAAAGCGAAGCGACGGCGCTGATCAGCCTGCGAGCGTCATCAGCTCCCTGACCGAGCGCAGCTCGTCGAGCATCGCAACCGCTTCGCGCAGGCGTTGGGCCGCGGCTTCGCCAAGCACTGGGATGGCGAGGCTCGTGAATTTCTCGTCGATGCGGCGCCCTTGCGCTGCCACGTCGGCGGCGGGAATGCCGCTGTCATGCGCGGCCGAGAATTTGCGGCCGCCTTCGAGTGTCACGCCCAGCGTTGCGCGCGAGCTTTCCCAACCGTCGACGAACTCGATCCGCACCATGTCGGCGAGCGTTTTGAGCCGTGGTTCGGTCGTGCGCTCGTCGCTGTAGGTCCCAAGCCGCGCAGTGTCGATCCCGGCCAGCGCCAGCGCCACGGTGAAGCGCAGCGAGAATTTCGCCTCGAGCCCGGTCGTGGGCTTGACGATGTTGCACACCTTGTCGGCGCCGCGGTCGATCGTGAGCACGATCTCGCGCACGTGCGCGGCATCGAAGCCCGATTGCCGCGTGATCTCGCGCGCGCATTCGATGGGCGCGTGCGTCAGGTAGCAGGCAGCGTGATACTTGAAGAGATTGCCGCGCGTGTACCATCCGCCGGGCGGATCCGCGAGCGCGGCGGCGGCATCGAAATCGGGCCCGTGTGTTGCTGCGAAACCTTGTGCGCACTCGATCGCGTCGGGCCGGCTGGTGAAGCCCTTGGCCGCAAGGCGCGCGGCCAAGAGGCCGTTCTCGGCCGCTTTGCCGGCGTGCAGCGGCTTGCACATCGTGCCGAACATGGATTTGAGCCCCGCCGCTTCCGTGGCGGCGATGCCGAGCGCCATCGCCGTGTGCTTGGGATCGAGCCGCAAAAGTCGCGCGCACGCCGCCGCCGCGCCGAAGCTGCCGGCGGTCGCGGTCGCGTGGAAACCCATCGCATAGTGGCCGGGCGCCACGGCGACGCCGACTCGGCACAATGTCTCGTAGCCTGCGACATAGGCCGCGAGGATGTCGCGTCCGCTCGCATTGATCGCTTCGCCGAGCGCCAGGATCGCCGGCAGCACAGCTACGGTCGGATGGCCGATATAGGAAAGATGCACGTCGTCATAGTCGAGCGCGTGCGAGGTCGTACCGTTCACGAGCGCCGCGAGAAGCGGCGGTGC
Source organism: Allostellaceae bacterium (assembly GCA_035518375.1). Classification (GTDB taxonomy): domain Bacteria; phylum Pseudomonadota; class Alphaproteobacteria; order ATCC43930; family CGMCC-115725; genus DATJLY01. Next base: position 17,770 of record DATIXQ010000052.1, on the reverse strand, counting down.
CGTGGCGTGCCGACCGACGAGCGTCGCCGCGCCTTTGCCGCCCTCGTTCGCGGCTTCTTCGGCGATGATCGAAGCGAGCGGCTCGCGCGAGCCCGCGAGCGTCACCGCAAACCAATCGAGGATCGCCTGCCGCGCCACGGCGCGGATGTCGGCGGGGAGCGCACCATATTCGAGCGCGGCGCTGCGCTCGGCCAGTTGCGCGGTCAGTCCTTGGCTCATTGCCGCCTCCGCCCGGTTGCCCGGACGGAGGCTGGCACAGGTGCGCCGGTCAGAAAAGCGCGATCAGGCGGCGGTCGTCGTCTTCGGCCGCAGATAGGCCATCGCCGCGTGTTTGGCGCAGTACGGCTTGCCGGGCACCGGCTTCTCGCCGCAGAACTTGAAATCCTTGTCGCCGGGGTGGCCGTTCGGCCAGGTGCAGATCGCCGGCTGCACGCCAAGGCCACGCCGCCGGGTCGGCGGGCGCTTCAGCGGCGACGGCCGCGGCGTCAGGGCCAGCCGATGGGCCTTGCCGATCACGGCATTCTTGCTGATGGCAAGGCGGCGGCCGATCTCGGCCGTGGGCAAACCCTCGTCCCACAACGCAATCAGGCGGTCAATGAGCTCGGCGTTCCAGATCGTCTCCATGGTTTCCACCGTATCATGGGGTAGAGCCATCGTTGGCCTACTAGATACAGTACCACGACTCGTCCGACTCGCCAACGCGATTCTCGCCTCGCAGACATAAAAATGAAAGACGCCCGGCCCCGACGGCCGGGGACGGATGGGCACTTACCGGGCTGGTTAGGCGGAAGGCGGCTAAATCAGCTGGATTGACGAGGCTTCGCGGCCGCGCCGGGCTTGCGTCACCATCATGCGGACCGGCTGGCCCGGCTCAAGCCCATCGATGCCCGAGCGGCGCAAGGCCGTGACGTGCACGAAGATGTCTTTCCCGCCGTCGTTGGGCAGGATAAAGCCGAAGCCGCGCGCCGGGTCGTACCATTTGACCACGCCGTCGAGCGACTCGGCGGGTCCCTGGCCGTCATTGCCATAGGAATCGTCGCGCTGCTGGCGGAAGCGGCCACCACCGCCGCCGCCGCCCTCTCGCGGCGCCCGCGGCTGCGCCGTCGAGGCATCAAGCTCCAGGACCTGGGTCGCCGCCCGGCCCTTAGGCCCCTGCACCCACTCGAACGTCACCGACGCGCCGTCCGGCGCCTCGCTGAAGCCCGATCGCTCAAGCACTGCAAGCGGCAGGAAAATGTCGCTCGTCCCATCTTCCGGGACAATGAAACCGAAGCCTTTGCTCCGGTTGAACCACTTGATCTTGCCGGAAAGCCGCGCAGCCTCCCCTTGGCTCATGCTCATCGAAGCACCATTCCCTTGGCCTTCGCCCTCCCCCGGCATGGGCGGTGCCCATGGACCATGCGAGCGAAGTCCGACCCCAAATGCGCAGTCCCCCCGCGGGTTGCGCAACCCGGAAGGATATTTCTACTTCGGTTTTCTGGCAATTAGTAAATAATTGACCCCGAGATCGCGTCCGAGCGCCCAATCGCCGCTGAGCGGATGGAAATTGAGCCCCTCGATCGCGGCGACGTTCATCCCGGCATGGCGCAGATGCCCCGCCATCTCTGATGGACGCAGGAATTTGCGCCATTGATGCGTGCCGCGCGGCAGCCAGCGCAGCACATATTCCGCGCCCACGACGGTCGTCACGAAAGCGCGCGCCGTGCGGTTGATGGTCGAGGCGACGAGCGCGCCGCCCGGTGCGACGAGCGCGGCCGCCGTCGCGAGGAAGAGTGCGGCATCCGCGGCATGCTCGGCCACTTCGAGCGCCAGCACCGCATCATATGTCGCGCCGCGCGCGGCAAGCTCCTCGACCGAATCGGCGCGATATTCGATCACGAGCCCGGTCTCTTCCGCATGTGCGCGCGCAACCGCGAGCGCGTTCGCGTCGGCGTCGATGCCGTGGACGGCGAAACCGAGCCGCGCCATTGGCTCGCTGACGAGCCCGCCGCCGCAGCCGATATCGAGAAGGCGCAATCCTGTGAACGGCGCGAGCTCGTCGGCATGCTCGCGCGCGAAATGCTGTTGCAGGCGTGCGCGGATAAAGCGGAGCCGCGCCGGATTGAGGCGATGCAATGGCCGGAAGGGCCCGTTCTCGTCCCACCAGGCGTGCGCCTGGCGCGCGAAGCGCTCGACCTCGTCGCGGTCGATCGTGCCGCCCTCGCGCGCGGCCGGTGCTCCTTGCCTCGGCTCCATGGCGGAGAGTATGAATCACCGGCCCATCCCCGCAAAGACCGTCGCTTATGGCCCGCATCGTGCAGAAATTCGGCGGCACTTCGGTTGCGAACGTCGAGCGCATCAAGCATGCCGCGCGGATCGTCAAGCGCGAGGTCGATGCCGGCAATGAGGTCGCGGTCGTGGTCTCGGCCATGGCGGGCGTCACCGATCAGCTCGTCGGATGGACGCGCGCCACATCGCCGGTCCATGACGCGCGCGAATATGACACTGTCGTTGCTACGGGCGAGCAGGTGACGGCGGGGCTCATGGCGATGGCGCTGCAGGATCTCGGCATCGACGCGCGCTCGTGGCTCGGCTGGCAGCTGCCGGTACGCACCGATGCGACGCACGGCAAGGCACGCATCGCCGCGATCGAAACGGGTGTGCTCGCCGAGCGTTTGCGCGCGCATCAGGTCGCGGTCGTCGCCGGCTTCCAGGGCCTCGGCCCCGATCAGCGCATCACCACTTTGGGGCGCGGCGGCTCCGATACGTCGGCAGTGGCGCTCGCGGCCGCGCTGGGTGCGGCGCGGTGCGACATCTTCACCGACGTCGAGGGCGTCTACACGACCGATCCGCGTATCGTTGCGAAGGCGCGAAAGCTCGATAAGATCACATACGAGGAGATGCTCGAGATGGCGTCGCTGGGCGCCAAGGTCTTGCAGACGCGCTCGGTGGAGCTGGCGATGAACCACGGCGTTCGCGTCCAGGTGCTGTCGAGCTTCAGCGACGAGCCCGGAACCCTGGTGGTCGACGAGGACGAGATCGTGGAAAAGCAGGTCGTGAGCGGAATCGCCTACAGCCGCGACGAGGCCAAGATCACGCTCGCCAAGGTCGCCGACCGGCCGGGCGTCGCGGCGGCGATCTTCGGGCCCCTTGCCGACGAGGCCGTCAATGTCGATATGATCGTGCAGAACATCTCCGAGGATGGTCGTACGACCGACATCACATTCACCGTGGCGAAGTCCGATCTCGACCGCGCGGTGAAGGTGCTGGAGGCGCGGCGCGGGCAGTTGGGATATGCCGCGCTCCGGCCCGACGCCAACGTCGTCAAGATCTCCGTGGTCGGCGTTGGCATGAGGAGCCACGTCGGCGTCGCCAAGGAGATGTTCGAGACGCTCGCCGCCAAGGGCATCAACATTCAGGTGATCTCGACTTCGGAGATAAAGGTGAGCGTGCTCGTCGCCGAGGAATATACGGAGCTCGCGGTGCGGGCGCTCCACACCGCCTACGGTCTCGATGCCGCCTGATGCGCGGGCCCGCGCGAAGGGCCACCTCGATCATCTCTGGCATCGCGGCTGCGAGTTCTTGGGCTGCGATGCCGCCGTGATGGGCGGCGCCATGACCTGGGTGTCGGAGAAAACTCTCGTCGCCGCAATCTCGAACGCCGGCGGGTTTGGCGTGATCGCCTGCGGCGCCATGACGCCGGCCCTGCTCGACGCCGAGATCGATGGCACTTTCGCGCTGACCGACCGGCCGTTCGGCGTCAATCTCATCACGCTCCATCCACAGTTGCAGGAGTTGATCGACACGTGCCTGGCGCGCCGTGTGAGCCATGTCGTGCTGGCGGGCGGTGTGCCCGGCCAGGCCGCGATCGCCCGCATCAAGGACGGCGGCGCCAAGGCGATCTGCTTCGCGCCCGCGCCGTCGATCGCGAAGAAGCTCGTGCGCATGGGCGCGGACGCCATCGTGATCGAAGGCATGGAGGCGGGCGGCCATATCGGCCCCGTGGCGACGAGCGTCCTGGCGCAGGAGATTCTGCCCCATATCGACGACGTGCCCATCTTCGTCGCGGGCGGTATCGGCCGCGGCGAGGCGATCCTCGCTTATCTCGAAATGGGTGCCGCAGGCGTGCAGCTCGGCACGCGCTTCGTCTGTGCGCATGAATCGATCGCACATCCGCGCTTCAAGCAGGCCTTCATTCGCGCCGGCGCGCGCGATGCCGTTCCCTCGCCGCAGCTCGATGCGCGCTTTCCCGTGATCCCGGTGCGCGCGCTCGCGAACGAGGGCACGCGCGAGTTCGTGGCCTTGCAGCGCGACGTGATCGAACGCTTCTCGCGCGGCGCGATCGCGCAGAAGGACGCGCAGCTCGAGATCGAGCATTTCTGGGCCGGCGCGCTCCGCCGCGCCGTCATCGACGGCGATGTCGAGAGGGGCTCGCTGATGGCTGGGCAGAGTGTCGGCCTCGTCACGCGCGAGCAGTCGACCCGCGCCATCCTCGCCGAGCTGATCGATCAGGCGGTCGATCGGCTTATGCTGCGCGAGTCCGCTGGCCGGCCCCTTGCCGAGGCGCCTGGCGAATGAGAGGCCGCCCCGCTCCGCGCGCGCTTCTGCGGACGCTCCGCTGATGGAACCGACGGCGGCGGTCCCCGGATCCCGCCGCGTCCTGCGCCGGCTGCGCGATGTCATGGCCGGCTCGGGGACGGCGCAGCAACGCCTGAACGAGATCGTGCTCCTCATCGCCGGCGAGATGGTGGCCGAGGTCTGCTCGATCTATGTCATGCGCGCGGGCGAAGTGCTGGAGCTTTTCGCCACCGAGGGTCTGCGGCCCGAGGCGGTACACAGGACGCGGCTCCGCGTCGGCGAAGGTCTCGTCGGCGTCATCGCGGCGACGGCACGGTCCTTGGCCTTGGCCGACGCGCAGGCGCACCCCGATTTTGCCTACCGGCCCGAGACGGGCGAGGAGGTCTACCACTCGCTCATGGGCGTGCCGGTGTTGCGCGGCGGCCGCGTGCTCGGCGTCGTCGTCGTGCAGAACCGCACGCTTCGCCACTACACCGAGGACGAGGTCGAGGCGATGCAGACGATTGCCATGATCCTCGCCGAGCTCGTCGCCTCGGGCGAATTGGTGAACCCGCTCGAGCTGCAGCCCGCGAACGGCAACGGCATCCTGCCGGTCCGCCTCGACGGCGTGCGCATGCATGGCGGGCTCGCGCTTGGCACTGCCGTCCTGCACGAGCCGCGCATCCTCATCCGTCAGGTCGTCGCCGAGAACCCGCAGGCCGAGCTCGGGCGCCTGCGCGGCGCGATTGCGGCGGTACAAAAATCGATCGACGAGATGCTGTCGAGCGGGATCGTCGAGAGCGGCGAGCCGCGCGAGATCCTCGAAAGCTTCCGCATGTTCGCGGCCGACCGCGGCTGGATGCACCGCATGTCCGAGGCGGTGCGCGGCGGCCTTACCGCCGAGGCCGCGGTGCAGAAGGTACAGGATGAGTCGCGCGCCCGGCTGCTGCAGGCGAGCGATCCCTACCTGCGCGAGCGATTGGCCGATCTCGAGGATCTCGCGAACCGCCTGCAGCAGCATCTCGCCGGGCGGCCGCTGACGTCGGCTGCCGCGGCGTTGCCCGAGGAATTCATCCTCGTCGCGCGCAGCATGGGCCCGGCCGAGCTCCTGGACTATGACCGCGCCCGCTTGAAGGGCATCGTGCTCGAGGAGGGCTCGCCCACGGCGCATGTCGCGATCGTCGCGCGCGCGCTCGACATCCCGGCGATCGGCCGCGTCCGCAACGTGCTCGAGCGCATCGACGCCGGCGACGTCATCGCCATCGATTGCGAGGAGCAGGCCGTGTTCGTGCGCCCAAGCGAGGACGTGCAGCAAGCGGTCGAGCGTCGGATCAACATCAAGGCGGGCGAGCGCCGCCGCTATGCCGAGCTGCGCGAACTCCCGGCCGAGACGCGCGACGGCGTGCGCGTCAGCCTCCAGCTCAATTCCGGCCTCGCCATCGACCTGCCTTTCATGGAGATGACGGGTGCGCAAGGCATCGGCCTCTTCCGCACCGAGCTGCAATACATGCTGCGCGAGCGCTTCCCCACGGTCGAGGAGCAGGCGCAGCTTTATGGCCGCGTGCTCGATCAGGCGGGCGACCGCCCGGTCACGTTCCGCACGCTCGATGCCGGCGGCGACAAGCTTCTGCCCTACATGCCCGATGCCGCCGGCGAGGAGAATCCGGCGATGGGCTGGCGCGCCATCCGCATCGCGCTCGACCGCCCGGCGCTCCTGCGCCAGCAGCTCCGCGCCTTGATCCGCGCCGCGTCGGGGCGGCGGCTCCGCGTGATGTTTCCGATGATCGCTGAGCTCGCCGAGCTCGAGGCCGCGCGCGCCATCCTCGAGCTCGAGCTGGAGCGCGCGTGGCGGCGCGATACCGATCCGCCGCCGGTCGCCGTTCAGGTCGGCGTGATGCTCGAAGTCCCCTCGCTTCTGTTCGAGCTCGATCAGGTCCTGCCGCGCGTCGACTTCCTCTCGGTCGGGACGAACGACCTGACGCAGTTCTTTTTTGCCTCGGACCGCGGCAATCCGCGGCTTGCGGCGCGCTATGATTCGCTGTCGCCGACGCTCTTGCGCGCGCTGCGCCAGGTTACGGCGATGTGTCTCAAGCACCATGTCGAGCTGTCGCTGTGCGGGGAGATGGCGGGCGATCCGCTCGACGCCGCGGCGCTCGTCGGCATCGGCTTCCGCACGCTGTCGATGACGCCCGCCTCGATCGGCCCCGTGAAGGCCATGATCCGCAGCTTGCACATGGGTGCGCTCGGCGAGTTCCTGGCCGCGTGGGAAACGAGCCCGACCCGAAGCCTGCGCGACAAGCTCCGCGATTTCTGCGCCGACCACGGGGTCGAGCTTTAACGCCTTGTCCGCGCATTTGCTGCGCTCGCCCGCGCGGGATACGGGAGCCGCCGGCATCGGAACGGCCCGGACACCGCGTTAGAATTTGCTTTTTCCGCGCGCGCGTTGGTACAAGAACCGGGAGCCCAAGACATTCGGGGGCCGCTACCCGCGATGGCGAACACATCGTCTCCGCCCGAGACTCGCACCGGCGACAAGCCGGCGGTGCGCCCGCGGGACACGGTCGGCGATCTGCTGCGGCGTACCCGGCAGGAGCAGGGTATCGGGCTCGAGCAAGTGGCCGGCACGCTGCGCATTCGCTCCTCCTACATCACGGCGATCGAGCAGTGCCGTTACGACCGCTTGCCCGGCCCTGTCTACGCGCTGGGGTTCGTGCGCACGTATGCGAATGCCCTGGGGCTCGACGGCGACGAGGCGGTGCGCCGCTTCAAGCTCGAATCGGCGGGGCTCGAGCAGCGCGCCGATCTCGCCTTTCCAATGCCTTTGACCTCGCGCAGCGTGCCGGGCGGCCGCGTCGTGCTCGTGGCCTTCGTGCTCGCGGTGTGTGCCTACGCCATCTGGCACTACGTCTCGACCGGCGACCGCGAGCGGCCGGAGCGCGTGGCATCGGTGCCGAGCGACCTGCTGCCGCCGGCCCCACCGCCCGCGCCATCGCCGGATACGTCCGCGTCGGCACCCGCCCCGGCGAGCGCCGCGCCAGCGCCAGCGGCGCAAGCCGCCGCCACGCCGGCACCAGCGCCGCCGCAGGCTGCCGCGCCGCAACCGGCGGCCACCGTCGCGACCGCGCCGCTGCCGCCGTCTGTCAGCGCGACTCCGCTGCCGCCGCCTCCGGCCGCGTCCCAGGCGCCCGCGTCGGCGCCGGGACCTGCGCTCGTGGCGCCCCCGGCCCCCGCGGCACTTCCGGGGCAGAGCGTGAGCCTCGCGCCGCCGTCCTCGACGACACCCGCGCCCACCCTGGCGCCGGGTGCTGCGCTCGTCCCCGCGCCAACGGCTTCGGGCGCCGTCAATTCGAGCCCGCCCCCTAACACTGGCCGGCTCTCCATCCAGCTGACCCCACGTGATCAGGGCCAGCCCTCGGCGGATCAGACCGCGGCCCCGCCGCAAGCGGCCTCGGCCGATTCGTCGGCGCCGCACGTCTACGGGGCGGTTAACGGCCCGTCGCACATCACGCTCCTTGCCAAGCAGGATTGCTGGATCCAGGTGCGCGACGAAAGCGATCCGGCCCAGCCGCTCGTGGCGCAGCGCACGCTGCGCAAGGGCGATACCTATCGCGTGCCGGACAGAAGCGGCCTCGTGCTGCGCACCGGCAACGCCACCGGTCTCCAGGTCATGGTCGATGACCGCGCCGTCCCCGCCCTGGGCGGCACGGTGCGCACCGTGGCGCTCGATCCCGCGCGCCTCTTGTCAGGCAACGCGTTCCAGTAAGCGTCAGATCCGCTTCAATCGCGGAATGAGCCGCTCGGCGTTGCCGTGATCGATCGCTTCGAGCGTCTTGCGGCTGAGGCCGAGCTTCTCGAGATTGTCGCGATCCTGCGCACAGCTGAAATACGGGAAGTCGCTGCCGAACATGACCTGCGTGGCCGGCACGATCTTCAAGAGTCCCGCCATGCTCGACGGCCAGGCCGCATTCGCGGTATCGAAATGAAGACGCGCGAACTCCGCCATCACTCCGTTGGGCGCGATCTCCTTGAGCGTCGCGAAAGGCTTCGCACCGACCCCGCCGCCGCTCAGGAAATTGCTGATGCGGCCGGCGAGCGCCGGCAGGCTGCCGCCCGAATGCGCGAACACCCACTTGATGTCGCGGTATTTCGCCAGCGTTCCCGTCACCAGCAGCTTGGTCACGCAGCGCGATGTATCGGTCGGGACCTCGATGACGGCGGGGCCGCCCGAAGGATTGAGGTCGGGAATGAGTTGGCCGCAGCAGGCCGGCGTCGTGGGATGAAAATAGACAACGGCCTTGCGCCGGTTCAGCTCGGCGAAGATCGGATCGAACATCGGGTCGCCCGGATACTTGTCGCCATAGACGGTGGCGAGCCCGATGCCGTCAGCCTTCGCGGTGTCGAAGGCATAGGCGATCTGCTTCAGGCTCGCGTCCACGTCGATCATCGGCAGCGGCGCGTAGAGACCGAACTTGTCCGGATAGTCGTGCACCAGCTTCGCGCCGTATTCGATGCATTCCTGCGACAGGTCGGCGGCGCGCTTGGGATCGCCGCCAAACCAGTTGCCGGGAATCGACGCAAGGCCGATGACCGCCTTCTGGACGCCGCCCTGCTGCATGTCCTCGAGCGATTTTTCCGGCGTCCAGTTGAGGTTCGCGGGCGCAGCGAAGCCGTGAATCTTCTCTGCCCACTCCTTCTCCGTCTGCTTCCATCCCGGCGAGTAGTAATGGTGGTGCATATCGATGCGCCGGGCGCCCGCGCCCTGCGCGAGCGTCGACCGGCACGGGACGAACGTTATCGCTCCAAGGGCGGCAAGCCCTGCAAGGACGGCGCGGCGCGGCTGTGCGTTATCGACCATTCGTTTTCTCCCTCGCATTACTCTTCTGCGCCGCGTCGGGCAGCGGCCGTTCCCGCCATGATGCACGACGATCGAAGCTGCGCAACCCTTTGGCACGGGGTTTTGTCGAAGGCCGAAAAAGGCGCTATATAGCCGCCGTCAGCAAGGAGTTTGGGCGATGAGCGTGCGTCCCTATCGCGACATCGTGCGCCGCAAGTGCCGGCAGATCCATGTGGGTCCGGTGCCGGTCGGCGGCGACGCCCCCATCACCGTGCAGTCGATGACCAACACGCTGACGCACGACGTGAAGGCGACGGTCGCGCAGATCCATGCGCTTGAGCGCGCCGGCGCCGATATCGTGCGCGTCTCCTGCCCCGACCAGGAATCGGCGCTCGCCTTGAAGGACATCGTGCGCCAGGTGCACGTGCCGATCGTCGCCGACATCCATTTCCATTATAAGCGCGCGATCGAGGCGGCCGAGAGCGGCGCCGCGTGTCTCCGCATCAATCCCGGCAATATCGGCTCGGCCGAGCGCGTGCGCGAGGTGGTGAAGGCGGCGAAGGATCACGGCTGCTCGATGCGCATCGGCGTCAATGCCGGCTCGCTCGAACGCGATCTCCTCGAGCGCTATGGCGAGCCGTGCCCCGAGGCGATGGTCGAGAGCGCCCTGAACCACGCCAAGATTCTCGAGGACAACGACTTCTTCGAATTCAAGATCTCGTGCAAGGCGTCGGACGTGTTCCTCGCCGTCGCCGCATATCAGCAGCTCGCCGAGGCGTGCGACTATCCGCTCCATCTCGGCATCACCGAGGCGGGCGGGCTCATGGGCGGCACCGTGAAGTCCGCGATCGGCATGGGCTCGCTGCTCTGGGCCGGGATCGGCGACACGATCCGCGTCTCGCTCTCGGCCGATCCGGTCGAGGAGATCAAGGTCGGGTTCGACATCCTGAAATCGCTCGGCCTGCGGCGGCGCGGTGTCACCGTCATCTCGTGCCCGTCCTGCGCGCGCCAACAGTTCGAGGTCATCAAGACGGTCGAGCTTCTGGAGCAGCGCCTTTCGCACATCACGACGCCGATGACGCTTTCCGTCATCGGCTGCGTCGTCAACGGCCCGGGCGAGGCGCGCGAGACCGATATCGGCTTCACCGGCGGCGGACACGGCACGCATCAGGTCTACCTCGCCGGCATTCCCGCCCATCGCTTGAAGGACGAGAACATCGTCGATCACCTCGTGGCCCTCGTCGAGAAGAAGGCCGCGGAAATCGAGCGCCAGAAGGAAGCCGCGCCGGCGCCTGCGGCCCAATAAGGCATGCCATCGCTCCAGCCGGTGCGCGGCACGCAGGACCTCCTGCCTGTCGAGCAGCGCCGCCACCGCCACGTCGTCGAGACCGCGCGCACGATCGCCGCGCGCTATGGCTATGCCGAGATCGCGACGCCGATCTTCGAGTTCACGGAAGTGTTCTCGCGCCCGATCGGCGCCCTGACCGACATCGTGCAGAAGGAGATGTACACCTTCCAGGATCGTGGCGGCGACGAGATCACGCTCCGGCCCGAATACACCGCCGGCATCATCCGCGCCGTCCTTTCGAACGGCCTGACCCAGAGCCTGCCGCTGAAACTCTTCGCAAGCGGGCCGATGTTCCGTTACGAGCGCCCGCAGAAGGGTCGCTTCCGTCAATTCCACCAGATCGATGTCGAGCTGCTGGGCGTGGCGCAGCCGGCGGGGGATATCGAGGTGGTCGCCTTGGGCGCCGACATTCTCGACGCGCTCGGCGTCTTGTCGCTGAGCGAGCTCGAGCTCAACACATTGGGCGATCTCGAAAGCCGGCATTCCTATCGCGCGGCGCTCGTGACTTACTACGAGCAGCGTGCCGGCGAGCTCAGCGAGGATTCGCGCCGCCGGCTCGAGCGCAATCCGCTCCGCATTCTCGATTCGAAAGATGCCGCCGACAAGCACGTCAACGCCGAGGCGCCGCTCTTCGACGAGTATCTCACCGCCGACGCGCGCAAATTCTTCGATGCCGTGCGCACTGGGCTCGACCGCCTCGGCATCTCCTATCGCCTGAGCCCGCGCCTCGTGCGCGGCCTCGATTATTACTGTCACACCGCGTTCGAGTTCGTGACGCAAGCCTTGGGCGCGCAGGGTACGGTGCTGGGCGGCGGGCGTTATGACGGCCTCATGGGCATCATGGGCGGGCCCGAGACGCCGGGTGTCGGCTGGGCCGCCGGGATCGAACGTCTGGCGCTGCTCCTGGCCGAGCCGCCCGCGGCATCCCGCGCGATCGCGATCGTGCCACTGGGCGAGACGGCCGAGGCAGCAGCGCAAAAACTCGCGCATGAGCTGCGCCGCGCCGGCTTCACCGTCGATGTCGGCTTCGCGCCGCAGCGCAGCCTGAAGCGCAGCCTCGCGTACGCAGAAAAGATCGCGGCGCGCGCCGCCATTATCATAGGCGACGACGAGCTTCAGCGCGGCGCGGTCAGCCTGCGCGACCTCGACGCGCGCCAGCAGACCGAGGTGCCGCTTGCCGCGTTGCAGGAGCGGCTCCGCGAGTTCCGGTAGTTTCCGGGCTGCTGGACTTGTATATTATGGTAATATACGCATATGATCGATCGCGATGCGGTTGAGGGCTTCGACTGGGACGCCGGTAACGCGCTCAAGAGCGAAGCAAAGCACGGCGTGACGCAGTCGGAGGCAGAACAAGTCTTTCTGGCAGAGCGTGTTCTGATCATAGCCGACGAGCGGCACAGCGCATCTGCGTCTCGCTATCATGCGTTGGGGCAGACGGAAGATGCGCGCTGGCTCCACATATCGTTCACCATGCGCGGAAATAGGGTGCGGGTAATTTCGGCGCGGGACATGAATCGTAAGGAGCGGACGCTGTATGAAGACCAAGCTTAAGCCCGTTCCGAAATTCAAATCGGAAGCGGAAGAACGGAGGTTTTGGGAAACGCACGACTCGACCGAGTACGTCGACTGGTCGAAGGCCGAATGGGTGCGTTTTCCCAACTTGAAGCCTTCGACAACGTCCATTTCGCTCCGCTTGCCGGTCGCGCTGCTGGAGCGAATCAAGATCATCGCCAACAGCCGCGACATCCCGTACCAGTCGCTCATCAAGGCGTGGCTCGCGGAAAGGGTCGAGCGTCGCCGATGATTTCGCGCAATGGCTGCGGATGACCGCATCGCTTCCGCGGCGCCCATGGCGCGCGCCGACGACGACGAGCCGCCGCTCGTCGTCGCGGGCTTCGAGCGGCGCGCAGCGGGGCTCGATCTCGGCGATGCTTTCGCGCGCATCGAGGCCGATCTTGCGGGCGCGCTCGAGGAGCTGCGCGGCGCGGGCTTGCGCGACGGCGTGCTGATCGCGACCTGCGACCGCGTCGAGCTGGCGAGCCGCGATCCGTCCGCGCCCGGCCTCCTCGCGCCGCTCGTTGCGGCGCGCGCTTCCGTGCCGGAACCGGCCCTCGCGCCGGCACTGCAGTGGTATCAGGGCGAGGCGGCGCGAAAACATCTCTTCGCTGTCGCCAGCGCGCTCGAAAGCGCCGTCATCGGCGAGCCGCACGTGCTGGGCCAGCTGCGTGCGGCCCATCGTGAAGCGGCCGAGCTCGGCCTCGTTGGGTCTGCGCTCGAGAGCGATTTTCTTGCCGCCTTCACCTGCGCGCGCCGCGTGCGGCGCGAGACGGGCCTTTCCGAGCGTCCGCAATCGCTCGCCGCGGCGGCGATCGATCTCGCGCGCGACATTCACGGTGATCTCGCACGCACGACGGCACTTCTGCTCGGACCCGCGGAGATGGGCGAGCTCCTGGCCGAGCAGTTCCGCCGTGCCGGGTTGCGGCGCCTCGCCGTGTGCGGCCCGCCCGAGCGCGCCGAGCGCGCGGCGCAGCGGCTCCAATGTCATTACGTGCCGCACGGCGAGCTTGCCGACGCGCTCGTCGCGGCCGACATCGTCATCGCGTCGTTGGGATCGGGCCGCATGGTGCTGACCTCGCCGCTCGTCGGCGCCGCATTGCGCAAGCGGCCCTTGAAACCCATCTTCGTCATCGATGTGGCGTTTCCGACCGATGCAGATCCGGCGATCAACGAGCTCGACGGCGTGTTCCTCTACGATCTCGCCGATCTCGAACGCGCGGCGCTCGCCGGCCGCGCTGACCGCGCCGCCGCGGCCGAGGCCGCGTGGGCCATCGTCGGCGACGAGCTCGGCGCGTTCGCTGCGCGCCGTGCGGCGCGCGCTGCCGTGCCGGCCGTTGTGGCGCTGCGCCGGCATTTCGAGAAGCTGAGAGGCGAGGTGATGGCCGAGCGCGGGCTCGATGCCGATGCCGCGACGCGGCTCCTCGTCGCACGGCTTCTGCACGCGCCGTCGGAGAGCTTGCGCGATCTCGCCGGCGCGGGCCGCGATGCATCGCAGCTCGAGGACTTCGTGCGCCGCCTGTTCCGGCTGGGATCGGGCGAGGCAGGCCCGGAATGAGCGAGAGCGTCCTCGACGAAAAGCTCGACCGCGTGGCGCGGCGCCATGCCGAGCTCGCCCATACGCTTGCCGATCCGGCGAAGCTCGGCGGCGATTACGCGCGGCTCGCCAAGGAATATGCCGATCTGACGCCGCTCGTCGCCGCGATCGAAGCGCTGAAGAAGGCGCGCGCCGAGCGTGGCGATCTCGCTGCCCTTGCGCGCGAGGCCGATCCCGAGATGCGCAACCTCGCGCAGGCCGAGCTGGCGGCCCTTGAAAAACGGCTTCCCGAGCTCGAGCGCGAGCTGCGCCTCATGCTGCTTCCCAAGGACGAGGCCGACGCGCGCAACGCGATCCTCGAGCTGCGAGCCGGCACCGGCGGCGAGGAGGCGGCGCTTTTTGCCGCCGCGCTCTTCCGCATGTACCAGAAATACGCGGCGCTCCACGGCTGGCGCTTCGAGCCGATGGAGATTTCCGAGACCGGTCTCGGCGGCTTCAAGGAGGCGATCGCCGCGGTCTCCGGCAAGAACGTGTTCGAGCGCCTCAAATTCGAATCGGGCGTGCACCGCGTGCAACGCGTGCCCGAAACCGAGGGCTCGGGCCGCATCCACACCTCGGCGGCGACCGTCGCGGTGCTGCCCGAGGCCGAGGATGTGGACATCCACATCGACGACAAGGATTTGCGCATCGACGTCTTCCGCTCGAGCGGCCCGGGCGGCCAGTCGGTCAACACCACCGACAGCGCCGTGCGCATCACGCACTTGCCGACCGGCCTCGTGGTGCAGCAGCAGGACGAGAAGTCGCAGCACAAGAACAAGGCGAAGGCCTTGAAGGTGCTGCGCGCGCGGCTCTACGAGCGCGAGCGCGAGGCGGCCGCCGCGGCGCGCGCCTTGTCGCGCAAAACGCAGGTCGGCACGGGCGACCGCTCCGAGCGCATCCGCACCTACAATTTCCCGCAAGGCCGCGTGAGCGATCACCGCATCGGCATGACGCTCTACAAGATCGACAAGGTGATGTCCGGCGAGGCGCTCGACGAGTTTATCGATGCCTTGATCGCCGAGGATCAGGCCGCGCGTCTTGCGGAGGCGGAATGAGCGCAACCTTGGGCGAGGCGATGGCGCGCGCCGCGTCCGATCTCGCCGCGGCCGGCGTGCCGGAGTCGCGCCGCGAGGCGCGGCTCTTGGTGGCTTTGGCTGCAGGGGTCGAGACCGCGTCCGTGCTGATCCACCCCGAGTTCGCGCTCGAGGAGGCCGCCGCCGTGCGGCTCGCCGAGATGGTCCGCCGCCGGCGGACGCGCGAGCCGGTGTCGCGCCTCATCGGCCGGCGCGAGTTCTGGAGCCTCGAATTCGAGGTCGGCGCCGCGACGCTCGATCCCCGCCCTGACAGCGAGACGCTGGTCGAGTCGGCGCTCGCGCGCATTCCCGACCGTACCCGGGGGCTCCGCGTGCTCGACCTCGGCACCGGCACCGGCTGTCTCCTTCTCGCGCTTCTGTCGGAGCTTCCAAACGCCACCGGCCTCGGCCTCGACCTCGCCTCCGGGGCGGTCGCCGTGGCGCGCCGCAACGCTGCGGCCAACCGCCTCGAAGCGCGGGCGTTCTTCGCGGTGGGATCGTGGGGTGCCGCGGCCGGCGGCGGCTTCGACGTCGTGCTCGCCAATCCGCCTTATGTGCCGACCGCCGAGATCGCGCACCTCGCGCCCGAGGTTGCGCAGTGGGAGCCGCGCCTCGCGCTCGATGGCGGCGCCGACGGGCTCGGGGCCTATCGCACGCTCGCGCCGGATCTCGTGCGCCTCGTTGCCCCTACGGGATTTGCGGTCATCGAACTGGGGGCAGGCCAGGCCGACGAGGCCAGCGCGATCTTCCGCGCGGCGGGTCTTGACGTGGTCGCCCGGGGTCACGATTTAGCTGGCTTGGAGCGTTGCCTCGTACTCGCCAAGTCAAAAAAAACATTGGAAAAGCCAGCACTTCCCGTCTAGGGTGGTGTTGACCTAACGACAATGAGCCAATGGCTCCTGCTGCCCTTCGGGGCCGGCCTGTCCCGGCCGAATGGCGTTGCCTTCCACATGCGCGGGCCGCCGGGGAACGCTTTCGAAACCAGACAGTCGTGAGCCAATGCATCGCGATTTCAAAGGCATCATGAGACCAGGCCAGAACAAGCGAGGCCGCAACCGTGGTGGCGGCGGCAACATGAACGGCGGCGGCGGTGGTGGCGGCGGGCACCCGGGCAATCGGCCGCGGCCGCCGCATCGGATCCAGACCTTCGAGAGCAGCGGGCCGAACGTAAAGATCCGCGGCAATGCATACCAGGTCTTCGAACGCTACATTGCTATGGCGCGCGAGGCTTCGTCTGCCGGAGACAGGATCGCGGCGGAGAATTTCTATCAACACGCCGAGCATTACTTCCGCGTCATGAACGCAGACGGCAATGGCCACGGCTATCCGCAGCAGCAGCGTCCCATGACCCCGGCCGACACCGAGATGAACGGCGACCTCGACATCGACCAGCCTGAATTCCAGGCCGGCCGTCCGCCGGTCCAGCCCGAGGCGGAGCCCGACCGCGAGCCCGAGTCCGACCAGCCGCCGCAGAGCCCCACCACCAACTGACGCTACGATCGGCTTGACGTACGTCAAGGCCGGGCTTGTCCCGGTCCTCTATGGATTGGCTTGCGTACGGACGCACGCGATGCCCGCGCCGGGCATTGCGGGTATCTGGCATCGCATGGGGAAGGCGTGCGCGGCCTTGTGAGCACCTAGCCGTCCACCCATATCTTCCCGCGAAGGGCGCGGGACGTTGCCTCGAGAGGGACGCCGGCGCCGGTTCATGGGGTGAGGCATGGAATTCGAGAAATACACCGAGCGCTCGAAGGGATTCGTGCAGGCGGCACAGTCCTTGGCGCAACGGCGCGGCCATCAGCAGATCGCGCCGGAACATCTCCTCAAGGTTCTGCTCGACGACAAGGAAGGGCTCGCGGCCAATCTGATCCGCGCTGCCGGCGGCGATCCGCAGCCGGTGCTGGCTACGGTCGAGGCGGCGCTCAACAAGATGCCGCGCGTCGAGGGCGGGGGCGCGCAGACCTACCTCTCGCCCGAGCTTTCGCGCGTCTTCACCGAGGCCGAGGCGATCGCCGAGAAGGCCGGTGACAGCTTTGTCACCGCCGAGCGACTGCTGCTCGCGATGACGCTTCTGAAGGGCTCAGCCGTCGCCGCCGCCCTCGCGGCACAGAACATCACGCCGCAGAATCTGAATCGCGCAATCGAGGAGATCCGCAAAGGCCGCCGCGCCGACACGGCGAGCGCCGAGGAAGGCTATGACGCCTTGAAGAAATACGCGCGCGACCTGACGGACGCGGCGCGCGAGGGCAAACTCGATCCCGTCATCGGCCGCGACGAGGAAATCCGCCGCACCATCCAGGTGCTGTCGCGCCGCACCAAGAACAACCCGGTGCTGATCGGCGAGCCGGGCGTCGGCAAGACCGCGATCGTCGAGGGACTGGCGCTCCGCATCACGCACGGCGACGTGCCCGAAAGCCTGAAGGAGAAGCGCCTTCTTGCGCTCGATCTGGGTTCGCTCGTCGCCGGCGCCAAGTTCCGCGGCGAGTTCGAGGAGCGCCTGAAGGCCGTCCTCGCCGAGATCACCGCGTCGGAGGGCGAGATCATCGTCTTCATCGACGAGCTGCACACGCTCGTCGGCGCCGGCAAGGCCGAAGGCTCGATGGACGCCTCCAACCTGCTCAAGCCCGCGCTCGCGCGCGGCGAACTGCATTGCATCGGCGCCACCACGCTCGACGAATTCAAGAAGCACGTCGAGAAGGACGCGGCGCTGGCGCGGCGTTTCCAGCCGGTCTTCGTCTCCGAGCCCAGCGTGCAGGACACGATCTCGATCCTGCGGGGCTTGAAAGAGAAGTACGAGATGCACCACGGGGTGCGCATCACCGACAACGCCATCGTGGCCGCGGCGACGC
>DATIXQ010000051.1:0-27629 GCA_035518375.1 Allostellaceae bacterium | reverse complement strand
CCGCGCAATTCGTCGGCCGTGCGCATCCGCAATCGCTGTGAGCTGAGCGGGCGGCCGCGCGGCTATTACCGCAAGTTCAAGCTGTCGCGGATCGCGCTCCGGGCGCTGGCCTCGTCCGGCAATATTCCCGGAATGGTGAAGTCGAGTTGGTAGGAGATCACCCGGCATGACCATGACCGATCCATTGGGCGATTTGCTCACGCGCATCAGAAACGGCCAGCGCGCGAAGAAGCCGTCGGTGCAATCGCCCGCCTCCAAGATCCGCGCGAACGTGCTCGAAGTGCTGCAGCGTGAAGGCTACATCCGCGGCTATTCGCGCGCCGAGGTCCGCCCCGGCGTGGCCGAGCTCAAGATCGAGCTGAAATATCTCGATGGCGAGCCGGTCATCCGCGAGATCACGCGCGTCTCGAAGCCTGGCCGCCGCATCTACTCGCGCATCGCCGATCTGCCGCGTATTTATAATGGTCTTGGCATCGCCATCCTGTCGACGCCGCACGGCGTCATGTCCGACAACGAAGCCCGCGCCGCCAATGTCGGCGGCGAGGTGCTGTGCCGAGTGTTCTGAGGAAGAGCCCATGTCGCGCATCGGAAAAAATCCCGTGACGCTGCCGCAGGGCGTGACCGTCCAGATCGGCGGCGCGAGCGTGGCGGTCAAGGGGCGGCTCGG
Source organism: Allostellaceae bacterium (assembly GCA_035518375.1). Taxonomy (GTDB): domain Bacteria; phylum Pseudomonadota; class Alphaproteobacteria; order ATCC43930; family CGMCC-115725; genus DATJLY01. The sequence continues at coordinate 26,962 of DATIXQ010000051.1, read as the reverse complement.
CAATCTGACGATACCTCTAAGTGCCGAGGTCGACGCCAAGGTTGCCGACGGCCGTTTCGTCGTGAGCCCGCGAAACGAGACGAAACGCGCGCGCATGCTGTGGGGTACGACCCGCGCGCTCGTCAACAACATGGTGCGCGGCGTCTCGCAAGGCTTCACCCGCAGCCTCGAGATCAACGGCGTCGGCTATCGCGCCGCGGTCCAGGGCAAGAATCTCGTGCTGCAGCTGGGCTACAGCCACGACATCAATTTCCCCATCCCCGACGACGTGAAGATCACGTGCGAGAAGCCCACTGCAATCACCGTGACGGGTGCCGACAAGCAGCGTGTCGGCCAAGTCGCGGCGGTCATCCGCGGCTTCCGCCTGCCCGAGCCCTACAAGGGCAAGGGCATCAAATATGCCGAGGAGCATGTCCGCCGCAAAGAAGGCAAGAAGAAGTAGGAGCGCGGGGCGATGGCCAGCAAATCGAAAGCTCTGTTTGTGCGCCGCCGCCGGCGCGTCCGACACCGCGTCGAGTTGAGCGCCCGGGGGCGGCTGCGGCTTTCCGTGTTCCGCTCCTCGCAGCACATCTATGCGCAGGTGATCGACGACGCGAAAGCGGAGACGGTCGCGGCGGCGTCCTCGCTCGACAAGTCTCTGCGCGAGCAGGTGAAGAGTGGCGCCAACAAGGCCGCCGCTGCCCTCGTCGGCAAGCTCATTGCCGAGCGTGCTGCTGCGGCGGGTGTTACTGCCGTCATCTTCGACCGCGGCGGCTATCTCTTTCATGGCCGGGTGAAGGCCCTGGCCGATGCCGCCCGCGAGGGCGGGCTCAAGTTTTAGGAAGGAGCTGCGATGGCACGCACTCAGGGCGGCGGAGGACGGGGTCCGGGCGGCGGACCGCGGGCTCCAGGCAGCGGTCCGCGCGGGCCGCGCGGCGAAGGCGGCGATCGGCCGCAGCGTTCGCGCCGTGGCGATGGCGACCGGCAGGGGCGCGACCGCGAGGAGAGCGAATTCGTCGAGAAGCTCGTCAGCATCAACCGCGTCGCCAAGGTGGTGAAAGGCGGGCGGCGGTTCGGCTTCGCCGCGCTCGTCGTCGCCGGCGACAGCAAGGGCCGCGTCGGTCACGGCTCGGGGAAGGCGCGCGAAGTGCCGGAAGCAATCCGCAAGGCGACCGAACAAGCGCGTCGCAGCATGATCCGCGTGCCGCTCCGCGACGGGCGCACGCTCCATCATGACATCATTGGCCGCTTCGGCGCCGGCGAAGTGGTGGTGCGCGCGGCCCCCGCCGGCACCGGCATCATCGCGGGCGGCCCGATGCGCGCGATATTCGAGGCATTGGGCGTGCAGGACGTAGTCGCGAAATCAGTTGGCACGTCGAATCCGCACAACATGGTGAAGGCGACGTTCGAGGCGCTCGGCCACTCGACCAATCCGCGCGCCGTCGCGGCCCGGCGCGGCAAGAAAGTGTCGGAAATCCTGGGCCGGCGTGAAGGCACAGAGGCGCGGGAGTAGACGATGGCGGAAAGCGAAGGCGCGCCGAAGCGCCGTACGCGCAAGGCTCCGGCCAAGGCGGCGGCGAAGCAGGTCAAGGTGACGCAGATCGGCAGTCCGATCGGCCGCCAGGGCTACCAGCGCGACACGCTGAAGGGGCTCGGCCTCAACAAGTTGCACCGCTCCCGCGTCCTCGAGGACACGCCTGCGGTACGCGGCATGATCGAAAGCGTGAAACATCTTCTCCGCATCGAGTCGGTGGCGTGATTGCCCGGTACTCGGTGGCAGTGCGATAATGGCAGGGTCCGAAGGCGCGAAGGACGATGAAGCTCAACGAGATCAGGGATAACGCGGGCGCGCATTACCGCGGGAAGCGTGTCGGCCGCGGCATTGGCTCGGGTAAGGGCAAGACGAGCGGCCGAGGCGGCAAGGGCCAGACCGCGCGCTCGGGCGTCGCCCTGGCCGGGTTCGAGGGCGGGCAGACGCCGCTCCACCGCCGCTTGCCGAAGCGCGGCTTCAACCACAAGCCGTTCCGCAAGGTATTTCACATCGTCAATCTAGGGCGCCTGCAGGCCGCCCTCGAGGCGGGCATGCTTAAATCCGACGCGACCGTGGACGGCGCGGCGCTTGTCGCCGCCGGCATCCTGCGCCGCACGGGTGACGGCGTTCGGCTTCTCGCCAAGGGCGAATTGAAGTCGCCGCTCACGATCGAGGTGGCGGGCGCGTCGAAGGCCGCGGTCGACGCGGTCGAGAAACTGGGCGGCAAGGTCATCGTGGCCGCCGCGGCGAAGCCCGAAGCCGCCGCGTGACCGGGTAGGGGCCCCGGGCCCCGAGGATGGAGTGAATGGCGTCAGCCGCCGAACAACTCGCATCGAGCATCAATTTCTCCGCATTCGCCAAGGCGACGGACCTCAAGAACCGTATTTGGTTCACGCTCGGTGCGCTCGTGATCTACCGGCTCGGGACCTACATCCCCTTGCCGGGCATCGATCCGCAGGTCCTGGCGCAGGTGTTTCAGCAGAACGCCGGCGGCATCCTCGGCATGTTCGACATGTTCTCGGGCGGCGCGCTCGGGCGCATGACGATCTTCGCCTTGAACATCATGCCGTACATCTCGTCCTCGATCATCGTGCAGCTTCTGACCGCGGTCTCGCCGCAGCTCGAGGCGCTGAAGAAGGAGGGCGAGGTCGGGCGCAAGAAGCTCAATCAGTACACGCGCTTCGGCACGGTGCTGCTCGCCGCGGTACAGGCTTATGGCATATCGGTCGGGCTCGAGGGGCTGCGCGGGCCGTCGGGGCTCGCGGTCATCGACCCGGGGATCTTCTTCCGCCTCACCACCGTCGTGACGCTCACCGGCGGCACCATCTTCCTCATGTGGCTCGGCGAGCAGATCACGGCGCGCGGCGTTGGCAACGGCATCTCGCTCATCATCTTCTCGGGCATCGTTGCGCGCATGCCTTCGGCGCTCGCGGCGCTTCTCGAATTGGGTCGCACCGGCGCGCTCTCGACCTTTTTCATCATCATCTTCCTCGTCATCGCCGTCGCGGTCGTCACCTTCATCGTCTTCATGGAGCGCGCCCAGCGCCGCATCCTGGTGCAATATCCGAAGCGCCAGGTCGGCAACAAGATGTTCGGCGGCGAGGCATCGCATTTGCCTTTGAAGCTCAACACCTCGGGCGTCATCCCGCCGATCTTCGCGTCCTCGCTCCTCCTCCTGCCGGCGACGGTGGCGAGCTTCAACGCCAATCAGTCCGGCATCCTCGCCGAGGTCGCGGCCAACCTCGGCCACGGCAAACCGCTCTACATCCTGCTTTATGTCGGGCTCATCGTTTTCTTCGCCTTTTTCTATACGGCGATCGTCTTCAACCCGACCGAGACCGCGGACAATCTCAGGAAATATGGCGGCTTCGTCCCGGGTATCAGGCCCGGCAAGAACACCGCCGACCATCTCGACTATGTGCTGACACGCCTGACGATGGTGGGCGCGCTCTACCTCGCTGGTGTGTGCGTGTTGCCTGAAATTCTCGTCGCGCAATACAACGTGCCGTTCTATTTCGGCGGCACGAGCCTTCTCATCGTGGTCAGCGTCACGATGGACACGGTGGCGCAAATCCACTCGCATCTCCTCGCGCATCAGTACGAGGGCCTCATCAAAAAGTCGAAACTGCGGGGGAGACGTGGGTGAACATCATCCTGCTCGGGCCCCCCGGCGCGGGGAAGGGAACGCAGGCAAAGCGCCTTGAAGAGCGTCACGGACTGAAACAGCTAGCCACCGGCGATATGCTGCGGGCCGAGCGCGCCTCGGGCAGCGATCTTGGCCGCCAGGTCCAGGCCATCATGGATGCCGGCCAACTCGTCTCCGACGACATCATGATCGCCCTCATCGCCAGCCGCATGGACCATCCCGACGGGGCCAAGGGCTTCATCCTCGACGGCTTCCCGCGCACCGTACCGCAGGCCGAGGCGCTCGACCGCATGTTCGCGGCCAAGCGCTTGAAGCTCGATTTCGTGATCGAGATGGCGGTCGATGAGGCGGCGCTCGTCGAGCGCATCGCCGGCCGGTTCAGCTGCGCCAAGTGCGGCGCGAGCTATCACGAGCGCTTCAACCGGCCGCGCCAGGACGGGGTCTGCGACGTGTGCGGCGCGACCGATCTCGTGCACCGCCCCGACGACAAGCCCGAGACGGTGCGGGCCCGCCTCAAGGCCTATCGCGACCAGACCGCCCCGATTCTGCCCTATTACCGCGCCCGCGGCCTTTTGCGGACGATCGACGGCATGGCCCCGCTGGACCAGGTCAGCGCCGAAATCGAGAAGATTCTCCGGGGCGGATCAGGGGCTTCACGGAGTTGACTTCTTCTTTACGATTCCTATAATGTTTGCCCTCGGCCAAACCCGGGCTCGTGGCGTCGTCCCACATCCAGTGACTTGAAGGAGAAGCGCAAGTGGCGCGCATCGCTGGCGTGAACATACCGAATCAAAAGCGCGTGCCGATCGCGCTGACCTATATCCATGGGATCGGCCGCACCACGGCCAGCCAGATTTGCCAACGCGTCGGCATCCCGCCGCAGCGCCGCGCGCACGAGCTCACCGATGACGAGGTGCTGCGTATCCGCGAGCTGATCGACAAGGAATACACGGTCGAGGGCGATCTCCGCCGGCTCGTCGCCATGAATATCAAGCGGCTCATGGATTTGGGTTGCTATCGCGGCCTGCGTCACCGCAAGGGCCTGCCGGTGCGTGGCCAGCGCACGCATACCAACGCCCGCACCCGCAAGGGGCCGGCGCGTCCCATCGCCGGCAAGAAGAAGGTCGTCTGATGGCCAAGGCAGCAGCTGCGCCACGCGTCAGGCGTCGCGAGCGCAAGAACATCACGTCCGGTGTCGCGCATGTGAATGCGACCTTCAACAACACGATGATCACGATCACTGATGCGCAGGGCAACACGATCGCCTGGTCGTCGTCGGGGAGCCTCGGCTTCAAGGGCTCGCGCAAGTCGACGCCCTATGCCGCGCAGGTCGCGGCCGAGGATGCAGGGCGCAAGGCCATGGAGCATGGCATGCGCACGCTCGAGATCGAGGTGAAGGGGCCGGGCTCGGGCCGTGAATCGGCGCTGCGCGCGCTCCAGGCGGTGGGATTTGCCGTGACGTCGATCCGCGATGTCACGACCATTCCGCATAACGGATGTCGGCCGCCCAAGCGGCGGCGGGTTTAGTCCGCGAAGCCCCGCGGCCGCTCGGCCAGTTGCCGGATCGGCAGCACAACGGATCGAAGCGGCGGTCGGGGTCTTTCGCGCCAAGCAATATGAGGTGCGGCTCGTGAGTCAGATTCAGAAGAATTGGCAGGCGCTGGAACACCCGGACAAGCCGGTGGTCGAGGCCGGTGACGATCCGAAGCGCAAGGCCGTCATTGTCGTCGGCGCTTTGGAGCGGGGCTTCGGCCTGACGCTTGGGAATGCGTTGCGGCGCATCCTCCTGTCCTCGCTTCAGGGCGCCGCCATCACGTCGGCGCAGATCGAGGGCGTACTGCACGAGTTCTCGTCCCTTCCGGGCGTGCTCGAGGACATCACCGACATCGTGCTCAATCTGAAGGGAATTGCGCTTCGGATGCACGGCGACGGGCCGAAGCGCATGCGGCTCCGCGCCAATGGCCCGGGCGAGGTGCGCGCCAACAAGATCGAGACCGGGCACGATATCGAGATCATGAACCCGGACCATCTCATCTGCACGCTCGACAGCGGCGCGAAGATCGCGATGGAGCTCACCGTCGAAAACGGCAAGGGCTATCGTCCGGCCACGGACAACCGGCCCGAGGACGCACCGATCGGCCTTATCCCGGTCGATGCGCTCTTCAGCCCTGTTCGCAAGGTCAGCTACAAGGTCGAGAATACGCGCCGCGGGCAGCGCACGGACTACGACAAGCTCTCGATGGACATCGAGACGAACGGTGCGGTGACGCCCGAGGATTCGGTCGCGATCGCCGCTCGCATCCTCCAGGACCAGCTGCAGATCTTCATCAATTTCGAGGAGCCGCGCGCCGCCACGGAGGAAGAGCGGCCGAGCGAGCTGCCCTTCAACAAGAACCTGCTGCGCAAGGTCGACGAGCTCGAGCTCTCGGTGCGCTCGGCCAACTGCCTCAAGAACGACAACATCGTCTATATCGGCGACCTCGTGCAGAAGACCGAAGCGGAAATGCTGCGGACGCCGAATTTCGGCCGCAAGTCCTTGAACGAGATCAAGGAGGTGCTGGCTCAGATGGGCCTCCATCTCGGCATGGAAATTCCGAACTGGCCGCCCGAGAACATCGAGGAGCTGGCGAAGCGCCTCGAGGAACCGTATTGAGAGAGCAATCATGCGCCATCGCCTGCGCGGCCGCAATTTCAGCCGCACCTCCTCGCACCGCAGGGCCATGTTCGACAACATGGCGCATGCGCTCCTGAAGCATGAGCAGATCACGACGACGCTGCCGAAGGCCAAGGATCTGCGCCCCGTCGTCGAGAAGCTCATCACGCTCGGCAAGCGCGGCGGGCTTCATGCGCGGCGTCAGGTGATCGCGACGCTTCAGGATGCGAAGCTCGCCGACAAGGTGATGACAACTTTGGCCGAGCGTTATGCCGCGCGGCCGGGCGGCTATTGCCGCATTCTGAAGGCGGGTTTCCGCCACGGCGATGCGGCGGCGATGGCGGTGATCGAGTTGGTCGACCGCGATCCCGACGCCAAGGGTCAGGATTCGGGCCCCGTCGAGGCCGCGGCCGAGGAGACCGAAGCCGCTGCGAGCTGACCCGCGGCCGTCACCGCGCAGTCTTCCACATCGCCACTGTCACGATCGCATTGCCGATGCCGATCGCGAGGAAGATGCTCGCGATACCCCATCCCGCCGCCAGCATGGCCGCGCTGGCGATGCCGGCCACCACCATGAAGAGCGCATTCATGATGTTGTTGGCGGCAACGACACGCGCGCGATGTGCCGTCTCGCTGCGGACTTGCATCAAGGCATAGAGCGGGACGCAGTAAAGGCCGCCCGCGAGCGCGATGACGAAGAGATCGACGACGATGCGCCAGTTCACGGGATTTAGCAGGAACGGCACGGCGCCGATGAGGGCGGCGGCTGATCCTTCCGGCTCTCCGGCCAGCCAAAAATCGAGGCCGAAAATCGTGAGCCCGAGCGCGCCCAAGGGTACGAGGCGCGCGTTGACCACGCCCTTCTGAATTCGTCCGCACAGCAGCGAGCCGGCGCCGATCCCGACCGAGAACAAGGTCAGGAACAGCGTCACCACCTCGTTGTCGGCGTGAAGGATCTCTTTGGCGAAATTCGGGAACTGCGCGAGATAGGCGATGCCGAGGAACCAGAACCACGAAATACCGATGAGCGGCATCCGCAAATCGGCGCGGGCATAAGCATAGGTCAGGATGCGCCACGTCTCGGCGAAGATGTTGGGCTCGAGCCGTAGGCCGGGCGAGGCCGCGCGTCCCGGGGGCAGGAAGAAGGCGGCGCTCCAGCCGATGAGCGCCATGACGAGGAGCGCGGCGGTGACCACGAGATAGCCGTGCGGCGCGAGGATCAGGAGCCCGCCGGCGATCGTGCCGATGAGGATCGCCAGGAATGTGCCGGCCTCGATCAGCGCATTGCCGCCGATGAGCTCCTCGGGCGCCAACAGCTCCGGGATGATCGCGTACTTGACCGGACCGAAGAACGTTGCCTGCACGCCAAGTCCGAACAAAACCGCAAGCTGGAAATAGATATTGTTCAGCATGAACCCGGCCGCGGCGACCAGCATGATGCCGATCTCCCACAGCTTGACGATGCGCACGAGCGTGCGCTTCTCGAACTTGTCGGCGATCTGCCCGGCCGGCGCGGAGAACAGGAAATAGGGCAGGATGAAGATGGCGCCGGCCAGCGTCACGAGGATTTCGGTGGCGCGTGCGTTTGAGGTGTCGCGATAGGCGATGAGGATGATGAGGGCGTTCTTGAACAGATTGTCGTTCACGGCGCCGAAGAATTGCGCGACGAAAAGCGGCAGGAGCCGGCGCGTGGCGAGAAGGCGAAGTTGCGTGGTCGGCGCGGTGCTCATACCGTCGGCCGCTCTTCAAAATCCGCGCTGCCGTCATCCGGTGCAGGCTCGCGCGCGATGGCGGTCACGCGCGCAAGGCTTGGGCCCTCCCGGCACGCTTCGATCATCGCGTCGATCCGGTCGCCGGGCGCGATCAAGAGCGCCTCGACCGTGCCGTCCCGCCGGTTGCGGACCCAGCCGCGAATGTTCCGGCGAACGGCTTCGGCACGGGCCCAGGCGCGGAACCCCACGCCCTGGACGCGGCCGGTGATGACGATGCGGCAGGCGGTCTCGCCCATCGCTCAGGCGAATTCGAGAATGATCTGATCGGCGGCAAGGCTGTCGCCCTTGCGCACGTGGATCTTGGCGACCTTGCCCTCGCGCTCGGCGCGCAGCACGTTCTCCATCTTCATCGCCTCGATCACGGCGAGTTCCTCGCCCGGCTTCACCTCCTGCCCTTCGGCGACCGCGATCGAGACGAGCAGCCCAGGCATCGGCGCGAGCAGCAGGTGCGACATGTCGGCGGGGCGCCGCTCCGGCATGCGCTCGAGAAGCGCCGCCGCGTGCGGCGGCAGAACCTTGAGCTCAAGGCTCCAGCCTGCGCGCGATAAAACGAAGCCTATCCCCTTCCGTGTGATCTGCCACACGCCTGGCGTGCCATCGACGCTCGCGCGCAGGAGCGGTTGCCCCGGCCGCCACGAGGTCACGACTCGCCGTACCATGGCGTTGGCGAAGACGACGACGATGGCGTCGCCCTCGGGTTCGACTTGCACCGGATGCCGCTCCGCGCCGCGGCACACGACCCACTCGACCCCCACCGCATCGCCGCGATCGCGCTCGTCGAGGATGCGCTGCGCCGCGGCCGCCACCGCAAAGGCCGGCGCCTCGTCCTCGGGCGCGATCGACGCGCCGGCGAAGCCCGCCGGATATTCCTCGGCGATGAAGGCGGTCGAGAGCGCGCCCTGGCGGAAGCGGTCGCTCCGCACGAGCGCCGCGAGAAACGGCAGGTTGTGCGACGGGCCCTCGATGTAGAAGGCATCGAGCGCGTCTGCCATGCGCCGGATCGCTCCCTCGCGCGTTGGCGCGCTTGCCACGAGCTTGGCGATCATCGGGTCGTAATAGAGGCTGATCTCGGCGCCCTCGTAGACGCTCGTATCGATGCGCACGCCTTCGCCCTCCGGCGGCACATAGCGGACGAGCCGCCCGATCGCGGGCAGGAAATTGCGGAATGGGTCCTCCGCATAGACGCGCGCTTCGATCGCCGCGCCCGCAAGGCGCACCTCCTCCTGCCGGAACGGCAAAGGCTCGCCGGCGGCGATGCGGATCATCAGCTCGACGAGATCGAGCCCGGTCACGAGTTCCGTCACCGGATGCTCGACCTGGAGCCGCGTGTTCATTTCGAGGAAATAGAAGCGCCGCTCGCGGTCGACGATGAACTCGACCGTGCCGGCAGATCGATAATTCGCGGCCTTGGCGAGCGCGACCGCCTTCGCGCCCATCGCCGCCCGCGTCGCGGCGTCGAGAAATGGGCTTGGCGCCTCCTCGATCACCTTCTGGTGCCGGCGCTGGATCGAGCATTCGCGCTCGAACAGGTGGACCACGTTGCCGTGCCCGTCGGCCAGAATCTGGATCTCGATATGGCGCGGCTCCTCGACATAGCGCTCGATGAAGACGCGCGCGTCGCCGAAGCTCGTGCGCGCCTCGCTCGCGGCCAGGCGAAAGCCTTCGCGTACCTCGGCCTCGCTGCGCGCCACGCGCATGCCCTTGCCACCGCCGCCAGCGGCGGCCTTGAGGATCACCGGAAACCCTGTTTCTCGTGCCGCCTCGACCGCCGCCTCGGCGTCGGCAATAGCCTCGAGCCGCCCCGGCACGGTCGCGACGCCGGCCGCCTCGGCGAGCTTCTTCGCCTCGATCTTGTCGCCCATCGCGGCGATGGCGGGCGCGTCGGGCCCGATGAAGACGATGCCGGCCGCGGCAAGCGCCGCCGCGAACTCGGCATTCTCGGAGAGGAACCCGTAGCCCGGATGGACCGCTTCAGCCCCGGTCGTGCGGCACGCCTCGATGATGCGGTCGATGCGGAGATAGCTCTCGGCCGAGGCAGCCGCGCCTATGCGCACGGACTCGTCCGCCATCCGCACGTGGAGCGCATCCTCATCGGCGTCGCTGAAAACGGCGACGGTCTTGATCCCCATGCACCGCGCCGCGCGCACGATGCGGCACGCGATCTCGCCGCGGTTGGCGATGAGGATTTTGTTGAACATCCGATGGCTCAGAGCGGGATGTTGTCGTGCTTCTTCCAGGGATTCTCGAGCTTCTTGCCGTTCAGCATGGCGAGCGCGCGGTTGATGCGCCGGCGCGTGCCGTGCGGCATGATGACGTCGTCGATGAAGCCGCGGCTCGCGGCGATGAAGGGATTGGCGAATTTCTCGCGATATTCCTCGGCGCGGCTTTCGATCTTGGCGGGATCGCCGAGATCGCCGCGAAAGATGATCTCGACCGCGCCCTTGGGCCCCATCACCGCGATCTCGGCCGTAGGCCAGGCGTAGTTGACGTCGCCGCGCAGATGCTTCGAGCTCATGACATCGTAGGCGCCGCCATAGGCCTTGCGCGTGATGACCGTGACCTTGGGCACGGTCGCTTCGGCATAGGCGTAGAGCAGCTTCGCGCCGTGCTTGATGATGCCGCCATATTCCTGCGCCGTGCCGGGCAGGAACCCGGGCACGTCGACGAAGGTCAGGATCGGGATGTTGAAGCAGTCGCAGAAGCGCACGAAGCGCGCCGCCTTGCGCGAGCTGTCGATGTCGAGGCAGCCGGCAAGCACCATCGGCTGGTTGGCGACGATGCCGACGGGCGCGCCGTTCATGCGCCCAAAGCCGACGACGATGTTCTTGGCGTAAAGCGGCGAAAGCTCGAAGAATTCGCCGTCGTCGACGACTTTGATGATGAGCTCCTTCATATCGTAGGGCTTGTTCGGATTGCCCGGGACGAGCGTGTCGAGCGAGGCATCGTCGCGGTCCGGCGGATCGGTGCATTGTCGTCCGGGCGCGCCAGCGCGGTTCGAGGACGGCAGGAACCCGAGAAAGCGCCGCAGCTCCACGATCGCCTCGAGATCGTTCTCGAAGGCGAGGTCGGCGACGCCCGAGCGAGACGCATGGGTGAGCGCGCCGCCCAGCTCCTCGTGCGTCACCGTCTCGTGCGTCACCGTCTTCACCACGTCGGGACCGGTCACGAACATGTAGGCGCTGTCCTTCACCATGAAGATGAAGTCCGTCATCGCCGGCGAATAGACGGCGCCTCCGGCGCAGGGCCCCATGACGAGCGAGATCTGCGGTACGACGCCGGAGGAGAGCACGTTACGCTCGAACACTTCGGCATATCCCGCGAGCGAGGCGACGCCTTCCTGGATGCGCGCGCCGCCGGAATCATTGAGCCCTACGATCGGCGCGCCCACGAGCATCGCCTTGTCCATGACCTTGCAGATCTTTTCGGCATGCGCCTCGGAGAGCGCGCCGCCGAAGACGGTGAAGTCCTGGCTGAAGGCGAAGACGCGCCGGCCGTTGACGAGTCCGTGGCCGGTCACGACGCCGTCGCCCGGGACGCGCGCGTCGGCCATACCGAAATCGTGGCTGCGGTGCTCGACGAACATGTCCCATTCCTCGAACGAGCCCGGATCGAAGAGCAGGTCGAGACGCTCGCGTGCAGTGAGCTTGCCCTTCTCGTGCTGCTGCGCGATGCGGCGCTCGCCGCCGCCGCGCCGCGCCGCCGCGCGCTTCTCCTCCAATCGCCGCAGGATGTCTTGCATCGGGCTCTCCCTGGGGACGGCCGGAGATATCACCTCAGGCGCGGAGGCGCCAGTATCACGCGCCGAGAAGCTCGAGAAAGCGGGCGGCCGCGGCGATCTCCGCACTCAGTAAAGCGCGCCGGCGCGTCTGCTCCGCGTCTTCGCCCCATTGCTCGATCTCGAAGGTCTGATCGAGTTCCGCCGCTGCGAACGCGGCCGCGGCGTCGATCCGGCCCTCGACGAGCGCCAGTGCCAGCACGACCGAGCCGCACGCGGCGCAAGCGAGATGAAGCGCCGCAAGCCGCATCGAATCGTGCGCCGCGATCGCGTCGGCAAGAGCGCCGAGCGCCGCCTCCGGCTGCTCCCGCGGTACGATTCCCGCCGTCACCGCGAGCTCGGCGCCATAGCGCTCTCGCGTCCAATCGACGAGCGGCTGCCACGCTGCGTGCTGGCGCTCGACCAGAGCCTGCGGCCGCTCCGCGCGATAGCAGACGAGATCGGTGCCGGCATATTTCGCGATCTCGCCGATGACGCTGGCACGGCGTGGCGCCACGAGATCGATGGCGATGCTGGCGATGCGGGTCAGCGGCATCGAGTCGGGATCGATCCGCTCGCTCTGCGCCTCCCATTCGGCAGCGATCGCTTCGCCGAGCGCGCGGCTCGGCACGGCGAGCGGCGCCTTCGCCGGCGTGCGCACCGGCTTGTCGTCGAGCACGACAAGGAAGCCGCCGCCCTCGGCCTCCACAGTTCCGGCGGCGCGGTAGAGGCGCCGTGGCCGCTCAGCCATCGCCGGCGAGCCCGGCGAAGGGATCGCGCTCGTCGCCTTCGCTGAAGCCGAAGAAGGCGAAAGTCTCGCGCATGTGCTGCGGCAGGGGCGCCGTCACCGTGATCGCGCGCCCGCCGCGTCGGGGCAAGGCGAGCGCGCGCGCGTGGAGATGGAGGCGCCGCGCGTTGGGTACACCGGGCGGGTGCGCCGCGGCGCCGCCATATTTGCCGTCGCCCAGGATCGGCGTGCCGATCGCGGCGAGATGGGCGCGGAGCTGGTGCGTGCGCCCCGTCAGCGGCTCGAGCGCGAGCCATGCGAGCTTGCCGCCGGCATGCGCGATCGTGCGATAGAAGGTGACCGCGCGCTGCCCGTCCTCGTCGCTCACCACCCGCTCGGCGCCGCGCGCCATAAGCTTTGCGAGCGGAAGGTCGATACGGCCCTGGCGCGGCTTGGGCACGCCCACCACGATCGCCCAGTAGGCCTTGCGCACATCTTTGCCGCGGAAGGCCGCGGCGAGGAACGCGGCGGCGCGGGCATTGCGGGCAAGCGCGAGCGCGCCGCTCGTGTCGCGGTCGAGGCGGTGGACCAGCCGTGGCCGCTCGCCGCCCTCGGCGAGCGCGCCGAGCATGCCGTCGAGATGGCGCCCTGTGCCGGTGCCGCCCTGCACCGCGAGCCCTGCCGGCTTGTCGATGACGATGATGTCATCGTCCTGGTACAGGAGCGCATTCCGCAGCATCGCCCGGTCGGCCGGGCGAACGGCGACGTCGGCCGTTGCGGGCCGCGGTGTCGACGGTTCGCCCAGCGGTGGTACGCGCACCTGTTGCCCGGGCGCAACCCGGTCGCCCGCGGCGGCGCGCCGGCCGTCGAGCCGCACTTGGCCCGTGCGCAACAGCTTTTCGAGCCGCCCGTGCGCCAGTTCGGGGAAATGCCGCTTGAACCAACGGTCGAGGCGGAGTTCCGCCTCGTCCTCGGTTACCGCGATGGTGTGTGCGCCCGCCATGCGAGCGCCCAATCTAGCGGGCGCTCACAGGCGCGGCCATCCCGCCTCAGCCCCAATGGCCGGGAACCCAGACCCAGCCGCGAGGCCGCGCGTCCCAGTGGCCCGGTATCCAGACGGCGTGCGCGCGCGGCGGGTGCACATAGCGACCGCCGACCCACACATAGGCCCGTCCGTCCCAGCGCCAGTAGCCGGGCCGCCAGACCCAGGCGCCGGGCGAGGGCGGCGGGGGCGGAGCCATCTCCGCCTGTGGCGGGGGTGGTGCATAAGTCTGCGCCGCGGCCATGCCGCCGCCCGCCAGCAAAAGAAGGATCACGGCCGCTGTCAGGAATTTCGTTCGCATCGTGGGCTCCAGCTCGATCTGCGCCGTAACGGGATAATAATCATACGCGGTTTTCCGCACTATCTTCCCTCGCGAAGTTTCGACCAGTAATCGAGCCGTTTTTTGATCTCGCGCTCGAAGCCGCGCTCAACGGGCCGATAGAAGACCTGCCGCGGCAGATCGTCGGGGAAATAATTGAGGCCCGAGAACCCCTCTTCGGTACGAGGGTCGTAAACGTAGCCTTCGCCGTAGCCGAGCTCGCGCATGAGCCGGGTGGGCGCATTGACGGCGTGCATCGGCGGCATGAGCGAGCCACTCTCCTTAGCCGCGCGCTGCGCCGCGCCGAGCGCGACGTAGGCCGCGTTCGACTTGGGCGCGGTGGCGAGGAAGATCACCGCCTGCGCCAGCGCCAGCTCGCCCTCGGGCGAGCCAAGCCGCTCGTAAGCCTCCCAGGCCGCGATCGTCTGCACAAGCGCCTGCGGCTCGGCAAGGCCGATATCCTCCACCGCCATGCGCACCATGCGGCGCGCTATGTAGATCGGATGCTCGCCGCCCACGAGCATGCGGGCAAGCCAATAGAGTGCGGCATCGACATCGGAGCCGCGCACCGCCTTATGCAGCGCGCTGATGAGGTTGTAGTGGCCTTCCTGTGCCTTGTCGTAGAGCGGCGCGCGCCGCTGCACCGCAGCCGTGAGCCCGGCCGTGTCGAGCACGGTGTCGGGCGGCAGCGCCGCCAGCTCCTCGGCAAGGTTGAAGATGAAGCGCCCGTCGCCGTCGGCCATTGCCTTCAAGGCCTGGCGCGCGGCATCGTCGAGCGGCAGCTTGCGCTTCAGCGCCGCCTCGGCGCGCGCGATCAGGACATCGAGCGCGGCGTCATCGAGCCGGTTCAGCACGAACACCTGGCAGCGCGACAGAAGCGCGCCGTTGAGCTCGAACGACGGGTTCTCGGTGGTGGCCCCGATCAGCACCACGGTCCCGTCCTCGACATAGGGCAGGAAGCTGTCCTGCTGCGCGCGATTGAAGCGGTGGATCTCGTCGACGAAGAGCAGGGTGCCCTGGCCGCCGACGCGCCGCTTCTTGGCATTGTCGAACACCTTGCGCAGGTCGGCCACACCCGAGAACACGGCCGAAAGCGGCTCGAACTGCATGTTCGTCGCCTCGGCGAGGAGACGCGCGATCGTTGTCTTGCCGCAGCCGGGCGGGCCCCACAGGATCATCGAGGCGAGCCGCCGCTGCGCCACCATGCGTCCGATCGGCTGATCGGGTTGCAGCAGATGATCCTGTCCCACCACTTCGCTGAGCCGCCGCGGCCGCAGCCGGTCGGCCAGTGGCCGCGGCGCGTTCTTCTCGAAGAGGCTCATCGCACCGTCACGGTGAGAAGCTTGCCCTTGCGCCGCACCGCGATCGTCCACGGCGGCTCGGCGGAGCCGAGCACGCTCTCGAGGCCCGCCACCGTATCGACCGGCTGCTTGTTGAGCGAGACGAGCACGTCGCCCGGCTCGAGGCCGAGCCGTTGCGCCGCGCTTCCTTGCTCGAGCGAGGCAACGACGACGCCGCGCACCGTCGTGTCGAAGCCGAGATCGTCGTCGAAAGCGGGATTGAGGTTGCCGACGGTCGCGCCTGCGAGCGGATTGGCGCCTGATAGCTCCTTCAACGCGCGTGGCGGGTCTTCGGGCAGCAGCGCGAGCGTCACGCTTGTGCTGTGGCTTTCACCGCTGCGCCAATACACAACCTTCGCCGGCGCATTGGGCGGCAGCGTGGCAATGCGGAATTTGAGCGCCTGGGGATCGTCGACCGGGTGCCCGTTGACGGCGAGGATCACGTCGCCGACGCGCAGGCCCGCCGCGGCGGCTGGGCTGTCGGCGACGATGTCTTTCACCAGCACGCCGGCCGGACGCTCGAGCTTCAGCCCTTCGGCAAGCTCGGGTGTCACCTCCTGGCCCGCGGCGCCGAGCCATGGCCGTGTCACCTTGCCGCCGTGATGGGCGGCGTCGATCTCGACCCGTACCATCGCCGAGGGAATGGCGAAACCCAGCCCCATCGATCCGCCCGAGCGCGAGAAGATCGCGGTGTTGATGCCGACGAGCTTGCCGTCGAGATCGACGAGCGCTCCGCCCGAATTGCCGGGGTTGATGGCCGCGTCGGTCTGGATGAAGGAGCGGAAATCCGAGGCGCCGATCGAGCGCGCCACGGCCGAGACGATGCCGGTCGTCACCGTCTGGCCCACGCCGAACGGATTGCCGATAGCGAGCACGATGTCGCCCACTTCGAGCGTATCGCTGTCGCCGAGCTCGAGTGCGGGCAGCTTCTCGCCGTGCGTGTCGATCGTCAGCACCGCGAGGTCGGCATGCTCGTCGAGGAGCTTCACTTTCGCCTCGAACTCGCGCCGGTCGCTCAGCACGACGCGGATCTCCTGCGCCTCGTTGATGACGTGGCCGTTCGTGACGATGAGGCCGTTGGGATCGACGATCACGCCTGAACCCAGCGAATTCAATACGCGCTCGCGCGACATGCCGAATGGCACGTTCTGACCGAAGAAGCGGCGGAAGAACGGATCTTCGAGGAGCGGCGGCGGCTGCTGCCGCACGACGCGGCGCGAGTAGACGTTGACGACGGCTGGCGCGACGCGTTTGACAATCGGCGCGTAAGAAAGCTTGACCGCCTCGCGGCTTTCCGGCACCGCGCGCGTCTGCGCCTGCGCTGGGCCGGCGAGCGCGGCGATGAGAGCGACAACGGCAAATGTACGGATCATGCAGCTTATATTAGCCGAACACCCCCGCGAACGCGCGCTCCATCGCCCGGTCGAGCTCGGCCATGGTCGCCGTGCTGCCAAGCGCGCGCAGCGAGGTGACGCCATGCTCGCTGATGCCGCACGGCACGATTCCGCGATAATGCGCAAGCTCGGGGTCGAGGTTCAGCGAGACGCCGTGGTAGCTAACGCCCTGGCGCACGCGCACGCCGATCGCCGCGATCTTGGCCTCGCGCCCGCCCTCGGCGATCCAGATGCCGACGCGTCCCGCGCGCCGCTCGCCGGTGACGCCGAATTCTGCGAGCGTCGCGATGAGCCAGGCTTCGAGGGTCCGTACATAGGAGATGAGATCGAGGCCGCGCTGCCTCAAGTCGAGCATGATGTATGCGACGCGCTGGCCCGGCCCGTGATAGGTGTACTGGCCGCCGCGCCCGCTGCGATGGACAGGAAAGATCGCGTCGATGAGGTCGCCTTCACGCGCGCTCGTGCCGGCGGTGTAGAGCGGCGGATGCTCGAGGAGCCATACGAGCTCACGCGCGGCGCCGGCGCGGATCGCGGCGACGCGCTCCTCCATCGCCGTGACCGCGTCCTCGTAGGCGACCGGCGACGCTGCGATGCGCCACTCGACCGTCATTCTTGCGAGCCTTCGGCGGATTTGGTAAGGAGCCGCGCCCGCGGTCGTGGCGGAACTGGTAGACGCGCAGCGTTGAGGTCGCTGTGGGGGAAACCCCGTGGAAGTTCGAGTCTTCTCGACCGCACCATCTGTCCTGAAAGCTCGCGGAAAGCCGTCGCTTTTTCGCGCTCACTATACAGCGTTGGCATCCCTCTAGCAGGCCGCGCCGCTCGTGCTGCCGCGCCTCGACGATCTGAGGCAACGAACCGTCATCATTGGCAATGGCGGGTCGGGCAAGAGCACGCTTGCCACGAGCCTTGGTCATGCGCTCGGACTTTCCGGTCATCGATCTCGATACGCTTCACTGGACGAGTGACGGCTACGGCCCGAAGCGCGACGAGGACATGGCGGCGCCGCATGGTCCGCGATGCGGCTGCCGCTCCGCGCTGGATCATCGAGGGCATCTATGACTGGCTTGCCGAGGCAGCGCTTCCCCGTGCGACCGCGCTCCTGTGGCTCGATCTCCCGTGGCAGCTATGCTGTGAAGGTCTGACCGCTCGCGGTCCGCGGCACGATGCGACGGCCGAAGATGGCGCCGACCTTCTCAAATGGGCCGAGGCCTACTGGAAGCGGCAAACGTCCAGTTCCTTCGCCGGCCGTTTGCGTCTCTTTGAGAATTTTCGAGGCACAGACCTCAGACAGCGCGGTCGGGATGAGATCTCGCAGACGCTGGCACAGCTCGGCCTCCTGACGAGGTGATTTGTCGTCGACATGGCGCCAGGGCTTGTCGAAACAACGAACGCATACTACGTATATAAGGTGTGAAGGTCGCCCGCACAACATCTTCATATTTACAGAACGAAGCCAATTTCTCTCGACGTGCGCATGCAAACGTATTTTGCGAAACGAGGCCAATTATATCACATAATTATTGTGTATAAACGTGCTCGTCTTGCCGCTGGGGGAGCGGCAAGACGAGCCACGGCCGAGCGGGAGGGGGAGGCTGGCTCAGCCGCGATGGTGGAAGTGGGAGCGGTGGCCGTGCGGCCCGAAGATATCGTTGGCGGCCTGTTTCTGCTGGTCCGACAGGGTGTCGTAGAGCGGGCGGAACGCCGCCAGAAGGCGATCGGTCTGCTGCGAGCGCATGGCCGAGAGCCGCGATACCGTCTCGAGCCGCTGCAAGGCGTTGGGCGGCGCAGTGCGGGCCTGCCGCATCTGATCGAACGCTTGGCGCCGCTCGACCGAGTTCTGGCGCATCGCGTCAGCCACCTTGCTCCACTGCGCTTCCTGCGCCGGCGTTATGTGCAACTCCGTCTTGAGGTAGGCGAGGCGGCCTTCAATGTGGTTGGGCCGCGGCGCGCGGGGCGGCCGCTGCTGTTCCTGTCCGGGTGCTGCAGGCGCGGCCGCCGAGGGCGGGGGGCTCTGTTGCGCTGCAGCGGGCAGCACGATCGCGCTGGCGCCGCCGAGAAGGGCGGCAAGCGCGGCTGCGAGTCTCAAACTTCTGTCAGACACGGGGTCTTACTCCATAGATGGGCCGGTGGAGGGCTCGCTGATTCTAGGCCCGTGCACGGCCCGCCATCCCTTTGCGGGCCCCGGCCGCGCCGTTAGACTGGCGATGCTCCAGGCGCGGAGGCAGTGTGCCCGCCAATCGCTACCCGATGCTCGATTTCGATCTCGGTCCCGAGATCGACATGCTGCGCGACAGCGTGCGCGATTTCGCCGACGCCGAGATTGCGCCTCGCGCGGCCGCGATCGACCGCGACGATGCCTTCCCTCGCGACCTGTGGCCGAAGCTTGGCGCCATCGGTCTCCTCGGCATTACCGTCGAAGAGGAGCTGGGCGGCGCAGGCATGGGCTATCTCGCACATGTCGTGGCGATGGAGGAAGTGAGCCGCGGGTCTGCCGCCGTCGGACTTTCCTACGGCGCGCACTCGAACCTGTGCGTCAACCAGATCAGGCGCAACGGCACGCCCGCGCAGAAACGCCGCTATCTGCCAAACCTCATTTCGGGCGAGCACCTGGGCGCGCTCGCGATGAGCGAGACGGGCGCCGGCTCCGATGTTGTCTCGATGACGACGCGTGCCGAGAAGAAGGGGGATCGCTACGTCCTCAACGGCAGCAAGATGTGGATCACCAACGGCTCCGACGCCGACACGCTCGTGGTCTATGCCAAGACCGATCCCGGTGCGGGCCCGCGCGGCATCACGGCCTTTCTCGTCGAGAAAGGCATGAAGGGATTTCGCACGGCCCAAAAACTCGACAAGCTCGGCATGCGCGGCTCGCCCACGGCCGAGCTCGTGTTCGAGGATTGCGAGGTGCCGGAGGCGAACATGCTGGGCCGCATCAACGAAGGCGTGAAGGTGTTGATGAGCGGGCTCGACTACGAGCGCGCCGTACTTGCGGGCGGGCCGCTCGGCATCATGCAGTCGTGCCTCGACATCGTCATCCCTTATGTCCACGAGCGGCGCCAGTTCGGCCGGCCGATCGGCGAGTTTCAGCTTCTGCAGGGGAAGCTCGCCGACATGTACACCGGCATGAACGCCGCGCGCGCCTATGTCTATGCTGTGGCGCGCGCCTGCGACCAGGGCCGCACCGCGCGCAAGGACGCTGCCGGCGCCATTCTCTATGCGGCCGAAAAGGCGACGCAGATGGCGCTGGATGCCATCCAGGTCCTCGGCGGCAACGGCTATATCAACGAGTTCCCGACGGGCCGCCTCCTGCGCGACGCGAAGCTCTACGAGATCGGCGCCGGCACGTCCGAGATCAGGCGCATGCTGATCGGACGCGAACTCTTCGAGGAGACGCGCTGAATGCCGACGGTGCTGATCACCGGCGCCAGTCGCGGCATCGGCCTCGAATTCGCGCGGCAATACACGCGCGAGGGCTGGCGCGTCATCGCCACCTGCCGCGATCCCGCACGCGCGGAGAAGCTCCGCGCGGCCGCAGCGGGTGCCGAGCTTCGCCGCCTCGACGTCACGGACCATGCCGGTGTTGCCGCGCTGGCGCGCGAGCTTGAGGACAGAGCGATCGATGTCTTCATCTCCAATGCCGGGGTCTATCTCGACAAGGGGTTGCCGCTCGGGAGGCTCGACGACGCCGCGTGGGAGGAGAGCTTCGCCGTCAATTCTGTTGGGCCGATGGTATGCGCGGCAGCGTTCCTGCCCCATGTCGCGCGCTCCGGGGAGCGCAAGATGGTGGCGCTCGGCAGCGCCGCCGCCTCGATCACGCAGATCCGTTATGGCGGCGGCTATGCCTATCGCGCGTCGAAGGCGGCGCTGCACGAGTGCTGGCGCACGCTCGCCTTCGATCATCCCGAGATCATCGCGACGGTCCTATCGCCGGCGCGCGTCCGGACCGACATGAATCCAGAGGCGCCGCTTGCGCCGGAGGAGAGCGTCGCCGGACTATGCCGGGTGATCGCGCGGCTCACGCGGGCCGAAAGCGGCGCCTTCCTGCGCTATGACGGCTCGGCGTTGCCCTGGTAGCGCGATGTCCGTCCTCGCCAGCTCGCTCGATCCGCATTCGGCATCCTACAAGGCCAATGACGAGGCGATGCGAAGCCTCGTCGCCGACCTTGCTACAAAGCTCGAGCACGTGCGCGCCGGGGGCGGGGAGGCGGCGCGCGAGCGTCATCTCGCGCGCGGCAAGCTGCTGCCGCGCGAGCGCATCCGTCTCCTCCTCGATCCGGGCGCGCCCTTCCTCGAGCTGTCGCCGCTCGCGGCCTATGGCATGTATGGCGAGGATATTCCTGCCGCCGGCATCGTTACCGGTATCGGTCCCGTCATGGGCAAGGAATGCGTCGTCGTCGCCAATGACGCGACGGTGAAAGGCGGGACCTATTACCCGCTCACGGTGAAGAAGCACCTGCGCGCCCAGGAGATCGCGCGCGACAATCATCTTCCCTGCATCTATCTCGTCGATTCTGGCGGCGCCAATCTGCCGAACCAGGACGACGTGTTCCCGGACCGCGAGCATTTCGGCCGCATCTTCTATAACCAGGCGACGCTCTCGGCGGCCGGTATCCCGCAGATGGCCGTCGTTATGGGCTCGTGCACGGCCGGCGGCGCCTATGTGCCGGCGATGTCGGACGAATGCGTGATCGTGCGCAACGAGGGCACCATCTTCCTCGGTGGGCCGCCGCTCGTCAAAGCCGCGACCGGCGAAGTGGTGAGCGCAGAAGAGCTCGGCGGCGCCGAGGTTCACGCGCGCGTCTCGGGTGTCGCCGACCATTATGCGATGGACGACGCGCACGCCCTCGGGATCGCGCGTCGCATCGTCGCCAATCTCAACCGCGTCAAGCCGGGCAGTATCGATGTCGTTGCGCCTGAGGAGCCGCTTTACGATCCGGCCGGCATCTATGGCGCGGTGTCGAGCGACCCGCGCAAGCCCTATGACGTGCGCGAGGTGATCGCCCGCCTCGTCGACGGCAGCCGGCTCGACGAGTTCAAGCCGCTCTATGGCGAGACGCTCGTCACCGGCTTCGCGCGACTTTGGGGCTATCCGATCGGCATCGTCGCCAACAACGGCATCCTCTTCTCCGAAAGCGCCCTGAAGGGCGCGCATTTCATCGAGCTGTGTGCACGCCGGAGCATTCCGCTCGTGTTTCTCCAGAACATCACGGGCTTCATGGTCGGCCGCAAATACGAGGCGGGCGGCATCGCCAAGGACGGCGCCAAAATGGTGACGGCCGTCGCCTGCGCCAATGTGCCGAAATTCACAGTGATCGTCGGCGGCAGTTTCGGCGCCGGTAATTACGGCATGTGCGGGCGCGCCTTCGCGCCGCGCTTCCTGTGGATGTGGCCCAATGCGCGCATCTCCGTGATGGGCGGGGAGCAAGCCGCGACCGTGCTCGCGACGGTCCATCGCGATGGTCTCGAGCGTCGCGGCGAGCAGTGGAGCGCCGCGGCGGAGGAAGCCTTCAAAGCTCCTATTCGCGCGCAATACGAAACGCAGGGCCATCCCTACTATGCGAGCGCTCGGCTGTGGGATGACGGGGTGATCGACCCGGCCGATACGCGGCGCGTGCTCGCGCTTGCGATCTCGGCGAGCCTCAACGCGCCCATTGCCAAGACCGAGTTCGGCATCTTCCGGATGTGAATTGATGAGCGACATTCTCGTTTCGACCGACGCGCGCGGCGTCGCCACACTGACCTTGAACCGCCCGGCGCTGCGCAATGCCTTCGACGACGCCCTCATCCGCGACCTGACAGAAGCGTTCGCCCGCGTCGCGGCCGATGACGCCGTGCGCCTCCTCGTTCTGACCGGCGCCGGAACGGCGTTCTCGGCGGGCGGCGATCTCAACTGGATGCGGCGCATGGCCGGCTACGGCGAGGCCGAGAACTACGCCGACGCGATGGCGCTCGCGGGCATGCTGCGCGCGCTCGACACCCTGCCGAAACCGACCGTCGCGCGCATCAATGGCGCGGCGTTCGCTGGCGGCGTCGGCCTCATCTGCTGCTGTGACGTGGCGATCGCTGCCGCAGGCGCCGTCTTCTCGATCTCTGAGGTCCGGCTCGGGCTCGTGCCGGCAACGATCGGCCCCTATGTCGCTGCGGCGATCGGGGCGCGTGCGGCGCGGCGCTATTGCCTCACCGCGGAAACATTCTCGGCGGACGTTGCGCACGCGATCGGTCTCGTTCACGAGGTCGCGGCTGCCGATGCGCTTGATACCGCGGTCGAGCGCGTCATCGCCTCGGTGCTGCAAGGCGCACCCGGCGCGCAGGGCCGCGCCAAGCGCCTCATCGCTGAAGTGAACGGACGCGCGATCGATCCCGAGGTGATGGCGCTCACCGCCCGCACCATCGCCGAGGCGCGCGCTTCGGCCGAGGGGCGTGAGGGGGTTGGCGCCTTTCTCGACAAGCGGTCGCCCGCCTGGCGCCGTTGACCTTGTTCCGCCGTCTCCTCATCGCCAACCGCGGCGAGATTGCCTGCCGCGTCATGCGCACGGCGAGGCGCCTTGGCCTGCACACGATCGCGGTTTACTCCACGGCTGATCGCGGCGCGCTTCATATGGAGATGGCGGATGAGGCAATCGAGATCGGCCCCGCGCCGGCCCGTGACAGCTATCTCGATATCGCCCGCATCATCGATTCCGCGCGCCGCAGCGGTGCCGAGGCCGTGCATCCCGGCTATGGTTTTCTCTCCGAGAATGCCGATTTTGCGAAGGCCTGTGCGGCGGCCGGGGTCGTCTTCGTTGGCCCGCCGCCCGAAGCAATGCGCGCCATGGGAGACAAGGCCTACGCCAAGTCGATCATGGAAAAGGCCGGCGTGCCCGTGCTTCCTGGCTATAACGGTACCGAGCAGGACGACGTACGCTTTGCCGCCGAGGCGCAGCGCCTGGGCTATCCGTTGCTGGTGAAGGCAGCGGCGGGCGGCGGTGGCCGCGGCATGCGGGTTGTTGCGCGCGCGGACGAGCTTGCGGGCGCGCTTTCCACGGCGCGGCGTGAGGCCGAGGGCGCTTTCGCTGACGGCCGCCTCATACTCGAACGGTATCTCGCGCAGCCGCGTCACATCGAGGTACAGATCTTCGCTGACACACAGGGCAGCGCCGTCCACATCTTCGAGCGCGATTGCTCGCTCCAGCGCAGGCACCAGAAGATTCTGGAGGAGGCGCCAGCGACCGCGCTCGCGGGGAACATACGGCAAAACCTCTGCGCGACCGCAGTCGCGGCGGCTCGCGCCGCGGGCTATGTCGGCGCCGGCACCGTCGAATTCCTGGTCGAGGCAAGCGACTTCTACTTCATCGAGATGAATGCGCGGCTCCAGGTCGAGCATCCGGTGAGCGAAATGATCGCCGGCCTCGACCTTGTCGAATGGCAGTTGAAGGTGGCGGCGGGCGAGCCGTTGCCGCTGCGTCAGGACGAGATCGCGCGACACGGCCACGCGATCGAAGTTCGGCTTTACGCAGAGGATCCCGCACGCGGGTTCTTGCCGCAGGCGGGAACGCTCCATCATTTCGAAACGCCCGCAGGCGATGCGGACCTGCGCATCGAGACAGGAGTACGCACGGGCGACGTGGTCGGTGTTCATTACGACGGGCTGCTTATGAAGCTCGTGGCGCACGGCGAGGACCGCGGAGCGGCAATCGCGCGGCTTGATGGGGCACTTTGTGCGACGCGTGTTGCCGGCGTCATCACCAACCGCGACTATCTCATCCGCGTGCTGCGTCAGCAGGATTTCGCGGCGGGCGCGATCGACACCGGCTTTCTCGGACGTCACGGCGATGCGCTACGCGGGCCCGAGCGCGCGTCTGCGGCCGCGCTGGCGGCGGCCGCGTGCGCTCTCGCCAACGACGAGGACGCGGCGGCAGTGCAGGGGGCCGCGCGGCATGACCCATTTTCGCCATGGCTCGCGCGCGACGGCTGGCGCTTTGCCGGCAGCGAAGCGCGCACGCTGCGTTTCCTTGAGGGCGAGACGGAACGTGCCGTCCGCCTCAATCGTGGGCGGCAAGGTTTTTTCGTCTCTGTCGACGAGATATCTGTCGGACAGTGTTTCACGGGAAACAGGCCGGGCGAATTCGAGCTCGAGATCGGCGGCGCGCGAATTTCCGCATTCGTGCTGCGCCAGAAAAGCGAGATCACGGTCATCCTGCCGGACGAGACGCGCCGCCTCGTCGTGCGCGATGTCCTGGCGCCCCCCGAGGCGGCGGGCGCGCTCACCGCGCGGCTTGCGGCGCCCATGCCGGGCAAGATCCTGGCGGTCCACGTCGCGCCCGGTGCCAAGGTCTCGCGCGGGCAGTTGCTCCTTGTGCTCGAGGCAATGAAAATGGAGCATGCCATCACTGCTCCGGCCGACGGGGTGGTGGAGGCGGTGAATTTCGCGGCTGGCGATGTTGTGGAGGAGGGCGCGCTCCTCATCGCCTTCGCGGCCGAGTAAGGAGGCGCGATGCGGTGGCCGAAGGAGGTGCGGGTCGTCGAGGTGGCGCCGCGCGACGGCTTGCAGAACGAGGCACGCACTGTGCCGACCGCGGTCAAGATTGCGCTGATCGAGCGGCTTGCCGACGCCGGCGTCACGACGATCGAGGCGGGGGCCTTCGTCTCCCCGAAATGGGTCCCACAGATGGCGGATACCGCGGCGGTGCTCGCCGGCCTCAAGCGGAAGCCTGGCGTCAGCTATGTGGTGCTCGTGCCGAACATGAAGGGATACGAGGCCGCGCGCGCGGCCGATGTCGGCGAGATCGCGGTCTTTGCGGCCGCAACGGAAAGCTTTTCCCGCCGCAACATCAACTGCAATATCGCCGAGAGCATCGAGCGCTTCGCGCCGGTGGCGGAAGCCGCGCGTCGCGACGGCGTCAAGATGCGCGGCTATGTGTCATGCGTCATTGATTGCCCGTACGAAGGACCGGTGGCGCCTGCCGCGGTCGCCGACGTGGCCGTGCGGCTTCTGTCGCTCGGCTGCTACGAGATCTCGCTCGGAGACACGGTCGGCACCGGCACGGCGGGGCGCGTCGAAGCGATGATCGACGCCGTTGCCGCGCGCGTGCCGGTGGCAAAGCTCGCGGCGCATTTCCATGACACATACGGCCAGGCGGTCGCGAACATTCTCGCGGCGCTCGGCAAGGGCGTGGCCGTGATCGACAGCTCGGTCGCGGGACTTGGCGGCTGTCCCTATGCGCCGGGTGCCGCGGGCAATGTCGCGAGCGAGGATGTGGTCTATCTGCTGCACGGGCTCGGCATTCTCACCGGCATCGATCTCGCGCAACTCGCGGCGGCCGGGCGCTTCATCTCGCGGGAACTCGGGCGCGAGCCCGCTTCGAAAGCGGCGCGCGCACTTTCGGTGAAGGCGGCGTGACGAAATGACGGTGCATATTCTTAAGCTTGCGGTCGGGGTTGACGACATTGCGGAGCTGCGCGAGGCGCAGCGCGCGCGGAAGAAGGAGCGTGGCTTCTACTGCTTCTACACGCGCAACACGCCGCGGCGCGAGGACGAGGTGCTGGACGGCGGTTCGGTCTACTGGGTCATCAAGGGATTCATCCAAGCACGCCAGCGCATCCGCGGGTTCGTGCCGATCGTCAACCGACGCGGCCGTCCGGCGGTTCTGGTGAAGCTCGAGGCGAAGGTCACGCCGACGGAGTATCAGCCGCGGCGCGCGTTTCAGGGCTGGCGCTATCTCGCGCCGAAGGAAGCGCCGCACGATCTGCCCAAGGGCAAGCGCGGCACGGAAATGCCGAGCGGCATGGCGCGCGAGCTGCGCGAGCTGGGGCTTTTGTGAGGCGCCAAAAATCTTAACTCGAGACGCTGGACAAGCGGGTCCCGGCTCTTATATTCTCTCCCTTCGGCCGCTTCGCCGCGGCCTCCGGGCACGTTACGAAAGCTTCCGCCGCATGTCGCGGTGTCAGAATTTGTCGTCCGGTTTGCGGCGCTTGACGGTCCGATGGCGGGTCCTTATAAGGCGCGCCCTGCCCAATCGGGCAGTCGGTCTTTGACATCGTTGAAAGGGAGAAGGGATGCGCAGGCGGCGGCGCGGTTTGCCGTACGTACTGCGCATTCAGGAAGTCAATTCCGAATGCTTTGAGTTCGTGCGGCGGCCGGGAGCTTTTCCTGTCCCCTCAGGGGGATGGGTGAGCAAAGCTAATGTGAGAGTTTGATCCTGGCTCAGAACGAACGCTGGCGGCATGCCTAACACATGCAAGTCGAACGCCTGTAGCAATACAGGAGTGGCGCACGGGTGAGTAACGCGTGGGAACCTGCCCTGGAGTGGGGGATAACCCGGCGAA
>DATIXQ010000050.1:0-6141 GCA_035518375.1 Allostellaceae bacterium | reverse complement strand
GCCTTGACCGCCTGCGCGCCGGCATAGTCGAACTCGCACGCCTGGCCGATCACGATCGGCCCGGCGCCGCCGATGAGGATGCTGGAAATGTCGGTGCGCTTAGGCATGGCCCGTCATCCTGGCCATGGGGCCCCTCACCGGCGCTGCTCCATCAGCGCGGCGAAGCGGGCGAAGAGATGGTGGCTGTCCTGCGGGCCCGGGCTTGCCTCTGGATGGTATTGGACCGCGAAGATAGGCCGGTCCTTCAGCCGAAACCCCTCGTTCGAGCCGTCGAAGAGCGAGATGTGCGTCGCCTCGGCGTCGGAAGGCAACGTCTCGGGCAGAACGACGAAGCCGTGATTCTGGCTCGTGATCTCGACCTTGCCGGTCGCGAGGTCCTTCACCGGGTGATTGGCACCACGGTGACCCGTCGCCATTTTGCGCGTCTTTGCGCCCAGCGCGAGCGCCAGCAGCTGATGGCCGAGACAGATGCCGAAGATCGGCTTCCCCGTTTCGATCAGCTTGCGCAGGACCGGGACGGCATAGGCGCCGGTCGCCGCCGGGTCGCCCGGCCCGTTCGACAGGAAAATCCCGTCGGGCTCGTGGCGAAGAATGTCCGCAGCCGAAGCCACCGCCGGCACCACGGTCACGTCCGCGCCGAGGTCGGCAAGCATGCGCAAGATGTTGCGCTTGGCGCCGTAATCGACCGCGACCACCTTGAAGCGCGGCCTGGCGAGGCGGCCATAGCCATTCTCGTCCCAGCGCCAGGCAGTTTCGTCCCATGCGTAGGTCTGCCGGCAGCTCACCTCTTTGGCGAGGTCCATGCCTTCGAGGCCAGGCCAGGCGCGCGCCATGTCGTGGAGCGCGGCGATGTCGAGCCCGCCGTCGGGCGTGTGGCAGAGCGTGCCGGTGGGCGCGCCGGCCTCGCGGATGTGGCGCGTTAGCGCGCGCGTGTCGACGCCGCAGAGGCCGACGATGTCGTTGCTCCTGAGCCACTCGTCGAACGGCTGCAAGGCACGCCAGCTCGACGGCCGGGTGATGTCCTGGTGCAGCACCACACCGCGCGCTGCAACCGTTGTCGCCTCGACGTCGGCGCGGTTGGCGCCGACATTGCCGATATGGGGGAAGGTAAAAGTGATGATCTGCCCTGCATAGGACGGGTCAGTGACGATCTCCTGATAGCCCGTCATGCTCGTGTTGAAGCAGACCTCGCCCACGCGCTGGCCGGCGGCGCCGATCCCCCTTCCCCAAAAAACACTGCCGTCCGCCAGAACGAGCGCGGCGGTAGAGCCGAGGGGACGGGAGGGCACATTCATGCCGCTGGCCTTAGTCCTTTTCGTTCGCGCGCCAAGAGGCGCTCGCGGAAGCCTCCGCGGCGCTCGCTGTGCGACGTTCGGATTGAAGCCGTGAGATAGCCCCCGACGGCGCCCGGGTCAAGTTTGCCGGCGCGATTCGGCTCTGCTAAAAGATCGCGATGCTGCGAGAGCGCTTCACCGATGCCTTGAAGCAGGCGATGCGCGACAAGGACGCGCTCACGGTATCGACCGTGCGTCTCATGCTCGCGCGGCTCAAGGAACGCGACATCGAGGTGCGGCCAAAGGGCAACGCCGAGGGAATCGCAGACACCGAGATTCAATCCATGCTGCAAGGCATGGTGAAGCAGCGCCGCGAGTCGATCGAGCTCTACGAGAAGGGCAACCGCCCCGATCTCGCCGAGAAGGAGCGCGGCGAGATCGCCATTATCGAGCGTTTCCTGCCGCAGCAGATGGGCGAGGCGGAGATGGAAGCTGCGATTCGTGAAACGATCGCCTCGATCGGCGCCTCCGGCATCAAGGACATGGGGCGCACCATGGCGGCGCTGCGCGAGCGCTATGCCGGGCAGATCGATTCCGCCAAGGCGAGCCAGGCGGTGAAGCGTCTCCTCGGCTGAGGACGGCCGGAATAACGTGGATAACCGGGATAAAATCGCCTCGGACGACGGGGGGCGATGGCACGTGCGCGCGCCTAGGTTATGATCGCCTGACGACGTAGCGGACGCACATGGCTTACCCGCCGCAATTTCTCGACGAGATCAGAAGCCGCGTTTCGCTCGCGAGCGTGGTGAGCCGTCACGTCAAGCTCACGCGGCGCGGGCGTGAGTACGTCGGTCTGTGCCCGTTCCACAACGAAAAGACGCCGTCCTTCAACGTGGTCGAGGACAAGGCGTTTTATCATTGCTTCGGCTGCGGCGCGCATGGGGACGTGATCGGCTTCTCGATGCGGGTGGGCGGCGCAGGCTTCCGCGAGGCGGTTGAGGCGCTGGCCAAGGAAGCCGGGCTGCAGGTCCCGGACGAGCTGCCGGAGGACCGCGAGCGCGCGGTGCGCGCCAAGACGCTGCACGATGTGTGCGAAGCCGCTTGCGCTTTCTTCGCGGCGCAGCTCAAGGAGCCAAACGCGCAGCGGGCGCGGGACTATCTCGCCCGGCGCGGGCTTGACCAGGCCACGATCGCGCGCTTTCGCCTCGGCTGGGCGCCCAGCACGCGTGACGCGCTGAAACGGGCGCTCGGCCACGAATTCGAGACCGCGCTTCTCGTCGAGGCGGGCCTTCTGCGCCGGCCTGAAAACGGCGACACATTCGATTTTTTCCGCGGCCGCGTCATCTTCCCCATCTCCGACCGGCAAGGCCGCGTCATCGCCTTCGGCGGCCGCCTCATCGAGGACGGCGAGCCCAAATATCTGAACTCGCCGGACACGCCAATCTTCGAGAAAGGCCGCACGCTTTACGCTCTGCACCTCGCCAGGACCGCGCCGCGCTCCGACCTCGTCCCGATCGTGGCCGAAGGCTACATGGATGTGATCGCGCTGCACCGCGCGGGGTTCACGGGTGCCGTGGCACCCCTCGGTACCGCGCTCACCGAGACGCAGCTTGTCGAGCTGTGGCGCCTGGGCGACCGGCCGATCCTGTGCTTCGACGGCGACAAGGCCGGGCGCAACGCCGCCGTTCGCGCGCTCGACCGCGCCTTGCCGCTGCTGCAGCCCGACAACAGCCTGCGTTTTGCCCTTCTGCCAGAGGGCGAGGATCCGGACTCCCTCGTCAAGTCGCATGGGACCGAGGCGCTCAAGACGCACCTCGAGGACGCGATGCAGACCTCGGAGTTCATCTGGCGCATCGCCACCGAGGAGCGCGACTCGTCGTTCTTCGACACGCCGGAAAAGATTCTGCGGCTCCAGACGCGCGTCTATCGCCGCATCCGCGCCATCGCCGACGGCCAGGTCCAGCGCGAATTCCAGCACCATCTGATGGACCGCATTTGGCGGCTGCGGCGCGGCGTGCGAAACGCGCGCACCCTCAAAGAGACTGATGCGCTTCCGCCTGCACTCCGCGCGACGCGCGCGGCCGGATGGGCCGAAACGACGCGCGTGCGGCGCCAAGAGACCCTCCTCGTCGTGATCGCGCTCAATCACCCCGAACTTGCGCGGGACAACATCGATTCCTTTGCCGCGCTTCGTGTGCGCGACCGTGAAATGAATGAGCTGTGGCAGCACGTCATAGACCGGATTTCGTCGGAGGAAGGGCTCACCGGGAGCGATCTCCTCACCCGGCTCGACGTTCGCCTCCGCAGCATTGCGGACCGGCTCAACTCATCAATTCTCGATAGAAACCATTATGCCCATCTTGCCGGAAACCGCGAGTTCGCCGGGCACGTTTGGCGCGCGGCACGGGCCAAGTACGAGCTGCCGGAAATCGAACGCGAGCACTTGGCAGCAGTAAAAACGTGGGCCGAGAACGGTAGCGAAGAAAATCTCGCGACCGTCATCGGATATAAGAACGAGATCGCCCGCCTTCGTGAGCAATCCGTTACCGCGGAGTTAATGGCGGGCTAACGCCGGCCTCTACGGCTTGCCTTTCCCGCCGCACCGCCCGAGTGGCGCTTGACAAGGCTTTTCCGGCGTTCTTTAGAAGCAATTACCTTCCTGGCCTTGACGCCGCGCTCGCGAGGCTCCACCTCTCCCACGCGGTTCAGGCCCGGACGCAGTTGACGCGAGAACTGGATGCGGCTGCAACGAGCGTTGCTCGAGTGGAAGGGCGGGGACGACGGCACCACGGACGGGGCGATCCGTTTGCAAGGACCGCGCAACGCGCGAAGGTTCGGTGCCCGATCAGGAAGAAGAAGCCACGGGGCGCATGTTCGCCGCGGCGGGTTGGCCGCGGGACGTGCAGTCTTTTTGTTTGTGATGGCAGGGCGGGATCGCGATGGCTAGCAAGGCGGCGAATACAGCGGAAGTCCCCGAGGCTCGAGACGACGCCGCTGAGGCGCCGATCCTCGATACGCTCGCTGCGGCGATCAAGAAGATGGTCGCACGCGGCAAAGAACGCGGCTATGTGACCTACGACGAGCTCAACGCGGCATTGCCGCCCGAGCAGGTGTCCTCGGAGCAGATCGAGGACACGATGACCATCCTTTCCGAGCTTGGTGTCAACGTCGTCGACAGCGAAGAGGCCGATGACGCGGGCAGCGACGGCGAGGATGCCGACGGCGAGCCGCGCTCGAGCGGCAATCTCGACGACGAAGATATCGGCCGGACCGATGATCCGGTGCGCATGTACCTGCGCGAGATGGGGTCGGTCGAGCTCCTGTCGCGCGAAGGCGAAATCGCCATTGCGAAGCGCATCGAGGCCGGCCGCGAGATGATGATCGGCGGCCTGTGCGAAAGCCCGCTGACGATTCGCGCGCTGCTCGGCTGGCGCGAGGCGCTGGTCGAGAGCAAGATGCTGCTCCGCGACATCGTCGATCTCGACGCGACCTACGGCAACAATACGTTCGACGCCACCGCCGAGCCGCCACCCGGCGAAGGCGGGGATGCCGGCGAGGCGGCGGAAGACCAGAGCGACAGCGAGGAGGCGGGCGCCGAAGGGCCTACGCCCAATGGCGAGGATCCCGACGCGGATGCGGACGCCGAGGAGGCTTCGATCTCGCTGGCGGCGATGGAGGCGGAGCTCACGCCGCAGGTTCTGGAAAAGCTCGACAATATCGCCGGACTCTATCGCCGCCTGCAACGCCGCCAAGAGGAGCGGCTCACCTCGCTCCGCGACGGCGAGGAACTGCAGAAGCCGTCCGAGAAGCGGTACGACAAGCTCAAGGCGGAGATGGTCGAGGCGATGCAGAGCGTGCGCCTCAACAACGCCCGCATCGAATTCCTGGTGGGCCAGCTCTACTCGCTGAACCGCCGGCTCGTTTCGGCCGAGGGCAAGCTCCTGCGCATGGCCGAGCAATGCGGCGTGAAGCGCCAGGATTTCCTCAATCACCATATCAGCTTCGAACTGGCGCCCGATTGGGTCCAGCGTGTACGGCGGCTCCACGGCAAGGGCTGGTCAGGCCTCATCAACAGGTACGGCCCCGAAGTAAAGACCCTGCGCACCGAAATTGCCGAGATCGCGGGCGATGCCGGATTGCCGCCGTTCGAGTTCCGCCGCGTGGTGCAGACGGTGCAACGCGGCGAGCGCGAAGCGGGCCGCGCGAAGAAAGAGATGGTCGAAGCCAATCTCCGCCTCGTCATCTCGATCGCCAAGAAATACACGAACCGCGGCCTGCAGTTCCTCGACCTGATTCAGGAGGGGAACATCGGTCTTATGAAGGCGGTCGACAAGTTCGAATACCGCCGCGGCTACAAGTTCTCGACCTATGCGACGTGGTGGATCCGCCAGGCCATCACACGCTCGATCGCCGACCAAGCGCGCACTATCCGCATCCCGGTCCATATGATCGAAACGATCAACAAGCTCGTTCGCACCTCGCGTCAGATGCTGCACGAGATCGGGCGCGAGCCGACGCCCGAAGAGCTCGCCGAGAAGCTCGCCATGCCGCTCGAGAAGGTGCGCAAAGTGCTGAAAATCGCCAAGGAGCCGATCAGTCTCGAGACGCCGATCGGCGACGAGGAAGACAGCCACTTGGGCGACTTCATCGAGGACAAGAACGCGGTCCTGCCGGTCGAGGCCGCCATTCAGGCGAATTTACGCGAGACGACGACGCGTGTCCTCGCTTCCCTCACCCCACGCGAGGAGCGCGTGCTCAGAATGCGGTTCGGCATCGGCATGAACACGGATCACACGCTCGAGGAAGTGGGTCAGCAATTCTCGGTGACACGCGAGCGCATACGTCAGATCGAGGCGAAGGCGCTCAG
>DATIXQ010000049.1:0-25921 GCA_035518375.1 Allostellaceae bacterium | reverse complement strand
CCCCGCCGGGGAGAGGTCGGCGCGCAGCGCCGGGTGAGGGGAGCGCATGCGCGGACGATGGCCCCCTCACCCCAACCCTCTCCCCGAGGGGAGAGGGAGAGAAATGGGTTCGTTCGGTAGTTTCGCTCCATCCCGGCAGATTGGGTTCGTTTGGTCAGAAACCTCTCCCCGCCGGGGAGAGGTCGGCGCGCAGCGCCGGGTGAGGGGGGCGCGTGCACGGGCGGTGACCCCCTCACCCAAACCCTCTCCCCGAGGGGGAGAGGGAGCGCCGCGAAATTGGCTTCGTTTGGTAATTTCGTGCAAGCGCGAAGAACGTCGCGCCGCCCCTGGCATCTTCGACATTGGGTTCGTTCGGCAGATTCCGCATAAGCCATTGACCTGACGCGCTGAGCAGGGCGGGTCGGACCCCTCCGCCCCGCCCTCCCTACATACGCCGCCGCAGGGTTTTGTCAACGTACTTTGCGTACAAATGCGCTCAGATCACGGCGAGCGAGGCGTTCGGCACGTCGGTCACCAACATCGCGCCCGGATAGTGCGAGATGAAGAAGGGCGGCTTAACCGCCTCGACCACGGCCTGGGGTGTCACGCCGCAGGCCCAGAACACCGGGAGCTCGTCCGCCTTGACCTCGACCGGGTCGCCATAATCCGGCGTGGCGAGGTCGGCGATGCCCAGAGCCTCGGGCAGGCCCAGATGAACCGGCGCGCCGTGGACGCCCGGATAGCGCGAGGTGATCTGCACCGCGCGGATCGCGTCGGCCGGGCGGAACGGCCGCATCGACACGACGAGCGGCCCGCGGAAGCGCCCGGCCGGCTCAGTCGCGACGCTCGTGCGGTACATCGGCACGGTCGTGCCGCGGTCGATATGGCGAAGGGAAAGCCCGGCCTCGATGAGCGGCAGCTCGAACGAGAACGAGCAGCCGAGGACAAAGGTCACGAGGTCGTTGCGCCAGTGCGCGAGGATGTCGGTCGGCGCCTCGACCGCTACGCCGTCGCGGAACACGCGATAGCGCGGCACGTCAGTGCGGATGTCGATGTCGCGGCCGAGCGCCGGCAGATCGGCGCGGCCGGGCTCGCCCACGGCCAAGAGCGGGCACGGTTTCGGATTGCGCAGGCAGAAGCGCAGGAAATCCTCGGCCCAGTCGGCCGGCAGGATGGCGATGTTGCCCTGCGCCATGCCGGGGCCGACGCCGGCGGTCTCGCCCGCATAGTCGCCGTTGCGGATTTTCTGGCGCGCCTCGCGCGCCGAAAGACCGGACAGCGCGCCCATCATTTCACCGCGTCGGCATAGGGATAGATCAGGTCGCCGGTCTTGTATTTCGGCGGATCGACGACCGCGACCTTGCTCGGATCGCTGAACTGGTCGAGCGTCTTTCCCGTGATGTTGCGGTACTGCACGGTGAGGAAGCGCGACTGGTCCCATTCGCCGTCGGGGCCATAGCGGAATTCGCCCAGCACCGTGTGCAGCTCGTTCTTATGGAGCCAATCGGCGATCTTGTCCTGATCGAGGCTGTTGGCGCCGCGCACGCCTTCCTCGAGCACTTGCAGATAGGCATAGGCCGAGGTCGCGGTGTTGTAGCCCAGGGGATCGACGCCCTCGGCCTGGGCCTGCGCCTGGTACTTCTTCAGCATCTCCTCGACGCCGGGGAAGAGCAGCGGCTTCAGCGGCAGCCAGTTCTCATAGCCGACGACGCCGTTCAGGAGCGGACCGATCTGCATCTTGATGGTGGTGTTGTTGAGCCCGACCATCGCGCCGCCCACCATCTTCGGCTTGAAGCCCACCTCCGACAATGATTTCAGCATGCCGACCGAATCCGGCGGATAGGACGCGATGAAGAAGAGATCGGGATTGGCGGCCTGGACCGCGCGCACGATCGGCGAGAAATCGGTCGTGGGCGGCGGATAGGACTTGTCGTAGACGATGGTCATGCCGTGCGCCTTGGCGTTGGCGCGGGCGCCGTCGGCGGCATTGCGCGAGAACTCCTGGTCGCTCGAGGCGAGCGCCACCGTCTTGGGCGCCGGGTTCTGCGCCGCCGCGACGTCGAAGAAGCCCTTGGAGAACACGACGGTCGCGTTGGGCCCGGTCTGCACACTCGAGAAATACTTGGGATAGTGAAACGTGTCGTTGACGCCGAGCGCAGTCAGGCTCACCACCACCATGTTGTGCGCCATCGCGATCGGCATGAGCGGCGCGTTCATGATGGTCGAATAAGGCCCGGCGATGAGCTCGACCTTGTCGACGTCCAAGAGCTTCGTGTAGATGCCGGGCACGTTCGCAGGCTGGGTCTGGTCGTCGTAATAGACGAGCTTCACCGGGCGGCCGAGAAGCCCGCCCTTGGCGTTGACGTCCGCCTCCCAGATCTTCATGGCGAGAAGCGCCACCTTGCCGTTGGCAGCGCCGCCGCCGGTCAGTGCCATGCTGAAGCCGATCTTGATCGGCTCCTGCGCCGCGGCGGCGGTTGCGAGCGCCAGTGTGGCAAGAAGGACGACGAAGCTGCCGATGAGACTGCGGTTTCCCCGCTCCATGGTTCTTTCTCCCGAAGACCCGGTCGACAATGCCATGCCGGAGGTGGATCTGGACAGGGGCAGTCAATCATTATATCATTACTGATCTACTGAGAGGCAAGATGGCGCGCGTCATCACGATCAACCGCCCCGATGTCGTTGCCCTCGTCGAGGAAGCCGCCGAGCGGTTGACGGAAGGGAACAAGACCGAGGCGGTCGCGCTCGCTCTTCGCCGTTTGCTCGAACGCGAGCGCCGCACCGGCTCACTGTTCGGGCGGCACCCGGGGTCCGTTCGCGTGCGCGAAGGCGTCGATCTCACCGAGCCCGCGCTCGATGTGACGCCCGACGCCGAGAGCGGAAAGGAAATCGATCGGTGAGCGATGCGCTCTTGCTCGACACGCACATCGCGCTCTGGCTCGATAGCCATGACGATCGCCTCCGCGCAAGAACACGCACGCTCATCGACCGCTGTTGGCAAGATGGCGGCACCATTTATCTGAGCGCGGTCAGCGCGTGGGAACTCGCGTTGCTCGTCGATTCCGACCGCATCGAGCTTGATGTACCGGTTGAGCAGTGGGTGAACCGCTTTCTCGATGATCCAGGCATCGTCGCGGCCCCTCTCGACTGCGCGGCGGCGTGCCGTGCCTATCAGTTCCATCAGCTCGAGCACCGCGATCCCGCCGATCGTTTGCTCATCGCGACCGCGATCGCGCTCCAATGCCCGCTCGTGACCTACGACGACCGGATCGCTCGTTTCGCCGCGCGCCACGGCCGGAAATACGGGTTCACGATCGAACGCTGAGTTATCACCGCCGCCTTGCCAGCACGCGGTCGACCATCGCGCCGGCGAGGCCGAGGTAATTCGCGGGATCGACGAGCTTCGCCAACTCGGCGCGGCTCATCGCCGCGGAGATCTCCTTGTCCTCGGCGAGGAGGTCGAGGAACGGGCGGCCCGTCGCGATCACCTTGCGGCAGATGTCGTAGACGAGATCGTGCGCGCGCTGGCGGCCGAGATGGGGCCCCAATCCCATCATCACCGCCTCCGAGACGATGAGGCCGCGCGTCAGATCGAGGTTCTTGCGCATGCGCGCCTCGTCGACCTCGAGCCCGGCGACGAGGAAGCGCGCATGCTGGAGCGCGCCGGCGGACAAGAGAAAAATCTCCGGCACCGCCACCCATTCGATCTCCCACGGGCCGGTCGCGCGCTCGTGATCCTCGAGCATGGCGTCCAAGAGCGCGGCCACGTGCTGGCGCACGAGCGCCACGCACGCGGTGATGTAGTTCGACGAGATCGGGTTGCGCTTCTGCGGCATCGTGCTCGACGAGCCGCGGCCTTCGGCGAAGGGCTCGTACACCTCCTCGACCTCGGTCTGCATCAGGAGCTTCACGTCGGTCGCGATCTTGCCGAGCGTGCCGGTGACGAGGCCCAGAAAGCAGCCGACCTCGGCGATGCGGTCGCGCATCGTGTGCCAGGCGATCTCGGGCTCGCCAAGGCCAAGCTCGGCCATCAGCCCCGCCTGTACCTCGAGCCCGCGGGTACCGAGCGAGCTCAGCGTTCCGGCGGCACCGCCGAACTCGCCGACCAACACGCGGGGACGCAGCTCCTTGAGCCGCGCGCGGTGGCGGTCGAAGCCCGCGAGGATCGCCGCCATCTTGTAGCCGAAGGTGATCGGCACGGCCTGCTGCAGGTTGCTGCGGCCCGCCATCGGCGTGTCGCGGTATTTGCGCGCGAGGCCGGCGAGCGAGTCCGATATCGCGACAAGGTCCGCCTCGACGAGATCGAGCGCGGCGCGGATCTGCAGGATGGTCGCGGTGTCGGTGATGTCCTGGGTCGTCGCGCCCCAGTGGCACCATTCGCCGAGCCCGCCGCCGCACGCGGCCACCAGCTGCTGCACCACCGGCAGAACGGGATAGCCGATGCGCTCGGTCTGACGCTTCAAGAGCGCCATGTCGATCTCCGCGGATCGGCAATGACGAACGATTTCGTCGGCGGCTTCTTGCGGGATGATGCCGAGCCGCGCCTGGGCACGCGCCAAGGCCGCCTCGATGTCGAGATAGAACTGCACGCGCGCCTCGTCGGAGAAGACGGCGCGCATGGCCTCGCTGCCGAAGAGATCGCGGAACACAAACGAATCGAGCGCGGAGGCAGGCATTCGCTTCTCCAGGAGAGATCGTTCAGAGGGAGGCGCGCACCGGCTCTTCGCGGCGGCGCTTGGCTTCGGCTTCGATGATCTTCGCGAGATCGGGATGGCGCGCCTCGAGATGGAGGAAGTCGGCAAGGTCGAGATGGAGGAGCTCGCAGTTGGTGAGCGCGATCGCGGTCGCGGTGCGCGCTTCCCCGGTGATGAGCGCCATCTCGCCGAAGAAGTCCCCGGGCCCAAGGATGCGCGGCTGCGGCTTCAGCTCGACCGAGACCTGGCCCGTGACGATGAAATACATGCAGTCGCCGGGCTCGCCGCGGCGCACGATGGCCTCGCCCGCGATCACGTCGCTCGATCGCAGCATCTGCGCCGCCTCGGCGATGACGGCGGCATTCTGGTTCTGGAAATAGGGGACGCGCGCCACGAATTCCCACGTGCGCAGGAACTCGCTGCGCCGGATCTCGTAGCTGAAGCCGGCGACGAGGATCGCGGTCCAGAGCGCGCACACGCCGATGCCGCACAACATGACCATGCCCGCGAGAACGCGCCCGAGCAGAGTCACCGGCACCTCGTCGCCATAGCCCACCGTCGTGAGCGTGCTCACGCCCCACCACAGCGCGCGCGGCACGCTGCCGAAGGTCTGCGGCTGCGCCGTGCCTTCGAAGACATATTCGAGCGTCGCGGCGACGACGAGCACCATGACGAAGCCCAGAAGGAGCCCCATGAGCGTCCGGCGCGCGTTCTTGAGCACACGGCCGACGAGATCGAGGCCCGGTGCATAGGGGACGAGCTTCAGGAGCCACATCGCGCCCCAAAGCTGCGCCTTCTCGGGCGTCACCCCGAGCGCCAGTGTCACGAGCGGATAGACCCCGGCGAGATCGACGATGCCGGCGAAATTCACCGCCCAGTGCCAGCGCGCGCGCCACGGCTCGTTTCTGTGCGCCCAGTGCGCCCAAGGCGCGATCGCAAGGCGCAGCACGTATTCGACGGCGAAGACGACTGCGAGCGTCCACACGATGATGGCGAGCCCATGCGCGACGGGCGGCGGCCAGCCCGCTTCGGTCGCGGCGATGATGGCGGCGACGCCCGCGGCCACCGCCGTCTCGTGCGCAAGCCGCACCGGCCGCGCCCACGGACCCTGCGGCGTCGTGTCGAGCGCCTCGGCCAGCTTCTCGAGATCGAGCCCCATCCCGCCTCTTCACCCGAACGTGGCGGCAAGAGTAAGTTCAATGGGCCTCGAACGGCAATCGGCAAGTGCGGCGAGGACAGGAACGGGAGGAAGGGCGATGAGAAATCTCGCGATCGGAGCGGCGCTTCTGGCGGCGCTCGCAGCCCAGGCGCACGCCGCCGACCGGATCAAGCTCGGCTTCATGGTGAGCAAGACCGGCGCCGGCGGGATTGTCGGCGAGGAGCAGGAGCGCGGCCTCAATGTCGCGCTCGAGCGCCTCGGCATGAAGCTGGGCGGGCTTCCGGTGACCGTCTATTCCGAGGACGACAAGGCCGATCCCGCGACCGCGGTTCAACTCGCCTCGAAATTCACCGACGAGGACAAGGTCGACATCCTGACCGGCCTCACCGGCTCGAACACGACGATCCCGGCCGTGCCCACCTTGATCGAGAGCGGCGTGTGGGTGGTGGGCTCGCTCGCCGGCCCGCAGGAGTTTGCGGGGAAAGACTGCATCGCCAACGCGTTCTGGACCACGCTCGAGAACGAGGATTGGGACGACGCGCTGGCGCTCTATCTCGACAAGGAAGGCGTCAAGTCGGTCTATTTCATGGCCGCCGACTACCAGGCCGGCTGGGAGAAGATCGGCGGCGCCATGAAGTTCTACAAAGGCAAGAGCTTCGGTCCCGTCTATACGCCATGGCAGCAGCAGATCGACCTTGCGCCCGAGTTCTCGCAGCTGCGCGCCGCCAATCCCGAGGCGGTGCTGGTGTTCTATCCGGGCGGCGCCGGGACCGCGTTCGTGAAGCAGTTCGCGAGCGCCGGGCTCCACGGCAAGGTGAAGCTCTATGCCGAAGCGTCGCTCTCGATGGATCTGAATTTCCAGGCGCAGGGCGACGCGGCACTCGGCATCATCGAGTCCACGAACTGGTCCTACGATCTCGACAATCCCGCCAACAAGGAGTTCGTCGCCCTCTACGAGAAGAAATACCAGCGGCGCCCGACCCTTTTCGCGGCGATGCAGTATGACGCGGTCAATCTCATCGACAGCGCGGTGACGGCCGTTCACGGCAAGATCGAGGACAAGGATGCCTTTCGCGCGGCCATGTACAAGGCCGACTTCGCCTCGGTGCGCGGGCCCTTCAAGTTCGACAACAATCACTTTCCGATCCAGAACATCTACCTGACGGAAGTGGTGAAGGACGCCGATGGGACGATGCGCCTGGCGCTGCGCGGCGTCGCGGTCAAGGACTGGACCGATCCCTATCACACGCAATGTCCGATGAAGTGAGGGCGCGCGACGGAAGCCCGCGGTGAGCGGCCGCCGTCTTGCCCCGTGAACCTGGCCCGGTACACTCCCCGGGCACGCCTGGAGCCCAACGCATGAAATTCCATTTCTTCCATCTCATGCCCTATCCGAATCTGCCGGCGGATTTCCGCGACAAGTATCCCTCGGTGTGGGTCGACGTGCCCGCGAACCTGTTCGACCCCGCGGTCGGGCACCGGAGCTACCAGGATTATCTCGACGAGCTCGAATATGCCGACGAGGTCGGGTTCGACGGCATCTGCGTCAACGAGCATCACCAGAACGCCTATGGCCTGATGCCGTCGCCCAACCTTATGGCGGCTTCGCTCGCGCGGCGTACGAAGCGCGCGAAGCTCGTCGTCATGGGGAATTCGGTCGCGCTCTACAATCCGCCGACGCGCGTCGCCGAGGAGATGGCGATGCTCGACGTTATGTCGGGCGGGCGGCTCGTCGCGGGCTTCCCTGTCGGCACGCCGCAGGACACCGTCTTCGCCTATGGCCAATCGCCGGCAACGCTGCGCGAGAAATACCGCGAGGGCGTGAACCTCGTCATGAAGGCATGGCGCGAGAAGGAGGTGTTCGCCTTCAACGGCAAATACACGCAGCTCCGCTACGTCAATGTGTGGCCGCGGCCGTTGCAGGACCCGCACCCGCCGGTGTGGGTCCCAGGCGGCGCCAGCGTCGAGACCTGGGACTGGTGCGTCGAGAACGATTTCCTTTACGCGAACCTGTCCTATTTCGGCTATCGCGAAGCGCAGAAGGTGCTCGACGGATTCTGGGCCGCGGTCGCGCGCCACAATGTCGAGCCCAATCCTTATCGCGCCGGGTTCCTGCAATTCGTCGGCATCGCCGACAACGACGCCGAGGCCGAGCGGCTTTATGGCGAGCACGCGAAGTATTTCTACCGCAACTGCCTTCACGTCGCGCCGGGATATGTGAACCCGCCCGGCTATACCTCGCTCGCGACGATCCGCGCCGGCATCCAGAGTCAGGTCGCGCGCATCACGCGGCGCGCGGGCTCGCGCGCCGAGCTTGCGAACCTGGGCTGGAAGGATTTCATCGAGCGCGGCTATGTCGTGGCGGGGAGCCCCGACACGGTCGTCGAGAAGCTCTCGGAGCTCGCCGAGAAGCTAAAGATCGGCCACCTCATGGTGCTCTTGCATTTCGGCGACATGCCGCGCGAGACGACGCTCTACAACACGACGCGCTTTGCGAAGGAGATCATCCCGCGCATGCGCGACCGCTTCTCCGAATGGGAGGACCGCTGGTGGCCACGCGAGCCGGCGGCCGCACGCGAAAAGGCGCACGCGTGAGGCGCGGACGATGCTGACGGAGGAGACGATCCGCCTGCCGAGCGGGCGGAGCTGGCGCGTCTTCGGCGGCGGCGAGGGTCGCCAGATCCTGTGGCTGCACGGGCCGCATGGCGTCGATCCGGCCGATCCGTTCGTTGCCGCCTTGGCCGCGCGGCACCGCGTCATCGCGCCGTTGGCGCCGGGCTTCACCGATCTCGACGAGCTTGCCGAGATCGACACGATCCACGAGCTCGTCCTCGATTACGACGACCTCTTGCGCCACATGAAGCTCGCGAGCCTGCCGATCGTCGGCCATTCATTCGGCGCGATGATGGCGGCGGAATTGGCCGCGCACTTTCCCGACCGCGCGCAGCGCCTCGTCCTCGTAGCACCCGTGGGATTGTGGAACGACGCCTATCCCGTCGCCGACCTCTTCGCCGTGCCGGGGATCGAGATGGATCAGCTCCTGTGGCGCGACGATGCCGCGCGCGCGGCGCATGCCGAGCGTTTGAAGGAGCTTGCCTCGGCGCTCGACGAGGCGGAGCAGATCATCGCCGTGACGCGGAGCCTGACCGCGCTCACGAAATTCATCTGGCCCATTCCCGACAAGGGCCTGAGAAAGCGATTGCGGCGCATAACGGCGCCGACGCTCGCGCTCTTCGGCGCCGACGATGCGTTCGTGCCGGCACGCTATGCCGCGGATTTCGGCAAGGGCATCGCCGGCGCCGAGACGCAGGTCGTCGCCGGCGCCGGCCACATGCTGCCCTACGAGAAGACGGCGCAGCTTGCCGACGGGATCACGCGCTTTCTGGCGAGGAACTGATGGCCCGACCAATCCGCCGCGTCGTCACCGGCCACGACGAAGCCGGCAAATCCATCTTCATCATGGACGCCGCCGCGCCCAACGTCATGAGCCGCGGCACCGCCTCGACCGAGGTGACGGAGCTGTGGGAGACGCGAGGGGCACCCGCGAGCAACGCGGGACGCGACGACCCGACCGCGCATCCCTATCGCCTGCCGCCGCCCAAGAACGGCACGGTCTTCCGCATCATCGAATATCCGCCCGACAAGGTCCGCGTCGCGGCGCTGCGCAATCCTCAGCAGACAAGCCACGACGCGGCGCGCGAGGGCTTCCATCGCGACCTCGCCAACACGCGCCATCCGGGCTTCCACAAGACCGACACGATCGACTATGCGATCGTGCTCAAAGGCGAGATCTGGGCGCTCATGGACGAGGGCGAGGTGCTGTTGAAGCAGGGCGACGTGCTCATCCAGCGCGGCACGAGCCACGCCTGGAGCGTGCGCACCGACGAGCCCGCGACCGTCGCCTTCGTGCTCATCGACGCGGAGCCGGTATAGGGGCGCTTTACGCCCGGTCGCGCTGTCATTGCGAGGAGCGAGCGCGACGAAGCAATCCCGATCCGGCAGGGGCTTGCTCCGCTCCGCTCGCAATGACAGCTGAAACGAGTTGCGTCCTTCGATTGCGCGTCCCGCGCGAATGCTCGGGGCGCTTCGCACGGGATGAGGAGCTTTTGTGAAGCTCAAGGAAAAAATTCCTCATCCTGAGCGAAGCCCCGCCGCAGAGCGGCGCGGCGAAGTCGAAGGACGCACGATTTACGCCTTCCGAGAGGATCTCCGCGCGAGAGCATGCAACTCGACGAAGTCGCCGCGAATGAGGGCTTCTTTCTTTAAGCGGGTCCATCCTTTGAGTTGCCGTTCGGCGGCGATTGCGTCAGTGATGTGCGCGAACTCCTCGTGGTAGACGAGGGTCATAGGCCGGCGGCGCGCCGTGTAACCGCCATAAGTGCCCGCATTGTGCTCAGCCACGCGCACCTCAAGCGATGCGCGCGTGCTGCCGACGTAATAGGAGCCATCGGCGCAGCGGAGCATGTAGACGTAGGCGGGCAAACGTGCGTCCTTCGACTGCGCGTCCCGAGCTAACGCTCGGGGGCGCTTCGCTCAGGATGAGGAACTTTGGTTCATTCTTACTCTTGCCCTACCCCTTCACCTCGATATGCGCGCGCACGGTGCCATCCTCGCGCACCCAGCCGAAGCGGCGCACGCTCTCGACCATCTTGTCGAAGGATGTGACCCACTCCGTCGGCTGCGCGCGGCCCTGCCAGGTGCGGAGCGCGTCCGCCTTCACCCACGCCGTCTTGCCGTCGGGCTCGAGCGTCGCGATACCTTGAAGCGCACGGGCGAGGGCCGCGGGCGCTGCCGCGGACGGCGCGACCGCGATCTTGAAGTTCTTGAAGTCGTCGCGCTCCAGAAGCTCGGCGGCGCCGGCCTCGGTCACGTTGATGATCATGGCTTCTCTCCTTCCCCCGCGTCTCATAACATCGCCGGCAGTCCAAGGGGAGAGAGCACGTGAACGGAGCCGAAAGCCTCGCGCGCACGCTCGTCGCAAGCGGAGTCGATACCTGCTTCACCAATCCCGGCACGTCGGAGATGCATTTCGTGGCGGCGCTCGACCGCGTGCCCGAGATAAGGTGCGTGCTCGCGCTGTTCGAGGGCGTCGTCACCGGCGCCGCCGACGGCTATGGCCGCATGGCGGAGAAGCCGGCCGCGACCCTCCTCCATCTGGCGCCGGGCCTCGGCAACGGCCTCGCCAATCTCCACAACGCAAGCCGCGCGCGCTCGCCGATCGTCAACGTGGTCGGCGACCATGCGACATACCACAAGCAATACGACGCGCCGCTCAATGCCGACATCGAGGGCGTGGCGCGGCCCTATTCCAAATGGCTGCGCACCTCGCCGAGCGCCAAGGCCGTGGCCGCGGACGGCGCCGAGGCGGTGGCGGCGGCGAAGAAGGCGCCGGGCCAGATCGCGACGCTTATCCTGCCCGCCGACACGGCATGGAACGAGGGAACCGGCCCGGCCGCGCCCGTTGCCGTGCCGCCGCCGGCGCTACCGCCGGCCGATGCGATCGAGCGCGCGGCGAGGATCCTTCGCTCCGGAAAACC
The DNA here is from genome assembly GCA_035518375.1 of Allostellaceae bacterium. Taxonomy (GTDB): domain Bacteria; phylum Pseudomonadota; class Alphaproteobacteria; order ATCC43930; family CGMCC-115725; genus DATJLY01. The sequence goes on along the minus strand of DATIXQ010000049.1, from coordinate 14,552 downwards.
CGCGGCGGTGGTGCTCGCGGGTGCAGCGCTCAGGCGGAAGGGACTCGAGCTTGCCGGGCGCATCGCCGCCGCGACGGGCGCGCAGCTCCTGGCACCCTACTCGATCGGCCGCATCGAGCGCGGCGCCGGGCTCGTGCCGGTCGAGCGCATCCCTTACCCGGTCGATCAGGCGCTGGAACGGCTGAAGCATCTCGCGCACGTGATCCTCGTCGGCGCGACGCCGCCCGTTGCGTTTTTCGCGTACCCTGAGAAGCCGAGCGTGGTGACGCCGCCCGGCTGCGAGGTGAGTGTGTTGGCGCGGCCTGAGGAGGATCTCGTCGGCGCGCTCGACGCGCTTGCCGGCGCGCTCGACGCGCGCCGCGCGGAGCCGAAGCTGCAGCCGCGCGAGACGACGGCGCTACCCGCGGGCGCGGTGAGCTTCGCCGGCATCGGCGGAGTCGTCGCGGCGCTTTTGCCGGAGAACGGCATCGTCGTCGACGAATCGATCACCTCGGGCCGCGCGCTCCTCGCCATGACGAAGGCGACGCCGCCGCACGACTGGCTCGCCAATCCCGGCGGCTCGATCGGCATGGCGCTGCCGCTCGCGGTGGGCGCGGCGACGGCGTGCCCCGAGCGCAAGGTGCTGGCGCTCGAAGGCGACGGCAGCGGCATGTACACGCTCCAGGCGCTGTGGACCATGGCGCGCGAGAATCTCAAGGTGACGAGCGTCGTCTTCGCCAACCGCACCTACAACATCCTCAAGGGCGAGCTTGCGAACGTGGGCGCCGGCAATCCCGGCCGCCGCGCGCTCGACATGCTCGAGATCGGCCGTCCCGACCTCGACTGGGTGTCCCTGGCGCGCGGCATGGGCGTTCCGGCGGCGCGCGCCGAGACGCTCGAGGACCTGGCGCGACTCGTCTCGGCCGGACTCGCCTCGGGCGGCCCGAGTCTCGTCGAGCTGCCGCTCTGACATCTGCGGGCGCACAGACGCCCGCGCCGCGCTACCGCAAATTTATTTCTCGGCAAGGATTGAACGCCGCCCGCTGCGCTGGCAAGAAAGCGGAAAGCCTGGCGCGCGAGACTGCGCCGGGTCGAAGCACCTTCGATGGGGGCGGCGCGATGCGCGACGGGACCGAATTCGCCGTTAACGGCAAAGTCACGGGTGCGGCCTATTTTCGCGGCCGCGCCCGTACGTTCCGTCGCCAGGCTGGCACGGCGGGCGATCCCGTCGTCCATCACGAGCTGCTCCGCCTTGCCGACATCTACGAGCGTTTGGCCGAGAATGCGGAGATCGAGGCGCGAGCGTAGCGCGCCGGAATACGGGAAGGCATACGCCATCGCCGAACTGCTCATCGCGCGGCTCGGCGAGCAGGCGCCTTGCCACGCGACGCATCAGGCGCTGAAGGCGCGCCTCAAGGGCGAGCAGACGCGCATGGAGGAATGGCTCTGGGTCGCCGGCGCCGCGCGCGAGATCCTGCGCTCGGAGCCGAACGGCTAGTTTGTCGGCCGCCCGGTTTCCACTCCCCGTCATGCCCGGCCTTGTGCCGGCATCCACGTGTCACAGCCCGTATGAAAACCCGTGGATGGCCGGGACTCGGCCAGAGGCCGGCCCGGCCATGACGAAGGATCGGCAGTGAGGGCGGGCCTCTCCCTCAGCCCTTGAGCTGGCAATCCTGGTGATAGAGATCGACCCAGTTCTCGGCGGCGGTGCCGACGAGCTTCTGGTAGAGCTTGCCGTTCGCGTCCTTCTCCACGACCGTCGTGTAGATGTTGTTGATCGGATAGTTGTTGTTGTTGAACTTGAAGGAGCCACGCACCGAGTGGAATCCCTTGGCCTCGTGCAGCGCCGCCCATAGCGCCTTCTTGTCCTCGATCTTGCCATGCACGTCGCCGACCGCGGCGTTGATGAGGTTGACGGCGTCGAACTGCAGCGCCGAGAACACGGTCGGCCGGCGCCCGTATTTCTTCATGAACGCGGCGACGAAGGCCTTGTTCTCGGGATTGTCGAGCTCGTAGGACCAGTTGCCGATCTGCGTGATGTTGAGCGCCGCATCGCCCAGCGCGGGAAACGTCATGTCGTTGGCGGTCGCGTCCTCGGTATAGATCGGAATCTTGCCTTGGAGCCCCGCCTGCTGCCACTGCTTCAGGAAGGCGATGCCGAGCCCGCCGGGATAGAAGATGAAGAGCGCGTCGGGGTTGGCGCTCCGCACCTGCGCGATCTCGGCCGCGAAGTCGAGCTGCGTCAGCGGCGTATAGACCTTGCCCGCGACCTTGCCCTTATACGTGTGAATGGCGCCGTCGATCTTTTCCCAGCCGGCCTGATAGTCGGCGCCAAGGAAATAGGCGGACTTGATGCCCTTGTCGTTCATCAGACGGCCGACCGCGTCGTCCCAATCCTCGTTCTCGAACGAGGTGTAGAAGGCGCCGGCGCGGCAATCCTTGCCGGCGAACTGCTGCAGGCCCGAGAGCGCGCCGACAAGCGTCACGCCGCCGTCGAGATAGATGTCGCGCACGGCCTGGTTGGTGTTGGACGACATGATGCCGGTGACGATATCGATCTTGTCCTCGTCGACGAGCTTCGAGGCCTGCTGCACGGCCGTCGCCGGCACGGTCTGGTCGTCGACCGTGTAGAGCGTGATCGGCACGCCGCCGAGCTTGTTGTTCAGGAGCTCCAGCGCGAGATCGAGCCCCTTCTTCATCTCCTCGCCGATGATGCCGAGGCTGCCGCTCATGCCGGCCTCGAAGCCGAGCTTGATGTGGTCGGCCGCTTGCGCACGGGCACTCAAAAGCGCGAACGCGCAGGCCGTCGCCAACAGAACTGGTTTCATCGTTTCCCCCCACATACTTCCGGTGCGCCAGAGTTTTAAAGAGATTGGCGCGGGGCGTCCAGCGCGCGGATTGTGCATCGCGGGCGCGGGTGGTATGGGAGATGGGGGCTCTTCCGGGAGACGGCGATGTTCGCGAAGCTCAACCATCTCGCCATCATCAGCGAGAACTACACGCTCAACGCCCGCTTCTACGAAGCGATGTTCGGCATGCGCAGCGCCTCGCGCGGGCGCGTCGAGAACGCCGTCGCCGTGACCGACGGCTATGTCGGGCTCAACATCAACCCGCGCCGCGCCGGCAGGGGCGCACGGCTCGAGCATTTCGGCGTCGAGGTCGAGGATGTCGAAACGGTGTTCGAGCGCATGCGCCAGAAATATCCGAAGATCGAATGGCTGAAGCGGCCGGCGAACCGCCCGTTTGCCGGCATCACGACGCATGACCCGGACGGCAATGTGTTCGACCTGTCACAGCGCAACATGGCGAACCGCGCCGACGTCTATGTCGAAGGCGGCGAGCGCCATCCGCGCCACATCGACCATTTCGGCGTGCGCACCATGAACCCCGACGCCATGGCGGAATTCTATCGCGATGTCCTGGAGCTCGAGCCGCGCAACAAGACCGCGGGTGACCGCAACCATTATCTCACCGACGGCAAGGTGACGATGGTCATCATGCCGTGGCACATCACCGACTTCGACGGCACCGGGATCTCGCCCGCCTCGCTCGACCACATGGGCTTCGCGGTCGAGAGCGTTGCGACGTTCAAGGCCGATGTCGAGCGCATCGGCGGCGTCAATCCCGACTTGGCGCCGATGCGCATCGATGGCGGCCCCGAGGGCAAGGCGCGGCTTGCGCTGCAGCAGCGCAGCTGCCCGATGTGCCAGCACCACCTTGCCGATGTCGACGGCGTGCTGCTGTCGGTCGCGGAGAGCTAGCGCCTCTACGTGTAGTCCCCCTCACCCTGCCCTCTCCCCAGTGGAGAGAGGGTTCATCTCTGCGCTGTTTGCTCCCTCTCCCCTCCGGGGAGAGGGTTGGGGCGAGGGGGCAGTCGCTTCGGAAATAGCTAAGCCGGAAGCGGCTTCTCGCCGCCAGGGACGGCGACGTCGAAGGCGTTGAGCGTCAGAGCGATCATCACATAGAAGCCGGTGCCGGCGATGAGCTCGACGAGCTGCTCGAGACCCAGTACGCCAAGCGCGCGGTCATAGCTCGCCTGGCTCAGCGTGTGCGTCGCACACATCTCGCTCACCACGTCATAGACCATCTTCTCGTCGTCGCGGGACAGATCGGGCGTGCGGCGCTCGCGGATCGCCGCCACCGTCTCGGCCGAGACGCCGGCCTCGACCGCGCGCGGCGCATGCGCGAACCATTCGAACTGCGCCGACATGGTGCGCGCGACGACGAGGATCATGAGCTCGAAGAGACGCTTCTCGATCTTGCCGTCGCGAAAGGCGCCGTAAGCGGTAATGGCGCCCTCGGCGACCTTGGGCGCGTTGAGCAGCACGGCGAACGGCCCGCGCACCGAATTGCTGCGCAGACGCTTTTGGATGGCGTCGAAGACACGCTTCTGCTCGGCGTCGAGCTTGGCGATATCGAGATCGGGCGCGCGAGGCATCCCGGCTCCCCCTCCCCCTCGGCCTACGAGGCGTCCTAGCGGATGAAGTACTCGGCTTCCTCGCGCTGGGCGAGAATTTCGAGCTCCATCGCCGCGGTCTCGTATTGCCGCGCCTGACGCAGGAGCGTCTGGCGGACCTGCTCCGTCGTCGCCTGCTCGGCGAGGCGCGCAAGACGAGTCGCTTCGTTGTGATACCAGGCGCTTCCCATTTTATTACTCTTCTAAGTTATTGCCCTGTCAGCACATTAGGCCAACTACGTGGGACCGCTCAACGGCGCTCTTGAAGTTCGGGCCTGCCATGCTCCGCGATCATAGCACGGGGCGTCCGCGCGCCATCCAGCGCCCAAAAGCCTATGGGTTCCAGCCCTTTCGGGGCGCATGCGCTTGCGCAAATGGCGTGAGCCTTTTGAATCGGGCATCCTCGCAGTTGCGGGAACGCAACGAAGGGAGAGAGCCATGCCGGGCACGCCGCCGGCCTCAGCCGCGCTCGTCGACGAGCTGGTCACCGGAAATCACATTTTGTTCCATGAGAAGGTGGTGGACGCCTTCGGCCATATCAGCGTCCGCCACGACAAAGACCCGAGCAAATTCCTGCTCTCGCGCCACCGCGCCCCCGGCCTGGTCCAGCCGTCCGACATCCTCGTCCACGATTTCGACGGCAACCCCGAAGGGTCGGAGGCCGGGGCGCGGCTCTATGGCGAGCGCTTCATCCACGGCGAGATCTATCGCGCGCGGCCCGATGTCGTCGCGGTGGTGCACTGCCACGCGCCGCAGCTCATCCCGTTCTGCGCCACACGCTCGAGCCTGAAGCCGCTTTACCACATGAGCGGCTTCCTCGGCCGCGGCGTGCCGATCTTCGAGATCCGCGAGACGGGCGGCATGACCGACATGCTGATCCGCAGCTCGGCCCTGGGCGTTGCGCTCGCGAAGTCGCTCGCCGCGCATCCGATGGTGCTGATGCGCGGGCACGGCGCGACGATGGTCGGCAACTCGATCCAGCAGGTGGTCTATCGCTCGATCTATGCCGCGCTCAATGCGGCCCTGCAGATGGAGGCGCTGCGGCTTGGCGAGCCCATCTATCTCGCGCGCGAGGAGGCCGAGCAGGCCGAGGCCACCAACGACAAGGCGCTCGACCGCGCCTGGGCGCTCTGGAAGCAGGAGGCCGCAGGATGACGGAGGCGCCCCGCGCGCTCCGGCTCGCGATCCTCGACGACATCCATAACGCCTACGCGGCGACGGCAGGCGTCAAGCGGCTCAAGGAGCGCGCCGAGCGGCTCCACATCTTCACGGGGCCGTTCGGCCCGCCGCAAGCGCTCGCGGGCTTCAATGCGGTGATCGCCAACCGCGAGCGCACACGCTTCGACCGCGCGCTGCTGGCGGCGCTGCCCGATCTGCGCATCATCGCGCAGACCGGCAACCACGCCTATCACATCGACCTCGCCGAGGCCGAGGCGCGGGGCATCATCGTGGCGAAGGCGACCGGGCGCTTCTCGCGCGGCGCGGGGGAACTCGCGATCGGGCTGATGATCGCGCTGATGCGGCAGATTCCCGCCTCCGACCGCGCGGTGAAGGACGGCGTCTGGCGCACGCCGACAACGCCCGTCTTGAACGGCAAGACGCTCGGCATCGTCGGCTTGGGCCATGTCGGCGGCCACGTCGCGAAAATCGCGGGCACGATCGGCATGCGCACGCTCGCCTGGAGCCCGCATCTCGACCCGACGCGCGCGGCCACGGCCGGCGCGGAACCCGCGGCTCTCGACGAGCTGTTGGCCGCATCCGACATCGTCTCGATCCACGCGACGCTCACGCCGCAATCGCGCGGGCTCATCGATGCGCGGCGCTTGAGCCTCATGAAGCCCTCGGCCTTTCTTATCAACACGGCGCGCGGCGCCATCGTCGACGAGGCGGCGCTCGTGCAAGCGCTGGCCGCGGGGCGCATCGCCGGCGCCGGGCTCGATGTCTTCACCGAGGAGCCGCTGCCCCGGGGCCATGCGCTGACGAAGCTTCCGAACGTGATCCTGACGCCGCATCTCGGCTGGCCCACCGACCAGGCCTATGCCGATTTCGCCGCGGCCGCGGCCGACGCGCTCCTCGCCTGGCTCGACGGGCGCGAGGTCGCCCGCTTCGAAAGCGGCCATTAACGAGAGAATTGTGCTTTAGGAGGGGATGCACCCTGCATTAGACTGGAGGCAACAAAGATCGCGCCCGAGCGGCGCGGCCGGCGCGATGGGAGGACGAGCGATGCTGAAGAGCGGCATATTCCGCAGCAAATGGTGGATGGTGGCGGCGGCGCTCATCGCGCTCACCACCAACAGCGGCGTCATCCAAAGTTTCTCATTCGCCGTGTTCATCGTGCCGATCACCAAGGATCTCGGCATCACGCGCGGCGAGCTGCTGTCGGCGCCGGTCATCGGCTCGTTCATGTTCCTCGCCATCACGCCGTTCTTCGGCAAGGCGCTCGACCGCTACGGGCTGCGCTTCGTCCACATGGCGATGATCGTCGGCTATGCCATCGGCACGGCCTGCCTCGGCTTCATGAAGACTCCCTATTACATCCTCGTTCTGTTGTTCTGCTTCCAGCACATCTTCGGCGCCGCGCAATCGCCGATCGCCTATACCAAGGCGATCGCCGCCTGGTTCGACAAGGACCGAGGCCTGGCGCTCGGCATAGCGATCGCGGGCGTGGGTTTGGGCGTCGCCATCATTCCGCCCTATGACGCCTACCTCATCGCGAATTACGGCTGGCGCGCGGGCTTCGTCGGCATGGCCATCGCCATCATAGTGCTCGCGCTCATCCCGGTTTTCCTGTTCGAGCGCGAGCCGCCGATCGCGCCGGAGCGGGAGCGCCCGAAGAACGACACCTCGATCCCCGGCTATTTCTGGACCGAGGCGGTGCTGAAGGATTGGCGCTTCGCCGCGATGACGGTGGTGTTCTTCCTCGCGCCGATCGCGATCAACGGCGTGGTGACGCAGGTCGTGGCGATGCTCACCGATCGCGGCATTCCTCTTGCCGTGGCTGTGGGCGCGCTTTCAGCCTCGGGCATCGCGCTGACGGCAGGGCGGATCGTCTCGGGCTTCTGCCTCGACAAGATCCACGGCCCCTATGTCGCCTCGTTCTTCTTCCTCGCGTCCGCCGTCGGCATCGCCATGCTGGCCGCCGGCTACCAGCCGTTCATCGGCACGATCCTCTGCGGCGCCGGCATCGGCGCAGAAGTCGATATCATGGCCTTCCTCGTCAGCCGCTATTTCGGGCTGCGCGCGTTCGGCGCAATCTACGCCACGATGTTCGCCTTCTTCAGCGTAGGCGTCGGGCTTGGGCCGTTCCTGCTCGGCCTCAGCCACGACAAGTTCGGCACCTATGTGCCGATGATGATGGTGAATATCGGGCTCATCGTCGTGATGTGCCTGCTGCTGCTCGGGCTTGGGCCCTATCGCTTCGCGGTGCGCGCGCACCCGGTCGGGCGCATGGCCGCCGACGCGCCGGCGGAATAGCTAAAGCGCGACGACGATTGACCAAACCTCTCCCCTCCGGAGAGAGGTCGGCGCGCAGCGCCGGGTGAGGGGGACTGTCGGCGAAAGCCGTGCCGCTCGCCCCCTCACCCTGCCCTCTCCCCGGAGGGGAGAGGGATTTTGATTCAGAACCGATGGATTGGGGAATCCGGCACTAGAGCCTGATCTCGCCGAGCGAGAGGCTTTGGCCGAGCGTCGCCGTCACGCTCTTGCCGGCGCGGCCGGCCGCCTCGACCTCGACGACATAATCGCCCGAGCCTTCGCGCAAACGGTCGAACTTGAAGTCGCCGTAGGCATCGGTCGTGGCCTCGGCGACGAGCGCGCCCTCCTTTTTGAGGCGCACGCGCGCGCCCGCGACGCAGTCGACGACGCCCGCCGCCTCGGCCGAGACCGAGCCCGCGATGAAGCAGGTCGTGTAGCGCCACAGGTTGCGATACCAGACGCGCGGCTTCGTGCCGAGCTCCGGCCGCATGGTCTCGAGCCCTTCCTCGGCCGCCATGCGCGCCATCGCCTCGTCGGCGAGCTTCACCGACTTCATCGCGCCTGTCGGGCACGACTGGCTGCCGCGCGTCTCCTTCCAGCCTTGATCCAGGAGATGCGCATCGAACGGCCAGGCCTGCGGCAGATCCTGTTCCTCGTTCCACCAGATGTGGCCGTAGGGGCATGCGCTGACGAGCTGACGCTGACCCTTCGCTTTCACCGGGTCGATCAGCACGATGCCGTCCTCGCGCTTCTTGATGGCGCCGTCTTGCGCCGCCTTGATGCAGGGCGCGTCATCGCAGTGGTTGCACATGGTCGGCACGTAGGCGATGTCGATCGCCGGCACCTGGCCGCGCTCCTTCTGCAGGATGTCGATCCAGCGATGGCCGTGGCGCGGCATCGGCGCCGTGTAGCCGGGCCAGGCGTTGCCGACATATTCATCCATCGCGGCGAGCGTGCAGTTGTTGCAGTTGGTGCACTCCGCCACGTCGATGATCATGTTCCATTTGTCCATGGCACCCCATCCACTTCTCCCTCTCCCCTCGGGGAGAGGGTTGGGGTGAGGGGGCCATGCGCACTACCGCCTGCCCCCTCACCCGGCGCTACGCGTCGGCCTCTCCCCGGCGGGGAGAGGCATCATTCATCACTGCGCCGGCACGAGCTCGGGGGCGCGCGCGGGCTCGGCGCGGCGCTCGCCGGCGAAGGTCGCGGAGACATGCTCGGTGCGGCCGTCCCATTTCTCGACCTGGACGAGCGACTGCGAGCCCGCGAGCGAGTGAGTGGTGCGGGTCTGCGTGCGCTCGGGCGTGAGCTGGTTCAAGCAGCCGCCGCGCTCGACCGAGCGGCCGGGCTCGCCCATCGGGTCGTAGACGGCCGAGGATTCGTAGCCGTGGCACACGCCGCGGGGCAGGCGCTGGGTCGGCAGCGCGGCGCAGATCACGGCGCCGCGATCGTTCCACACCTTGACGAGATCGTGCTTCTTGATCCCGCGCGCAGCCGCGTCTTCCGCGTTGAGGCGCACGATCCAGTAGTAGTACCCATCGACGAGCACGCGGTGGTCGGGGATGTTGAGGAGGAAGCTGTCCTTGCCGTCGCCTTGGGTGTGGAAGCTGTATTTCGAGTGCGGCGTCAGGAGCTGCAGCGGATATTTCTCGTAGAGAGCGCCGCTGTGCGGGCCTTCCCAGGATGGCTCGTATTTGACGATCGGCGGCCGCTCCGGGTCCTTGAAGCGCTTCAGGCTGTTGCACTCGAACTCGAGCTTGCCCGACTGCGTCTGCAGGCCTTTCAGATATTCCTGCGCATAGTCGGACGGGAGCGGTTGCGGCTCCGGCACGTCCTTCTTGCGGTTCTCGGCGAACCACCGGAACGACACGGGCGCGCGCAGCTTTTCCTTTTCCGACGGCACGACGTAATAGCCCTTGCGCAAAAACTCCTTCCACGAGATGTGACGCGGCAGGTCCGAGCCGTCGAACATGCGCTTCACCCAATCGATCTCGTTGACGCCCTCCGAGAAATAATTGGCAAGGCCGAGGCGCTTCGAAATCTCGTTGAAGATCCAATAATCCGATTTCGATTCGCCCAAAGGCTTGATCGCCGGCGCCTGGAACACGATGACGCGGTGATTGAGCTGCTGCTGGCCGTGATGGCCGTAGCCGCCCAATCCCGCCCATTCGCTGATGTCGGGCCGCTCGAAATTGGTGCAGGCAGGCAGGATCACGTCGGCGAATTTCGCCTCGCCCTCGAACCAGATCGACTGGTTCACCACGAACTCGAGGTTCTCCGACTGGTACATCCGCACGTGGCGGTTGGTGTTGTTCATGGTGGCGAGGATCGAGCCGCCGTATTTGTAGAGCATGCGCACGGGCGCGTGGCCGGGCGCGGGATATTGGAAGCGCGCGAACTGATGCTCGATCGACTTGCCGACCCAGGGCCAGCCCTCGGCCTTGCCGTCGGCGATCGCCTCGGGCAGGAAGATGCGCGGGATGCGCTGATAGGGCGTGTTCATGGTCGGAAGCTGCGGCATGCGCTGATAAAGCTCGACCGGCATCGAGGTGCCTTCGAGATCGCCCGACATGCCGCCGTCGGCATAGCCCGGGAAGTAGAAATTGAAGTCGATCGGGCAGCCCCATTGCAGGTTGCCCATGTTGATGCCGGGCTTGCCGAGCCCTTGCATGGCGATAAGGCACACCATGACGCGCGCCCACTGGATGCCGGTCTGGTTGCGACAGGCACCGCCGTGGCCGTTGCCCCAGCCGCCGGGCGCAAGATAGACGCGCTTCTTGCCCCACACGCGCGCCAAGGCGCGAACGTCCTTGGCCGGCACCCCGGTCTCCGCCTCCTGCCATTCGGGCGTCTTGGCGATACCGTCCTCCTCGCCGAGGAGATATGCCTCCCACTTCTCGAACCCGACCGTGTGCGTCTTCACGAACTCCTTGTCGTAGAGCCCTTCCTTGATCCAGACGTAGGCGACTGCCATCGCCATCGCGACCGACGTGGTGGGGCGCGGCGCGAACCACTTGCCCGGCAGGAACTGCGCCGAGGCGTTGTAATACGGATCGACATGGACGATCTCGATGCCGAGCTTCTTGTTCTTGAGCCACTGGCGCCGCACGGTGCCTTCCTGCGCGCCGTAGGAGCCGCTCGTCGTCTCGGGATCGGCCGACCAGAACACGATCATGTCGCAGTTCTGCAGGCAATCCTCGACCGTGCCGTAGGTCTCGCTCTGGCCGACGCGGAGCGTGTAGCCCCAATGGTGGACCGCGCCCCAGTACCAGCCTTCCCAGCTGTCGGGATTGTGGTGGACGGCGGTGTGGCCGACCGCGTTCTTGAAGCGGTGCAGCGCCGAGAGGTAGTAGCCGATATTGCCCCAGGTATGGTGCGAGCCGTGCGAGACCGCCATCACGCCGGGGCCGTAGGTGCTCTTGAGGCGCTTGATCTCGGACGAGACGATGGTCAGCGCCTCGTCCCAGGAGATCGGCTCGTAGCCTGATTTGCCGCGGTTTTGCGGATTGCGCGCGCCGTTCGGGTCGAAATCGACGCGCTTCATCGGATGAAGGAGCCGCGAGGGCGAATAGACCACCGACTTGTAGTTCTGGCCATGCGGCGCGAGCGTCGTCTTGCGCGGCGGCGTGAATTTGAGGCCGCGCGCCTCGATCGTCCAAGGCTGCGCGTCCGTCTCATCGAAATCGATGGGCGTGATGCGGAGGATTTTCCCTTCCTTGACGTAGACGAAGACCGGACCGCCGTTCGTCATGTTGCAATAGCGGATCGTGCCGTCGGCAAGCGTCGTGCCGATCTTCCAGCGCACCGACTGGACCATCATGATCGTCTGCGCGAACCAGTTGGTGAGATCCTCCGATCCGTCGACGCCGAGCTTGAAGTCTTTTTGCGCGTTGATCTGCTCGAGCCAGTTGATGGGCGGCGTCAAAAGCTGGGCGGCAATCGTCGCGTTCTTGAAGAAGAGCGTGATGTCGGGCCGCTCGTGCCGCCCCGCGCGCGAGCGCACGCGGCCATCGGCGAACTGGAACCAGCGCCCGATCTCCTCGTCCTTGGCCCAGACCTGCGCCACGAGGTTGCGCTCCTTGAGGCGCTCGGCGAAGGCCGGATAAAGCGCGCGCCACGCCTTGAGCGTTGCTGCAAGCCCCGTGAGCACGGCCGAAAATTTCACGGTCGCGAGCGTCATGGCGCGATCCTCCTAAATCGATGGGCGCGAGCGCCTTTTCGCTAACTCTGCCGCATCGGCGCGCGCCCTTCAACCGTACGCCCCCGCGTGGTAAAGCCCCATCGAAGGAGCGCGCCATGCCCTATCCCGATCCGCGCATCTGCAACCCCGTCCCGCTCGGCGAGCTCGAGCGGCGCTGGCGCGCTGCGCGCGCGGCGATGCGCGAGAACGGGTTCGACGCGCTCGTCATCCAGGGCGCCAACAATCTTGCCGGCACCGGCGGGTATTTCCGCTGGTTCACCGGCGTGTCGGCGCAAGGGTCATATCCGCAGACGGTGATCTTCCCGCAGGACGGGCTGATGACGCTTGTCTGTCACGGGCCGCTCCATGGCGACAGCGACCTGCAGGGCGTCGACCCGACGCTCCCCGGGATCGGCCGGCGCTTGACGACACCGGCCTTTCCCGCGATCGGCTATTGCGTCCCGTACGATGCCGCGCTTATCGCCGCCGAGCTGAAGCGTGGCGGCCAACGCAAGGTCGGGGTCGTCGGCCTCAACCAGATGGCGTTCGGCTCGGGGACCGCGATCGAGAAGGAATTGGGCACGGCGCTCGCCGACGCGACGGCGATCATCGACCCGCTCCGCGCGCAGAAGAGCGAGGTCGAGCTCGGCTTCATCCGCAGCACGGCCGCGATGCAGGACGAGGTGCTGCGCCGCGCCATGGCGCATATCGAGCCCGGCCTGAGCGACTTCGAGGTGATGGCCTATTCGCAATATCAGGGCCAGCTCCTCGGCAGCGAGACGGGATATTTCCTCGGCTCGTCCGCGCCGGAAGGGCGGCCCGCCTTCATCCGCCCGCGCAACCAGCAAGGGCGCAAGCTCGCGCGCGGCGACGTCATGTTCTGGCAGGCGGAGAACACGGGGCCGGGCGGCTTCTTCGTCCATATCGGCCGGCTCGTGACCTTGGGCAAGGCGCCGCAGGAGCTGGTCGATGCCTGGGGCCAGGCGGTCGAGGCGCAGGACTTCACGGTGAGGCTCCTGAAGCCCGGCGCCTCGTGCCGCGAGATCTTCGCTGAGTACCAGTCCTATCTCGCGGCGCGCAAGCTTCCCGGGGAGACGCGGCTCCATTGCCACGGCCAGGGCTACGACGTGGTCGAGCGCCCGCTCATCCGCGACGACGAGACGATGACGATCGCCGCCGGCATGAATATCGGCATTCATCCGAGCTGGGCGACGCAGCGCTACTTCATCACCGTATGCGACAATTTCCTTGTCGGCGAGACGGGCGTCGAGCGCCTGCACCAGACGCCGCGCACGATCGTCGAACTGTGAGGATCAATTCGCCGTCATTGCGAGGAGCGTGAGCGACGAAGCAATCCCCCGGGAGATCGCTTCGTTCCGCTCGCAATGACAAAACGTGGATGGCCGGGACGCGTTCGGCCATGACGATTACGAGAGGGACCCATAGAATGCATCGCAAGCTCGCTATTCTCCTCGCCACGGCGCTCGTGGCACTCGCCGCGCCGGCCCATGCGGAGAGCGTCAAGGTCGGGATCAGCAAGCTTCTGGGCTATCCCGGCGTGCCGATCGGCGTCGCGCGCGGCTATTTCAAGGCCGAGGGCATCGACGTCGAGATGGACTATTTCGATTCGGCGCAGCCGATCGCTGTGGGCGTCGCCTCAGGCGCCACGGATTTCGGCGTCGCCGGATTGTCGGCGAGCTTCTACACGCTCGCGAGCCACGGCGAGCTGCGCCTCATCGCCTCATCGGGCGGCGAGCACGCGGGCTTCCACAATCTCGCCTATCTCGTCTCGCCCAAGGCATACGAGGCGGGGGTCACCTCACCCAAGGATTTCGCCGGTCACACGGTCGCGATCACTCAGCTCGGCACGAGCCTTCACTATTCGATCGCGCGCGCCGCGGAGAAGTTCGGCTATCCGCTGAGCGCCGTGACCGTGCGGCCGCTGCAATCGAACACCAACGTCATCGCCGCGCTTGGCGGCAGCACGGTCGATGCCGCGGTGATGCCGGGCTCGCCCTCGCTCGCGGCGCTGGCGAAGGGCAGCGCCAAGCTCGCCGGCTGGGTCAGCGACGTGGCGCCCGATTTCAGCACCGGCAGCGCGCTCTTCACCCGCACCGAGATCGCGAACGGCAAGGGCGATCTCGTGAAGCGCTTCCTCGTCGCCTATCGGCATGGCCTGCGCGATTTCCACAACGCCTTCGTGGCGAAGGACGGCACAGAGACGCAAGGGCCCGAAGCGCCGGCGGTGCTGAAGATCATGTCGGATTTCACCGGCCTCCCGCCCGAGCAACTGACGAAGGCCATTCCCTATGTCGATGGCGAGGGCCGCATCTCGACCGCCGACGTCGAGCGCCAGATCGACTGGTACAAGTCGCAGAACCTGTTGAAAGGCGAGGTCAAGGCCGACGCGTTGATCGACGGGCGCTACGCGCTGCCGCTCGTCGCGAGCGCGCGCTAACGCGG
>DATIXQ010000048.1:0-41947 GCA_035518375.1 Allostellaceae bacterium | reverse complement strand
CGATTTCCACGGTCGAACCTTCGCCGCCAAGCGGGCCAGAGGTATCGGCCATCGCTTCGCGGATACGATGCGACAGGAACCATGCGGTTTTCATGGAGCATTGCAACATCCGCTGAAGCTGGCGGGTCGCAATCCCCTTCTTGCTCGCGCACATCAGATGGATGGCTTGGAGCCACAGATGCAGCGCAAGGTGCGAGGACTCGAAAATGGTTCCGATGCGCACGGTAAATGGCTTGCGGCACGAGTAGCACTTGTAGAGGCCCGGACGGGTGGTCTTGCCGTTCAAGCGCCCGATCTTCTCGGCTTCGCCGCAGAACGGGCAGAACGGGCCTTGCGGCCACAGGTGCTCCTCTACGTACGCAAAGGCCGCAACCTCATCCTGAAAGTGCTGGGCGGAAAGTACGGACTGGGCCATCGGTTTTCTCCTTGGCCCCAAATCTACCTGTTGGCGAAGGGTATGTCAAGTGTAACCTTCCCGTTCGTTCGGCAGAATCCCCGGCCTTTCCCAACCCTCTCCGCCCTCGCGGCGAGAGGGAGTTCCCGAAAAAATTGGGTTCGTTCCGTAAAATCACTCGCCTCCAAAAATTGGGTTCGTTTGGCAGGTTCGCGCGTGCGCCCGCGGGAAATTGGCTTCGTTTGGGTGGGCGTACATGCTCCATGTATCGCGCGCACGGCGCTGGTACGCACAAACCCGGCCGCGCCAGTCTTATCACATCGCACGACCAGTGTCAACGTAATATACGTACATTATGGAGCGAAACGACCGGAAAATCTGGGATATGAGTGTGAATGCTATTTACGTATGAAGTGGGCATGCCTGGCGCGCGAACGGCGGCGTCTCGGCCGCGCGTCTCCGTTCGCAGCGAAGCGATCTTTCAAACCGGCGCCCACAGGACGTCGTCGATCCGCTCGGCGCCGGCCGCCAGCATGACAAGGCGGTCGAAGCCCAAGGCGATGCCGGCGGCGGGCGGCATCTCGGCGAGTGCGGCGAGGAAATCCTCGTCGACGGGATAGGCTTCGCCGTAGCGAGCGCGGCGCTTCTCACGGTCGGCGGCGAAGCGCTGGCGCTGCTCCTCGGCATCGGTTAATTCGCCGAAGGCATTCGCAAGCTCGAGCCCGCACACGTAAAGCTCGAAACGCTCCGCGAGACGACGGTCCTCGGGCTTGGCGCGGGCCAAGGCCGCCATCGCGATCGGATAATCGTAGAGGATCGCCGGCGCGCCGAGGCCGAGATGCGGCTCGATCTTCTCGAGGAAGATGCGGAAGAAAAGATCTTCCCACGTGTCGCCCGCGTGTGGCGCCAGTCCGCATGCGTGCGCCGCCTCGGAGAGGAGCGCAAGGCTCGGATCGTTCGGGTCGGGGCAGGTGGCAAGAAGATCGATGCCGCAGAATTCTCGGAACGCCTCCGCGACCGAGAGATGCCGCCACGGCGCGCGCGGGTCGGCCGTGCGGCCGCGCCACGAAAATTCGCGCGTGCCGATCGCCGCGAGCACGGATTGCAGGAGCGCCTCGCAATCGGCCATGAGGTCGCGGTAGGAGGCGCCGGCGCGATACCATTCGAGCATGGTGAACTCGGGATGGTGGAGCGTGCCGCGCTCGCCGTTACGGAAACAGTGCGCGAGCTGGAAGATGCGCTCCATGCCGGCGGAGAGCAGCTTCTTCATCGCGAATTCGGGCGAGGTGTGGAGATAGAGCGCGCGCTCGCTTTCGCCCGGCTCGAAAAGGCGCGTGGCAAAGGCGTGGAGATGCGGCTCGAGGCCGGGGCTCGCCTGCAGAGCGGGCGTGTCCACCTCGGTGAAGCCGCGCTCGGCAAAGAAGCGGCGCACCGCGGCCATCGCCTCGGCGCGCAGCACAAGATTCCGCTTTTTGCGCGCGAAACGCTCGCGCCGCCACCAGCCGCCGCTCTCCGTCATCATGCGGAAGCCTATCGGGAAGGGGTTGGCGGATCGAGTCCGTTGGGCTAGGAAGCGCGCATCGCTCAAGGCTCATTCGAATGAAGATCAACGCTATCGACGTCAAGCCCGGCAACGTGCTCGAGCACCAGGGCAAACTTTGGCTCGTCGTGAAACGCGAGCTGATTCAGCCCGGCAAGGGCGGCGCCTTCGTGCAGATCGAAATGCGCGATTTGCGCTCGGGCAACAAGACCAACGAGCGCTTCCGCACCCAGGAGACGGTGGAGCGCGTGCGGCTCGACGAGAAGGAGATGCAGTTCCTTTATTTCGAGGGTGACCAGGCGACCTTCATGGACAGCGAGACGTTCGAGCAGGTCACGGTCGTCAAGGACATGATCGGCGAGCCGGCCGATTTCCTCGCCGAAGGCATGATGTGCCAGCTCCAGGTCTACGAGGGCGAGCCGATGTCGGTCACGATCCCGCAGACCGTGATCATGACGGTCGTCGAGGCCGATCCGGTGGTGAAGGGCCAGACCGCGTCGTCGTCCTACAAGCCCGGCAAGCTCGAAAACGGACGCCGCGTGCTCATTCCGCCGCACGTCGAGGCCGGCACCAAGATCGTGGTCAACACCGCCGACGGCAGCTATGTCGAGCGCGCCAAGGGCTAGGGAATGGCGGTTCGCTCCGCGCTCATCCATGTGATGGCGTCGGCCGCGCTCAAGGCGGCGAAGGGTCTCATCCGCGATTTCGGCGAGGTCGATCAGCTCCAGGTCTCGGTGAAGGGGCCGGGCGAGTTCGTCTCGAACGCCGACTTGAAGGCCGAGCGAATCCTCAAGGCCGAGCTGCAGCGCGCGCGGCCGGGCTATGGCTTCCTCATGGAGGAGGGCGGCGAGACGCCGGGCGACGGGCGCCACCGCTGGATCATCGATCCCTTGGACGGCACCACCAATTTCCTGCACGGCCTTCCGTTCTTCGCCATTTCGATCGCGCTCGAGCGCGATGGCGAGCTTGTCGCCGGCGTGATCTACGAGCCCATTCGCGACGAGATGTTCTGGACCGAGAAAGGCGTCGGCGCCTACGTCAACGAGCGGCGATTGCGCGTCTCGGGCCGGCGGCGCCTTGCCGAGGCGGTGATCGGCACCGGCATGCCCTATATCGAGGGCGCCGATCACGCCGCCTATCTCGCGACCCTGGCGCCGATCATGGCGGCGACGAGCGGGGTCAGGCGCTATGGCGTCGCCTCGCTTGATCTCGCCTATGTCGCGGCCGGGCGACTCGATGGGTACTGGGAATTCGAGCTCAACCCGTGGGACATCGCCGCGGGACTCCTGATGGTGCGCGAGGCGGGCGGATACGCGACGGACTTCGCGGGCGCGCATGGGCTACCACCTTCGGGCGATGTGCTGGCCGCGAACGACCAGCTGCATCAACCGCTGCTGAAGCTCATCGCCGAGGCGCTTCGCCGCGTGCGCGAGCCCGCGTCTTAATTCGACCACGATTGCGCGCCAGCCTCCGGCGCGGTAGGAGCGGCTGGCTTGCGCATCGTTCCCACACTCGCCGTCACCTTGAGCCTCGCCGTGGGCGCGCCGGCGCTGGCGCAAAATTCCGGTGTCGCGGTCGATTACGGCGCGCTCGACGCAACTGCACCGTCGAAATCGGCGCCGGGCGAAGCCGC
The DNA here is from genome assembly GCA_035518375.1 of Allostellaceae bacterium. GTDB lineage: Bacteria > Pseudomonadota > Alphaproteobacteria > ATCC43930 > CGMCC-115725 > DATJLY01. The sequence continues at coordinate 38,380 of DATIXQ010000048.1, read as the reverse complement.
GCCGGTCGTGCTGAAGCCGCCGTTGGCACCCGTGGTGTTGCAACCGCCGCCCGTGCCGAAGCGCGCCGCGATGGCGGTGCCGCCGCCTCCGCCGCCAAAGGCGATTCCGCCTGCGCTGATCACTCCAGCGCGTGCGCCGGCGCCCGTGCCGCCCGCCATCGCGCGGCCGTCCGCGCCGGTGCCGCCGGCGGCGCCGCAGCCGACTCCCGCCGCAGCTCCCGCAGCCGTCGCGGCGCCCGCCGCCGCGATGCTGCGCTTTGCCAAATCCGACAGCGCGCTTTCGACCGACGGGCGCACGACCCTCGACCGCGTCGCCGCCGCGCTCGCAGCCAACGAGAGCCTGCGTCTCCAGCTCGTCGCCCACGCCAGCGGCGACGCCGACGATCCGGTCGTGGCGCGCCGCGTCGCCTTGCAGCGCGCCATCGCGGCGCGCACATATCTCATCGAGCATGGCGTTCAGAGCGTGCGCATGGACGTGCGTGCCTTGGGCGACAAGGATGCAGGCGACGGTCCCTTGGATCGTGTCGACCTCTTGCTGGTCGAGCGCTAGCGGGCGATGGAGACGCCATGACCCGGCCCACCGCATATCTCGCCCGCATGGCGGCCTTCGTCGTCGCCGTGGGCGCGCTCGCAGCGCTCTTCGCCGAAGCGCTGGTGCCCTATTTCATGGGCAACCCATGGGTCAACGGCATCATCGTCGCGATCCTCGTCATCGGCATCCTTTACATCTTTCACCAGGTTTGGCGGCTCAATCACGAGGTCGCGTGGTTCGAGAAATTCCGCAAGAACCCAGGCAACCTCGCGAGCGACGACATGCCGCGCCTTCTGTCACCGATGGCGACGATGCTCGGCGCAGGCCGCGGCGGGCGCGTGAGCCTTTCGCCGGTATCGCTCAGGACGCTTCTCGACGGCATTGGCACGCGGCTCGACGAGGCGCGCGAGACATCGCGCTACATGATCGGGCTTCTCGTATTCCTCGGCCTTCTCGGCACGTTTTACGGCCTCTTGGAGACGGTGCAGTCGGTCAAAGGCGTGCTCGGCGGACTCAATCTCGGCGGCTCCGACGTCGCGGCGGCGTTCGGCGAGTTGAAGGAGCGGCTCGCTTCGCCGTTGGGCGGCATGAGCACGGCCTTCAGCGCCTCGCTCTTCGGGCTCGCGGGCTCGCTCGTCTTGGGGTTCCTCGATCTGCAGGCAGGGCTCGCACAGAACCGCTTCTACAACGAGCTCGAAGAGCAGCTCTCGGGCTATACGCGTCTCACCGGCGGCGGGCCGTCGGTCGAGCTGGGCGAGGCGTCGGTGCCGGCTTATATCCAGGCGCTCCTCGAGCAGACCGCCGACAGCATCGACACGCTCCAGCGCACGCTGTCGCGCAGCGAGGAGGGACGCAGCGCCGCCAACGCGCCGCTTCTGTCGCTCGCCGAGCGGCTCGGTACGCTCACCGATCAGATGCGCGCCGAGCAGAGCCTGCTGCTCAGGCTTGCCGAGCAGCAGCTCGAGCTGCGTCCGGTGCTGCAGAAACTCGCCGACGCGGTTGCATCGAGCTCGATCAACGACGAGATGCGCGCGCATCTGCGTGCGATCGAGACGCACCTCGCCCGCATCGGCGATGATCTTTCGCAGGGGCGCGGCGAAGTGCTGAAGGAGATGCGCAGCGAGATCCGCCTTCTCGCACGCACGATCGCGGCGCTCGCCGAAGAGCCGCAGCGGCCCTAGCGCATGGCCTTTTCCTCGCGCCGCTCCGAGCGGCACGCCATCAACATCTGGCCGGGCTTCGTCGATGCGCTGTCGCAGCTCATCATGGTCATCATCTTCGTCCTGCTGTTCTTCACGGCGGGACAGTTCTTCCTGACCGACGCGCTGTCAGGCCGCGACGCGGCGCTCCGCAAACTCACCGACCAGATCAACCAGCTCACCAACATTCTCGCGCTCGAGAAGCAGCAGAACGCCGATCTCGAGGTCAAGGTGACGCAGCTCGCGGCCGCGCTCGGCCAGGCGAACGCGGCGCGCGAAGCGCTCCAGAACCAGGTGCAGGAGCTGGGCGGGAAGCTGCAGCAGAGCGAGAACGATCTCGCCGCCTCGCGCGCGCGCGAGCAGGACCTTACGGCGCAGGTCCAGGCGGAGCAGCAGAAGAGCGCGGCGGCCGAGACGACGGCCGCCGACCTCGCGGCGCAGATCGAGAACCTGAAGGCCGAGCTCGCGCGCATCGGCGATGCGCTCAATGCCTCGGAAGCCAAGAACAAGGAGCAGCAGGTCCAGCTTGCCGATCTCGGCCAGCGTCTCAACCAGGCGCTCGCGAGCCGGGTCGAGGAGCTGGCGCGCTATCGCTCGGAGTTCTTCGGGCAGTTGCGGCAGATTTTGGGCAACCGGCCCGACATCCGGGTTGTCGGCGATCGCTTTGTCTTCCAATCGGAGGTGCTGTTCGCGCCCGGGAGCGCCGCCTTGAGCCCCGACGCGCAGCAGCGCCTCGCGCCGGTGGCCGCTGCGCTCAAAGAGCTTGCTCCCAAGATTCCCACGGACCTGCCCTGGGTGCTGCAGATCGCGGGCCATACCGACAAGACCCCGATCGCGACGGCGCAATTTCCATCGAACTGGGAGCTGTCGACGGCGCGCGCGCTTTCGGTCGTCCGCTATTTCGTGGCGCAGGGCATTCCGGCCGACCGGCTTTCGGCCGCGGGGTACGGCGAATTCCAGCCGCTCGATCCGGCTAATACGCCAGAGGCGTACAGCAAGAACCGGCGCATCGAGTTGAAACTGACGGAACGGTAAAACTCACCTCGCGCCGCCGGGGAGAGGTCGGCGCGCAGCGCCGGGTGAGGGGGCATGCGACGAGCGCCGTGGCGTTTCCCTTTCACCCTACCCTCTCCCCCGAGGGGAGAGGGTTTTGTTTGCGGGCGGAAAAAGAAACGTCCGACGGCGCTGGCCGGAACCTTTAGCGGCGGCCCTTCTTGCGGCCCTTGCGCTTCGCCTTCTTGGCGGCCTTGCGCGCGCCGCCGCGTCCAGCGGCTTTACGGCCCGCTTTTTTCTTCGCCGCCTTCTTGCGTGCGGCCTTGGCCGGGGCGCGCTTGGCTGCCTTCTTGGCTTTGGCTTTGGCTTTGGCTTTAGCCTTGGCCTTGGCTTTGCGCCGCTTCGGCGCGGCCTTCTTGGCCGGTGTGGCGGGTGCGGGCGTCGGCGCCGGCGGTGTCAGCGGCGCGGGCATACCAAACGGCGGAAAATCATTATCGGATTCGTTCGACATGTGGCGTCACCCCCTCGTGCTTTTGTCGAAGCGCGCGCCGATCCTATGTTACGCTTCTGATATTGTCGAACAGAAATCGGCAAACGCGGCGCGAGTTGCGCGCGCGCACGTGCGCCGCTATAAGCCGCGCCGCCAAGGAGCCCGCGCGATGAAGGAAAGCATCCACCCCGACTACCACGAGATCACCATCATCATGACGGACGGGACGAGCTACACCACGCGCTCGACCTACGGCAAGGCGGGTGACACGCTGCGGCTCGAGATCGATTCGAAATCGCACCCGGCCTGGACCGGTGGCCAGCAGCGCCTCCTCGACAGCGGTGGTCAGCTCGCGCGCTTCAACAAGCGCTTCCAGGGCTTCAAGATCAAGTAAGGGCGCGCCGCGCAAGCGCGTCGAGCCGCGCCACCCGCCCGTAGAGTAAACGCGACCGGCCCAGCAATTCGCTGAGCCGTGGCGGCAGGCCAATGTCCTCGTGCTCGGCCCCGGCGCTGCAGACGTCGAAGGCATCGAGCGGTTCGGCCAACGCGTCCTCGACCGATATCTCGCCGCTCGCGACCGCGCGCTGCGCCAGAAGCCACGCCATGATCCGAGTAAGGCGAGCCGTGAGGCGCAATGTCTCCGCGCACATTTGCATGCGCGCCACTGGCGCAAGCTCGCGCCCTGCGGCCTCGTCCTGGCGCTCGAGATAATCGCGCGCCTCGATGACGAGGCCCATCGCCTCGCCATAGGTTTTGCCGAAGAACGCAGTGCCGCCCGCGATCGTCAACGTGCTCATCCCCCGATGAAGTTCTCTACCATTGCGCGCGAAACGAAGCGAGTCAGACGGCGAGTCCGGCGGCGATTGGAATGCAGTTAACCTTGAAACGGGCTGCGGCCGCGCTTATCTGAAATGTGTCCGGGGACGCCCTTCGCGGGTCTTGCGGACATTAACCAGCCCGGCCCTTGGGGCGGGCGCTTCGACCCATATTGCTCAAAGGAGGATGTGGTCATGGACGGTTTCGATTTCTCCCCCCTGTTCCGCTCGACAATCGGTTTCGACCGCTTGATGCGCCTTGCCGAAGGGGCGACGCGCGTCGATAGCGGCGTCTCTTATCCGCCCTACGACATCGCAGTTACCGGTGAGAACTCCTATCGCCTCACCATGGCGGTGGCGGGCTTCGCACAGGAAGACCTCGACATCACCGTCAAGGAGAACGAGCTTCTCGTCTCCGGCCGGTCGAAGAAGGACGAGGGCACGCGGTTCCTGCATCATGGCCTCGCCCGGCGCGCCTTCGAACGGCGTTTCGAGCTTGCCGACCATATCAAGGTGAGCGGCGCGTCGCTCGAGAACGGGCTCCTTCATGTCGAGCTCGTGCGCGAGGTGCCGGAGGCGATGAAGCCGCGCAAGGTTGCGATCGCGACGGACAAGACGCAAACGCAGATCGAGCAGAAGGCGGCTTAACCTTCTGGCGCTCAGTCAAAGAAAGAAGGGCGGCGTCGCAAGGCGCCGCCCTTTTTCTGCGCCAAAGGAACGGAGCCGCCCCCGAGGGACGGCTCCCACCCACCAATGTCTAAGGTTCGAAGGTGCTCGCTCTGACTTTCACTGCCGCCGGAGCAGAGCCCTGAGCGGCTCGGTGACTATGGGCAGAGGTGGTTAAGGGACCCTGAAGCGCGCGCGCGCTCGGCAACGATCCGTTCGCGCGCGCCGCGAGCGCTTAAGTCCGCTTAAGTGCGCCGTGCGCTTACCGACGGCCATGGACCGGGACTGCCATCGCGAGCGGAGCGAAGCAATCTCTAGCAGATTGCTTCGGAGCATGCGCTCACGCCATGACAGCCAAAGATTTTGGCGGCGCCCGCTTAGCGCTTGAACACGGATTCGGCGCCGCCGCGATGCTTCTGCTTCAACGCGATCTCGGCCTTGGCGCGCGCGATCTCGGCGTCGAGCTCGGCGATGTAGGCTTGAAGCTCGGCGACGCCCATTGGCGCCAGGTCGCGCTTCGGCTTCGGCTGGCGGAGGGGAAGGAGATCCTCTTCGTCCATCTCGTCTCTCCTCGCGGGGCGCGGGACATTGCCAGCATGGCGCGATCCAGCTAGAGGTGCAACGCGCCGCAAGAGCCCCGAGGATCGCCTGCGATGACCGTCCCCGCCAGCATGAGCGCGATCGAGATCGCCGGGCCCGGCGGACCCGAGGTGCTGCGTCTCGTGAAGCGGCCAGTGCCGCCCTTGGCGGCGGGCGAGCTTCTCATCGCGGTCGAGGCAGCGGGCGTCAACCGGCCCGACGTGTTGCAGCGGAAGGGCGAGTATCCGCCGCCGCCTGGCGCCTCTGACCTGCCGGGGCTCGAAGTGGCGGGCCGCGTCGCCGCTATTGGGCTTGGCGTCGGCCGCTTCAAGCCGGGCGATGCGGTGTGCGCGCTCGTCGCGGGCGGCGGCTATGCGGGCTTCTGCGCCGCGCCAGAAGCACAATGCCTGCCGGTGCCGAAGGGCTTCTCGATGGCCGAGGCGGCGGCGCTGCCCGAGACATTCTTCACCGTGTGGCACAATCTCTTCGAGCGCGGCCGGCTCGGCGCGGGCGAGGCGGTGCTGATCCATGGCGGCACGAGCGGCATCGGCACGGCCGCGCTCCAGCTCGCGAAGGCGTTCGGCGCGCAGCCGATCTTTGCGACGGCAGGAAGCCGCGACAAATGCCACGCCTGCGAGCGCCTCGGCGCAACGCGCGGCATCGACTACAAGCGCGAGGATTTCGTCAAGGTGGTGAAGGACGCGACCGGCGGACGCGGCGTCGATGTCGTGCTCGACATGGTGGGCGGCGACTATATCCAGCGCGATTTTTCGGCGCTGGCACCCGACGGGCGGCTTGTCTTCATCGCCTTCCTCGGCGGCGCCACGGCCAATGTCAATTTCGTGCCGATCATGCTGAAACGCCTGACCGTCACCGGCTCGACCCTGCGGGCGCGCCGGGTCGAGGAGAAGGGCGCGATCGCGGCTGCGCTTCTAAGCAATGTCTGGCCGCTGCTCGACGCGGGCAAGGTCAAGCCCGAACTTTACAAGACCTTTCCCCTGGCCGAAGCGGGCGAGGCCCATCGCCTGATGGAGACGTCCGCCCACATTGGTAAGCTCGTGCTCACGATTTGACCGGGCGTGGGCCCGTGCCTATATAAAGCCGATCCAGGACATGGCCGGCAGGCTCTGTCCGGCGCCCCGGGGTGGGGCGCCGCGAGCCGGAAGCCGCGCCAAATTGCAGGAGACCCGCGATGGCGCAACCCTTGATGCCGAAAGCGACCGCCGTGTGGCTCGTCGAGAACACGTCGCTCTCGTTCGACCAGATCGGCGAATTCTGCGGCCTCCATTCGCTCGAGGTGCAGGCGATCGCCGACGGCGAGGTGGCGCTTCAGATGCAAGGGCTCGATCCGATCGCGAACGGCCAGCTTTCGCTCGAGGAGATCGAGCGCTGCCAGGCCGATCCGACCGCGCGTCTGCAGCTCGCGAAAGAGGCGGTGCCGGTGTCGATCGTGAAGCACCGCGGCCCGCGCTACACGCCTATCGCCAAGCGCCAGGACAAGCCCAACGCGATCGCGTGGATCGTGAAGAACCACCCCGAATTGACCGACGGACAGATTTCGAAGCTCGTCGGCACGACAAAGCCGACCATCCGCGCGGTGCGCGACCGCACGCACTGGAACACGCAGAACATCAAGCCGCAGCATCCGGTGTCCTTGGGTCTCTGCACGCTCGAGGAGCTCGAGGCGGCGGTGACGCGCGCCAATCGCGGCAAGAAGGTCGAGGTCGCGGCGCCGACGGCCGAGGAAGAAGAGGGCGCGCAGGCCGAGGGATGAGCGACGCCGCCGCGACCGTCGCATCGGAGCGCGCGGCACGGGTCTGGCGCGGCGCCGAGAACGGCCCCGTGCGCATCGGCAGCGAGGCGCACAAGCGCCTCTTCTGCCGCATGCTGCTCGACACGCATGATCCCTATAAGCCCGCGGTGATTGACTGGCCGAAGCTCGGCCCCGACGAGCAGAAGCGGCTCGTCAGCCTGCCGATCTGGGACATCGCGGTGCAGACCGAAGGCAAGGCCAAGATCCGCGTCTCGACATATGCCGAGCGCATTGCCGATCCGCTTCTGATCGATGCGGTGAAGCTCAATGGCTTCGAGGAGGGCCGCCACAAGGACGTGCTCTCGAACATGGTGACGGCGTACGGGATCAAGCTCGAGCCCGAGCCGCCTTACGTGAAGCCGCGCGATCCCGAATGGGCCTTCATGGTCACCGGCTACAGCGAGTGCATTGACAGCTTCTTCGCGTTCGGCCTGTTCGAACTCGCGAAGCGCTCGGGCTTCTTCCCGCCCGAGCTGGTCGCGACGTTCGAGCCGGTGATGCAGGAGGAATGCCGCCACATCCTGTTCTTCGTTAATTGGGCCGCGTGGCACAGGAAGAACCTGCCGTGGTGGAAGAAGCCGCTCTTCGATCTCAAACGCGCGGGCGTGTGGGCGAAGCTCGTGCACGAGCGCATCGAGACGGCGCGAGACGTGGGCGGCGGCGACAATTTCGCCATGACGGGCCATGAATCGATGGGGATCGACGTCGATGCCGGCGGCCTCATCGAGGTGTGCCTCGCCGAGAACGACCAGCGCATGGCGGGGTACGACGAGCGCCTGTTGCGCCCGCGCTTCGTGCCGCGCCTCGCGCGCCTCGCGCGGCGCTTCGTCGGGCGGAAAGCGGCCGCCGCGTAGATTTACGACTTCGTTGCGATGTGGCCGGTGCTCTTGAGCGTGTCGGCGATCTCGCTTAAGGCGCCGGGATCGTCGATCGTCGCCGGCATGCGGTAGTCCTCGCCGTCGGCGATGTGGCGCATGGTGCCGCGCAGGATCTTGCCCGAGCGCGTCTTCGGCAGGCGCTGCACGACCACGGCGGCCTTGAAGCTCGCGACCGGGCCGATGCGCTCGCGCACCAATGCCACCGTCTCGGCCGAGATGCGCTCCGGCGGCGCGTTGACGCCCGCCTTCAGCACGAGGAAGCCCAATGGCACCTGGCCCTTCAACGCATCGCTGACGCCGATGACGGCGCATTCGGCGACGTCGGGGTGCGAGGCCAGCACCTCCTCGATCGCGCCGGTCGAGAGCCGGTGGCCCGCGACATTGATGATGTCGTCGGTGCGCGTCATCACGAAGACATAGCCGTCCTCGTCGATGTAGCCCGCGTCGGCGGTGTGGTAGTAGCCCGGGAACTCGTCGAGATAGGCTTTCACGAAGCGCGCGTCGGCGTTCCACAGCGTGGGTGACGAGCCCGGCGGCAGCGGCAGCTTGACGCAGAGCGCGCCGATCTCGCCGCGCTTCATCTCGTGTCCCTCGGCATCGAGCACGCGCAGGTCATAGCCGGGCGCGGGCTTCGTCGAGGAACCGGGCTTCACCGGCAGAGGCTCGAGCCCGACAAAGTTCGCGGTGATCGACCAGCCGGTCTCGGTCTGCCACCAATGGTCGATCACCGGCCGCTTCACGTGTTGCTGCGCCCACTCGACCGTGGGCGGGTCGGCGCGCTCGCCGGCGAGGAAGAGTGTGCGGAACTTCGAGAGGTCGTACTTGGCGATGAGCTTGCCGTCGGGATCGTCGCGCTTGATGGCGCGGAAGGCGGTCGGCGCGGTGAACATGGCGTTGATGCCGTGCTCGGCGATCATGCGCCAATAGACGCCGGCGTCAGGCGTGCCGACAGGCTTCCCCTCGAAGAGGAGGCTCGTGCAGCCGAAGATGAGCGGCGCATAGACGATGTAGGAATGGCCGACGACCCAGCCGACGTCGGAGGCGGCGAAGAACGCGTCGCCCGGCTTCATGCCGTAGACGTTCGCCATCGACCAGTTGAGTGCGACCGCGTGCCCGCCATTGTCGCGCACGATGCCCTTGGGCTCGCCGGTCGTGCCGGAGGTGTAGAGGATGTAGAGCGGATCGGTCGCCTCGACCGGAACACACGGCGCCGGTTTCGCTGCGGCCACGGCCTCGCGCCAGTCATGGTCGCGGCCTGGAACGAGCGTGGCCGCGAGCATCGGGCGCTGCAGGATGAAGCACGCCGCGGGCTTGTGGCGTGCCAGCTCGATCGCCTGATCGATGAGTGGCTTATACGGAACGAGCCGGTTCGGCTCGACGCCGCACGAGGCGGCGAGCACGAGCTTCGGCTGCGCGTCGTCGATCCGCGCCGCAAGCTCGGGCGCGGCAAATCCCCCGAAGACGACGGAATGGATCGCGCCCACGCGCGCGCAGGCGAGCATCGCCATCACCGCTTCCGGCACCATCGGCATGTAGATGAGGACGCGGTCGCCTTTGGTAACGCCGGCCGCGGCGATGGCGCCGGCAAGCAGCGCCACCTCGTCGCGAAGCGCGCGATAGGTGAAGGACGTTTTCGTGTTGGTGACCGGACTGTCGTAGATGAGCGCCGCCTGCTCGGCGCGGCCGCGCTCGACATGGCGGTCCAAGGCGTTCCAGCACGTGTTCATGCGCCCGCCGCGGAACCAGCGGTAAAAGGGCGGGCGCGTGTCGTCCAACACCTTGTCCCAGCGTTTCTCCCAGTCGATCGCCTCAGCCGCCTCGCCCCAGAATCCCGCAGGATCGGCGAGCGCGCGGCGCCAGGCTTCCTCGTAGCGTCCGGTCATGGCGCCAGTATTGTCATTGCCCACGGGGGGACGCAATCTCCGCGGCGGGCAGGGAGGATCCCATGACTGAGCGGGCGAATAATCCCTACGCGAGCGGGCTCGACCGCAACGCGGCGAATTTCGTGCCGCTCTCGCCGCTCAGCTTCATCGCACGGAGCGCCGCCGTGCATCCCGCGCGGCTCGCGGTCGTGCATGGCGCGCGGCGCTATAGTTGGGCGGAGAGCTATGCGCGCTGCCGGCGCCTTGCGAGCGCGCTCCAAAAACGCGGCATCGGCAAGAACGAAACCGTCGCCGTCATGGGCGCCAACACGCCCGAATTGTTCGAGGCGCATTTCGGCGTGCCGATGGCGGGCGCGGTGCTGAACGCGCTCAATATCCGCCTCGACGCCGAGGCGATCGCCTTCATCCTGCAGCACAGCGAGGCGAAAGTCCTCATCACCGACCGCGAGTTCGCGGGCGTGATCGAGCCGGCCTTGGCGAAGCTTGGCAAACGGCCGCTCATCGTCGATATCGACGACGCGTTGGCACCCCCAGGCAAGCTTCTGGGCTCGCTCACGTACGAGCAGCTTCTTGCCGAGGGCGACCCCGAGGCCGAGTGGCACGGGCCGGCCGACGAATGGGACGCGATCGCGCTCAACTACACATCCGGCACGACCGGCAACCCCAAGGGCGTCGTCTATCACCATCGCGGCGCTTATTTGAATGCGCTCGGCAACGCGCTCGTGTGGAGCATGCCGCGCCATCCGGTCTATCTCTGGACGTTGCCGATGTTCCATTGCAACGGCTGGTGCTTTCCGTGGACCGTGACCGCGCTTGCGGGCACGCATGTGTGCCTGCGCCGGGTCGAGGCGGCGGCCGTGTTCGCGGCCTTGGCCGAGCACGGCGTCACGCATCTCTGCGGCGCGCCGGTGGTGATGAACATGCTCTTGAACGCGCCCAAGGAAGCGCGGCGCGAGATCGGGCGGCGCGTCGCGCTCATGACCGCGGCTTCGGCGCCGCCCGCCGCCGTGATCGAGGGCATGGAGAAGCTGGGCTTCGACGTGACGCATGTTTATGGCCTGACCGAAGTCTACGGGCCCGCGGTTGTGTGCGATTGGCATGAGGAATGGGACGCGCGGCCCGTGGCCGAGCGCGCGGCATTGAAAGCGCGGCAGGGCGTGCGCTACCCGGTGCTCGATGGGCTCATGGTGGCGGACCCCGCGACGCTCGCGCCGGTGACGGCGGACGGCGCCACGATGGGCGAGGTCTTCATGCGCGGCAACATCGTGATGAAGGGCTATCTCAAGAACGACAAGGCAACGCACGAGGCCTTTGCCGGCGGCTGGTTCCACACCGGCGACCTCGGCGTCATGCACGAAGACGGCTATATCGAGATCAAGGACCGCTCGAAGGACATCATCATCTCGGGCGGCGAGAACATCTCCACGATCGAGGTCGAGGGCGTGCTCTACCGCCATCCGGCGGTGCTCGAGGCGGCGGTGGTGGCGCGGCCCGATGCGCATTGGGGCGAGAGCCCGTGCGCCTTCGTCACGCTGAAGGAAGGGACATCGGCCACGGCCGAGGAGATCATCGCCTTCTGCCGCGGGCACATGGCGCACTACAAAGCGCCGCGCACGGTCGTGTTCGGCGCATTGCCGAAGACCTCGACCGGCAAGGTGCAGAAATACGTGCTGCGCGACCAGGCGAAAGCGCTGGGTTAGCCACTCTTTTCCTTCGTCATGGCCCGACTTGTCCCGGCCATCCACGATTTCGGTTCTCGCGGAAAACACGTGGATGCCCGGCACGGGGGCCGGGCATGACGGAAGATTTCGGTGTACCGTCGACGAAAGCTGTCGCGATCAAGGCGGCAGGCCACGGCAGGCAACCGCGGGCGGCAACCGCCCGGGCGAACCCGGAGACGCTCTAATTGTTAATGCGTGGTCGCTTCGAGGAGGGCGATTTCGTCTTTTATTCGCAGTTTCTGTCGCTTCAGGTCGTGGACCATGTCCATGTTGGGGAGCGGACGGCTGATTTCCTGATCGATCTGCTCCTCGAGGCCCCGGTGGCGGCTCCGTAGAGCCTCGATCTGATCGCTGAGCGACATGGCTCCTCCCTGTCTTGACAGGACTGAACGAGGGCATGCTAACGCCGATTGGAGGCGGCGGCCAAGTGGGATATGCTCGGCTCCTTTCGGCCAATGGGGTCAACACTATATGATGGTGCCGCGATGAGCGAAGCACAACGGCTGGTTGTCGGCATCAGCGGCGCGTCGGGCGTGATCTACGGTATCCGGCTCCTCGAGATGCTGCGCTCGATGCCGGTCGAGACGCACTTGGTCATGAGCCGGGCGGCCGAGGTGACGGTCGCGCACGAAACGAGCCTCAAGGTGGCCCAGGTCCAGGCGCTCGCCAATTTTGTGCATCCCATAGCCGACATCGCCGCTTCGATCTCGTCGGGCTCGTTTAAGACCATGGGCATGATCGTGGCACCGTGCTCGATCCGCTCGATGTCGGAGATCGCCTCGGGCGTGACGTCGTCGCTCCTGACGCGTGCGGCCGACGTGACGCTGAAGGAGCGCCGCAAGCTCGTCCTCATGGTGCGCGAGACGCCGCTTCATCTCGGGCATTTGCGCACGATGGCGCTGCTCGCCGAGATGGGCGCCGTGATCGCCCCGCCGGTGCCGGCCTTCTATGCCAAGCCGCAGACGATCGAGGACATGATCGGCCATTCGATCGGCCGGGTGCTCGATCAGTTCGGACTCGAGACCGGCAAGGTCAAGCGCTGGGGCGAGGAAGACGAGGCCGAGGCGCCGCGGCGGCTGCGTCGCACCGAGCCTTAACCTTCCCCCGCTGTCTGATCGAGCGCCGCCAAGAGCGGCGCGGCTGCCGCTTCGGCATCATCCGCGAGATAGAGCGTGAGATTCTCCCGTGCCGCCGCGCTGCGCGCCGAGGGCGGCACGGCCGGCGCGGCCGCTGGCGCGAGCGGCGCCAGGCGCTCCATCGCGATCTTCTCGGCGTCGAGCTCGATCTTCTTCATGCGTGAATAGAGGTTCTCGGCGCCGCCGATGCCTTTCAGCGCATGGCGCGTGCGACGCAACGGCTCGACCACGCTGCTGCGCCATGGCCGTGCGGTCGCCTCGGCCTTCGCAAGGGCCGCGGCGTCGAGCCGGCCGCGGCCGGAAATGCCGACCCAGCACGCGAAGAGCGCGATGAGCACGTCCTTGCCATGCCGATCCTGGAGTTCGAGGCAGGCGGGCGCCACGCCGGGCCGCGCGTAGAAGTCGAGCGCGAAGCGCCAGAATTCCTCGAACGCCTCAGCCATCGCCGAGACAGATGCCGAGTCCGCGCGCGGTGCGCACGAGCGTGCCGTCGGGATCGACCTCTTGCGGCCGCTGGATCGCCTCGGCCAAGGGCACGTCGACGACACGACGATTCTGCCACGCCACCATGCGGTCGAAGCGCTGAGCGGCGATGAGGTCGACGGCATGAACGCCGAACGCGGAGGCGATCATGCGATCTTCCCAGGTGGGCTGGCTGCCGCGCTGAACATGGCCCAGGACGGTGACACGAGTCTCTGCGCCTGTCATCTCGGCGATCGCTTGGCCCAGGATGTTGCCGATGCCGCCATAGCTCGCGCCGCCGCCGCCATGCTGGCGCTGCACCGGGCGGCCGGTCAGGTCCTTCACGGCCTCGGCAACGATGACGAGCGCGAAATTGCGGCCCTGCTTGCGCACCTTCTCGATATGCGCGGCGATGGCCTGCATCGTGTAGGGGATTTCCGGAAGGAGAATGATATCGGCGCCGCCGGCGATCCCGGCGGCCAACGCGATATGGCCCGCGTCGCGCCCCATCACTTCAAGGACCATGACGCGATCATGACTCGCGGCGGTCGGCTGCAGGCGGTCGAGCGCCTCGGTCGCCACCGACACTGCGGTGTCGTAGCCGATCGAGAACTCGGTCGCGCCGACATCGTTGTCGATCGTCTTGGGGATGCCGACGAGCTTCAGCCTGCCTTGCTGCGCGAGCCGCCGCAGGATCGCGAAGCTGCCGTCGCCGCCGACGCCGATGATGGCGTCCAATCCGATCGAGCGCGCGCCCTCGATCACCTCGTCCGAGCGGTCCTTCACCGTGCCGTCCGGCATCGGGAAGGCGAACGGGTCGCCCTTGTTCGTGGTGCCGAGAATCGTGCCGCCGAGGCGGAGAATGTTGACGTTGGTGACGCCGAGGTCGAGCTCCTCATATTCGACCGGGCGGCGCATCAGCCCCATCGTGCCCTGTCTTATTCCTAAGACGCGCCAGCCGTGGCCGAGCACCGCCCGCGACACGACGGCGCGGATGGCCGCGTTGAGCCCGGCGCAATCGCCGCCGCTCGTGAGGATTCCGATGGTCTTCTGCTCCGTTTGCGCCATGTCGCGCCTCCGCCATCACCACCACTGCCTTGCCGCGGCTGGCCAACGCCCACCGGCGCCGGCGCTCACCTTTCGGTCGAGGGTTTTGCTATACTAGTGCCACCCCGGAAACTGGCTCCCGTCCCAGCGATGGACCTCGACGTCGAAGCCTTGAAGGCCAAGGTCACCGCGCTCAAGAGCGAGCACCGCGATCTCGACGAGGCGATTGCCCGGCTGTCGGAGACTGTGCCGGTCGATCACCTGCATTTGCAACGCCTGAAAAAGCGCAAGCTTGCCTTGAAGGACCTGATCCTCAAGCTCGAAGCGAAATTGCTGCCGGATATTATCGCTTAAGGCGAAACGGCGCTCAGGTCGCGCTCTTCATCTGCTGTTTTTTCGACTCGTACATCGCGCGGTCGGCCGCGTCGATGGCGCTCCCGGCATTGTCGCCCTGTGCAAACGTGTAGACGCCATAAGCGACGCCGACCTCGAGTGTCGTGCCTTGGTGCTCGATCGGGTGTGCCTTGATGAGCTCGGCGAGTTCGCCTGCCTTGTGCCAAGCCTGCGCCTGGTCGGTCTGCACGAGGAGCACGCCCATCTCGTCGCCGCCGAGGCGCCCCACGACATCGGTCGCGCGCACATTCTCGACGAGGATGCGCGCCACGGCCACGAGCACGGCATCGCCGGCGGCGTGGCCGTACCGGTCATTGATGCCCTTCAAGCCGTTGACGTCGAAATAGACGATGCTCGACGCAGCGCCATAGCGCTGCGCATAGGCCATCATGCGCGACAGCTCGCGTACGAAGGCGCGGCGGTTGACGACCGGCATCAGCGGGTCTTCGTCGACGAGCTTTTCGAGATAGTTGATGCGGGTCTTGGCGTCCTCGAGCTGGCGGCGGAGCTGATCGACCTCCGCCATCAGCGCGGCAAAGGCACGGCGCACGTTGGCGGTGAGCTCAGCCTCCGGGATGCCCGCAATGTCGACGACGTCGGGGGCGCGTGCCGCGGCCTCAGGGGCCGTCGCGCCGGGCGCGGCCTGCGGTTTTGCGGCCGAGCGGATCGCGGCGGCGCCTTCGATCGACTTGCGGTCGCGAATTTCCATGGCCAGCCAATCTACGCCGAAACGTTGGGATTATGCCCGAAATAGGGGAGACGGAGCAAAGGAATCGCAACCCCGAGTCGTGTCAGAAGTATTTCTTGAGGTTGGCGCGGATGCGGTCCAGGGGCTTCACCTTGCGGTCGGGCCAGGCGAAGCCGCCGGTGATGGTTTCGCACACGCCGACATAGACGTTGGCGGCGGCCAGGATCACCTCGCGCGGAATATCCGGCACGGGTTCGCGATAAGGATCGCACCGCGCCGCCACCCAGTTGCGCACCACGTCCTTGTCGAAGCTTTCCGGCCGCTCGCCTTTGGCAAAGCGCTCGGGATAGTTCGCGAGATACCAGTAGCGGCTGCTGTCGGGCGTGTGGATCTCGTCGGCAAGCACGACGCGGCCCGAGCGGTCGAGACCGAATTCGTATTTCGTGTCGACGAGGATGAGGCCGCGCTTGGCCGCAAGCTCGCGCCCGCGCGCGAAGAGCGAGAGCGCGTGGCGCGTCACTTCTTCCCACGTCTTTTTCGGGAGAAGGCCGCGCCCGACGATATCGGCGGGCGAAAGCGGCTCGTCGTGAGCGCCTTCCTCGCCTTTTGTCGTCGGCGTGATGATCGTCTCAGGCAGCTTTTGGTTCTCTTTGAGGCCCTCGGGCAGGCGGATGCCATACATCTCGCGCTTGCCTGCCTTGTACATCGATAGGACCGAGGTCGAGGTCGTGCCGGCGAGATAATCGCGCACCACGATCTCGACCGGCAGCATGTTGAGGTGGTGGCCGACGACGACGTTGGGATCGGGATATTCGATCACGTGATTGGGGCAAATGTCCGACGTGGCCTCGAACCAGAAGCGTGCAATTTGCGTCAGCACCTGGCCTTTCAAGGGAATTGAGGTCAGCACACGATCGAACGCCGAAAGCCGGTCGGTCGCGATCAGGATGCGCCGCCCATCCGGCAAATCGTAATTGTCGCGCACCTTGCCGGCATAGTGGTTCGGCAGCTCAGGAATGGTGGCGTCCGAGAGCGCGGACTCGAGATAGGAGGCGAGCAGCGTCGGATCGGGCACGGGCTTCCTCGCAGGTCGGGAAAGAGGCGTGAGTGCATGATTTTCCGGCCGATTGCAAGCCGCTTTGCACGGCCCTAATTTCGCGGCGAAACACGGGGAGAAACGAGGGCGATGGCATCGCATCCGCTCGTCGGCATCGTTATGGGAAGCGCGTCCGACTGGGAGACAATGAAGCACGCCGCGGACACGCTGGAGCGCCTCGGCATCGCCTACGAACGCAAGGTCGCCTCGGCGCACCGCACGCCCGATCGCGTCATCGCTTATTCGCGCGGCGCACGCGAGCGCGGGCTCAAAGTGATCATCGCTGCCGCCGGCCTTGCGGCGGGCCTGCCTGGCATGGTCGCGGCGCTGACGCCGCTGCCGGTGCTGGGCGTGCCGCTGGCCGGAGGGCTCATGGGCGGCCTCGACAGCCTGCTCTCGATGTCGCAGATGCCGGGCGGTGTCCCTGTCGGCACGCTCGCGGTCGGACGCCACGGCGCCATCAACGCGGCGGTACTCGCGGCCTCGATCCTGGCACTCGGCGACGCGCAGATCGCGGCGTCGCTCGACGCCTTCCGCAAGGCGCAAAGCGACGCCGTGCCCGAGGACCCGGAAGCAAAACGCTGAAGTCTGACCGGCGAGTTGGGATCACCCTCGCCCCATCGGGGAGAGGGCGGCACGGTGCGCGAGCGCCGTGCGGGTGAGGGGGCGATCGCTCCGACGCCTGTCGCATATTCCCCCTCACCCTTCCCTCTCCCCAGAGGGGAGAGGGTTCGAAAGAGAGAGCCCGTTTCAACCTAGCTGGGCCACACGCTAGAAGCGCGGGCGCGGTACGCGGAAGAGGCGGAGAGGATTGGGAATGTGGCGGCCCGCGCGCTCGATCCCCGCGCGGATCCGCGGCAGCGCTGACACGTCGCGCAGGCGCCGGTCGAGGAACGCCTCGGTCGCGGACGAGCCTTCCGAGCGGTCGTCGAGCCAGTACAGCATCGTCGCGCCATAAATCGCCGCGAGCATCCCGCGCTTGGTATAGAAACTGAAATCGGTCGATACATCGCCGGCGGCGTACCAGGCGGCATCGACCGTGTCGTAGAGGAGCTTGGCGCCGAGCGGCGCATAAGGCGGCAGGCTCAGGAGCGAAAGCCCGCGCCGTACCGCCTCGCGATAGGGCGCGAGGAGACGGAGCCGGGTGCGGATGGCCTCGGCGATGCGCTCGTGAACGGGCCGGCCGCCTTCGGGCCGCGCCGCCACTGTCTCGAGCATGAGCCGGTCGGCCCAGTGTGAAAACCAGAGGAGCGCGTCGCGCACGCCGCGCGGGAACAGGCGGCGAAGCTCATCCTCGTCCATGGCAATGCGCCGCGCCGCCGTCCGCATCGCCGCCATTGACCAGCCGTCAAACGGCACGTCAGGTAGCAGCGAGGCGATAAGCTCGTCCTTTCTCGCGGTCTCGTCCATGCCGCGCGCTCCTAGTGGTTCGGCAGCTCGATCGGGAAGCGTGCGCCTTCCTCGTTGAAGACGAGAAGGCCGAGATCGGCCATGCGCTGCGGATAGAGGACGCCGTCGAGATGATCGCATTCGTGTTGCACCACGCGCGCGTGGAAGCCGGCGGCGATGCGCTCGATCGGCGCGCCCTCGAGATCGACGCCGCGATAGCGGATGCGGACGTAGCGTGGCACCACGCCACGAAGGCCCGGCACCGAGAGACAGGCCTCCCAACCGAGCTCCTTCTCGTCGCTCATGGGCTCGATCACGGGATTGATGAGGACCATCAAATCCTGCGCTTTGTCCTCGGGTGCGTCGGTGACGCGCTCCGCCGGCACGCGGAAGATGACGATGCGCCGCGGCACGTGGACCTGGGGTGCCGCAAGCCCCGCGCCGCCGATGTCCACGAGCGTTTCCGCCATGTCGGCGACGAACCGGCGCAGCTCGGGCGCGCGCGGATCGGGCACCTCAGCCGCTCGCCCGCGCAGCACGGGATGGCCCATGCGGGCGATCTTGAGAATGGCCATGCGCTAATATATGTGGCTTCCGCCGCCTTCACAAAGGGCGGTGTTCATGGTATGGAAATGGGCGGGTCGGCCCATCGTTTGGGCCGGTTTTGTTTCAGGCGGAAGGAAAGGACGGAAGGAGACCTCGTGCAAGTTCTCGTTCGCGACAACAACGTCGATCAGGCGCTCCGCGCCCTGAAGAAGAAAATGCAACGCGAAGGGATCTTCCGTGAGATGAAACTCCGCCGCAATTACGAGAAGCCGTCCGAGCGCCGCGCCCGCGAGAAGGCGGAAGCCGTGCGCCGCTACCGCAAGCTCTTGCGCAAGCGCATGGAGCGCGAAGGCTACTAGCGCCCCGCGCCACCCGAGACAAAAGCCGCCCGGCACAGCCGCGGCGGCTTTGCTATTTTGCGGGCATGGGAAAGGCGAGCGCTGGGATTCTCCTCTATCGCCGACGCGGCGGCATGCTCGAGGTCTTCCTCGTCCATCCCGGCGGCCCGTTCTGGGCGCGGAAGGACGAAGGCGCATGGAGCATCCCGAAAGGCGAAATCGCGTCCGGCGAAGACGCGCTCGCCTGCGCCAAGCGCGAGTTCCGCGAGGAGACCGGGCAGGGGATCGAGGGCGAATTCCGGCCGCTGGGCGAGGTTCGCCAGGCCGGCGGCAAGCTCGTCACGGCGTGGGCCGTCGCGGGCGATCTCGATGCCGAGCGCATCGAGAGCAACAGCTTCGAGATGGAATGGCCACCGCGCTCGGGCCGGCGGCAAAGCTTCCCCGAGGTCGACCGCGCGGGGTGGTTTTCGCTCGCGGAGGCAAGGCGCCGCATCAACAAGAGCCAAGCGGCGTTCCTCGACCGGCTCGCGGCGGAACTCGCGTAAGCCTTACTCCAGCGACTTCACGATCTCTTCGGTCATCTTCTTGGCGTCGCCGAAGAGCATCATCGTGTTGTCGCGATAGAACAGCTCGTTCTCGACGCCGGCATAGCCCGACGCCATCGAGCGCTTGACGAACAGCACCGTCTTCGCCCTCTCGACGTCGAGCACGGGCATGCCATAGATCGGCGACTTGGGATCGGTCTTCGCGGCCGGGTTGGTGACATCGTTGGCGCCGATCACGTAGGCGACGTCGGTCGCGGCGAAATCGCGGTTGATCTCCTCGAGCTCCATCACCTCGTCGTAGGGCACGTTCGCCTCGGCGAGGAGCACGTTCATGTGACCGGGCATACGGCCTGCCACCGGGTGGATCGCATAGCGGACGTTGACGCCCTCCTTCTTCAAATCGTCCGCCATCTCCCGGAGCGCATGCTGCGCCTGCGCCACCGCCATGCCGTAGCCCGGCACGATGATGACGGAGCTCGCGTTTTTCAGGATGAAGGCTGCGTCCTCGGCGCTGCCGGCCTTGACCGCGCCCTTCGCGGAGGCGCCCGCCGCAACCGCGCCGCCTTCGGTGCCGAAGCCGCCCAAAATGACGTTGAAGATCGAGCGGTTCATGCCCTTGCACATGATGTAGCTGAGGATCGCGCCCGAGGAGCCCACGAGCGCGCCCGTAACGATCAAGGCCGAGTTGGCGAGCGTGAAGCCGATGCCGCACGCGGCCCACCCCGAATAGGAGTTGAGCATCGAGATCACGACCGGCATGTCGGCACCGCCGATCGGCACGATGAGCAGAAGCCCGAGCGCCAGCGACAAAACGACGATGACCCAGAAACCCGCAGCCGATTGCGCCGCAACGAGCCACACGATCGCGGCGACGAGCACGAGGCCGATGAGCGCGTTCAGGGGATGCTGGCCCGGGAAGACGAGCGGTGCGCCGGTGACGAGGCCCTGGAGCTTCGCAAAAGCGACGATCGAGCCGGTGAAGGTGATGGCGCCGATCGCGGTGCCGAGCGACATCTCGACCAGGCTGCCGCGCTCGATCGCGCCGGGGAGGCCGATGTGATAATCCGCGGGCGCATAGAAGGCCGCCGCCGCGACGCACACCGCCGCCAATCCCACGAGGCTGTGGAACGCGGCGACGAGCTGCGGCAGCGCCGTCATCTTGATCGTGCGCGCGATGTAGGCGCCGATCGCGCCGCCGATGACGATGCCGGCGAGGATCGTGCCGTAGCTCAAGACGCCGGGCGAGGCGAGGGTGGTGGCGACCGCGATCACCATGCCGGAGATGCCGTAGAGATTGCCGGCACGCGCCGTGAGCGGCGAGCTCAAGCCCCTGAGCGCGAGGATGAAGCAGACGGAGGCGACGAGATAGAGAAGTGCTGCGAGATCGGGTGTCACGGCGTCCGTCGCTCCTCAGGCTTTCTTCTTGAACATCTGCAGCATGCGCTGCGTGACGATGAAGCCGCCGAAGATGTTGACCGACGCCAGCACCACCGCGACGAAGCCCATTATCTTCGAGAAGCTGAAGCCCAGCGGACCCGCGGCGATGAGGGCGCCGACGATGATGACGCTCGAGATGGCGTTGGTGACGCTCATCAGCGGCGAGTGCAGCGCCGGCGTCACGCGCCAGACGACGTGATATCCCACGAACACAGCGAGCACGAAGACGGTGAGATAGAAGATGAAGGGATCCGGCACGCCGGCGGCGATCTGGGCCGCGTTCTCCATGTCAGTCTCCTGCCGCGCGCGCAGGCTCGGCGGCGAATTGGGGATGGACCACGGCGCCATCCTGGGTGAGGAGCGTCGCCTTCACGATCTCGTCTGCGGGATCGATCTTGAGGCGCTTGTCCTTGTCGACGATGAGCGCGAGGAAGGCGAGAAGGTTCCGCGCATAGAGCGCGCTTGCATCGACCGGGATATGCGAGGGGACGTTGCGCGGCCCCAGGATCGTGACGCCGCCCGGCGTCACGACGGTCTCGCCGGCGACGCTGCCTTCGACATTGCCGCCTTGCTCGACGGCGAGATCGAACACGACGGAGCCGGGCCGCAGCTGCGCCACCATGTCGCGCGTGATGAGGATCGGCGCGCGCCGCCCCGGCACGAGCGCCGTCGTCAGCACGATATCGATCTTCTTCAGCGCCTCGCCGATATGCTCGCGCTGGCGCCGCGCAAAATCTTCGCCCATTTCCTTGGCATAGCCGCCGGCCGTCTCCATCTGGCGCATCGCCTCGAGGTCGACCACGAGGAACGAGGCGCCGAGACTTTCAACCTGCTCTTTCGCAGCGAGCCGCACGTCGGTGGCGGAGACGATGGCGCCGAGGCGCCGCGCCGTGGCGATCGCCTGCAACCCGGCGACGCCCGCGCCCATCACAAGGACGCGCGCCGGCGGGATCGTGCCGGCCGCGGTCATCATCATCGGAAACGCGCGCCCGAACGCGGCGGCGGCCTCGATCACGATGCGGAAGCCCGCGAGGTTTGCCTGCGAGGAGAGCACGTCCATCGCTTGCGCGCGCGTGATGCGCGGCACGAGCTCCATGGCGAAGGAGGTAACGCCGGCCGCGGCATAGCCCTCGATGTCCTCGCGATGCTGCAGCGGGTCGAGCATGCCGACGAGGACGGCGCCGCGCTTCATCGCGCGGAGCTCCTCAGGGAGCGGCCGCTGCACCTTCAGCACGATCTCGCCGGCGCCCAGAGCTTCGGCGGCGCTCGCCGCAATGGCCGCGCCCGCGGCCTTATAGGCATCGTCGGTGAAAGATGCGCCTTCGCCGGCGCCCGTCTCCACCACCGGCTCGAGCCCCATGCCGACGAGGCGCTTCACCGAATCGGGCGACGCCGCGACGCGGCGCTCGTGCGGACGGCGCTCCTTCGGGACGCTGATTTTCATTGCGGCGAATTCCTTCGTGCGTGGTCGGCGCGGACGCGACGGGGCGGCGAGCGAGAGATAGCCAACCAGCCCGTTTTTGTGAAGGTTAAAGCGACCCGAGTCGCGTCACGAGCGCGTGCCCGGCGCTTGCGGCGCACCGGACCGTAGCGCGTTCGCATCAAGACTTTAGCGCTGCCGCTCTTCTCATTCCTTAACGCCGTGTTACACTTGTCCACGTACGGCCAACCCGAGCCTCGAGCGCACGGAATAAAGCCAATTTCCACCCGTTTTCCCTATGTCTGGTCAGGTCGAGCCGCCCCGGGGAACCCGGATTTGGCGCGATGAGTGGTTCTTTTAGCGACCAACTCATCGCCGTCCTCCCGAGGCTGAGGCGGTTTGCGCGTGGGCTTGCGGGGTCCGTTGCCGAGGCCGACGACTTGGTACAGGCCGCGTGCGAGCGGGCGCTCGCGCGTGCGCACCAGTTTCAGGAGGGCACGCGGTTCGACAGCTGGATGTTCCGTATCGTGCAGACGATCTGGATCGACCAGATCCGCGCGCGCGACGTCCGGCGGGAGGGAGCACAAGACGAGGGCGGCGAGGTCGGGACCGACGAGTCGGTCCGCCGCGCCGAGGCGCGGATCGCGTTGCAGGAAGTACGCGCCGTGCTGCGCCAGCTTCCAGCCGATCAGCGGACCGCGCTGTTGCTCGTGACGGTTGACGGGTTGAGTTATAAGGAGGCGGCCGAGGTCGTCGATGTTCCGGTCGGGACGATCATGAGCCGCTTGGCACGCGCCCGCGTCGCGCTCGCCGAGAAGCTTGAAGCGGGAGGCGCTCTCCAGAGGAGCGTGGATGATGCAGAGGCCGAGTGACGAGAAGCTGATTGCGTATCTCGACGGCGAGCTCCCCGAGAGCGAGCGCGCCGAGATTGCGTCTGCGATCGAGCACGATCCCGAGCTCCGCCTTGCGGCGCAGCGCCTCGGCGAGAGCGCGAGCCTTCTGCGCGCGGCCTTCGACGAGGTGCTGCGCGAGCCGCTGCCCGCGCGCCTCATCGCGGCGGCGCGCGGCGAGACGACGAAGGTCGTGAGCATCGCGCTCCGCGTCAAGCGCGCCATGATCGAGCAGCGGCGCTGGTGGATCGGCGTGCCCGTCGCGGCCTCGCTCATGGGCCTGATGATCGGCGGCGGGCTTGGCTATTTCGCCGGCGATGCTCAGGGCACGAACGCCGCGGAGCAGGCGCAGGCCGACCTCGCCTCGCGCAGCTGGCTCGACAACATCGCGGGCTATCACAAGCTTTTCGTCAACGCCGGCGCCGACGATACCGCCCTTGCCGACGTTCCCGCCAACGCCGGCGACGCGCGCAAGGGCGCGCAGAAGCTGCCGCCCGATTTCCACATGCCGAACCTGAAGCCGTGGGGTCTCGTGTTTCAGGGCGCGCGCTTCCTCATCGTCGACGGGCGCCCGGCGACGCAGCTCTTCTACACGACCGACAACAAGGCGCTGGGGCCGATCACACTCGTCGTAGGATCCTCGCAGAAGCCTGATATCGCGCCGACCTTCGACCGGCGCGATGATCTCAACCTGCTCTACTGGCGCCACCACGGCCACGCCTACGCGCTCGTCGGCACGGCCGATATCGGATACCTCTGGAACATCTGCAACGACATCGCCTGGCAGCTCGACGCGATCTAGCGTCTGGCGCTTCCCCAACTGTCATTGCGAGCGCAGCGAAGCAGTCCCCAGCAGATTGCTTCGTCGCTACGCTCCTCGCAATGACAGCTCGATCGGGTCATACGCTACGGCCTAAGATGCGGTGCTCCGAACGCGAGCGGCAGCAGCTCGCCGAGTGTCACGCGGCGCGTAGCGCCCGAAATCGTCGCGAGCTCGATCGGGGTGTCCGGCGCTGCGAATTCGGCGATGCGCTGGCGGCACCCGCCGCAGGGCGGTGCCGGCTGCGCGCCCTCGCTCACCACTGCGATCGCGAGGATGCGCCGGGCGCCCGCCGCCACCATGGCGGCGATGGCCGCGGCTTCGGCGCAAAGGCCCTCGGGATAGGACGCGTTCTCGACATTGGCGCCGGCGTGGATGCGGCCGTCCTCGGCCAGGATCGCGGCGCCGATCTTGACGTGAGAGTAGGGCGCATAGGCATTCTCGCGCGCGGCGCGCGCCGCCGCGATCAGGGCCTCGTCCGGCATCGCCCGCTCCTTCTGTCGCCAGGGCCGCACCGCTATGATGCGCTCGGCGCGCGGCCATGTCATGAAAATGAAAGTCTTCTACTTGCGCGGGTCGTGATGAGACAGGTATCGCCGGCGATCGAAATCGCGCCGCGCGCGGCCGGCGCCGCCAGGGCGGCCGCGGCGGCAACGCGCGACCTGCGGCTCGACTTCTTCCGCGGCCTGTCGCTGTTCTTCATCTTCATCGATCACATCCCCGAGAACATTTTGTCCTATTTCACGCTCCATTCCATCGCCTTCTGCGACGCGGCCGAGGTGTTCATCTTCATCTCGGGCTACACGGCCGCGCTCGTCTATGGCGGGAGCCTTCGGCGCAGCGGACCGCTCCTCGCGATCGCGCAGATCTATCGCCGCGTGTGGCAGCTCTATGTCGCGCACGTCTTCCTGTTCGTCATCTTCGTTGCCGAGGTCTCCTACACGCTCATCGCCGTGCAGAGCCCGATGTACACCGAGGAGCTGGGCGTCGGCGACTTCCTCAACGAGCCGCACATCGCGATCATGCACGCGCTTGCGCTGCAGTTCCAGCCGCCCTTCCTCGACATCCTGCCGCTCTATATCGTGCTGCTCGCGACGTTCCCGCTGGTTCTGCTTGCGCTCGAGGCGAGCCCGGCGCTGACCGTCCTCGCCTCGGCGACGCTCTATGTGCTGACGCTGTGGCGCGGGCTTGCGCTCCACACCTATCCGGCCAATCACGCGTGGTTTTTCAATCCGCTCGCCTGGCAATTCCTGTTCGTGATCGGCGCTGCGTGCGGCCACGCCCGCGCGCGCGGCATCGTGCCGTTACCGATCCCGCGCTGGGTCATGCGCGGGACCGTCGCGGTGGCGGCAGCGATCCTCCTCATCTGCCTGACGTGGTCGGCGCACTGGTGGTACGACCCGTTCCCGCCGCTTTTTCTGCGCCTGTGGAGCCACACGCTCGACAAGACCAACCTGGCGCCGCTGCGGCTCCTGAGCTTCCTCGCGCTCGCCGGCGCGACGCTCAATTTCGTCAAGCGCGACAGCGCATTTCTGAGCTGGCGTGCGGCGCGGCCGATCATCATCTGCGGCCAGAACTCGCTTTACATCTTCTGCTTCGGCATTCTGCTCTCGGTGCTCGGCCATTTCGTGCTGTCCGAGATCGACGCGCAAGTTCCGATGCAGATCGTCGTGAACTTGAGTGGCTTCGCCCTGATGATAGGTCTCGCCACACTCATCCAGTGGTTCAAGACCACCTCGCGCCGCGCCGTCAGCAGCAGCGCCGGCGCCACGGCCGCTTCGGAGTAGGGGGATGATCCGCGCCGCGCACTTTTCTTTCGGGCTCGCGCTCGCCGTGGCCCTTGCCGGGGGCGCCACGCGCGCCGAGGAGCAAGCCGCCGGCCCGCGCTGCGCCTTGCCTGCGGAGATCATCGCTGGCGATGGCAGCAAGCTCACACTCACCGGCCAGCGGCTCAAGGCCAAGGCGCCACTCACGATCGTCGCAATCGGCGGTGCCTCGACTGCCGGCACCGCGGCCGGCGACGGCAACGAGTTCGGCTATCCGCACGAGCTCGAGCTGGCGCTGGGCCGACGCCATCCCGGCGTCGCCATTCACGTCGTCAACATGGGCGTGCCGCGCCAGACCACCGAGGACATGATCGCGCGCTTCGACAAGGACGTGGTACCGGCCAATCCCACGCTCGTCATCTGGGAGACGGGCACGGTCGATGCCGTCCGGGAGACCGACGTGGATGCCTTCGCCGCTGCGGTGCAGGATGGAATTGCTGCGCTGCGGCAACACAATTATGACATTATGCTTGTGGATATGCAGTACAACCCGAGCACGGGGTCGGTGATCGATTTCGGGCCCTATCTCGAAGCCTTGCAGCATTCGGCCGATCTGGCCGACGTCTCCTTGTTCAGGCGTTACGAGGCCATGCGGTACTGGAGCGAGAACGGCGTGTTCAATTTCGTCGATGTGCCCAAGGACGCGCGCGTGGCGCTCGCGCGGGACGTGTACCGCTGTCTCGGCGAAACCATGGCCGAAGCGATCGACGATGCGGCGGAGTGAGCGCCAGGGGCGCGGCGCCTGGGCCGCGGTGTTGCTCGTCGCGGCCGCCGCCTGGGCCGCGGTGATGCTTGGGCCGGCAGGGCGAACCGCGAGTGCTTCTGGCGGCCGCTGCGGCGCACCCGAGGACATGGTGATGCTCGAGCATCCGTTGCCGCATGTCGCGGCGCGGCTTGCCGCCGGCGGCCCGCTCACCATCGTGGCGCTGGGCTCGTCCTCGACCTACGGCACGGGGGCCACGAGCCAAAAGCACAGCTATCCGAGCCGGCTGCGCGCGTACCTTGCGGAGCATTATCCCGCGATCGAAGTGCGCGTCCTCAATCGCGGTGTCGGCGGCGAGGAGGCCGAGGCGATGGCGGACCGCATCGACCGCGACGTTCTGGCCTCCCATCCCGACCTCGTCATCTGGCAGGTCGGCACCAACGCAGTGCTGACGAACGACGATCCGGCCAAGTTCGGCGAGGCGCTCGGCGCAGGCCTGCGCAAGATCGTCGATGCGCACGCCGACGTGTTCCTCGTGAACCCGCAATACGCGCCCGCGATGCTGCAGCATCCGCGCTACCGCGACATGCTGCACGTACTCGACGCGGTCGCTTACGAGGAGGACGTCGCCGTTTTCCCGCGCTTTGCCATGATGCGGCACTGGGCTGACGAAGGGCTGATGCCGCTCAAGCTCATGCTCGCGCGCGACCATCTCCACATGACCGACGTGAGCTACGACTGCCTGGCGCGCGAAGTGGCGATCAGCATCGAGGCCGCGGCCGTTCCGCCCAAGCAAGATCTCGTCGCCACCACCTTCTGAGCCGCACGGCTCAGAAGAGACGCTCCGGCACCTCGATCACGTCGTCGGGCTCGATCGGCGTGGCGCCCAGCGCCTTTGCCTTCTCGCCGTGCCGCTCGACGACCACGTAGTTCTGGTTGGCGCGATAGGTGAAGCCGCCCGCGGTGGCGATCGCGTTCAGCACCCTCATGCCACTCGCGTAAGGATATCCGCCGGGCTTCGCGACCTCACCGTAGATGTAGAACGGCCGGTACTTGGTGATCGCGATGCTGACCTGCGGATTGCGGATGTAGCCCTGAGCAAGCTTCTGCGCCATCTCGTGCTCGAGCTGGGCGCGGGTGAGGCCGGCGGCCTTGACGTCGCCGATGAGCGGGATCGAGACCGTGCCGCTGTCGCTGACAGGATAGTCGCCCGTCAGGTCCTCGGCGCCCACCACCTTGACGCTGAGCTGGTCGCCGGGACCAAGGGTGTAGCCGGCAAGCGCCGCCGGATTGTCGCTCAGCGCGGGCAGGTTCGCGCCCCCGGAGCAGGCCGCGAGCGGCAGCGCGAGCACCGCGGCGGCAAGCGCCATGCGCAGGGGAAAATACATAAGCTCAGCTCCTATTCCGCCCCCGCGGCACGAACGGACGAGAACCAGAAGCGTTCCGGGCGACCTCGCGCCATCCCCCTGCGGTTGTGGCCCTTTTAGGGCCGAAGTATGGCGCGGCCGACAACGTGGCCGGCACGCAGGTCCTTGAGCGCCGCCTCGGCATCGCCGAGCGGCCGTTCGTGCAGCGGCACGGCGCCGAACGTGCCTTTCTCGACGAGCTCCATGAGCGCGCGGAACTCGGCGAGCGAGCCCACGAACGAGCCCTGGATGGTGAGCGCGCGGATCGGCAGCAGCGGCAGCGCCAGCGTGATATCACCGCCGAACAATCCTACGATCACGTATTTGCCACCGCGCGCGACGGCATCCGTGCCGAGGCGCGCCGACGCGCTTGAGCCGACAAAGTCGATCGCGGCGGGAAGCGGCGCCTTCGCCGCGAGGTTCGCCTGCTTGGCGGCGTCCGGCGCGGCGGCGTCGATCGCCGCGAGCGCGCCGGCGGCGAGCGCCGCCTCACGCTTCTTCGGATCGATGTCGGCCACGACCGCGCCCTTGGCGCCAAGTGCCTTCATCAGCCCGAGGCACATGAGGCCGAGCCCGCCCGCGCCGATGATGAGAATGGGCTCCGTCCGATAGACGTCCGGCCCGACCTTGCCCAAGGCCGAGAAGGTCGTGAGGCCGGAGCACGCGAAGGGCGCCGCCTGCGCCGGCGAGAGGCGCCCGAGCGGCAGGAGGTAGCGCGGGTGCGGCACCAGCACGTGGTCGGCGAAGCCGCCCGGACGCTGGATGCCGAGCGCGCGCGGGCGGTTGCAAAGATGCTCGTCGCCGCGCTGACATGTGGCGCACTGGCCGCAGCCGATCCAGGGATAGATGACGCGCCGGTCGCCCGGCCGCGCGTCCGCGGCTTCGGGCCCGGCGGCCACGACCTCGCCCGCGATCTCGTGGCCCAGCGTGATCGGCGGCGCGAGGCCGCGCTCCTTCAGCATGAAGCGCTTGCCGCCGCCCATCTCGTAGAACCCGTCCCAGATGTGCAGGTCGCTGTGGCAGACGCCGGTGGCCAGAACCTTGAGCAAGACCTCGCTGCCCTGCGGCGCGGGGGCGGGGCGCTCGCTCAAGGTGAGCGGCTCGCCGAATTCGACGACGTCGTAGCTTCGCATGGGGCCTCCTCGGAGCCGAGTATAGGAGTCCTGGCCGGACCACACGACTTGACATTATGTCCCCTATAAGAGACATCGCGTGTGCCCTCGAATTGGCGCGGCCGTTTTAGGAGGCAAGGATGCCACTAAGGACGCACCGGTGGGTCGCTTCAGAGGCACTCAAGACGAGGAAGGATGCCGCGGCCTATCTCGATGCCGTGCTCGAGGACGGCGACCCCGCTCTCCTGAAGGCGGCGCTCGGCGATCTCGCGCGTGCCAAGGGTATGAGTGGTGTCGCGCGCGCGGCCGGCCTCAGCCGCGCCAATCTCTACAAGGCTCTATCGCCGGACGGAAACCCAGAGTTCACGACCGTGGTCAAAGTGCTTCGCGCGCTTGGCCTGCGCGTGCGGGTCGCGGCCTGATGCGTCCTAGAGCGGTGCGCCGCCGGGCTTGCTGACCGGGAGCCACTTGTCCGCCTTGGCGTCCCACACCGTCACCACGCTGTTGCTCTCGCCGAGGCCACGCTGAGGCACCTTGACGAAATTGTAGACGCCGTCGACGCCGGGCAGCGCGGTCTGGCTCGCGAGGAAAGCGCGCACCTCTTCCGCCGTGGCGCCGGGCCCGACGTGCCGCAGTGCCGCCACCACATTCATCAGCGGGTCCCACGCGAGGTCGGACGACACGTCGGGTTTGACGCCCGCCTTGGCGAAGGCATCGAAATAGCGCTTTTGGGCCGCGGCCACGCCGGACGCGAGCTGCTTCCTGTCCGTCACCACCCATTCCGTTGAGTCGAGCAGAAGCGTCTTCGGCAGGAAGTCGGCGTACTGGTGCATCTGCGCATAGGTCATGTTGCCGGCCGTCGTCGCGACCGGTACGTCGAGCCCGGCCTGGACGATGCCTTTGAAGATCGTCGCGATCGGCGTACCCGTGCTCCAGGCGATGAGGATCTGCGGCTTGGCCGCCTTGACGTTCTCGATTTGCGCTGAGACCGAGACATCAGTGATGTTGAAATGCTCGGTGTCGACGACCTGCATCGACTTGTTCTCGGGCAATGCGAGCGCGCCCTTGACGCCGTTCTCGGCATCCTGGCCGGTGGCGTCGCTGCTGAACATGAGCGCGACCCGCGTCCAGCCCTTCATGCGGATGTAGAGCACGAGCGCGTCGATCAGGTCGAGCGTCGAGATGTTGCCGCTGAAGACATAGCCCTTCTCAGGATGAATTCCCGGCGAGAAGCAGAAATCGACCGGCCCATGCTCCATCAGCGGGGCCATGGCGCGGCAGCTCGCGACGAGCGAGGAGCCCAGGACCACCGCCGGCTTCTTGGCGATGAAGCCGCTCGCGAGCTGGACCGCGATCTGCGGGTTCGACTGGTCGTCGTGGAAGACGAGCTGGAGCGGACGGCCCTTGATGCCGCCCGTCTCATTCACGACGCCTTGCCCGAGCGTAAGCGAGACCTGCTCGCCCTTGCCGAGAAAGGCTGCGGCGCCGGTCAGAGGCAGCATCGTGTCGATGACGTAGGGCTCTTCGGCGCGCGCGAGCGGCGTGGCGACGAGCAGGAGCGCGAGCGCGCCCGCGAGCGGCAGGGCTTTTTTCATTCTGTCCTCCCGTGAAATTCTTTCTTTGCCGCGGAGGCTATGCCTTGGGCGGCCCCCCTGCAAGCGCGGCCATGACGGATGGGCGAGGCGGGATTAGACTGGCCCGCGTTCCCTCGGGAGGTGGTCATGGCAGGCAGCATCGGACGCGAGACCGCGGAGAAGGTGGTGGCGATCCGCGAGAAGTGGCACACCAAGAACCATCCGTTTTTCCTCGAATTCGCCGCGGGCAAGTTTGGTCTCGGACCGGTCGCGGCGATGATGGTGCAGCATTACCAGCATGTGCGCCGCGTGCTGCCGGTGCAGGGCATCGCCTACTACCGTGCCGCCGAGGGCGAAGCGCGGCGCTTCATCCTCGAGAACCTCGCCGAGGAGGAAGGCCTCATGGCAGGGCCTGGCGAGGGCCGCGTCGCGCACGACCACATGGACATGATCTTCCGGTTTTGCCGCGCGGCGGGTCTCTCCGATGACGAGGTGAAGCGCACGCGCCAGCTCAGCACCTGGCGGGCGCGCTCCTACTTCTACATCACGACGGTGCGCGACGAGCCGTTCGGCGTCGTCGTCGCCATGCAGTCGACCCAGGAAGGCCAGCAGCCCGCCTTGAACGGCGAGCGTATGCTGCCCGCCTTCAAGAAATATCACGGCTTCGAGATCGACCACCCGACGATCGAGTTCTTCGCCGAGCATTACGTCGCCGATGCCGACCATTCGAGCCGGCAGATCGATCTCGTGGCGAAGCTCGTCAACGACGAGGCGACCGCCGCCCGCGCGCTCGATGTGGCCGAGACCGCGGTCAGGACGCGCTGGGACTGCATCACCGAGATCTACCGGCGCGAGGTCCTGGGCCAGATGGATCCGCTGCCGGCGGGCATCAACGCGTGAGCGTGCGGTTCGGTAAAGACGGCTAGGCCTTCGCCTCGTAGAGCCCCGCCAGCGCCTCGCCATAGACGTCGCGGATGGCGTGGCGCTTGATCTTGAGAGTGGGCGTCATGAGGCCGTTCTGGATGCTGAACGGCTCGCGCGCGACGACGAAGCGGCGGATGCGCTCGGCTACCGGCAGCTCGGCATTGACGCGCTCGACCGCACCGGCGATTGCCTTGTGCAGCGCCGTGTCGAGCGCTTGCCCGTCGCCGTCGCGCCGATGCCCGCGCGTGAACTGGTCGAGGAACTCCTGGCGCGGCACGATGACGGCGACGAGATAGGGTCGGCGGTCACCGAACACCATCGCCTGGCCGATCTCGTGCTGCATCACCAGCTCGCCCTCGACGCGCGCCGGCGAGATCATGTCGCCGCCGGAATTCTTGATGAAGTCGCGCTTCCGGTCGGTGATGACGATATAGCCGTCCTGGTCGCGGCGGCCGATGTCGCCGGTATGGAGCCAGCCGTTCTCGATCGTGCGGCGCGTTGCCTCGGGATCGTTCCAATACCCTTTCATTACCGCTTCGCCACGGACCAGGATTTCACCGTCCTCGGCGAACTCGATCTCGACGCCGTCCAAGGGCGGCCCGACCGTCTCGATCTTGATGCGGTTGGGCGGATTGGCGCTGACGACGGGCGATGCCTCGGTCTGGCCGTAGCCTTGGAGAAGCGGCACGCCCAAAGCGAGGAAGAACATGCCGATCTCGGGATTGAGCGGCGCGCCGCCAGAGACAAGCGCCTTGAGCCGTCCGCCGAAGCGCGCCATCACCTTCTTGCGCACGAGCCGATCGAGCAACGTGTCGAGCGCGCGCTCGCCGACCGTGAGGCTGCGCCGGTCCTCGATGCGCTTCCGGCCGATCCTGAGCGCGGCGAAGAACAGCTTCGACTTCATGCCGCCCTCGCGCTCCATCTGGCGCAGGATGCGCTGGTGCATGGTTTCGTAGAGGCGCGGCACCGCCGTCATGATGGTCGGGCGCACCTCGAGCATGTTGGCGGCCAAGGCCTCGACCCGCTCGGCGAAGTAAATCTGCGCGCCGAGCGCGATCGGGAAGAACATGCCGCCCGTGTGCTCGTAGCTGTGCGACAGCGGCAGGAACGACAGGAACACCTCGTCGCCGAGCCCGATCGTCTCGAGGAGCCGCACCGCGCCATGACAGTTGGCGAGGATGTTGCCGTGCGTCGTCATCACGCCCTTGGGCACGCCACCGGTGCCCGAGGTGTGGATGAGGCAGGCAAGATCGGTGCGCCCGATGTCACGCGCCCAGGCTTCGACCTCTTCGGCCGGGCCTGCGCCGGCCGCCATTACGTCCTGCCACATGTGAAGCTCGGCGTGCGAGAGCTGCCCCGGCTCGGGCCGCTCGATCGCGATCAGCGTGTCGACCGATGAGACCTGTTCGATCGCCGGCAGGACGCGCTGTGCCAGCGCCGCGGTCGAGACGATGACGAAGCGCGCACCGCTATTCGACAGGATATGACGGTGGTCGTCCGACGTGTTCGTCGTATAGGCCGGTACGGTAATGCCGCCCGCGGCCAGGATGGCGAGATCGGCGATCACCCATTCCGGCCGGTTCTCGGAAATGAGCGCGACACGGTCGCCGCGCTCGAGCCCGAGCTTGCGCAGGCCGTGCGCGAGCGAAACCACCTGGCGCCGCGTCTCGCTCCAGCTCGTGGCACGCCAGCTCTCGCCCTCCCTGACCCACAGGAATGGACGCTCGCCACGTGCTTTCGCCTGCTCGAAGAACAGGACGACCAGATTGGGATAGGTTCGGCAGTCCAAGACGTTTCCTCGCGCATCGAAATACAGGGCGCGCGGCTTGGCGTCAATTTCCTGTATGCTGGCGTTAACGAATAGGCGAGGCGCGAGAGGCGATGGCGGCAGGAACGGCGGCGCGGCGGCGGGCGCTCGGCAAGCTCCCGCAATGGGACCTTTCCGATCTCTATCCCGGCCGCGACAGCCCCGAACTTGCCCGTGATCTTGCCGAGAGCGAGGCCGGGGCCAAATCCTTTCGGTCGCAATGTGAGGGCCGGCTTGCGGGGCTTGCGGGCGCCGAACTGGGCGCGGCGGTGGCGCGCTACGAGCGGCTGCAGGAGACGCTGGGCCGCGTCATGTCCTATGCCGGGCTCGTCCATTCCGGCGACATGAGCGATCCCGAGGTGGGCCGCTTCTATCAGACGACGCACGAGCGCGTGAACGCGATCGAGGCGGAGCTTCTGTTCTTCGCGCTCGAGCTCAATCGCATCGACGACGCCGTGCTGCAACAGAAGCTCGCGGCGCCGGAGCTGGCACATTATGCGCCATGGCTCCGCGATGTGCGCGCCTTCCGCCCGCACCAGCTTTCCGACGAGCTCGAGCGCATCTTGCACGATAAGCAGGTCGCGGGCCGCGCCGCCTGGGTCCGGCTCTTCGACGAGACGGAAGCGGAACTCCGCTTCCGCATCAAGGGCCGCAAGCTCACCGCCGCCGAGGCGCTCGATCTCCTGTCCGATCCGAGCGGGGCGATGCGCGAGGCGGTGGCGAAGGAGATCGGCGCCGTCCTTGGCGCGAACGCGCGGCTGTTCGCCCTCGTCACCAACACGCTCGCCAAGGACAAGGAGATCGAGGACCGCTGGCGCGGCTTTGCCCACCCGATCTCCTCGCGCAATCTCGCCAATTTCGTCGAGGACGAGGTGGTGGACGCGTTGATCGGCGCCGTGCGCGAGGCCTATCCGCGCCTTTCGCATCGCTATTACCGCCTGAAAGCGCGATGGTTCGGGGTCGAGGCCTTGCCCTATTGGGACCGCAACGCGCCGCTGCCCGACGAGGACGACGTCTCGATCCCGTGGCCCGAGGCGCGGCGCATCGTGCTCGACGCCTATGGCGCTTTTTCATCCGATATGGCTTCGATCGGCCAGCGCTTCTTCGAGCATCCGTGGATCGATGCGAAGCTGAGGCCCGGTAAGGCGTCGGGCGCCTTTTCGCATCCGACGGTGCCGAGCGCGCACCCCTACATTCTGCTCAACTACCAGGGCCGCGCGCGCGACGTGATGACCCTGGCGCACGAGCTGGGGCACGGCGTGCACCAGGTGCTGGCGGGGCCGCAAGGGCCGCTCATGTCGGACACGCCGTTGACGCTCGCCGAGACCGCGTCGGTCTTCGGCGAGATGCTGACCTTCCGCGCCATGCTCGCGCGCGAAAGCGAGCCGCGCCGGAAGAAGGCGATGCTCGCGCAAAAAGTCGAGGACATGCTCAACACGGTCGTGCGGCAGATCGCCTTTGTCACGTTCGAGATGCGCGTCCACGATGCGCGCCGCAACGGTGAGCTCACGCCCGAAGAGATCTCGGCGATCTGGCTCGACATCCAGCGCGAGAGCCTCGGCCCCGCGATCCGCTTCGAAGACGAGTACCGCTGGTACTGGACCTACATCCCGCACTTCATCCACACGCCGTTCTATGTCTATGCCTATGCGTTCGGCGATTGCCTCGTCAATTCGCTCTATGCCGTCTACGAAGGCGCGCATCAGGGCTTCGCCGAGAAATATCTCGACCTGCTGCGCGCCGGCGGGGCCAAGCGCCACAAGGAGCTGTTGGCGCCGTTCGGGCTTGATGCCTCGGACCCGGGGTTCTGGAAGAAGGGCCTCGCGGTGATCGAAGGCTTCATCGCCGAGCTCGAAGCAATGGGCTGATCGGTGGCGGAAGACGACAACATCGCCGGACGCATGCGGCGCTATGTCCGCGTTTCGACCGCGATGGGCGGGCTCGCGGCGCGTCTTGCGGGCCAGCGCTATCTCGGCGTCCCGCTCGACCGCACGCGCCACGCGGCCGACCTGAAGGAGGCCTTGGGCGGCATCAAGGGGCCGCTCATGAAGGTGGCGCAGCTTCTCGCCACCATCCCCAACGCGCTGCCGCAGGAATATGCCGACCAGCTCGTGAGCCTTCAGGCGAATGCGCCGCCGATGGGCTGGAATTTCGTCAAGCGCCGCATGGCCGGCGAGCTCGGCCCCGACTGGGAGCGGAAATTCAAAAGCTTCGAGCACGAGGCCGCGCGCGCGGCCTCGCTGGGCCAAGTTCATCGCGCGATCGGGCGCGACGGGCGCCAGCTTGCGGTGAAGCTGCAATATCCCGACATGGCGTCAGCGGTCGAGGCAGATCTCCGGCAGCTGAAGCTCGTGCTGTCGATCTACGAGCGCTATGACCGCGCCGTCACGACCGACGAGATCCACGCCGAAGTCGCCGATCGCTTGCGCGAGGAGCTCGACTACGCGCGCGAGCTCGCGCATTTGCGGCTCTACCGCATCATGCTCAAGGACGAGGACGCCGTCTCCGTGCCGGAGCCCGTTCCGGAGCTTTCGGCCAAGCGCCTCCTCACGATGACGTGGCTCGAGGGCAGGCCGCTTCTCGAGACGGCCGGCGGGCCCTTGTCCGAGCGCAACGTCATCGCCCGCAACATGTTCCGCGCCTGGTATGTGCCGCTTTATTTTTACGGCGTCATCCATGGCGACCCACATCTCGGCAACTACACGGTGCGGCCCGATCTCGGCATCAACCTCCTGGATTTCGGCTGCATCCGCATCTTCAAGCCCGCTTTCGTCAAGGGCGTCATCGATCTCTACCACGCGCTCGACCGCGACGACGAGGCGCTCGCCATCGCGGCCTATGAGAGCTGGGGCTTCCGCAATCTGTCGCGCGAGCTGATCGACGTGCTGAGCCGATGGGCACGCTATGTTTATGCGCCGCTACTCGAGGACCGGAAACGGCGCATCCAGGAGATCGCGACGAGCAAGACCGGGCGCGACGTCGCCGAGGACGTGCATCGCGAGCTCCGGCGCCTCGGCGGCGTGAAGCCACCGCGCGAATTCGTGTTCATGGATCGCGCCGCGGTCGGGCTCGGCTCGGTCTTCATGCATCTGAAGGCCGAGGTGAACTGGCACCGGCTTTTCCACGAGCTGATCAAGGATTTTGACGCGGGGCAGATGGGCGAACGCCAGGCGCAGGCGTTGGCCGCGGCAAAAGTGCCGGGCGCGGCGGCCCCGCGCGGCAAGGGTGCCGCCGCGAAGCGCCGGGCCTGATGGAATGCAAGGGGCGGCCGGTGACTGACGAGGCCGGTGACGTGGCGCCGCGGCCGGGAGGCGGAGCGCCGCAGATCCGTCGCACGCCCGAGGCGTGGCGGCGCGGACTCGTCGATGGCGACGTGTTCCGCAGCGAGCAGGCGCGCTTGCGCAGCATTTGGACGCTGATCGGGCTCACGACGGAGCTGCGGCGCGACGGCGACTGGATCGCGCGCGACCTTTGGGGCCATTCCGTCTTCGTTCAACGGTTCGGCGATACGATCAAAGGATTCGAAAATCGCTGTGCTCACCGCTTTCATCCGGTGCGCAACGCCGACAATGGCAACGGTCCGGTCCGCTGCGGCTTTCACGGCTGGCGCTACGATCAGGACGGCGTCGCCGTCGCGATCCCGATGTGCGGGGAATTGTTCGGCTGCACGCCGGGTGAGCTCAATGCACGGCTGTCGCCGGTCGAAATCTCAGTCTGCGGCACCCTGATCTTCGGCCGCATCGATGCGTGTGGCGCGCGCGAATCCCTGCCGGAGTATCTCGGGGCAATGGCGCCTATTCTTGAGACCCTATCGGCGGAGGCGGGTCCCGCGCAGCGGTTCGATCGCCCGGTCGCCGCGAACTGGAAGCTCACCTATCAAATCACGCTCGACGACTATCACATCGTCGCGGTCCATCCCTCGACCTTCGGTGCCGGCGGGCATCGCACGCGGGATTCGCTCAGCTATTTCCGGGCGGGCCCGCACATCGCGATGATGGGAGCGAAGACGCGCAACCCCACGCTCGCGGCGATGAGCGAGGCCTGCCGCGCGGGGCATTACGAGCCGGACGGCTACAGGATTTTCCACATCTTCCCCAACCTCGTCGTGCTGCACACGCGGAACATGCGCCGCTGGTTCGTCCTCGTCGCACAGCATCGTGCGCTTGCGGTCGATCGCACGCTCGTGCGCACCTGGGTTTTCCCGGCCAGCTTTGGCCTCCCGCGATCCGCGGCAGAGCGCATAACGGATATGGTCCTGGATTTGCCCCTCACGCTGATCATGCGCACCGGCGCCAGCATGATCGCCGCCGAGGACAACGCGGTTTGCGCGCGCCTCCAATCGGTCGCGCATCAGACGAGCGGTGTTCCGATCCTCGGAGCCGAGGAAGAGCGCGTCGCCTGGTTCGACGAGGCCTATGCCCGCATCATGGCAGAAGGTTAGGCGTCGGCCGGCAGAAGCTTGCCGCCGTGCTCGCTGAGGAGGCGGTCGAAATAGGCGATCGTCTTCTTGAGCCCCGCCTCTAAGGGCACGCGCGGCTCCCAGCCCAGAATGTCGCGCGCGCGCGCGATGTCGGGGCAGCGCTGCACCGGATCGTCGACCGGCAGCGGGCGATGCTCGATCCGCGAGCGCGAGCCGACGAGTTCGATGATGGTGCGGGCGAGCTCGGCGACCGTGGTCTCGACCGGGTTGCCGAGATTGATCGGCCCGGTCACCTCGTCGGGCGCCGCCATGAGGCGCACGAATCCCTCGATCAGATCGTCGACATAGCAGAAGGCGCGCGTCTGCTGGCCGTCGCCGTAGAGGGTGATGGGCTCGCCCCTCAAGGCCTGCACGATGAAGTTCGAAACGACCCGCCCGTCATTCGGGTGCATGCGCGGTCCATAAGTGTTGAAGATGCGGGCGACGCGAATGCGCAGCCGGTGCTGACGGAAATAGTCGAAGAACAAGGTCTCGGCGCAGCGCTTGCCCTCGTCGTAGCAGGCGCGCGGGCCGATCGGGTTGACGTTGCCGCGATAATCCTCGGTCTGCGGATGAACGGAAGGGTCGCCATAGACCTCCGAAGTCGAGGCCTGGAAGATCTTCGCGCGCAGCCGCTTGGCGAGCCCCAGCATGTTGATGGCGCCCGAGACGCTGGTCTTGGTCGTCTGCACCGGATCATGCTGGTAGTGGATGGGCGAGGCGGGGCAGGCGAGGTTGTAGATCTCGTCGACCTCGACATAGAGCGGGAAGCAGATGTCGTGGCGCAGCGCCT
>DATIXQ010000047.1:0-7276 GCA_035518375.1 Allostellaceae bacterium | reverse complement strand
AGAAGGTGGCTGCCGACGACGAAGGCCGGAGTGCCGTCAATGTTGAGCGACTCGGCAAGGGCGTAATTCGCCTTGATGATGCGGTCGATCTCGGGCGCATCGATCATGCCGTCGAGCGTCTTCATGTCGATGCCGCTCGCGGCGGCGGTGCGCCGCACCACGTCCTCGTCGATCGTGCCGCGAACCGCCATCATGGCGCGGTGGAACTCATCATATTTGCCTTGCGCGCGCGCCGCGAGCGCCACGTGCGTGGCATAGACCGAGGCTCGTCCCAGAATCGGAAACTCCTTGTAGACGAACCGGATGCCGCGATCATCCTTGAGCAGCGCCTCGAGCGAGGGCTCGACCTCCTTGCAGTAGGGGCAGCGATAGTCGAAGAACTCGACGATCGTCACGTCCCCGTTGGGATTGCCGCCGACGGGAGAGGCGGGATCGGCGACGAGCTGGTCGTGCCGGGCGGCGATCACCTTGCTCACGTTCGCCGCCGCCTCGGCATCGCTCTTTGCTTGCGCCGCCTTGAGTGCCTCGATCACGATCTCGGGATGCTCGGCGATCGTGTTGCGGATCAACTGCTCGACCGCGTCCTTCTGCTCGGGTGTGAGCGGGTCGGCGGCGACGGGAAGCGCCATGGCGCATGTTGCGAGCGCGATGGTGGCGAGGAAACGCAGCCGCATGGAAAGTCGCGCGTTAATCAATTGTTGCGCTCGCGCTCGCGGGTCGCATCGTCGGCGAGGTCTTGGGCGCGTTGACGCTGCGCGCCCGGCGGCAGGAGCCTGATGGCGCGCGCCGCCTGTTGCCGCGCGCCCCTCCAGTCGCCGTTGGCCATGCTCTGCTCGGCGAGCGAGAGCGACATCATGCCCATATTGCCCGTTCGCCCATAGGCGATGGCGAGGAAGCGCCACAGATCGGGATTGTCGCTCTCGATATGTGATGCCTCATTAAGCTGGACCATGGCGGGGCCAAGGAGCTTCGCATCCTCGCATTCGAGTTCCACCTGGGCCGCCTCGATCTTGAGGAGCGCGCTGTCGGGCGCGAGCGCCACCGCCTGCTGATAGGGCGCCACCGCGTCGGCCACATGCCCGTTCTCGAACAGCATCTGGCCCTTCAGCTCCTGGAAGTAGGGATTGCGCGGCTCGGCGGCGATCAGTCCGTCGATGAGCGCCAGCGCCTGCTTCAACTCGGGCACGCGGTAATAGGCGATGGCGCGCGCATAGCGCGCGGGGATCGACTGGTCGTCGGCCTTGTAACGCGCCAGCACCTGCGCGGGCGCGTTCATGAAGGCGTCGAGCTTCGCCTTCATGATCTTATGCATCTCGATCCATTCGGGCGGGTCCTTGGCATCGGACCATTGCGAATGCGCGACATGGTCGCGCACATAGTTGACGCGATCCTGGGTCAGCGGATGGTCGCGCAGATAGGGATCCTCCTTGAGGCCCGCGAGCATCTCGTCCTGCTGCAGCATCTCGAAGAATTGCAGGAGGCCGCGCGCCGATTGGTGCGAGCGATCGAGGAAGCTGAGCGCAGCGTGGTCGGCCGAGGCTTCTTGGCCGACCGAGAACGCCATGAAATTGCGCTCGCCCATTTCGGCGCCGCCGAGCACGCCGGCCGCCGCCGCATCCGAATTATGCCCGGCGACACCGGCGGCAAGGCCCGCGGCCATGGCGATGATGCTGGCGATCATCGCCTTGGTCATCGCGCGGTCGCTGCGCACGAGGTGCCCGCCGGCGATATGGCCCGTTTCGTGCGCCATGATGCCGACGACCTGGTTCGGCGACTGGCTGCGCAGGAGCAGGCCGGTGTTGAGGAACAGGTTCTGCCCGCCGGCGACGAAAGAATTGATCTCCGGATCCTGGACGATGTAGATGTGGGTGGCCTGCGGGTCGAGGCTTGCCGCGCGCAAAATCGGCGTCCACCAGGTGCGGATGATGCCTTCGATCTCGGCGTCGCGAATGATCTGCGGCTGATCCGACGAGTTGCTATCCTGCGCGAAGGCCATCGGCATAAAGCCGGCGCGCGCCGCCAATACGATCGAGAAAGCCGTGATAATTGTGCGAAACCGCACGCCAATCTGCTCCTTGCCGCAGCGAATCTTCGAACATTGGGGCGGGAGTCGTCAACCGCCCATTCGCTTTCCGGCGCGCATTTGCCGATGGCGCTGAAGCTCGCGCGGCGCGCGGCGATCGCGCCTTTCATCGTCATGGACGTGTTGCGCGCCGCGAACGAGCGCGCGGCCGCCGGCGCCGACGTGCTCCATCTCGAGATCGGCCAACCCGGGACGGCGGCGCCCGCGCCCGTGCGCGAAGCGGCTCGCCGCGCCCTCGAGGAGGATGTGCTCGGATATACCGAGACGCTCGGTCTGCCGCCGCTGCGCGAGGCGATTGCGCGGCATTATCGCGACAGCTACGGCGCCGCCGTCGATCCGGCGCGGGTCGTCGTCACGACCGGCTCGTCGGCGGCCTTCATCCTGGCGTTCCTCGCGGCCTTCGAGCCCGGCGACCGTGTCGCGCTCGCCGCGCCCGGCTATCCCGCCTATCGCAACATCCTGACCGCACTCGACCTCGTGCCGGTCGAGCTCGCCACGGGCCCGGCCGAGCGCTTTCAGCCGACGGTCGAGCTGCTGCAGCGCGAGCGCGACCTCGCCGGTCTCGTCGTCGCGAGCCCGGCCAATCCCACCGGCACGATGATCGACGAGCCGACACTCGCGGCGATTGCGCGCTACTGCGCCGGCGCCGGGATCCGCCTCGTCTCGGACGAGATCTATCACGGCATCACTTATGGCGCGCGCGCGGCGACGGCGCTCGGCATGAGCGATAGCGCCATCGTCATCAACAGCTTCTCCAAATATTTCTCGATGACCGGCTGGCGCATCGGCTGGATGGTGGCGCCGCCCGACATGGTGCGCGCGATCGAGTGCCTGGCGCAGAATCTTTTCATCTCGCCGCCGTCGCTATCGCAGCACGCGGCGCTCGCCGCGTTCTCGTGTCACGAAGAGCTTCGCTCCTATGTCGCGCGCTATGCCGAGAACCGCGCGCTCCTGCTCGAGGAATTGCCCAAGGCAGGACTGGACCGTTTCGCCCCCGCCGATGGCGCCTTCTATCTCTATGCCGACATCGCGCATCTGACCAACGACAGCAGCGAATTCTGTCGCCGCATGCTGCGCGAGATCGGTGTGGCCGCCACCCCCGGCATCGACTTCGACCCGGCGCGCGGCCACCAGACGCTGCGGCTTTGCTTCGCTGGCGATGCACCGACCATCGCCGAGGCGGCGCGCCGCCTCACGGGCTGGCGGCGTTAGCGGCGCCTAGCGCCGCCACCAGCCGCGGCGCGGGTTAGGCGGCTTGCCGCTCACCTCGCGTGGCGGCGAGACGTTGTAGGCAGCGGCGCGCTGCGAATTCTCGGCCGGGTTCTCTGCCTCCGGCGCCTCGTCGCCGTCGGCGACCGGGACGCTGCCGGGATCGAGCCCGGTCGCAGACGGCGGCGCGGGCGGCGCGGCAAACGCTTCCGCGACGGCATCGGCCGCCTGGTCGTGCTGCCGTTCCGGCGGGATCAGCTCGATCGTTTCCGTCTCGGGCCGCTCGTGCCCTTGCTCGAACGGCTCTGGT
Source organism: Allostellaceae bacterium (assembly GCA_035518375.1). Classification (GTDB taxonomy): domain Bacteria; phylum Pseudomonadota; class Alphaproteobacteria; order ATCC43930; family CGMCC-115725; genus DATJLY01. The sequence continues at coordinate 3,674 of DATIXQ010000047.1, read as the reverse complement.
TCAGTGTAGTCGCGCTCCGGGCGCGCATTCAGCGCGGCGGCCTCGTCCTGGCGCGGCTGCCCATCGCGGCGGCGGCGGCGTCCGCCACGCCGGCCGCGACGCCGGTGGCGGCGCTCGGCATCCGCAGCCTCGCCGGCGGGTACGTCGCCGCGCGCCTCCTCGTGCGGCGAAGCAGCTTCGTCCTGCCCGTCGGCAAACACCGCGTCGTTGGGCTCGGCGCCTTCCTCGGCCGGCGCGGGCCGGCGCTCGGACGGACGCGGCGGCTCGGCGTGGCGGCGATCGTCGTGGCGGCCGCGCCGGCGGCGGCGCCGGCTCCTGCCTTCGCGAGCCTCGCGCCCGCCCTCGCGGCTTTCGCGCGGCTCCGGCGTCTCATGCTCCTCCGACGTCTCGCCCTCGGCGAGCAGATCGACCGGCAGCCCCTGCGGCCGCGCCGGCGGAGGCATGAAAGCGTCCTCTTCCCCGGGGCCGACCTCGTCCTCATCCTCCTCCGGCTCGGGCGCCGGCGGCAGGGCGGTGGGCAGTGCCGCGAGCTCGGCCGGCGTCAAAGCGCGCACGCGCTCGAGGCGGAAGGCGGGCGGCACGAGCGTCTCGTCGCTGCTGAAGCTCACATGGATGCCGAAGCGCGCCTCGATCTGCTGCAGGGCCGCACGCTTCTGGTTCAGCACGTAGAGCGCGACCTTGGGGGGCACGCTCACCGCGATCTCCGCGGAGCGGCGGCGCATGCCTTCCTCCTCAATCGCGCGCAACACATGGAGGGCTGTCGATTCGATCGAGCGGATGTGGCCGGTACCGTTGCAGTAGGGGCATGGCATGGTCGATGCCTCGACGAGCGAGGGGCGCAGCCGCTGGCGCGAGAGCTCGAGCAGTCCGAACGGGGTGATGCGGCCCAACTGGATGCGCGCGCGGTCGTGCCGCATCGCCTCCTTGAGCCGGCGCTCGACCTGGCCGCGGTTGCGGTGCTCCTCCATGTCGATGAAGTCGATGACGATGAGGCCGGCGAGATCGCGCAGGCGCAGCTGGCGCGCGATTTCCTCGGCCGCTTCGACATTGGTCTTGAGCGCCGTCTCCTCGATGTTGCGCTCGCGCGTCGAGCGGCCCGAATTGACGTCGATGGCGACGAGCGCCTCGGTCGGGTTGATGACGATGTAGCCGCCCGAGGGAAGCTGCACGACCGGCGAATGGATCGCGTCGATCTGCTGCTCGATCTGGTAGCGGTGAAGAAGGGGCACGCCGATGTCGCGGTAGAGCTTCACGCGCTTGGCGTGGCTCGGCATCAGCATCTTCATGAAGGTCTTGGCGGTCTTGTAGCCTTCCTCGCCGTCGATCACGACCTCGTCGATGTCGCGTGCATAAAGATCGCGGATCGACCGCTTTATAAGATTGCCTTCCTCATAAATGAGTGCGGGCGCGGTCGATTTGAGCGTCAGCTCGCGGATCTCGTCCCAAAGCCGCAGCAAATACTCGAAGTCGCGCTTGATCTCGGCGCGGGAGCGCTCGCTGCCGGCAGTGCGCACGATCACGCCCATGCCCTCGGGCAAGTCGAGGTCGCTCATCATGTCCTTGAGGCGGCGCCGGTCGGCGGCGCTCGTGATCTTGCGCGAGACACCGCCGCCGCGCGGCGTGTTCGGCATGAGAACGCAGTAGCGGCCGGCGAGCGACAGGTATGTCGTCAGCGCTGCGCCCTTGTTGCCACGCTCTTCCTTGACGACCTGGACGAGCATGATCTGGCGCCGCTTGATGACCTCCTGGATCTTATAGTGGCGATAAGGCCGCGCGCGCGGCCGCGCGGTCTCCTCGAGTTCGTCGCCGCCCACGGTCTCGATCGATACGTGATGCTCGGCGACCTCGCTCAAGCGCTCGTCGCGCACCGCCTCGGCGACCGCCGCGACCGCGGTCGCGCCTTCGGAGACCGCGTCCTCGCCGGGCTCGGGCTCGGCCAGGTCGGCTTCGGACTCCGACGGAGGAACGGGCTCGGACACCATCTCGACGTCGCCGGCTTCCCGGCCGCCGAGCGCATCCCGAGGATCGGGCGTGCCAGGCTCCAAGGTGTCGTCGTCCGCGCCCGCGCCGGCACCGAAGCCGGCATCTTCGTCCTCGTCCTCGTCCTCGTCGGGGTGAGGCCGTGTCTCGCGCAGAATCTCGTCTCGCGCCTCGAGCGAGGCGTGGGTCGCGCCGATCTCGTCACCACGCTCGTCCTCGTCCCTCTCGTGCGGCGACTCGTCGAGCCCTTCGTGCTCGTGCTCGTGCGAGTCCGGCCCATCCTCGGCGGCCTCGGCGCGCCGCCGTTCGCGCGCCTCCTCGCGCGCGTTGGCGGCTTGTTCGGCCGCGCGCTCGGCTTCGAGCGCGGCTTGCCGGTCCGCCACCGGAATCCGGTAATAGTCCGGATGGATTTCGTTGAAGGCAAGGAACCCATGGCGGTTGCCGCCGTATTCGACGAACGCGGCCTGGAGCGACGGCTCGACCCGCGTCACCTTGGCGAGGTAGATGTTGCCCTTGATCTGTTTCTTGGTCGAAGTCTCGAAATCGAACTCTTCGAGCTTGCTACCATCTAGGACGACGACCCGGGTCTCTTCCGGATGGGCCGCGTCGATCAACATGCGCTTGACCATCGACTATAGCTCCGAGGGGCGCGCGCGCATCGTCGCGACAGCAAGACGGCCGCGCTGGCCCGATTTCGCAGAAGCTGGCGGCGTCTCGGAATTGTGCGGCGGAAGGAACGAAACGGCTCGCCATGCGCATCTCTTCGAGGCTGCCGCGTCCGGCCTTCGGGCCGGGCGGGCTTCTGGGTTCATCCATACCGTGGGGCTAACGCCGAGGCGGGGAAGGAGAGGCGCCGCAAGACTATGCCGAAGGCTCGGCGCAAGGGGGCGGGAACGCCCGCTCCAGAATCCCGCCGCGGCGGCGCCAACTCCGGCGCCCTCGCCGGTGCGGCGATCCACGGTCTATCGCGCTCCTAGAATACAAGTGACGCGCGTCTGCCACAATCACCTGTTACGCCCGCCGCCCGTCGCACGGGTGTGTCGCTCGGAGGCATGCCTTGAAGGCGCCATAAAAAGGCGACACGTTAACCCCGCTCCGCCATCCGTGGCGGGCCCGCACGGAACGCTGTGAGCTCCGCACCAAGCCCATGAGATTTCTTACTTATTTCGTAAAGTTCGTGATCTTCCTGGGGTTCCTCGGAGCCGCTGCGGCGGCGGCCGTGGTGGCTTTGGCCGTGTGGTATTTCGGGCGCGATCTGCCGGACTATCAGCAGCTTGCGAATTACCAGCCGCCCATCGTGTCCCGCGTCCAGGCCGGCGACGGACGGCTCCTCGCCGAATATGCCACCGAGAAGCGCATCTTCGTGCCGGTGAGCGCGATGCCGCCACTCGTCATCCACGCCTTCCTTGCCGCCGAGGACCGCTACTTCTATTCCCATCCCGGCATCGACCCGATGTCGATGCTGCGCGCCGCGCTCACCGATATCTCGCGCATCGGCACCAATCGCCGGCCCGAGGGCGCGTCCACAATCACGCAGCAGGTGGCGAAGAATTTCCTCCTCTCGAACGAGGTCTCGCTCGAGCGCAAGGTGCGCGAGGCCCTCGTCGCCATCAAGATGGAGCGCGCGCTCAGCAAAGACCGCATCCTCGAGCTCTATCTCAACGAGATTTATCTCGGCGGCGGCGCCTATGGCG
>DATIXQ010000046.1:0-35097 GCA_035518375.1 Allostellaceae bacterium | reverse complement strand
CGGCGGCGGCCCGCGCCGGCCGAAGAAGGCCGCGCGCGACAAGCCGCCGCGTCGGAAAGGCGCGCGCGGGCGCTGGTGGAAATGGGGGCTCCTTGCCGCGCTGTGGCTCTTCATTCTGGGCGGCGGGGCGCTCGGCTATTTCTGGATGACGCTGCCGTCGACGAAGGATCTCGCCGTGGCCGATCGGCGGCCGTCGGTGACGCTGCTCGCGGCCGACAATTCGCTCGTGGCCACGTTCGGCGACCTGTTCGGCGAGCCGCTGCGCCTCGCCGAGATGCCGAAATATCTCCCCGAGGCCGTGATCGCGACCGAGGACCGGCGCTTCTACAGCCATTTCGGCATCGATCTCTGGGGCACTTTCCGTGCCGCGTTCGCCGACCTGCGCGCGGGTCACGTCGTCCAGGGCGGCAGCACCATCACGCAACAACTCGCCAAGAACATCTTCCTCACGAACGAGCGCACCTTCTCGCGCAAGATTCAGGAGACGATGCTCGCGATCTGGCTCGAGCACGAGTTCACCAAGAACGAGATCCTCGAGATCTATCTGAACCGCGTCTATCTCGGCGCCGGCACATATGGCGTCGATGCCGCCGCGCACCGCTACTTCGCGAAATCGGCGCGCAACGTGACGCTCTACGAGGCGGCGGTGATCGCCGGGCTCCTCAAGGCGCCGACGAAGTTCAGCCCCTCGCGCGACAGCGAGGCGGCAGCAGCTCGCGCGCAGCAGGTGCTCGCGAACATGGTCGACGCCGGCTACATCACGACGGCGCAGGCGGCCGCCGCCGCCGCGGACGAGAAGCGCGCCTTGGCCGAGGCCGCGCGCACACCGCCCGGTAGCCGCTATTTCGCCGATTGGATCGCCGATCAGCTCGGCCGCCTGCACGAGGCGCAGGGCCGCGACATCGTCGTGGTGACGACGCTCAATCCGAAAATGCAGGGCGAAGCCGAAGGCGCCGTGCTCGACACGCTGACGCGCGACGGCGACAAGTTCAAGGCGGGCGAAGGCGCGCTCGTCGCCATGTCGCCCGACGGCGCGGTGCGCGCCATGGTGGGCGGGCGCGACTACGCCGAGAGCCAGTTCAACCGCGCGACCCAGGCGCTGCGCCAGCCGGGCTCGTCCTTCAAGCCGTTCGTCTATCTCGCCGCGCTCGAGCATGGTGTGCGGCCGTCCGACCACTTCAACGACCACCGCATCCGCATCGGCAAATGGGAGCCGCATAATTTCGAGAACAAGTATATGGGCGACGTGACGGTCTCGGAGGCGGTGGCGGAGTCGCTCAATTCGGTCGCGGCGCAAGTGATCGAGCGGGTCGGCGTCGATAACGTGATCGAAGTCGCGCACCGGCTCGGCATAGCGAGCAACCTCGCGCGCGACGACAGCCTTGCGCTCGGCACGAGCGTCGTCACGCTCCTCGATCTCACGACGGCCTATTGCTCGTTCGCGAGCGGCGGCATCGGCGCCTGGCCTTATGGCATCACCGAGATCCGCGATCCGCAGGGCAATGTGCTGTGGCGCAGAAGCGGCGCGGGGCCGGGCCGCGTCATCGATCCCGGTATTGCCGGCGAGATGAACGAGCTTCTCTCCGGCGTTATTGCGCACGGCACCGGCAAGGCGGCGCAGCTCGACCGCCCGGTCGCCGGCAAGACCGGCACGACGCAGGATTTTCACGACGCGCTCTTCATCGGATTCAGCGCCGACCTCGTCACCGGCGTGTGGTTCGGCAACGACGACAATTCGCCGATGAAGAACATCACGGGCGGCACCTTGCCGGCGCGCACCTGGAAGACCTTCATGGCGCAAGCGACGCAAGGCATGCCGGTGCGGCCGTTGCCGTCGGCCGAGGAGAGCCCGCGCATCGCCTCGGCCGGCAGCGCGCCGCAGCACGAAGGGCCCGGCGTCTTCGGCAGCCTGCAGAACCTGTTGCGCTCGATCTTCGGCGGCGGCCAGCCCGCGTCAGCGCAGACGCATTAGAGCGCCGGCGCGTCGATCGGCTGGCCGAGCGCGACGCGGCCCCAGAGCGTGCCGTTCACGTCCCAGCTCAGCGCATAATGCGCATTGGCCGCGGCCGCGTCGCGAAAAGCGCGCTGCACCGGGTGGCTGAGATAGACGCCGGCGCCGCCGATCGCGGTGAAGATCAGCTCGACCGCCTTGGTGCACATGCCGGCGGCATAGGCGCCGTCGCGGCGCCAACGCGCCTTCTCTTCGGTCGAGGGCACGGCGCCGGCTTCGGTCGCGCGCGTCGCATCGTCGCAATCCTTGAGGATGAGCGCCTCGGCGATGTCGGAAAGCGCCGAGGCTTCGGCGAGGCGAAGCTGCACGCCAGCGAGGTCGGCGAGGCGCTTGCCCGTGTAGGAGCCGATGCGGTCGCGCATCTGCGCGCGGTAATCCTCGATGGCGCCGCGCGCGAGGCCGAGCGAGACGGCGGCCACCACGAACGAGAACAGGCCTAGCGCCGGGAGCTTGTAGAGCGCGCCCGGATTGAGGGCGCTGCCGGGCGTCGCTCCGCCGGCGATCGCCGTTGGCGGCAACGTGCGGTGCGCCGGGACGAACGTCTCGTCCATCGCCACGTCCTTGCTGCCGGTGCCGCGCAGGCCCGTGACGAACCACGTATCGAGGATGCAGTAGTCGGCGGCCGGGACAAGAAAGATGCGCTGCTCGACCGGCCGATCGCGCTCGTCGCGCACGACGCCGCCGACGAGGTTCCAGCGCGAGGCATCGATGCCGCTCGAGAACGGCCAGCGACCGCTCAGGAGGTAGCCGCCCTCGACCACGCGCGCCCGGCCGCCCGGAAAGACGAAGGCCGAGCCGATCAGGTGATCGGGCGACGGGCCCCAGACCTCGTCTTGTGCCGCCGCGGGCCACATGCCGAGCATCCAGTGGTGGCTCGCGAGGTTGGTGAGCACCCAGCCGGTCGAGCCGCAGCCTTGCGACACGATCGCGCCGAGCTCAACGAGCGCGCGGTAGGGCAGCTCGCTGCCGCCGACGCGCTTCGGCTGCAGCATGCGGAAGATGCCGCTCGCGTGAAGGTCGGCGATGGTGGCGTCCGGGATGCGGCGCAGCTCCTCGGCCTCGCGCGCGCGGTCCCGGAGCACCGGCACGAGCGCCTCGGCCCGCGCTTTGAGCGTCGCGAAATCAGGCGGAGGGGTGCTCATGGCGCGCCCGCATAGAACGGGGGCGCGAGTGGCGCAAGCGCAGGAGTTCGCCGCCCACTCCGAAGATGGGCAGATTTTGTGGTTGCATCCCACGCACCCCTCGCCTCGAATTGCCGCGACTTGGGAAAGAGGTGTGGGCAATGGCCGAGCCGAAGACGGATTGGGAGATCGCGAATTCGGTAACGCCACGGCCGATCCTCGACATCGCGCGCGAGCGGCTCGGCATTCCGGCGGAGGATGTAGAACCTTACGGCCACTACAAGGCGAAGATCGGCCTGTCGTTCGCCGAGCGCTGCCTCGCGGAGCGGCCGGACGGCAAGCTCATCGTCGTGACCGCGATCAACCCGACGCCGGCGGGCGAGGGCAAGACCACGACGAGCGTCGGGCTCGCCGACGCGCTCAATCTCATCGGCCAGAAAACCATGCTGTGCCTCAGGGAGCCGAGCCTCGGGCCGTGCTTCGGCATGAAGGGCGGCGCCGCCGGCGGCGGCTGGTCGCAGGTCGTGCCGATGGACGAGATCAACCTGCATTTCACCGGCGACCTGCACGCCGTCGCGGCGGCCAACAACCTGCTCGCGGCGATGGTCGACAATCACATCTACTGGGGCAGCGAGCCGGCGCTCGATCCGCGCCGCGTGACCTGGCGGCGCTGTCTCGACATGAACGACCGCGCGTTGCGCGAAATCGTGTCCTCGCTCGGCGGCGTCGCCAACGGTTTCCCGCGCGAGGACGGGTTCGACATCACCGTCGCGTCCGAAGTGATGGCGATCCTTTGTCTGGCTTCGTCGACGGAGGACCTCGAGCGGCGCCTTGCCAGTATCGTCGTGGGCGCATCGCGCGACAGGAAGCCGGTGCGCGCGCAAGATCTGAAGGCGCAGGGCGCCATGGCCGCGCTCCTCAAAGACGCGCTCAAGCCCAATCTGGTGCAGACGCTCGAGCACAATCCTGCCTTCGTCCATGGCGGCCCGTTCGCGAACATCGCCCACGGCTGCAACACCGCGCTCGCGACGCGGCTGGCGCTGAAGCTCGCCGACTACGTCGTGACCGAGGCCGGGTTCGGCGCCGATCTGGGCGCCGAGAAATTCTTCGACATCAAGTGCCGCAAGACCGGGCTGCGGCCCGATGCGGCGGTGATCGTCGGCTCGGTGCGCGCCTTGAAATTCCATGGCGGGGCCGCACGTGCCGATCTCGGCAAAGAGAATGCCGCCGCCGTAACGAAGGGCATGGCCAACCTCGCCCGCCACATCGCCAACATTCGGAAATTCGGCGTGCCGCCGCTCGTCTGCATCAACCGCTTCGGCTCCGACAGCGAGGCCGAGCTCGCCGCCGCGGTCGAGGGCTGCCACGCCTTGGGCGTCGAGGCGTTCGTGTGCGAGCATTGGGCCAAGGGCGGCGAAGGCGCCGTGCCCTTGGCGCGCGCGGTGGTGAAAACGATCGCCGAGGGCAAGGCGGCATTCCGCACGCTCTATCCTGATGACATGAAGCTCGTCGACAAGATCCGCACGATCGCGCGCGAAATCTATGGCGCGGGCGAGGTGACGGCGCCGAAACCGGTGCTCGACCGGCTCGAGGAGCTGGAAAAGCTGGGCTTCGGCGCATTCCCCGTGTGCATGGCCAAGACGCAATACAGTTTCTCGGCCGATCCCGAGCTGCGCGGCGCGCCTTCGGACTTCGCGCTCCCCGTGCGTGAGGTGCGGCTTTCGGCCGGGGCCGAGTTCGTGGTCGTCATCTGCGGCGACATCATGACCATGCCGGGCCTGCCGCGCGTGCCCTCGGCCGTGGGCGTGCACCTCGAGCGCGATGGTCGTATCGTCGGCTTGTCGTGAGCGAATTCCAGAGCTGGGGGGAGATCGCGGTCTGGCGGAAGGAGCGGCGGCGGGCCCTGATGGCCGCGCGCGCGGCGCTCGGGGCGGTCCAGCATCGCGCGAAGAGCGGCGCCATCTCCGGTCGGCTCGATGCGTTCCTGCCCGCGCTGCAGGGCGGCCTCGTCGGCATCTATTGGCCGATCCGGCACGAGTTCGATCCCTTGCCGTTCGCGCGCCGCTTCATCGCCGCCGGCGGCGCCGTGGCGCTGCCGGTCGTAATCGCGCTCGGCAAGCCGCTCGAATTCCGGCGCTGGACCGAGGCAAGCGAGATGGCGAAGGGCGTCTACGACATCCCCTATCCCGCCACGGGCGAGGCGGTGGCGCCTGCGGCGCTCATCGTGCCGCTGCTTGGCTTTGACGACGCCGGATATCGGCTCGGCTACGGCGCCGGCTATTACGACCGCACCTTCGCATCGTTCGCGACGAAGCCGCTGGCGCTGGGCGTGGGTTTTGCGCTCGGGCGCCTGCCGACGATCTATCCGCAGCCGCACGACGTACCGATGGATCACGTCGTGACCGAAGAAGGCGCCTACGACCGCGCGGCCGGTCGGCTCGTTCCGGCGGAAGCTTAGGCGGCGATCGCCCGGGGCTCGACAAGCGGCAGACGGATCGCGACGCGCGCGCCCTTGCCCTGCGTGCTGTCGAAGCGCACGTCGCCGCCATGCTGCTCGACGATCTGCTTGACCGCCGGCAAGCCAAGGCCAGTGCCGAAACCTTTTGTGCTGTAGAGCGGCTCGAACACGCGCGGCAGGACTTCAGGGGCAACACCTGGTCCGCTGTCGGCGATGGCGAATTCGAAGACGCCTTGTGTCGTGTGCGTGGAGACCTCGATACGGCCGCTGCTGCCCGCCTCGGCGATCGCCTGCACCGCATTCTCGATGAGATTGTCGACGACGCGCCGCATGCGCCCCGTGTCGCAGCTGACGCGCGCGTCCGCGGCGTGGAAGTCGCGCACCAGCGTGATCCCCTCCGGCAGGGTCTGCTCGCGGAGCGTTTCCTCGAGCCACGTCTCGAAGGCGAGATTGGCGCGGCGCAGCTCGCGCCCGCGGGTGTAGTCCAGCAGATCGCTGATGATGCGCTCGCAGCGCGCGACGCTGCGTTCGACGCGCGCGATCGGGCGGTCGAGATCGATACCCTGGTCGTCCAGCATCTTGCGGATGATGAAGAGCGAGTTGCGCGCGGCGGAGAGCGGATTGCGCAGCTCGTGCGCGACCGTCGCCGTGAGCTGGCCCATGGTCGAGAGGCGCTCGTTACGGAGAAGTTCCGCCTGCGCCTGGTGCAATTCAGCCGTGCGCGCAGCGACAAGCTCGGTGAGATGCGCGGCTTGGTCCGTCGCTTGCCGGGCGAGGCGATCGTCGGTGACCGCGCCGGCCAAGCCGATCGTGATGATCACCGCAGTGACGCCGGCGACGGCGACCGCCATGAGGTTGGGCGGAAAGGCCGCGAGCGGAAGATCGACGCTCGGATCAAACTCGAGCGAGAGCGCCGCCATCGCGGTGAAGTGAAGGGAGACGATCGCGAGCACGAGCAACCCCGTGGCGGCGAGGCGCCGGCCGAGGCCCGCGTCCTGCGACAGGACCGCGAACGCGACCGAGGAAAGCGCCATGCCGACCACGATCGAGGCGACGACGTAGGCGGGGCTCCAGTGGAAAATGGCGGGCGCACGCATGGCGGCAACGCCGGTGAAATGCATGGCACCGACCGCCGCGCCGACTACCGCCCCGCCAAGCTTGACCGCGCCGTACTGCGTCGCAATCGCGAAGCCGACGCCGGCCAGCACGACCGCGATCACGGCCGAAAGCGCTGTCAGGCTCTCGTCGTAGACGATGGGCAGGCCCGGGCGATAAGCGAGCTCGGCGACGAAGTGCGTCGTCCACACGCCGCAGCCGAACACGACCGCCGCGCCCGACATCCACAGGAGGCGGCGGGCGCGGTGGCTCTCTTCGGCGCGGACGTAGAGATTCGTCGCGGTGAAGCAGGCGAAGAGGCAGACGAAGGCGGCAAGCGCCACAAGCCGAAGGTCATGCTGCTCGGCCACGCAGACGTATAGGACGCGAAGCATGAGGCAATGATTGCCTCGTACGCGTAAATCTTCTGCTAAGTTTCCGGCCCTTTTGGCGCCTTGGGGGCTCGAGAGCACGTTGCCGAACCGCACCCGGCGGTTGCCGTCAAACCGCATAAGTTGCATGTGGCGGATCGAGGTGGAGTTCCGAGGGCTGGCCGCCCCCGTGATCGCTCGCCGCTTTCAGCATCAACCACCGTCGCGGCCTGGCTCCAGGAATTTATGAAATTCTGATCGTTCGAATCCCGGTTCGGTATCTATTTCTTCATGGAGGCATGCAGGCCACGACGCGCTTGCCGCAATCGACGCGCTCCCTGAGGCTTGCTTGAAATCGCGGCGCGGTCTTGCGACGATTGCGCGACCCATAACCCGGAGGCACCCATGGCGGACGTACGGCGGCAGCAGAGCATCGATGTCGAAAACATCGCACACGGCGCGCCCATCCCGGTCGCGAGCCGGGTCGGCAACGTGCTGATGACCTCGGCGATCGGCGGACGCGACCTCAAGACCGGCAAGCTTCCGCCCGACGGCGACACTCAGGCGCGGAACGCGTTCGAGAGCCTCAAGGCGATCCTGGCGAAGGGCGGCATGGGATTGGGCGACGTCGTCAAGATCACCTGCTTCGTGACCGACGACAATCTGCGCGACAACATCAACAAGTACTGGAACGAATGCTTCCCTGATGCGGCGAAGCGCCCGGCTCGGCACACGCTCGTCCTGCCGCTCCGCGGCGGCGTGCTGCTGCAGATCGACGCCACCGCCGTCGCAAACTGAGGCGAGGTCGGAAGGCGAGGCGCGCGGCGCGCTTCGCCTTCGCCCGCTGGCTCAGCGCTGGCTCGTCGCGACCCCGAGCGCTTTGGCGTAGGGATAGACCATCTTGCCGGTCACAAGATCCTCCGGCGAGACGATGGTCACGTGACTCGGGTCCTTGAATTGGGCGAGCCCATTCCCGGTGATGCCGTGATATTGGACCTGCAGCAGCCGGTTTTCAGCCGTGTCGCCATCGGCGTTGAACGTGAACTTGCCGTCGACGGTGCTGAACGTGTGGTGGTGCATGTAGTCGGCGATCTTGCCCTGATCGAGCGAGCCCACCGCATTGACGGCGTCGCCCAGGATCTGCACATAGGCATAAGCGGCTGGCGCGAGGAAATAGCCAAGCGGGTCGACGCCCTGTCCTGCCGCCTGGGCCTGATAGCGCTTCAGCATGTCCATGACGCCGGGATACATCATCGGCTTCAGCGGCTCCCACGCGGCGAAAGCGACGATGCCGTTCAGCAGCGGCCCCAGCTGCATCTGGATATTGGTGATTTGCAGTCCCACCATGGAGCCGCCGAAGATCTTTGGCGTGAAGCCCGCTTCGCGGCTCGCGCGCACGAGGCCAAGCGAATCCGGCGGATATGACGCGGCGAAGAAGATGTCGGGATTGGCGGCCTGGGCTGCCCGGACGATCGGTGAGAAATCGACCGTCGATGGCGGATAGGTCTGGTCGTAGACGATCTTGAGCCCGTCCGCCTTGGCGTTCTTGCGCGCACCGGCAATGTTCTGGGCCGAAAATTCCTGATCGGCCGAGACGAAGGCGACGGTTTGGGGCTTCGGGGTCTGCTTCATCGCCGCGTCGAAGAAGCCCTTGGAGAAATTATCGACCGGGTCGCTGCCCAGCGCCGCCGGGGCGAAATAGCGCGGATAATGGAAGCGCGAGTTGACGTTGAGCGCGACGAGGCTCGTCATCACCATGTTGTGCGCGATGACGATCGGCATGGCCGGCGCCGTCATCACCGTGCCATAGGGGCTGACGACGAGATCGACCTTGTCGATGTCGAGCATCTTCGTGTAGATGCCGGGCACGTTCGCGGGGTTGCTCTGGTCGTCGTAATAGACGAGCTGCACCAGCCGCTTCAGCAACCCGCCCTTGGCATTGACGTCATCCTGCCACAGCTTGATCGCGATGAGCGCCTGCTTGCCCGAGACGGCGTAAGGCCCGGTGAGTGACATCGCGAAGCCGATCTTGATCGGGGCGGCGCCGGACGCGGCGAACGAAGCGAACGGAATGAACACGAGCAGCACGAGCGCCACCGCGCCCGCGCCGCAACGACGCAGCACCTGTCGGATCATGGCGTCCTCCTTGGACTGCCGGCTTCTGCGCCATTGGCGCGCGCGGCTTGTCGCACAAACCTCGCACGCGGCCGCGGAGGGAACCAGCGGCTTTTCCTTACAATTTTGTAACGTCCCCCCGCCCCTTGGAGGCGGGGGCAACCATCACTTCCGCGCCTTGGCGAGCGCGGCCTTGAGCCGCGGGAAGACGCGGTACGCGTTGTCCTCGAAGATTTTCTGCTTCTCGGCCGCGCCGATCTTGAGCTGGTCGATATAGCGCTTGGTGTCGTCGTAATTGTGCCCGGTGTCGGGATCGACGCCGCGCACCGCGCCGACCATCTCCGAGGCGAAGAGAATGTTCTCGACCGGGATGACGCGCGTCAAAAGCTCGATGCCCGGCAGGTGATAGACGCACGTGTCGAAGAACACGTTCTTCAAGAGATAGTCCTTCAGCGGCGGCTTCTTCATGTCTTGCGCCAAGCCGCGATAGCGGCCCCAGTGGAACGGCACGGCGCCGCCGCCATGCGGGATGATGAGGCGCAGCGTCGGGAAATCCTTGAAGAGATCGCCCGTGATGAACTGCATGAAGGCCGAGGTATCGCCGTTGATGTAGTGCGCGCCGGTGCCGTGGAAGCAGGGATTGCACGACGCGCTCACATGCACCATCCCCGGCACGTCGAGCTCGACCATCTTCTCGTAGATCGGATACCAGTAGCGGTCGGTCAGCGGCGGGTCCTTCCACCAGCCGCCGGAAGGATCGGGGTTGAGGTTGCAGCCGATGAAGCCCAGCTCCTTGACGCAGCGCTCGAGCTCGTCGCGGCAGTTGGCGGGCGAGACGCCCTGCGATTGCGGGAGCATGCATACGCCGACGAAATTCTCGGGGAAGAGCGTGCAGACGCGATGGATGAGGTCGTTGCAGGCGCGCGACCAGGTGACGCTCGTCGACGCGTCGCCCTGGTGATGCGCCATGCCGGCGGCGCGCGGCGAGAAGATCGTGAGGTCGGTGCCGCGCTCCTTCTGGAGCTTCAGTTGCGCGTTGACGATGCTGTCGCGGATCTCGTCGTCGCTGATCGCGGGGCGCGTTGGGATCGACTGCTTACCTTCGAACGCGGCGATCTGCTGTGTGCGCCAGCCTTCATGCTGCTTCGGTGCGGTCGTGTAGTGGCCGTGACAATCGATGATCATGGCGAATGCCTCCCCTTGATCTTGGCGCGATGCTATGAAGGCGCCCGCTCGCTGTCAAACCAGCCCATATCTGGTACGATGGCGATCGAGGAACACGAAGGGGAGACATCATGCCGGAACTTCCGCGCCTCAATGGCGTCATCCGCGCGCTCGAGCAGGGCACCGCTTTCACCGCTTTCGCCAACGCCGACACCGAGACCGCGATCGCGATGAGCGGAGCGAAATACGACGGCATCGTGTTCGAGATGGAGCACAACCCGTGGGACATAAGGGCGCTCAGGGATTCGCTCCAATACATGCTGAACCGCGGCCAGATCGCAAGGTCCGGCTCAGTGGCGCCCGGCGTGACGCCGATCGTGCGCATCCCGCCCAATGGCGGCGAGCTCAACCAGACTTACGCGAAGCAGGCGCTTGATCTCGGCGCCTACGGCATCGTGTGGCCGCATATCAGCACGGTGGAGCAGGCCTACAACGCCGTCGCGGCGTGCCGCTATCCGAGCTTGAAGGGCGTTCCGAACTATGAGCCCGCCGGGCTCCGCGGCGACGGCCCGACGCAGGCGGTGCGCTACTGGGGCATTACGCAGCAGGAATATTACGAACGCGCCGATGTGTGGCCCTTGAATCCCAAGGGCGAGATTCTGGTCATCCTCATGATCGAGGACACGGTCGGCATCGCCAATCTCCCCGATATCCTGAAGAAGGTGCCGGGCGTCGGCGTCGTCCTCATCGGCGAAGGCGATCTGTCGCAGGAACTGGGCTATCCGCGCCAGTACGAGCATCCGAAGGTGGTCGAGGCGATGGCCGAGATCGTGCGCGTCTGCAAGACGGCGAACGTGCCGGTCGGGCACCCGCATGTGGGCGGCGCAAATGTCGAGCGCATCGTCAAGGAAGGCTATCGCTTCCTCATGGCGGCGCCGGTCCGGAGCTATGCGGCGCTCGAGAAGGGCCGCGAGCTCGTAGGGCGAAAGTAGGAGACCGAAGATGGCACTCCCCGATCTCCTCCGCGATCTCGTCACCGCGAACCGCATCCTCGCGCACGAAGGCGTGGTCGATGCCTATGGCCACATCAGCGTGCGCCATCCCGACCGGCCCGACCGCTTCTTCCTGTCGGGCTCGCGCAGCCCTGAGCTCGTCACGCTTGACGACATCATCGAGTACGATCTCGACTGCAACCCGATCGATCTGAAGGGCCGCGCGCAATATACCGAGCGCCCGATCCACGGCGGCATCTTGCGCGCCCGGCCCGATGTGCAGGCGGTGATCCACAATCACGCCTACGAGGTCATTCCCTTCACCGTGGCGAAAGGCGTGAAGCTTCGCCCGGTGCTGCACACGTCCGGCGGCATTGGCGCCGAGCTTCCGGTCTGGGACATCCGCGAGAAGTTCGGCGACACCAATCTCCTGGTGACGACGCTCCCGCAAGGGCACGATCTCGCGTCGAAGCTCGCGAGGAACCAGGTGGTGCTGATGCGCGGCCATGGCTCGGCCGTCACCGGCATGTCGATCCAGGATGCGGTGAGCAACGCGATTTATCTCCGCGTCAACGCGCAGCTCCTCTCCGAGGCAATGCGCTTCGGCGCCGAGATCAATTATCTGAGCGATGGCGAAATCGCCGAGATCAACCGCATGGCGCGGTCACAGGGCGGGACCCACGCCCGCGCCTGGGAATACTGGTCGCGCCGCGCCGGGGTGACGAAGTAGCGTTCCGCAAACGCAATGCCCGGCATTGATGCCGGGCATTGACGTCTCAGTCGCGGATGGCCGGGACAAGACCGGCCATGACGATCCAGACGCTCAGTCGTCGTGATTGAGCCGCGCTTCCCACACCGCGATGACGGCGGGTGTGCCGCGCCGCACCTGCGCCAGGCCGCGCTTGATCGCCGGGCCAAGCTCCGCGGGATCGCGCACGTTCTCGCCATAGGCACCGGAGGCCTCGGCTTCCTTGGCATAGTCGGTCGGCGGATCGAAATAACCGCCGGGATAATCCGCCTTGTGCGCGTAATTTTCGCCGAACGCCTGCTTCGTGCCGGTGGTGCCGGTCGAGAAGCTGCGGTTCTGGTGGATCACCGTCAGGAACGGCGCGCGGTGATGGGCTGCGGACCAGATCGCCGCGTTGGGGACGGCGAACTGCCAGAACCCGTCGCCCGTCACGAGCACCACATCCTTGTCGGGCGCAGCGATCTTGGCGCCCAAGGCCGCTCCCGGTCCCCAGCCGCCGCTCGAGCCCGGATTGTGGATGTAGGAGCCGGGCTGCGAGCAGTTGACGAACTCCGGAAAGCGCGGGCTGCGGAGCGATTCATCAAGCACGATGCAGTTGTCGTCGATCGCCTGCGCGAGCGTGTGGCTCACGAACATCGGATCGACCGGCGTCGCCTTCGCCTTGGCCGTTGCCTCTTCGGCGAGCTTCTTGCGCCGCGTCGCCGACATTTCGCTGAAGCGCTTGCTGCGGTCGGCCGCGGCGCTGCGGTCGCTCGCGCCCAAAAGCTTCTCGGCCTCGGCGCGGATGCCGCGGATCGCCATGAGCGGGCTCGCATTGACGCGGAGATCGGCGGTGAACTCGTAGGTCGGGAAGCGGTTCTTCGCCGGATCCTGGTCGATCGCCGCGATCCACGCGCCGGGACCTGGCGCCATGCGGCCGGGCATCCACGGCACGGTCGATTCGAGCACCAGCACGACGTCGGCATTCGCGAGCGACATGGTGTTCTGGTAGAGCGGATGGTTCATCGGGAACGACAGGAAATGACGCGCCGCGCCGTCGACGACGGCGAGGCCCAGAAGCTCGCACAGCGCCTGGAGCTCCGGCACCGACTCCTTGTACTTGCCCGAGGCCGAGACGACGACGACCGGGTTCTTCGCCTTGATGAGGCGCTGGGCAATCTCCTTGGCGCTGTCTTGGTCGATTGCGGTCGGGCGCGCGACGCCAAGCTGGTCGGCCGTCGGGAATTTCGCCTCGCCCTGCATCGGCAGCAGGATGATCTCGCGCGGGAAGCTCATATAGACGGGGCCCATCGGCTCGGTCCGCGCCACCTGCAGCGCGCGGCTCACGAGGAGGCCGGGATTGTCCTGGTACTCGAGCCGCTTGTCCCACTTGGTGTACTGCCGGAGGATGCCGCCTTGGTCGAACACCTGCTGCGACCAGAGATGCGCGCCCTCTTCGCGGGAGCCGAGCATCGAGCCGGTATAGGCCGAGGGCGCACCGCCCGCGGTGATCATGACCGGAAGTCCGCTGCGCCAGGCGGTATGGATGGCGCCGCCATAATGCTGCGTGCCGCAATCGACATGCGCCGCCGTCGCCGCGACCCGGCCGCTCACCGCCGCATATCCCAGCGCGGCGTTAAGGCTCACATGCTCGTGCGTCACCGTGACGAGCCGCGGCACGGGCCGGTTGTGGTGGCGCGCCTTCGCGACCGATTCCTGATAGAAGGCGAGTTCCGACCCCGAGGTGAAGAACAGATGGTCGACGCCGCCCATTGCCATCGCCGCGACCACGGCGTCGCCGCGATAATCCGCCGGTACCGTCGTCCAATTCTCGGGTTCCGCAGCCATGTCCATCTCCTGATCGCGAGTTCGATTTCGCGGCGACGGTAGTGGAGCAGGGGCGCGTGGGCAAGACACTCGCAGGGCTGCCGCCGTTCTGGTGACGGGGCGCGCGTGAGGGGGTAATCTGCGGCGAAACGGAGGTTCGCCATGGATCAGTCGCAGGGATTTGCCGGCGCGCGGCGCAACGACGTGTCGGAGAAGGAATGGACGGCGCGCGTCGATCTCGCCGCGGCGCACCGGCTTGCCGCCGCGAACGACTGGACCGATCTCATCTTCAACCATTTCACCGTGCGCTTGCCGGGCGAGCCCGACCGCTTCCTCATCAAGCGTCATACGCTTCTGTTCGAGGAGGTGACGGCCTCGAACCTCGTCAAGGTCGACGCGGGCGGCGCGCCGGTCGGGACCGACGAGGACGTGAACCCGGCGGGCTTCACCATCCATTCCGCGGTCTATCAGGCGCGCCCCGATGTCAATGCCGTGATGCACCTGCACAGCAAGGTCGGCATGGCGATCAGCGCGCGCAAGGCGGGCCTGCGTTTTCTCTGCCAGGACGCGATGCAATTCTACGGGCGCGTCGGCTATCACGACTTCGAGGGGATCGCGCTCGACACTGACGAGCGCGAGCGGCTGGGCCGCGATCTCGGGACTCACAACACGCTCGTCTTGCGCAATCACGGGCTCCTCACCTGCGGCGACACGGTGGCGCATGCCGCACTTCGGCTGCGCTCGCTCATCATGTCGGCGGAGGTGCAGCTCGAGATCGAGGCAACCGGCGCCGAGATCAGCGAGCCGCCGCCCGAAGTGTGCATGCGCACGGCGGAGCAGTTCGAGCGGCAGCAGAAGAAGTCCGACCGGCGCGACGAGTGGCAGGGTGTGCTGCGCTCGCTCGACCGCACCGATTCCTCCTACCGCAACTGAGCCGCGGGCGCGCGATGGCCGACACGATCGGGAATGAGCCCACTGCGGTGCGGCAGGAACTGCTGGAGCGCGCGGCCGCGCTGGCGCCCGTGCTGCGGTCGCGTGCGGCCAAGGCTGAAGAGCTGCGGCGCTGCCCGGAGGAGACCGTCGCCGACCTCGATGCCGCCGGGCTCTTGCGCATTTGCCAGCCCGCCCGCTTCGGCGGCTATGAGCAGACCTGGGACGTGCTGTGCGAGGTGAGCCGCGTGCTTGCACATGGCTGCGGCGCGCAGTCGTGGGTCGGCAACATCTATTGCGACCACACGCAGCTTCTGGGCCAGTTCGAGCTCGAGGCGCAGGCCGATGTGTGGGGCAAGGACCCCGGCGCGCGGCTTTCGGCCTCGGTCGAGCCGGTCGGCAAGGGGCGACGCGTGCCCGGCGGCGCGCGCGTCTCCGGCCGGCACCGCTTCGCGAGCGGGATCGACCACGCGCACTGGCTCCTCTGCGGCGGGCACATCGAGGAAGACGGCAAGCCGCCCCGGGGTGCCTACTTCCTCGTGCCGAAAAGCGATGTCACGGTGATCGACGACTGGCATGTCATCGGGCTCTCCGGCACGGGCAGCAAGAGCTTCGAGGTGAAGGATCTGTTCGTGCCGCAGCACCGCATCCTGAGCCGCGACGCTTCGGACGACGGCGATGTACCGGGCGCCAAGGTCAATCCCGGCATCGTCTACCGCATGCCGCGCCACGACGTCGCCGGCAGCGGCTTCGCCTCGATTGCCGTCGGCATCGCCGACGGCTTCCTCGACGAGTATGTGAATTACACGAAGCCGCGCCAGTCGCGCGGCACGCAGATCGCCGATCTCATGGGCACGCACATGGGTATCGGCAGCTCGGCGGCGGAGATCATGGCGGCAGGGCGTCTCGCGATCGGTGCCGCGCGCGACGCCATGGCGACGCTCGAGCGCGGCGAGCATCTGTCGCAGGAGCAGAGGAAGCGCACGCGGCTTTCCTCTTCCTACGCGGCGCAGCTTTCGCTCGCGGCGGTGCAGCGTCTCTTCAACGCCGCCGGCGGCCGCGCGCTCTTCGTCGAGAACGCAATGCAGCGCCAGATGCGCGACCTCTACGCCGTGGCCGCCCATCGCGGCCTCGCGTGGGATTCGAGCATCGCCAATTACGGCGCGCTGCTGGTGGGAGGCGGCGCATGAGCCTTCCGCCCGCCTCATCTGCGCTCCAGGACATCACCGTCATCGATTTGACGCGCGTCCGGGCCGGCCCCACCTGTGTGCGTCAGTTCGCCGATTGGGGCGCGTCCGTCGTCAAGGTCGAGATGCGCGAGGAGCCGGGCAGCGCGACGCAGACCGATTTCGCGCAGCGCAACGATCCCGATTTCCAGAATCTCCACCGCAACAAGCGCTCGCTCACGCTCGACCTGAAGCATCCTGACGGCCAAAAAATCTTCCGCCGCCTCGTCGAGCGTGCCGATGTCGTCGTCGAGAATTATCGCCCCGACGTCAAGTTCCGCCTTGGCATCGATTACGAGAGTCTGAAGGCGATCAACAAGCGCATCGTCTATGCCAGCATCTCGGGCTTCGGCGAGGACGGGCCTTATCGCGAGCGGCCCGGCGTCGACCAAATCGCGCAAGGCATGTCGGGTCTCATGTCGATCACCGGCGAGCCGGGGCGCGGGCCGATGCGCGCCGGCATTGCCGTGGGTGACCTCGCGGCCGGGCTCTTGGCCGCGCTCGGCATCATGGTCGCGCTGTGGGAGCGGCAGCGCTCGGGCGAGGGGCAGTGGATCAAGACCTCGCTCCTCGAAGCTCTGCTCTTCATGCTCGATTTCCAGGGCGCGCGCTATCTTATGAAAGGCGAGGTGCCGCGCCAGGTCGGCAACAACCATCCAACCGGCTCGCCCACCGGCACCTTCAAGACGCGCGACGGTCACATCAACATCGCGCCGACGCCGCCGATGTGGCGCCGCTTCTGCACCGCGCTCGGGCGCCCGGCCTGGATCGACGATCCCGAACTCGCGACGCCCGCCGCGCGGCGCAAGAACCGCGAGCGACTCAACGCCATGATCGACGAGATCACGGTGCTCGAGGACGGCGCGGCGCTCATCGCGAAATTCAACGCCGCCGGCATTCCGTGCGGCCCCATCTACTCGATCGACCAGGCGTTCGCCGATCCGCAGGTCAAGCATCTCGGCATCGCGCAGCAGGTCGAATCGAAGCTTCTCGGCCTTATTACCCTCATCGGCCAGCCGGTGAAGCTGAGCCGCACGGCAAGCCGCCTTGCCGCGGCCGCGCCCGACTATGGCGAGCACAACGACGAGGTGCTACGCGACCTCGGCTATGGCGCCGCCGAGATCGAGGGCTTCCGCAAGGTCGGCGCGATCTAGGTGACAAACCTCTGAGCGGGCGATGATGGTCGAGCTGGCGTGGCTTGCGGCCAGCGTCATGGTTGCCGGCGTCGTGACCGGCATCCTGGCCGGGCTCTTTGGTATCGGCGGTGGGGCTGTCGTCGTCCCGGTGCTGTTCGAAGTCTTCCGCCTCCTCGGCGTGCCCGATGATGTGCGCATGCAGCTTTGCATCGGCACCTCGCTCGCGATCATCGTGCCGACCGCGGTGCGCTCCTATCGAGCGCACAAGGAGCGCGGGCTCGTGCTGCGCGACGTCATGCGTCGATGGGCGCTGCCGGCGATGGCGGGCGTCGCCCTGGGCTCGGCTCTGGCGGCGCTCGCGCCGCCCGGCTTGTTCGAGGCGGCGTTCGTGGTCATCGCCTGTCTCATCGCGGCGAAGCTTCTCGTCGGCGACCGCGCCTGGGCCTTGGGCGACGAGCTGCCGGGCGCCGCGGCGATGACCGGCTATGGCTTCGCCATCGGCCTCGGCTCGTCGCTGATGGGAATCGCCGGTGGCTCGCTGGTGACGATGGTGCTGACGCTCTACCGCAAGCCCATCCACAACGCGGTCGCGACCGCCGCCGGCCTCGGCGTTCCGATCACGCTTGCCGGCACGCTGGGCTATGTACTTGCCGGCATCCCCCATCGCGCCGAGTTGCCGCCGCTGTCGCTCGGCTTCGTCTCGATCGTCGGCGTCGTGCTGATCGCGCCGCTGTCGAGCCTCGTTGCGCCATTCGGCGCCCGCCTCGCGCATCGGATGTCGAAGCGAGCGCTCGAAATCGCGTTCGGGCTCTTCCTGCTCCTCGTCGCCGCCCGCTTCCTCGTGAACCTTGTCGCGCAGGCGATGTGAGGCGCAAGTGCGCGCTACGCGTTCTTCTTCGCGACGACGCGCGTCCTGAGCGTGCCGACTGCGGGCGACTTCACCTCGACGGTGTCGCCGGGCTTCAGGAACCGCTCCGCCGACGGCGTGCCGTCTGCGAGAAGCGGGCTCGAATCCGCGGCCGTGCCGGCGGCGGTGCCGCCGCTGATGATGTCGCCTGGATAGAACGTCATGTCGCGCGACAGGAATTCGAGGTATTCGCCGAACGAGAACACCATGTCCTTGGTGCTGAAGCTCTGGCGGCGCTCGCCGTTGACGTAGGTCTCGACCGGCGCGTTGAGCGCGTCGGCCTCGCCCACCGAGATGCAGGGGCCGACCGAGCAGCAGGTGTCGAAATTCTTCTGCATGGCGAAGCGCAGCGGTCCCGGCTCCGCGACGCCGCGGACGCTCCAATCGCCGAGGAGCGTGATGCCCCAGATGTAGTCCTTCACGTCCTTGGCGCGGATGTCCTTCCCCTGCTTGCCGATGACGATCGCGAGCTCGCCCTCGTAATCGAGCCGGTTGCAGCGCGCGGGATAGATCAGCTCGCCGTCGGGCTCGACCATGTCGCGCGTGATCTTCCAGAAGCCCCAGATGCCGGTCTTGCGGATCTCGGCGGCCGGATCGCCGGTGAACGGCTTCACGTCGCCGGTGCGGTTGCGGTTCGCCATGGCGGCCGCGTGGTCGGCGAAATTACCGCCGGCGCAGGCGATGCGCGCCCCCGTCGGAACCGGGGCGTGCAGCATCACTTCGCTCGCGGTCTGGATGATCTTCTCGCCGTGAGCGCCTTTTTGGTGCTGCACCTCGCTGAAGAGGTAGTCGAGCGCCTTTTGCGCGTTGTCGAGCGCGCGCTGGCCGCCGTCGATGAAGTGGCCGAGTTCCGGCGGGCAGAGCGCATTCGCAAGCCGCCGCGGATGCCGCTCGCCTTGGCGCTCCTTTAGATACTTGGCGAAAGCGAGCGAGATATCGACCACCGTCTCATCGCGCAGAACGCCTGTGCGCCGGTCCGGGCCGAAAGTCACGATCTTCATTTTGTATGCCTCCTCGGTTGCGGCGATCCTAACGTGAAACAGGCCGCGATTGGAAGATTGCGCGGTCCCGCGCTCGTTGACACCCCTTCTGCCCCATGCAGAATTGCGCGAGAAGACCGCGCGATCGGCGAGGGAGGACCCTGTTGTTCCGTTCCGTGACCGATCTGTTGCGGCCGAAGACGATCGCCATTGTCGGCGCCTCCGATCGCGGCGGCGACGGCTGGTCGAAGGCGATCTACGACAATCTCGCGCATTGCGGCTTTCCGGCGAAGGTCTATCTCGTCAACCCGAAGCGCAGCGAGATCTGGGGCAGCCCCGTCTATCCCGATTTCGCGTCCTTGCCCGAACGCATCGATCTCGCGCTCACCATCATTCCGGCGCCTGCCATTCCCGCAACGCTCGCCGAGGCGGCCGAGCATGGCCTGAAATGCGCGCTCATTTATGCCGCGCGCTTTGGCGAGGGCGGCGATCCTGAGGGCGAGGTGCGGGCACGCACGGTGCGCGATTTGTGCGCGCGGACGGGCCTGCGCGTCTCCGGCCCCAACTGCATGGGTGCCGTCGCGCTGCGCGAGCGGCTCCTCCTTTATCCCGCCGCGCGGGTGCGCGCGCTCCCGGCGGGCGAGGTTGGCATCGTCTTCCAGTCCGGCGGCACGTTCCAGTTCTGGCTGCAGCAAGGGGCGACGCGCGGGTTGGGCTTCTCTTATGCCGTTTCGAGCGGCAACGAGCTCGACCTCGATCTGGCCGACTATATCAACTTCCTCGTCGAGGACGAGGGCACGCGCATCATCGCGTGCATGGTGGAGGGCGTGCGCCGGCCGGACGCGTTTGTCGCCGCGGCCGAGAGGGCGCTTGCGGCAGGAAAGCCGCTCCTCGTTCTGAAGCTCGGGCGGAGCGCGCGGGGCCAGGCCGCGGCGGCCTCGCACACAGGCGCACTCGCGGGCGACGATCGCGTGTTCGACGCGGTCTGCCGCAAGTACGGCGTGCTGCGGGTGCCGACCCTTGACGATCTGATCGAGGGTTGTCTCGCCTTCGGACCACAGCGTCTGCCCAAGGGACGGCGCATCGCCATCGCCGGGTTTTCGGGTGGCGCCAAAGGGCTGCTGCTCGACTACGCGCACGAGCAGGGGCTCACTCTTGCGACGCTCGCGCCCGCCACGGCGGCGGCGCTGGCGCCGCGCATCGATCCCGGCTTGCCGGCCGAAAACCCACTCGATGTCGGCGCCACGACCGGCGTGCAGGCGGCAAAGTTCAGCGAGATCTGCCGCCTCGTCTCGGGCGATCCGAACGTCGATCTGTTCATCATGCAGGGCCAGCTGCCGATGACGGCGGACGAGCCTTATCCGCTCGCGCCTTTCCAAGAAGTGCTTGCCGCGACCGACAAGCCGGTCATCTGCTATGGCCGCACGGCGCAGAATGTGACCGATGCCGGCCGCGCCTTTCAGGCGAAGGCCGGCCTTCCCTTTATCCAGGGCCTGCCCGAGACCTTGCGCGCGGCCGCCGGGCTCATCGCGCATGCCGAAGCGCTGCGGCGCTGCGTGGCGCCCTTGCCGCCGCCGCGCGGCGAGGCTGCATCGCTCGCGGGCGCCGCGTTCGACCGGATGCTCGATGCGCACGGATTGACGCTGCCGCGGAGCGCGCGCGCGAAAACGCCGGAAGAAGCGGCGGCGCGCGCCGCCGACATCGGCTTCCCCGTCGCGCTCAAGCTTCTCGCGCCCGCGGCGCTGCACAAGACGGAGGTGGGCGGCGTGGCGCTTCATCTTGCCGACCGCGAGGCGGTACGGCGGGCGGCCGCGGCGATGGCGGCCCGCGTGCCCGAGACGGAGGGCTTCCTGGTGCAGGAGATGGTGCAAGGGCTCGAGCTCATCATCGGTGTGCGCGAGGATGCGCAGTACGGACCGGTGCTTGCGGTTGGGCTCGGCGGCGTTATGGTCGAGGCGCTGGACGACGTGGCGCTGCGGCTCTTGCCTGTCGACGAGGCGGACGCCCGCGAGATGCTGCTGTCATTGCGCGGCGCGAAGCTGCTCGGCGCGTTCCGCGGCACGCCCGCGCGCGATGTCGCGGCCGCATGCCGCGCGATCGCGGGCCTTTCGCGGCTCGTCCTCGACCATCGCCCGCACATCGCCGATCTCGAGATCAATCCGCTGATTGTGCTCGGCGAAGGCGAGGGCGTGCGCGCGGTCGATGTGCGCCTCGTGCGGCGCTGAGCGATGGGGGACGCCATGGACGCGAGCCAGGAGATGAACTTCGAGCTTCCGGAAGAGCTGCGGATGCTCAAGGACACGGTGCGCAAGTTCGTCGATCGCGAATTGATCCCGATCGAGCGTGAGGCGTGCGACGGCCACAAATTGAAGCCCGACGTGCGCCGCCACCTCGAGGCGAAGGCGCTGGAATTGGGCCTCGCCAACTACGACGTGCCCAAGGAGCATGGTGGCCTCGGCCTCGGGCTTCTCGCCAAGGTCGTGGTGTGGTCGGAGATGGCGCGCAGCATCGCGCTCCCGTCGCGGGCGTCCGAAATCTTCGGGCCCAATGTCAGCCCGATCCTCTATCACCTCGACGAGGAGCAGACGCGGCGCTTTCTCCTGCCGACGATCGCCGGCGAGATGAAATGGTGTTTCGCCCAGACCGAGCCCGACGCCGGCGGCGATCCCGGCTCGATGCGCACGATCGCGGTGCGCGAAGGCGATCACTACGTCATCAACGGCATCAAGCGCTTCATCACCGCCGCCGACGAGGCCGACTGGGCGCAGCTTTTCGCCGCGACCGACCGCGCCAAGGGTTCGCACGGCGGCATTTCGGCCTTCCTCGTCGACATGAAGTCCAACGGCGTGAAGCTCCTGCGCGCGCAGCAGACGATGATGGACGACCGGCCGTGGGAGATCGCGTTCGACAACGTCAAGGTTCCGGTCGAGAACCGCATCGGCGCGGAAGGCGACGGCTTCCGCCACGCGCAGAACTGGATCAACTCGGGCCGCGTCCGCCACGGCGCGCGCGGCATCGGCGTGATCGAGCGCTGCCTCGAGCTCGGCACGAGCTACGCCAAGCAGCGCGTCACCTTCGGCCGGCCCTTGGCCGAACGCCAGGCGGTGCAATGGATGCTGGTCGACGGCTACATGGACCTCCACATGCTGCGCCTCATGGTCCAGCACGCCGCGTGGAAGCACGACCGGGGCGAGGACATCCGCGTCGAGGCTTACATGGCCAAGATCTTCGGCGACACGAAATCGTTCGAGGCCGCCGACAAGTGCATGGAGCTCCACGGCGGCATCGGCCTCACGACCGACCTGCCGATCGAGAAATTCTGGCGCAACCAGAGAAGCTTCATGATCACCGAGGGACCGATCGAGATTCTGAAGATGACGCTGGCGCGGCACGTGCTGCGCAGCTTCTGGTAATGGAGGAGAGCATGGCCCGATACCAGTACGAATGCGTCAAGGTCGAGATCAAGGACGGGATCGGCTGGGCGATCCTCAATCGGCCGGAAAAGCGCAACGCCATGAGCCCGCAGCTCCATTACGACATGGACGATGCGCTCGCGGAAATGGAGACCGATCCAGAGGTCAAGGTCGTCGTCGTCACGGGCGCCGGCGGCAATTTCAGCGCAGGCCAGGACCTGAAACTCTTCTTCCGCGCGCTCGAAGGCAATCCGCGCGAGCGCAAGAAGGCGGCCGAGGCCGCCAACCGCTGGCGCTGGGCGCGGCTTTACGGCTACGACAAGCCGACGATCGCGATGGTGCATGGCTACTGCGTCGGCGGCGCCTTCATGCAGCTCCTGGCGTGCGACTTCGCCCTGGCATCCGAGGACGCGACCTTCTCGCTGTCGGAGGTGAACTGGGGAATTCTCCCCGGCGCGCTCGTCTCGAAGGTGGTGGCGGACATGGTGCTGCCGCGCCACGCGCTCTACTACGCCTGCCTCGGCAAGCCGTTCGACGGCAAGGAGGCGGCGCGCATCGGCATGGTGAATTTCGCCGTGCCCCAGGCGAAGCTCGAGGACGCGACGGTCGAGCTTGCGCAGGAGTTGATGAAGAAGAGCCCCAACGTGCTGCGCGCGACGAAGCAGGCGATCAAGCACGTGCGCCGCATGGATGTCGATCAGGCTTATGACTATCTCGCCGAAAAAGGCAAGGCGATCCGCGTCGGCGACCAGGAGGATTCATACAAGACCGGCATGAGCCAGTTCCTCGACGACAAGAGCTACAAGCCGACCTACGAACCGTTCAAGCTGAAGGGCGGGCGGAAATAGCGGCGGCGGCCGGCGCGGCGAATGAGAGGCTAGGGTGGCCGACGACACGCTGCAGACGCTGCTCGCCCGCATCGGTGAACGCGGTGCTGCGCCGGCGATCATCGCCTTCACCGGCGAACGGGCCGAGGAAACGAGTTTCGCCGACCTTGCCGCCCGCGCGCGGAGCCTGGGGCGTGCGCTGCTCCAGCGCGGCATCGGTCCGGGCGCGGCCGTGGCGCTCGTCGCGCCCAACAGCGCAGCGTGGATCGTGGCGTTCTGGGCGATCGTCGCGACCGGCGCGACAGCCGTGCCGATCGACGTGCAGACCGAGGACGCGGAACTCGCGGATCGGCTCGGACGCGCGAACTGCCGCCTCGTCTTCACGACCGCGGCGCGGGCGGGACGGGTCGGACGGGACGCGATCGCGCTCGACGAGGAGCTGCCCTCGGCGTCCGAAGGCTCGGCCACGTTCGCCGCACGAAAACCCGATGATGTCGCGGTCATCCTCTTCACGTCGGGCACGACGGCGACGCCCAAGGCGGTGCCGCTGACGCACGGCAATCTGCGCTCCAACATCGATGCCATGCAGGCCACCGGCCTCGCCGGCGCCAAGGACCGCGCGCTCCTGCCGTTGCCGCTTCATCACGCTTACCCGCTAACGGTCGGCATGATGTCGGGGCTCGCCTGCGGGACGACGATCGTCCTGCCCGCGGGCGTGTCGGGGCCGGAGATGATCACGGCCTTGCTGAAGGGCGGTGTCACTATCCTCATGGGCGTGCCGCGGCTCTACTCGGCGCTTCTCACCGGAATTCGCCAGAGGATCGCGGGACGGCGACCGCTCGCGCGGCGCGCCTTTGCGCTGCTGCTCGCGCTGGGGCGGCGCCTACGCGCGACCTTCGGCAAAAGCCCGCGCTTCCTGTTCCGGCCGGTCCATCGCCAGCTCGCCCCATCGCTGCGACTTCTCGTTTCGGGTGGGGCGAAGCTCGACGACGAGGTCGAGGGCGATCTTGCCGCGCTCGGCTGGGACGTGATGACGGGCTACGGCCTCACCGAGACCTCGCCGATCCTTACGTTCAACGCACCCGGCGCCGCGCGCCCCGGCTCGGCCGGCCGCGCGCTTTCGGGCGTCCATCTCCGCATCGTCAACACGGACGCCGAAGGCGTGGGCGAGATCGAGGCGCGAGGCGCGAGCGTCTTCGGCGGCTATCTCGGCGATGAGGCGGCAACGGCGCGCGCCTTCACCGCGGACCGCTGGTTCCGCACCGGCGATTTCGGCCGCATCGACGACGCGGGCTTTCTCTTCATCGTCGCGCGCGTGTCGGAGACGATCGTCCTCGCCGACGGCAAGAAGCTTTTTCCCGAGCCGGTCGAGGCGGTCTATGCCGAGATCCCGCTCGTCGCCGAGGTGGCGCTCTTTTCGCTTAAGGGGGCGCTTGTCGCTCTCGTCGTGCCGGATCTCGACGCCGTCCGCGCGCAAGGCGCGGTCCATCTGCGCGAGGCGATCCGCGATGCGCTTGCCGAGCGCGCGCGGACCTTGCCGAGCCACGCCCGCCTCAGCGGCTTTGCGCTTGCGCGCGACAAGCTGCCGCGCACGCAGCTCGGCAAGATCCGCCGCCATCTCGTGCCTGCGCTCTATGAGGCGGCGCTCGCGGCGCCGCCGGCGCTCAAGCCCGCCGAGCTTTCGCCCGAGGATCAGAAACTCCTCGCCGACGAGACCGCCGCCCAGGTGTGGGACTGGCTCGGCCGTCGCTATCCGACGCATGGCCTCGGGCTCGACATGAATCCCGAGATGGACCTGGGCATCGATTCGCTTGGCTGGGTCGATGTCACGCTCGCGCTTGAGCGCGAGCTTGGCGTGCGGCTCACCGAGCATGAGATCGGCCGCATCGTGACGCTGCGCGACCTCCTGCGCGAGGCCGTCGAAGCGCGCGGCCGCCCCGCAGCGGCGCACGAAACGAAGGCGCCGGCGCTGCCCGTCCTCGGCCCCGGCTCATACTTGCTGCAGGACATGCTCGCGGCGCTGATCCGGCTTCTCATGCGGTGGCTCTTCAAGCTCGAAGCCACGGGGCAGGAGAACCTTCCGCCCGCAGGTTACTTTCTCATCTGCCCCAACCACGAGAGCTATCTCGATCCGTTCGTGGTCTCTGCGGCACTTCCCAAGGGCCGGCACCGGCGCACCTGGTGGGCCGGCTGGACCGGCATCATGCTGGCGACCGCGGCGCGCCGCTTCTTCAGCAAGATCGTGCAGCTTCTGCCCGTCGATCAGTATCGCGGCGGCGGCGCGAGCCTCGATCTTGCCGCTGCGGCATTCGAGCGCGGCGGCGCGGTCGTGTGGTTCCCCGAGGGCGGGCTCTCGCGCGATGGCGAATTGCAGCGTTTCCAGGCCGGCGTCGGCGTGCTGGTCGAAAAGCATCGCGTGTCGGTGGTGCCGGCGGCGATCGCCGGCAGCTATGAGGCGTGGCCATATGGCGGCGGGTTTCCGGGCGGCTTCAAGAGCTTCCATAAGATCCGCGTGCGCTTCGGCGCGCCGATCGAGGCGGACACGCTCGTCGCGGCCGGCAATGGCTCGGCGCAGGGAATTGCCGATGCGTTGCGCGAGCGGATCGCGACGCTGCGGACTGAAACGAGAGGGAGGACGACATGAAGGCGGAGGCACTGTTCGACGTGCGGGGCCGCGTCGCGCTGGTGACAGGGGCGGCGAGCGGTCTGGGCCTCGCCATGGCCGAGGTCATGGCCGAGAACGGCGCGCACGTGGCGCTTGCCGACAAGAACGAAGCCGCGCTCGCGCGCGAAACGGCGCGGCTCAAGGCAGCGGGCGGCGCGGTCGAGCCCGTGGTGGTCGATGTCGCCGATCTCGCGGCCTTGAACGCGGCGGTCGCGAGCGTGGCCGCTCGTCACGGCCGGCTCGACGTCGCCTTCGCCAATGCCGGGATCAGCGCGGGCCCGAGCTTCATGACAGCTGAAGGCGCGATCGAGGCGGTCCAGCCAGCGAAGTGGAGCGAGGTGCTGCAGGTCAATCTCACGAGTGTGTTCGAGACGATGCGCGCGGCGTCGATCCCGATGAAGCGCCAGAAAAGCGGTCGCATCGTCGTCACGGCATCGGTCGCGGGCCTCAAGGCCGAGCGCATGGTGGGCTATGCCTATGCGGCGACGAAGGCGGCCGTCATCAATATCGTGCGCATCGCCGCGCTCGAGCTTGCGCCCTTCAACGTCATGGTGAACGCGATCGCGCCCGGCCCCTTCCTCACCAATATCGCGGGGGGCCGTCTCCACCGCCAGCCTGAGATCGCGCGACAATTCGAGCGGATCGTGCCCTTGGGGCGCATGGCCGATCCCAAGGAGCTGAAGGGCCTGGCACTGCTCTTGGCCTCGCCCGCCTCGAGCTTCATCACCGGCACGGTCATTCCGATCGACGGCGGCATCAGCGCGGGATAATTCTTTTTCCGCGCGATCACAGGGGAGTCCAGCGATGCGCCTCCACATCTGTCTGGTCCTCGCGACCGCGCTCGTTGCCGCGAGCGTCCCGGCCGCGCAGGCGCTCGATTTTTCCCAGGTCACCTGCCACGAATTTCTCGCCTCCGGGCAAGCCAACATGGCGGCGACGTTCATGTTTCTGCGCGGCTTTCACGCCGGCAAGACCGGAACTATCGCCTATGATTCGAAGGGTCCCTATCCGGGGAGGCTCGGGAAATACTGCCGGGACCATCCGCGCGCCAACCTGATCGAATCCTCCGAGCAGATTTTGGCGGAGCTGGATCGAGGCATCTGATCGAAGAGCCTATCCTTTCCCTTCGACGTTGGCGCGGATGCGCGCTGCGAGTGCTGCGGGATCAAGCTGGTGCACGCTGCCCGCGCCTGCGAGGTCGAGCGCGTGCGCGGCGGCTGCGCCCATCGCGATGCACGGGCCCATGACGCGCACGCTCGACAAGGCCGCCACGTCGCCATCGATGCAGCGACCCGCCGCCACGAGATTGTCGGCGTCGGGGGGCGCGAGGCTGCCGAACGGCACATAATGCATGTGATCCTCGCCGAACGGCTCCCACACCATGCCTTCCGCGCGGTCGTGCAGCTCGATCGGCCAGGCGGTGCGCGCGACGGCGTCGGCAAACCGCGTTCCCGCGCGTACGTCGTCGGCCGTGAGCTGCTGCCGTCCCACGATCCAGCGCGTCTGGCGGATGCCGGGGAAACCATAGGTCCGAACGCGGGCATTGCCGAAGGCGGCGGGATATTCGCGCTTCAGGAATTCGACGACCTTGTCCGCCTGCGCGCGGCCTTCGAGCGCATTCCTCGACGAGGCGACCGGCTCGAGCGGCGTCTCGACATGCGTGAGGTTGACAAGCGCGGTGCCGCGGCCGGGAAAGACGAAGGCGAAGCCATCGTGGCGCACCAGCCCCGCCGCCGCAGCGCGCTCCTTGACCCGCGCCGACAATTCCTCGCGCGTTGGCTGCGCCGCTTCGTCGATGCCTTCGAGCACGATCATCTGCGTGCCGTAGACGGGCCCGTCGGCGGCCTCGCGGCACGGCAGGCCTGCGAGCCACGCGAGCGCCGCGTCGCCGCTCGCATCGACGAAGCCGCGGGCGGAAACGGCGAGGTCGCCGAACCGGGTGGCGAGATGGAGCCTCGCGATGCGCCGTCCTTGCCATACGACCTCGCGCAGGACCGCGCCCAGCACCGGCACGACGCCGGCGGCGCGCACCGCCTCGTTGATCCAGCGCGCGAGCGCCACCTCGTCATACATCACGACCGTGGTCATGGGCCCGCGGCGATAGTGCAGCGCGTCCTCGCGCCCCAACTCGCGCAGGATGTCGTCGGCGATGCCGTGCGTGAGCTGATAGCCATGAGTGCCATTCGAGAAGAGGCCGCAGAACGTGCCAATCACGGAGTTCACGGCTTGGCCACCCAAGGCCGGCAGGCCATCCACCAGCACGACCTTGCGTCCGAGCCGAGCCGCCTCGAGCGCCGCCGAGACGCCGGCGATGCCGGCGCCGACGACGCAGATCTCGGTCTCGAGCGTTTGCGGTGCTGCGGCCGCGCGGCGCACCACCCGCGTCGCGGTGCTGATCGCCATGCTTATTCGATCGCGATCACCACCTTGCCGAAATGGCGGCCGGTGGCGAACTCGCGATAGGCGGCGATCGCGTCTCGGAACGGGAACACGCGATCGACCACGGGTTTGATATGATTTGCGGCGATCGCGCGGTTCATCGCTTCGAACATGGCGCGGCTGCCGACATTGATGCCGCTTACCTTGAGGCCGCGCTGCAGGATCTGGCGCCGGTCGAGCTCGCCGCCCGGGCCGCTCCTCGCGCCGATGATGGCGATGTGGCCGCCGGACCGCATCGCCGCGATTGCCTTCGCCGTGGTCTCGCCGCCCGTGACGTCGAGCACGTGATCGACGCCGCGCCCACCGGTGGCGGCGCGTACGCGATCCTGCCACTCCGGCACGGACTTGGAGTTGATCGCCTCGCTCGCGCCCAACTCGCGCGCCTTGCCGAGTTTTCCCTCGTTGGTCGAGACGACGATGGCTCGCGCGCCCGCGGCCTTCGCGAATTGCAGGCCGAAGATCGAGACGCCGCCGGTGCCGAGCAGCAGCACGGCATCGCCGGGCCTGACGCCGCCCGCCTCGACGAGGCCATTCCATGCCGTGAGCGCGGCGCATGGCAAGGTCGCCGCTTCCTCGTACGAAAGCCCATCCGGGATCGGCACCACGCCCTCGCCTTCGAGGAGCGCGTGGTCGGTCAGCATCCCGTCGGCGGTGCCGCCCAATGCCGCATCCTGGATGTCGGGCCGCACCGGTCCCGCAAGCCAGCGCTGGAAGAAGATGCCAGCGACGCGGTCGCCCGGCTTGACGCGGCTGACGCCGGCGCCCGCCTCGACCACCTCGCCGGCGCCATCCGAGAGCGGGATCAGCGGAAACTTGGCGCGGCCGGCATAGCCGCCGCCGGCGATCATCACGTCACGATAGTTGAAGGACGCCGCCTTGATGCGCACCAGCACCTGACCGGGCCCCGCCTTGGGCGTCGGCCGCTCGGCCGCCTTCAGCGCGTCAAAGCCTGAACCGTTCTGCAACTCGATGCATTTCATGGGCCGCCTCCCCGCTGCCGCGATTGTTCCCGGGGCGACGCCGCGGTCAAGGGTTCCGCCGGCCCGTCCGTTGGGGCAGAATGGCGGAAATTCTTGTAGGAGGTTAGGCCATGGCAGACGGTGCGACGGGCGACAAGATCGGGCGCATTCGCAACGTGCCTTCGCTCGAGGCGCTCTATCAGGAGACGGCGGCGCTCAACATGATGCCCGGCTGGCTCCGGCGGCAGGAGACGAGCCCCGAGAAGCCGCCGCAATCGGCGTTCGCGCCCGCCCACTGGCGCTATGACGAATGCAAGGCGGCGCTCGATGCCGCGGGCCGGCTCATCGATGTGTCCTTGGCCGAGCGGCGCAATCTCGGCCTGCGCAATCCGGCGCTCCAAGGCCCCGGCATGTGGACGACGCGGACGCTCGTCTCCGCCTACCAGATGATACTGCCGGGCGAGAAGGCGCCCTCGCACCGCCACACCGCGCACGCGCTCCGCGTCATCATCGACGGCAAGGGCTCCTACTCGACCGTCGACAACGAGAAGACGCCGATGGAGTCGGGCGATGTCGTGCTGACGCCGGGCTGGTGCTGGCATGAGCACGGTCACGATGGTGACGAGCCGGCCTATTGGCTCGACGGGCTCGACGTGCCGCTCGTCGCTGGCCTCGAAGCGCAGTTCTACGAGGAGAATCCGGAGCGCTACGCCACCAACGCCACGGCGGTGACAACCTCGCCCTACCGCTTCACGCAAGCCGACATCCATCGCCGGCTCGATAAGGCGACAGCCGACAACGAAGGCTTCCACGGGCCGCAGACCGTGCTCGAGGCGCCGACGATGCCGACCATGCTGCTCACGGTACAGCGGCTTCCCACCGGCATGAAGACGCGGCGCCAGCGCTCGACCACGAACCGCGTGTTCTGCTGCATGGAGGGAAGCGGCGAGAGCATGATCGGGGATCAGCGTTTCACGTGGGGCGTGGGCGATGCCTTCATCGCGCCGCTTTGGAGCTGGTTCGAGCACAAGTCAACGAGCGACGCGCAGCTCTTCGAGATGTCGGACGAGCCGCTGATGAAGTTCGCGCTCTACTACCGCCACGAGGCCGAATAGGGGCTAGCCCCACACCTCGCGCGCGACCTCGACGACGAGGCGAAGCTTCTTTACCTCGTCGTCGACGGTGACCTTGTTGCCCTCGACCGTGCTCGAGAAACCGCATTGCGGCGAGAGCGCGAGCTGCTCCAAAGGCGCGAACTTCGCCGCGTCCTCGATGCGGCGCTTCAGCTCATCCTTCGTCTCGAGCTCGGGGCGCTTTGTCGTAACGAGGCCCAAGACCGCGATCTTGCCCTTGGGCAGGAAGCGCAACGGCCGGAAGTCTCCGGCGCGCGGACTGTCGTATTCGAGGAAATAGGCCTCGACATTCACTTCGTTGAAGAGCGATTCCGCGACCGGCTCGTAGCCGCCTTCGGCCACCCAAGCGCTTTGGTTGTTGCCGCGGCAGACATGGATGCCGACCGCCATGTCCTTCGGGCGCTTGGCGATCGCCGCATTGAGGAGCTTCGCATAGACGGCCGGGAGCTTCGCCGGGTCCTCGCCGATATTGCTCTGCACCTGCGCGCGGAGCGACGGGTCGCAGAGATAGGCGTAGTTGGTGTCGTCGATCTGGATGTAGCGGCAACCGGCGGCCGCGAGCTCGGAGATCTCTTCCTGATAGACGCGCGCGAGGTCGGCGAAGAAGAGATCCATGTCGGGATAGGCCTTCTCGTCAACCGCCTTCCGCCCGCCGCGGAAATGGAGGAGCGTCGGCGACGGGAACGTCACCTTGGGCACGCCGTTCTTCGCCACGCCTTTCAAAAACTTGAACGCGTCGACGAAGATGCCCTTGGGGTGCGCGAGCTTTCCTTCGATGCGGAAGCCCGTGGGCTTCACCTGGAACTCGCCCGCCTCGGAATGGAATCGCGTCGCGATCTGGCCCTCGACCGTGCGCACGCCCGAGAACCCTTCGAGGAAGTCGCGGTTCCACGAGCTGCGCCGGTATTCGCCGTCCGTAATCGCGCGGAGCCCGACATCTTCCTGGAGACGCACCGCCTCGCGGATCGCCTCGTCCTCGACGCGGGCAAGGTCGGCCGCGGAAAGCGCGTTGCGCTCGTGCGCATCGCGCGCTTTGCGCAGCTTCTCAGGGCGCAAGAGGCTGCCGACGTGGTCGGCGCGGAATGGCGGCAGGGTACGCTCAGGCAAGGCGGGCCTCGCTTCGGGAATTACTGGGTTGGCGGATGCTGCTCGTGCCAGGGATCGACCACGTCGGTATAGGTCTTGATCGGCACGTTCATCAGCCGGCCGTCCACCTTCCCGATCCGGGTGACGTAGATGTTCTGGACAGTCTCGCGCGTCTTGGGATCGATCCGCATCGGCCCGCGCGGGCTCACCCACTTAAAACCCTTTGCCGCCGCGAGCATCTTGTCGCCGTCGTGGTCAGGCACCGTCTTCAGCATGTGAAAGATGAGATTCATGCCGTCATACGCCGCGACCGCGGCGAAATCGGGCGTATCGTTATATTTCTGCTGCATCGCCGCGACGAACGCCTTGTTTGCGGGATTGTCGAGCGCCGGCGTGTAGCTGCTGACGCCGTACTGGCCGATCAGGATGTCGCCAATCGCCGGCATGTCGCGCTCGAACACGCCGCCGCCCAGGTAGCCTATGCCCTCCTTGCCCCAGCCGCGCTCGGCGAAACCGCGCGCCATGCCCAACGACATCGGCCCGCCCGGCATGAAGACGTCGAGCACCTGCGGCTTGTTGTCGGAGATGCGCTGGAAGTATGTCGAGAAGTCGGTGGTGCCCATCGGCACCTTGATCACGTCGACGACCTTGCCGCCCACGTCGGCCAGGACCTTGCTGTAGACGTCGACCGTGTCCTGGCCGGGCGCATAATCGGCGGCGACGATGGTCGCGCGCTTCATGCCCTGCTCCGCTTCCCATCGGGCGCCGATAGCGCCCGTTTCCCAGGTGGTGAAGGTCGGCCGGAGATAGTAGGGCGATTTGTCGACGACGAAGTCGCTCGCGGAATTGAAGATCACGAACGGCATCTTGGCGCGGCTGATCACGTCCGCGACGGCGAGGACCGTCGTGGTGAATTCGAGTCCGCCGAGTACCGCCACGTGATCGCGCACGATCAGGTCCTGTGCCAGCTGATGCGCGCGCGGCGGATTGTCGCCGCCGACATCGCGGTACTCCACCTCGACCGTGGGGTTGCCATCCTTACCGTTGTGCTGAGCGAGATAGAGCCCGATCGCGTCCTGATATTCCTTGCCCCAGGGCGCGTAGGGACCGGTCGTCGTGACGAGGATGCCGATCTTGACCGGATCGGCGCCGGCCGACGCCGAGGCTGCGACGAGAAGCGCGCCCGCGAGCGCGCAGGCCCTCATGCTCATGCGTCCCTCCCGCTTTGTGCGCCGCGCCCAACTAAGCGGGCGGGTGCATCTCGTGCCAGGGATCCTTCACATGCTCGTAGGTCTTGATCGGCACGTTGGCGAGGATCCCGTCTTTCTTTTCGACGCGCGTGACATAGAAATTCTGGATCGGCTCACGTGTCTTGGGATCGATGGTCACGGGTCCGCGCGGGCTCTCCCAGGAGAAGCCTTTCACGGCATCGACCATCTGCATCCCGTCGCCCTTGCCATTGGTCTTCTTCAACATCTCGAACATGAGATGCATGCCGTCATAGGCGTCGACGGTGGCGAAGTTCGGCAAGTCTTGGGGCAGCTTGTCGCCGTACTTCTTGGCGAAGGCGGCGCGGAACGCTTTGTTCGTCGGATTGTCGACGAAGGGCGCATAGTTCAGCACCGAATTGAGGCCGAGCGCGGCGTCGCCCATCGCCGGCAGATCGACCTCGTCGACGCCGCCGCCGATATAGCCCATGCCCTGCTTGCCCCAGCCGCGATCGGCGAAGCCCTTCGCCATACCAATCGACATAGGCCCGCCCGGCATGAAGACATAGAGCACGTTGGGCTTCTTGTCGGCGATGCGCTGGTAGTAGCTCGAAAAGTCAGTGGTGCCGAGCGGCACTTTGATCACGTCATAGATGTCGCCGCCGTTCTGCTTCATGCCGTAGGTGAAAGAATCGATCGCGTCCCCGCCCGGCGCGTAGTCGGCCGAGATGATCGTGCCGTGCATCCATTTCTGGTCGGTCGAATACTTGGCGGCGATGACGCCCCCCGGCCAGAGGTTGAAGCAGGCGCGGACGTAATAGGGCGACTTGTCGACCACGACCGAGGTCGCGGAATTGAAGATCACGAACGGGATCTTGGCCTGGCTGATGAGGTCGGCCATGGCAAGGTTGGTAGTGGTGAATTCGAGCCCGCCCAGAATCTTGACGTGATCGCGCACGATGAAGTCCTGCGCGAGTTGGCGGGCGCGCGGCGGATTGTCGCCACCGACGTCGCCGCTATAGACGACTTCGATCTTCGGATTGCCGTCCTTGCCGTTGTGCTGCTCCATGTAGAGATCGACGCCCTGCTGGTAGCGCTTGCCCCAGGGTGCATAAGGACCAGTGGTCGTGATGAGGACGCCGACCTTGATCGGCTCGTCGGCTGCGAAAGCGCTGCGACCCAGTCCTGCGGCGAGCGCCGCAGTCGACAGCATGAAAGTGCGCCGCTGCATGTTTTCCTCCCCAGGTTTTGCGGCATTATTAAGCTCTTGGCGCCGACGCCGCAACGAAATAGCGCCGCACACAACGAACGAGCGGCAGCGGCAGTTCGGGCGCGCAGCGGCAGGAGAATCGTCCCACGACCATGGGCAAGCTCCCACTGGCGGCGCTTCGCCGATCTAGCCTTGTCGCCGCATGCGCCGACCTTTATTCCTGTACAAAAATAGAAACAGGGAGGACGAGGCCGTGGTGATGAATTTCGGGGCGACCGCCGTGGCGCTTCTCGTCTCCGGCGTCGCCTATGCGATGATCCTTTTCCTCATGTCGGTTGGCCTTACCGTGACCATGGGCGTCATGCGCATCGCCAACCTCGCGCATGGCGGCTTCGCCATGATCGGCGGCTATGTCGGCTTCGCGCTGATGAACGAGGCGCATTTCAACGTGTTCGCGGCGCTCGCCGTCGCCGCCGCGGCGACCATGCTGCTCGGCGCGGTGCTGGAACGGACCGTCTATCGCTGGGTCTATGCGACGGGCGAGCTCGGCCAGATCCTGATGACACTGGGCCTCACCTTCATCATGGTGGCGTCGGCCAACCTTTGGTACGGCTCGAACCTGCATTCGATGCCGCTTTCGGCGGCGATGTCGCAGGACATGGACTGGGGCCCGATCAGCATCAATGCCTACCGTCTGTTCATCATCGTGATCAGCACCGTGATCGCGGGTGTGCTCTGGGTGATCCTCGAATACACGAACTATGGCGCCAAGCTCCGCGCGGCCGTGGACAACGCGCGCATGGCGCGCTGCGTCGGCATCGACGTGCCGCGCATGTTCTCCGGCACGTTCGCGGTCGGCTGCGGGCTCGCGGCCGCGGCCGGCTTTCTCGGCAGCCCGATCTTGCCGCTCGAGCCCTATTACGCGGTCGAATATCTCGTGCCGCTCTTGATGATCGTCGCGGTCGGCGGGCATGGCAGCCTGAAGGGCTCGTTCTATGCGGCGCTGCTTCTCGGCGTCATCGACACGTTCGGCCGCTATTACGTGCCGGCTCTGGGCGCCTTCGTCATCTATCTCGCGGTGGTGGCGCTGCTGCTGT
>DATIXQ010000045.1:0-7802 GCA_035518375.1 Allostellaceae bacterium | reverse complement strand
CGTGCCGCGCGGTCCTTCATGCCGATGAAGTCGATGACGATCGGCCCGGCGATGTCGCGCAGGCGAATGGCGCGCGCTGCAGCCTCCGCCGCCGCGAGATTGCCCGCGAGCGCCGACGCGCCGCCGCCGTCGACATCGATCAAGGTCGCGGCCTCGGTCCGCTCGATGATGATGCGGCCGCCGCGCGGCAGAGCCACGCTCGGCGCGAGCGCGCCGGCCACGTCGCCCGCCACGCCCTCATACTCGAAAAGCGGCTCAGCACCCGTGTAGAGCTCGAGCGCGGCGGCAATGTGCGGATGCCGCCGTTCGAGAAATCCGCGCAGCAGCGCATAAGCGGCGCGCTCGTCAACGACGATGCGCTCGGGCGGCGTCGCGAGAAAGAGCGCGAGCGCATCGAGCACCGGCTCCGTGTCGGGCGTGGGCTCTCCCTTCTGCACCAAGCGCACTTCCGGGCCTTTCTGCCCGCGCGCCTCGCGCGTCACCTCGACGATGATCGCCTGTCCCTCGGTGAGGGTCGCGAGCGATTTTCCGGCGTTGAGCAGAGCCGGGCGGCCGCGGCCGAGATCGACGAAGACCGCGCCCATCTCGCGATTGATGCCGTCGACGCGGCCCGCGAACACCTGGCCCACACGCACGCCGCCCGCGCGCACGATGCGCAGCTCGACGGCGCGGCCATCCTCGACCAGCACCGCCCACACCTCGCCCGGCGACACGGCGAGCAAAAGCGCATCGCTCATGGCGCGCGCGCGAGGCGCAGCGCCGGGGGATAACCGTGCCCGGCCAGGAGCTGCGTCGTCTCGTGCAGCGGCAATCCCACGACGTTGGAATAAGAGCCGCCGATGAAGCTCACATAGCGCGCGGCCAGGCCCTGGATCGCATAGCCGCCGGCCTTGCCGCGCCACTCGCCCGAGGCGACATAGTCGTCGATCTCGGCGGGCGTCAGCCGCTTCATGCCGACGACGGTCTCGACCCGGCGCGCCGCGAGCCTGCCTGCGGGCGTCACGAGCGCGATCCCGCCATGGACGCGGTGACGACGGCCGGAGAGAAGCACGAGGCAGCGCCGCGCCGTCTCCGCATCCTCGGCCTTGGGCAGGATGCGGCGGCCCACGGCCACGACCGTATCGGCGGCCAGCACGAACGCGCCCTCATGCCGCGCCGCGACCGCGCGCGCCTTCGCTTCGGCAAGGCGAAGCGCGTGCCGCGGCGGCAGCTCGCGCGGCAGCGGCGTCTCGTCGAGCGCGGCGGGATCGACGAGGTCGGGCGCAAGCGCCACTTGGGTCAGGAGTTCGAGGCGGCGCGGCGATGCCGACGCCAGGACGAGGCGCGGCCCGTCCGCCAAGGCTATTTGAAGCGGAAGGTGATGCGGCCTTTCGTCAGGTCGTACGGGGTCATCTCGACATTGACCCGGTCGCCCGCAAGGACGCGGATACGGTTCTTGCGCATCTTGCCCGAGGTGTGCGCCAGCACCTCATGCTCATTGTCGAGCTTCACGCGGAACATGGCGTTCGGCAGAAGCTCGGTGACGGTGCCTGCGAATTCAATCAAATCTTCCTTTACCATGCGCTGCTCTGGTCCCTCTCGCCCCTTGGTGGGAGGAAGATCGCCGTGCCACAGCCTTGGGTCAAGTCCCTCCGCGCGCGCCAGGCTCTTGCGGCGGGAAGCGCTCGCGGATGCGCGCGAGCAGATGGTCGCGCAGCGTGCGATAGGCGGCTAGGCGCTCCTCGCGGCTCCCCTCGACCGCGGTCGGATCGTAGGAGGGCCAGAATTCGAGCTCGCACGCCATGGTGCGGGTGAGCTCGACCGCCTGGTGCTGCGCCTCGGGCGAAAGCGAGACGACGAGATCGAACGAGGTGTCCTCGAGCGTCTCGAACGATTTCGGCTCGTGCTTGGCGATGTCGATGCCGATCTCGGCCATGACGGCGACGGCGAAGGGATCGATCGGCGCCTCGCGCACGCCCACCGAATCGACGAAGATGCGGCGCGGATGAAGCCGGCGCAGCAGCGCCGCCGCCATCGGCGAGCGGATCGAGTTGAAGCTGCAGGCGAAGAGGACGCTCGACGGCAGCCGCGCCACGGCCCCTCATCCCCTGATGTGCAGCACGCAGAGCAGCGTGAAGAGCCGCCGCGCGGTGTTGAAATCGACGCTGACGCGGTCGGCCAGGCGCTCGCGCAGCAGCTCCGAGCCCTCGTCGTGGAGCGCGCGCCGGCCCATGTCGATCGCCTCGATGCGCGTCGGCGAGGCGGTGCGGACCGCGTTGTAATAGCTCTCACACACGAGGAAGTAGTCCTTGACGATGCCGCGGAAGGGCGCGAGCGGCATGACGACGCGCTCCAAGTCCTGGCCATGCGTGTCGCGGATGTCGAGCGCGAGGCGATTTTCCTCGATGCCGAGATGGAGGTGATAAGGCCCCGGCACCTTCGACACCGGCACGAAGCTGTTCTCGTGCAAAAGGTCGGAGATGGCGACGGCGCGCTCGTGCTCGACATTGGAGTTGCGCCGCACCACCAGGCGCTCGTCGAGCGTGATCTGGGCGATGCGTGAGGAGCTTTCCGTCACCGCTCAGCCGCGCGGCAGGTTGAGGCGGATCGCGATCGAGAGCGCATGCGCGTCGAGCCCTTCGGCGCGCGCCAAGGCCAAGGCCTCGGGCCCGAGCGCCCGGAGGCTCGCCGGATCGCAGCCCAGGATCGAGGTGCGCTTCAGGAAGTCGAGTACGCCGAGGCCCGACGAGAAGCGCGCGCTGCGCGAGGTCGGCAGCACGTGATTGGGGCCGCCGACATAATCGCCGATCGCCTCGGGCGTGTGCCGGCCGAGGAAGATGGCGCCCGCGTTGCGGATCTTGGCAAGAAGCGGCTCGGGATCGGCAACCGCGAGCTCGACATGCTCGGGCGCGATTTGGTCGACGATGGCGGGCGCCTCGCCGAGATCGCGCACGAGGATCACGGCGCCGTGCTTGGCCCAGCTCGCGCCGGCGATGTCCTGGCGCGGCAGGCGCGCAAGCAGGCGCTCGACCGCATCGACGCAGCGGTCGGCAAATTCGGCATCGTCGGTGACGAGGATCGACTGCGCCGCCTCGTCATGCTCGGCCTGCGCCAGAAGATCAGCCGCGATCCAGGCGGGGTCGTTGGCGCGATCGGCGATGACCAGCACCTCGGATGGGCCCGCGATCGTGTCGATGCCGACGGCGCCGAAGACGCGGCGCTTCGCCGCCGCGACATAGGCGTTGCCCGGCCCCACGATCTTGTCGACGGCGCGGATGCTCGCGGTGCCATAGGCGAGCGCCGCCACCGCCTGCGCGCCGCCCATGCGGTAGATCTCGTCGGCGCCGGCGAGCTTCGCCGCCGCAAGCACGAGCGGATTGAGATTTCCGTGCGGCGCCGGCACCGCCATGACGATGCGCGGCACGCCCGCCACCTTCGCCGGCACGATGTTCATCAGCACCGAGGAGGGATATGCCGCGGTGCCGCCCGGGACATAAACGCCGACCGCCTCGATCGCGCGCCAGCGCGCTCCCAACCGCACGCCCGCATCGTCGGTGTAATCCAAGTCCTGCGGCAACTGGCGGCGGTGATAGTCCGCAATGCGCCCGGCCGCGAAGGCCAAGGCACCCAACGCATCGGCGGCGCACTGGCCCTCGGCGGCCGCGATCTCGGCCGGCGCGACACGCAGCGGCACGCGCGCGAAATCGAGCCGGTCGAAGCGCCGCGTGAAATCGGCCAAGGCGTCGTCGCCGCGCGCGCGCATATCGGCGATGATCGTGGCCGCCTCGCGGTCGACATCGGCCTCGTTGGCACGCTGGGCATCGAGGAAATCCCTGAACGACGCCGCGAAGCTACGCTCGCGCGTGTCGAGCCTAAGCGGCATCGGCCGCCTCGCGGAAGCGCTCGATCCAGCGGTTGAGCTCGGCCGCACGCGTTTTGAGGGCGGCGCGGTTGACGATGAGGCGCGAGGTCACGTCGGCCACGTGCTCGATCTCGACAAGCCCGTTGGCGCGGAGCGTCGTGCCGGTCTGCACCAGGTCGACGATGCGCCGGCAGAGGCCGCTCGACGGCGCCAATTCCATCGCGCCCTGGAGCTTGATGCACTCGGCCTGGACGCCGCGCGCGGCGAAGTGACGGCGTGTGATCTCGGGATATTTGGTGGCGACGCGCACGTGGCTCCAGCGTCGCGGATCGTCGGCGCCCGCATCCTCCTTGGGCGCCGCCACGACCATGCGGCAATGTCCGACCTTGAGGTCGAGCGGCGCATAGATCTCCTGATACTCGAACTCCATCAGCACGTCGTTGCCGGCGACGCCCAGCTGCGCCGCGCCGAACGCGACGAACGTCGCGACGTCGAAATTCCTGACGCGGATCACGTCGAGGCCGGGATCGCTGGTGGCAAAGCGCAGCTGGCGCGTCTCGGGATCGTCGAATTCCGGCTCGATCTCGATCTTGGCGCGCGCAAGGACGGGCATCACCTCGGAGATGATGCGCCCCTTCGGCAGCGCCAGGACGAGCTTCTCGTTCGCGACCTCGCTCATGCGGCGAATCCTAGCGTCCGGCACCGGAGAGAGGCAAATCGCCTCAGTCCTTCTCGGCAACCTCGTGGCGCGGGCGCCAGCGCGTGGGCCAGGGCTCGCCGATGTCGTCGAGCCGGCACTCGATGCCGTCGGTGTCGAGGCGGATCGAGCAACCACCGGAGAAATCGAGATAGATGGCATTTCCCTCGGCGCGGAGCGCGAGCAGCACGAGGATGCGCTGGCCGTCCGCGGGCGAGAAGCCGCGGCGCTGTACGCGCCGAACACGCTCGATGCAAAGACCGGTCAAGGTGCGCTCGTCCGCCTCGCGCGCGTCCGACGCATCGGGCTCCCAGCGGAAACGGTTCAGCACGAGGACGAAGCGGCGCTCGTCCGGCAGCCACGCCATCTCCGCGACCGGCACGAGCGCATCCTGAAGGATGGTCGAGATGACGGCGAGATCATCGCCATCGACGGCGCGAAGCTTGAGCGCGGCCGGCATGGCGCGCCGCGGGTCAGCCGTCGCCGGGCAGGCGCTCGATCGCGGCGCCGCACGCGGCAAGCTTCTCCTCGAGCCGCTCGTAGCCGCGGTCGAGGTGGTAGACGCGGTTGACGACGGTCTCGCCTTCGGCCGCGAGCCCGGCGAGCACGAGCGAGACGGACGCGCGCAGGTCCGTCGCCATCACCGGCGCGCCCGTCAAATGCGGCACGCCGCGCACCATGGCCGAGGCGCCGTGCACGTTGATGTCGGCGCCCATGCGCGCGAGCTCCGGCACGTGCATGAAGCGGTTCTCGAAGATCGTCTCGGTGATCATGGCGGCGCCTTCGGCCGTCGTCATGAGCGCCATCATCTGTGCCTGGAGATCGGTCGGGAAGCCGGGGAACGGCTCGGTCATCACGTCGACGCCCTTGACGCGGCTGTCGCGCCGGCGCACGCGGAGCGCATCGTTCGTCGTCTCGAGCGCGATGCCCGCGCCCTCGAGCGTGCGCGAAACCGCCGCCACGAGTTCTCGATCGGCGCCGACGAGATCGACCGTGCCGCCGGTGATCGCGGCCGCCATCATGTAGGTGCCGGTCTCGATACGGTCGGGGATGACGGTATGTTCCGCGCCCGCGAGGCGCTCGACGCCGCGGATGCGGATGCGGTCGGATCCTGCGCCTTCGATCGCGGCGCCCATCGCGCGCAGGCAGCGCGCAAGATCGACGATCTCGGGCTCGCGCGCGGCATTGACGAGCAGGCTTTCGCCGCGGGCGAGCGAGGCCGCCATCATCAGGCTTTCGGTCGCGCCCACCGACACGGTCGGAAACACGATCTCCGCGCCCACGAGCCCGTCGGGGGCGCGCGCCTCGATATAGCCCTGCGCCAGCTCGACGGCGGCGCCCAGACGCTGCAGGCCCTTGATGTGCAGATCGACCGGCCGCGTACCGATGGCGCAGCCGCCCGGCAGCGATACGCGCGCCTGGCCGAAGCGCGCGACGAGCGGCCCCAGCACGAGGACCGAGGCGCGCATCTTGCGCACGAGGTCGTAGGGCGCGGTCGTCGAAACGACGCGGCGCGCATCGAGC
The DNA here is from genome assembly GCA_035518375.1 of Allostellaceae bacterium. Lineage (GTDB taxonomy): Bacteria > Pseudomonadota > Alphaproteobacteria > ATCC43930 > CGMCC-115725 > DATJLY01. The sequence goes on along the minus strand of DATIXQ010000045.1, from coordinate 1,740 downwards.
ACCAGCACCTGGCCCGGCTCGTCCTCGCGCTCGGCGCCGCGCATCGTCACCGAAACGCCGTGCTGCACCAGGAGATGCGCCATGGTGGTGATGTCAGCAACGCGCGGCACGCGGCGCAGGGTGAGCGGCTTGTCGGTCAGAAGCGCCGCCACCATGAGCGGCAATGCCGCGTTCTTCGCGCCGCCGATCGGCAGGCGGCCCTGGAGCGGCACGCCGCCCTTGATACGGATTCGATCCATGACACGATTTTAATGCGGATTGCGGCGGAATTGTGCGCGCAAAAGTGCTGGTAGCTCAGGACGAGGCGTTTTGCTCGCCCTTATCCGTAACGGGAGCGCGAGCGGGCGATGGCTCGGGCGGAGCCGCGCCGGCGTCTTCCGTCGACTCGCGGCGCCGCGCCTGGTCCTTGCGGCGCGCGAGATTGGCCTTGAGGCGGGCACTCTGCCGCGCCTCGCGCTGAGCGGCCTTGTCGGGCGGCGTCATCCTCGCGACCGTGACGCCGCACGCGCGGGCGGTCAACCTGCTATTCCTGGACCTTCAGCTCGACATGGTGCGCGAGGACCAGTGCGACCGCGCGCTTGGCCGAGTATTCCGGGGCCTGCTCGGGATGGTGGCGCCGCCAGGCCGCGACGGCGTCGCGATAGCACTCGACCGTCGAGCGCCCCGCGCCGCGCCCAGCGCGAAATGCCTCGAGCACGTCGGGTGCCGCCACGTCGAGATCGTCGGGATTGCTGCTCCAGCTCATCTCTGCCTTGAGCCCCCGCGGATGGTGCCTAACCAAGAAGGGTAACGAGGCGTCCTCGCATCCCGTTCCCGACCGGTGGCAGGCTTGCTGCCGCGGGTCTATGCTTCAACGCCAGAACCGGGGAGCGAACTCGTGCCGCTCAAAATTGCCACAGCCACTTACGGCGTGAACCGCGCCTTGAAGGACGGCACCGTCAAAACCAAGCTCGATCTCGAATTCGTGGACGTGGGCGCCATCACCACGAATGGCATGCGCCCGATGGTGCGCGAGCTTGCCTTCGACATCTGCGAGATGGCGTTCACCACATATCTTTGCGCGCGCGCCGCGGGCAAGCCCCTGACCGCGATTCCCGTGTTCGTCACGCGCAATTTCCATCACTGGGCCGCCTTCGTTCATGCGGGCTCGGGCATAAAATCGCCCAAGGACCTCGAAGGGCGGCGCGTCGGCGTCAATCGCGGCTACACGGTCACGACGGGCTTATGGAACCGCGGCGTGCTGCAGCATGAATACGGCGTCGATCTCGGCAAGATCACATGGTGCCCGACCGACGAGGAGCATGTGCGCGAGTTCAAGGCTCCGGGCAATGTCGATCACCGCTATGTCGGGCGCTCGGCGGCGGAGCTTCTGAAGAGCGGCGAGTTCGCGGCCGCGGTCGGCGACATCCGCGTCGATTCGCCTGACGTGCGCCCGCTTATCCCCAACGCGCGCGAGGCCGCCTTTGCGTGGTATCGCAAGACCGGCATCTATCCGGTCAATCACGGCATCGTCGTGAAGAATTCGGTTCTGGCAGAGCGGCCCGAAGTCGCGGTCGAGCTTTTCAACGGCTTCGTCGCGGCGAAGGAGCTTTATCGCAAGGAGCTGGCCGCCGGCCGCGCGCACGGCGAGGACGACGAGGCCGCGCTCGCCAACGCCGCCGTGGTGGGCGATCCGTTTCCGGACGGGCTTGCGCCGAACCGCAAGGCGATCGAGGCCATCAACGCCTTCGCCGTCGAGCA
>DATIXQ010000044.1:0-13429 GCA_035518375.1 Allostellaceae bacterium | reverse complement strand
AACAATCGCCGATGGGCCGCCCGACGCGGTGCGGCGCGACGATGCGGTCATCAAGGCCTATCTCGGCGAGGAGGACGCCGCCTGATGCTGCGCGTCGAGGGCGTCCATTCCTTCTACGGCAGCGTCGAGGCGCTGAAGGGGGTCGATCTCGCGGTCGAAGAGGGCGAGATCGTCGCCTTGATCGGCGCCAATGGCGCCGGCAAGACCACCGTCTTCAACTGCCTTACCGGCTTCTACCGGCCGAGCGTCGGGCGGCTCGCGCTCGAGCGCGACGGGGTAATGCACTACCTCGAGCGCATGGACGGCTACCGCATTGCGCGCGACGCGGGCCTTGCCCGCACGTTTCAGAATATCCGCCTCTTCGCCGGCATGACCGTGCTCGAGAACCTCGTCGTGGCGCAGCACGCGCCGCTCATGCGAGCGAGCGCCTTCTCGCTTGCAGGGCTTTTGGGCTTGCCCGGTTATCGCCGCGCGGAGACGCACGCAATCGAGAAATCCTGCGCCTGGCTCGATCGCATCGGGCTCCTCGCGCGCGCCGACGACGCCGCGGGCAATCTCCCTTACGGCGCCCAGCGTCGCCTCGAGATCGCGCGCGCCATGTGCACTGATCCCGCGCTTCTCTGCCTCGATGAGCCCGCGGCCGGCCTCAACGCGCGCGAGACCGGCGAACTGATGGCGCTGTTGCGTGCGATCCGCGACGAGACCGGGATCGGAATTCTTCTCATCGAGCACGACATGCGCCTCGTCATGGGCGTCTCCGACCGCGTCGTCGTATTAAACTATGGACAGAAGATCGCCGACGGCCCACCCGACGCGGTGCGGCATGACGCGGCCGTCATCAAGGCCTATCTCGGCGAAGAGGACGCCGCCTGATGCTGCGCGTCGAGGGCGTCCATTCCTTCTACGGCAGCGTCGAGGCGCTGAAGGGGGTCGATCTCGCGGTCGAAGAGGGCGAGATCGTCGCCTTGATCGGCGCCAATGGCGCCGGCAAGTCGACGCTGCTGATGACGATCTGCGGCAGCCCGCGCGCGGCGCAGGGCCACATCACGTTCGCGGGCGCGGACATCACCGGCGCCGCGACGCACGAGATCGCGCGGCTCGGCATCTCGCATGCGCCCGAAGGCCGCCACATCTTCCCGCGCATGACGGTGCTCGAGAACCTCCAGATCGGCGCGATCCCGGCGGGAGAGGCGCATTTCGCCACCGACGCGGAGCGCGTCTTCACGCTCTTTCCGATCCTGCGCGAGCGAAAAGGTCAGCGCGGCGGCACGCTTTCGGGCGGGGAGCAGCAGATGCTCGCGATCGGCCGCGCGCTCATGAGCCGGCCGCGCCTTCTGCTGCTCGACGAGCCTTCGCTGGGATTGGCGCCGATGGTGGTGAAGCAGATCTTCGCCGTCATCCGCGAGATCAATGCCGAGCGGAAGATCACGGTCTTTCTAGTCGAGCAGAATGCGCACCACGCGCTCCGCCTTGCGCATCGCGGCTATGTCATGCAGACCGGCCGCATCGTGCTCGCAGGCACGGGCGCCGAGCTCCTCGCCAACGCGGAGGTGCGCGCGGCCTATCTCGAGGGCGGTGCATGACGGTGTTCCTTGTCATGACGGTCGTCTTGTTTGGCGGCGCCGCCGCGATCATGGGCCAGGCGCTCGCGCGCAACTGGCGCCCCGCCTGGCAGATCGTGCTCTATGCCGTGCTGCTCGCCGGTGCCGACCGCTTCCTGCTCTATGCCCTTTTCGGCGCGGAACTGCTGTCGCCGAGCGGCTATGCCGCCGCCTTTGTGATTCTCCTTGCCGCGGCCGGCGCAAGCTATCACCTGACACAAGCCGCGCGCATGACCGCGCAATATCCTTGGCTCTACGAGCGCGCGGGACTGTTCGGCTGGCGCGAGCGTCGGCCGATGCTAGAATTGCCGGAAGCCACAGCGGAGTGAGCCATGAGCCCCATCAGGTCTCTTCTCGCAGCATCGGTGCTGGTTGCGTGGGCGGGTATTGCGGCGGCGCAGGACATTCCGATCGCGGTCGTGGGCCCCATCACGGGCGAGGATGCCGCCTTCGGCGAACAGATGAAGCGCGGCGCCGACATGGCGGTGAAGGACATCAACGCCCACGGCGGCGTGCTCGGCAAGAAGCTCAAGCTCCTCACCGGCGACGATGCGTGCGATCCGAAGCAGGCGGTCGCGGTCGCGAACCAAATGGCGAATGACGGCGTCGTATTCGTCGCCGGACATTTCTGCTCCGGCGCCTCGATCCCGGCCTCGGCCGTCTATAACGAGAGCGGCATCCTGCAGATCACGCCCGCCTCGACCAATCCTGTCCTGACCGACCAGGCGGCGCAGAACGGCTGGACCAATATCTTCCGCACCTGTGGGCGCGACGACGCGCAGGGCCGCGTCGCCGGGACCTATCTCGCGGCGCACTTCAAGGGGAAGCCCATCGCCATCGTCCAGGACAAGACCGCCTACGGCAAAGGCCTCGCTGATGAAACCAAGAAGGCCCTGAACGCCGCCGGCATCAAGGAGGCGATGTACGAGTCCGTAAACCAAGGCGACAAGGATTTCTCAGCCCTCGTCAGCAAGATGAAGCAGGCGAACGTCGCCGCCATCTTCTATGGCGGGTATCACACCGAGGCGGGGCTTTTGATCCGCCAGGCGCATGAACAAGGCCTCAACGCCACGCTCATGGGCGGCGACGCGCTCGCGACAGAGGAATACTGGAAGATCACGGGCGACACCGGGAAGGACACGCTGATGACCTTCTCGCCCGACCCGCGCAACATGCCGTCAGCCAAGAGCGTTGTCGCCGAGTTCAAGGCGCAGGGCTACGATCCCGAGGGCTACACGCTCTACACCTACGCCGCGATCGAGGTGTTCGCCGAGGCCGCGAAGAAGGCGAATTCGACGAAGGTCGACGATCTCGCGAAGACGTTGCGCGCCAACCGCTTCGACACCGTCCTTGGCAATATCGGCTTCAACGCCAAGGGTGACGTGATCGGGCCGGACTACGTCGTCTATGTGTGGAAGGACGGCAAGTACAACGAGATCAGCGGCTAGGCCGCTCTTGTCATTTCCGGATCGGCACGGGCACGCGGCGCGTGCCCGCGCGGCCCAATCCGATCTTCTTGGCGAAGGCCGAGCGCTGGTCGGCGTAGTTGGGCGCCACCATGGGATAGTCGGGCGGCAACCCCCATTTCTGGCGGTACTGTTCCGGCGTCAGGTTGTAGGTCGTGCGCAGGTGGCGCTTCAGCATCTTGAGCTTCTTGCCGTCCTCGAGGCAGACGAGATAGTCGGCATGGATCGAGCGCCGCACCGGCACCGCCGGCCGCTGTGTTTCGGCGCCCGCGCTGCCCACTTCGCCGCTCTCGAGCCGTTTGAGCGAGCCATAGACCGTCGCGATGATGTCGGCGATTTGCGCGCTGGGCAGCGGGTGCTTGCGCAAATAGGCCGCAACCACTGTCGTCGTCATGCGCAGCACGCGTGCCGGCGCGGCCTTGTTCACAACAAGTTCGGCCATCTAAGGGCTCCCGGATTGGCGGCGATGATCGCAGCGCAAAAAAATCGAGTCAATCTTAACCGCCGCGCGAGAAGGACAGGCCGGAAGCAGGCCCTTTCCGGGAGCGCTCTGCAACAAATTTCAAGGATCTCCGCCAATTTCCGTGCGCCACCCGGGGCCTTGGCCGCACCCGCGACCGCTGGTAGGCGGCTGGCGGGCGACCGCGACATCTGGTAGACTCGGGGCTGCTTCTCGATTTCTGGGTGAAAATGCCCGAATGCGTGGCGGTGGCCGCCGATCACGGTGGCTTTGACCTCAAGGTTCTGCTCCTGCCTGAACTTTCGGCGCTCGGGTTGGCGGTTCTCGACCTCGGCACGGATGCGCGCGAAGCGGTTGATTATCCCGACTTCGCTGACGCCGTCGCAGACGCGATCACGGCGCGCCGCGCCGACAGCGGCCTCCTCATCTGCGGCAGCGGTATCGGCATGTCGATTGCGGCGAACCGCCATCCTGCAGTGCGCGCCGCGCTCTGCCACGACGCCTTGACCGCGCGTCTGGCGCGCCAACATAACGACGCCAACGTCCTCGTCCTGGGCGGCCGGCTCATCGGCCCGGAGGCCGCCAAGGAGTGCCTCAAGATTTTCTTCTCGACCGCGTTCGATGGCGGGCGCCATGCCCGTCGTGTCTCGAAACTGGCCCGTGTGTAAGGTAGTTCTGATGCCGAATGCCCATCCCGCCATGCGTTCCTCGAACAGCTTCTTCTCCGCGTCGCTCGCCGACACCGATCCCGAGCTTGCCGCAGCCGTCGGCCGCGAGTTGGCGCGCCAGCAGGACCAGATCGAGCTGATCGCATCGGAGAACCTCGCCTCGCGCGCGGTCCTCGAGGCACAGGGCACGGTGCTCACCAACAAATATGCCGAGGGCTATCCCGGCCGCCGCTATTACGGCGGCTGCGAGCATGTCGATGTGGCCGAGCAGCTGGCGATCGACCGGGCGAAGCGCCTTTTCGGCTGCAGCTTTGCGAACGTGCAGCCGCATTCGGGCTCGCAGGCGAATCAGGCGGTGATGCTCGCGCTGGTCAAGCCGGGTGACACCGTACTTGGCATGTCGCTCGCCGCAGGCGGGCATCTCTCGCACGGCGCGGCGCCCAACGTCTCAGGCAAATGGTTCCACGCCGTGCAGTACGGCGTCCGGCGCGAGGATGCGCGCATCGATTTCGACGAGATCGAGCGCCTCGCACGTGCGGAAAAGCCCAAGCTCATCATCGCCGGCGGCTCGGCCTATCCGCGGATCATCGACTTCGCGCGCTTCCGCCGCATCGCCGACGAGGTAGGCGCCTATCTCATGGTCGACATGGCGCATTTCGCCGGGCTTGTCGCCGGCGGCGCGCATCCAAGCCCGCTGCCGCACGCACACGTCGTGACCACGACGACGCATAAGACCATGCGCGGCCCGAGAGGCGGCATGATCCTCGCCAACGACGAGGAGATCGGGAAGAAGTTCAACAGCGCCGTCTTTCCGGGGCTCCAAGGCGGGCCGCTCATGCACGTCATCGCGGCAAAGGCGGTGATGCTCGCCGAGGCGTTGCGGCCGGAGTTCAAGCTCTATGCCCGCGCTGTCGTCGATAACGCCAAGACGCTCGCCGCGACGCTCGCCGAGCGTGGCCTCGACATCGTCTCGGGCGGCACCGACACGCATCTCATGCTCGTCGACCTGCGGCCGAAGCACTTGACGGGCCGTGCCGCCGAAGTGGCGCTCGAGCGCGCCGGCATCACGTGCAACAAGAACGGCGTTCCGTTCGATCCGGAAAAGCCGACAGTGACCTCGGGCGTACGCCTCGGCAGCCCGGCCGCGACCACGCGCGGCTTCGGCCAGGCCGAGTTCCGCCATGTGGGCGAGCTCATCGCCGAGGTCCTGGACGGCGTGGCGGCCCACGGCGACCACAACGAGACGATAGAGGCATCGGTTCGGGCGAAGGTGCGCGAATTGTGCGCGCGCTTTCCAGTCTATCCCTAGACCGGGGCCGAGCGGGGAGGGAGGCACATGCGCTGTCCGTTCTGCGGCTGCGAGGACACTCAGGTGAAGGATTCGCGCCCGACCGATGATCGCGGCGCGATCAGGCGGCGGCGGCAATGTCCCAACTGCGCCGCGCGCTTCACGACATTCGAGCGCGTGCAGCTGCGCGAGTTGACCGTGGTGAAAAAGAATGGGCAGCGCGAGCCCTTCGACCGCGAAAAGCTCGCGAGTTCGCTCCGTATCGCCTTGCGCAAACGTCCGGTCGAGCCCGACCGCATCGAGCGCGTCATCAATTCGATCGTGCGCCAGCTCGAAAGCTCGGGCGAGACCGAGATCCCAAGCGACATGATCGGCGAGCTCGTGATGGAATCGCTGGCATCGCTCGATCAGGTGGCCTATGTCCGCTTCGCATCGGTCTACCGCAACTTCCGCGAGGCCAAGGATTTCGGCGAATTCATCGGCCGCATCGGCGCCAACGTCGAAGGCGATTGACGCGCGCGAACACGATCTCGCGCACATGCGAACCGCGCTGCGCCTCGCCGAGCGCGGGCTCGGCACGGTGTGGCCCAATCCTTCGGTCGGCTGCGTCATCGTCAACGCGGGCGAAGTCGTGGGCCGCGGCTGGACCCAGGCCGGGGGCCGCCCTCATGGCGAGACCGAGGCCTTGGCCCGCGCAAATGCGCGGGCGCGGGGCGCCACCGCTTACGTAACCCTCGAGCCGTGCTGCCACTGGGGCAAGACACCGCCCTGCACCGATGCGCTGATCGCGGGTGGCATCGCGCGCGTCGTCATGCCGATCGAGGATCCCGACCCGCGCGTCGCGGGCAGGGGCGTCGCGCGGCTGCGCGCGGCGGGGATCACGGTTGATGTCGGGCTACTCGCGCGCGACGCGGCCGAGGTGAACGCCGGGTTCCTGTCGCGCCTTACGCGCGGCCGGCCGCTCGTAACCCTGAAGCTCGCGACCACGCTCGACGGCCGGATCGCGACATCGACCGGCGAAAGCCGGTGGATCACCGGCGAGGCCGCCCGTTCCCGCGCGCATTTGCTGCGCGCGACGCACGACGCCGTCATGGTCGGCAGCAACACGGTCGTGGCCGACGATCCGCTGCTCACGTGCCGCCTTGCCGGGCTCGAGCGGCGGAGCCCGGTACGCATCGTCGTCGACGGCCACCTGCGCGTGCCGTTGACGGCGCGCATCGTCGTCGGCGCGCGCGAGCCGCCAACCTGGCTCCTCGTAGGCGCCGGCGCCGACACCGCGCGGCGCGAGGCCTTCGCCGAATGCGGCGTCGAACTCATCGAGACGAGGCGCGCGGAGACCGGCGAGCTTGATCTCGTCGACGGCCTGAAGGAACTGGGCCGCCGCGGCATCACCCGGCTCCTCGTCGAAGGAGGCGGCGGGCTCGCGGCCGCGCTCTTGGCCGCTGACCTCGTCGACCGCGTGCTGTGGTTCCGCGCGCCGCTCGTCCTTGGCGGCGACGGCCGCGCCGCGGTGGCCGCGCTGGGCCTTGCGGCGCTCGACGAGGCGCCGCGATTCGAACGCCGCGCGATCGAGCCTGTCGGCGACGACGTGCTGGAAACATTCGAACGGGCGGACTAGTTTACGCCGCCATGTTCACCGGAATCGTCAGCGACGTGGGCCAAGTCCGCGAGGTCATTCCCGGCGGCGACCGGCGCTTCCACATCGCCACCTCGTTCGATCTCGACGAGGTCGCGATCGGCGCCTCGATCGCATGCGCCGGCGTGTGCCTCAGCGTCAACGAGAAGGGGCCGGGGTGGTTCGGCGTCTCGGCCTCGGCCGAAACGCTCGCGCGCACCTCCCTCTCCGAATGGCGCGTCGGCACGCGCGTCAATCTCGAGCGCTCGCTGAAAAGCGGCGACGAGATGGGCGGCCACATCGTCATGGGCCATGTCGACGCGGTCGCCGAGATCGTCGAGCGGCGGCCGGAGGGCGATTCGCTGCGCTTCACCTTCGAGGTGCCGCAGGGCTACGAAACCGCGGTCGCGACCAAGGGCTCGGTCGCCTTGGACGGTGTCTCGCTCACCGTCAACGAGGTGCGTGGCCGCCGCTTCGGCGTCAACATCATTCCCATCACTCAGGAGAAGACGACCTTCGGCACCGCCGAAGTCGGCGACAAGGTCAACCTCGAGATCGACGTCATCGCCCGCTACATCGCACGCATCTTGGGAAGGACGCTCACATGAGCTTCGTCGAGGTCGTGTCTCCCATCGAGGAGGTCATCGCGGAGGCGCGCAACGGCCGTATGTTCATCCTCGTCGACGACGAGGATCGCGAGAACGAAGGCGATCTCGTCATCCCGGCGCAGATGGCGACGCCCGAGATCATCAACTTCATGGCGAAGCACGGCCGCGGCCTCATCTGCCTCGCCCTGACACGGCAGCGCTGCACCGAATTGCGCCTGCCGCTCATGGCGCAGCACAACGCCTCTCGGCTCCAGACCGCCTTCACCGTCTCGATCGAGGCGAAGGACGGCGTCACCACAGGTATCTCGGCGCCCGACCGCGCGCGCACGGTCGCGGTCGCGATCGATCCAACGAAGGGGCCCGATGCGATCGTGACGCCCGGCCACATCTTCCCGCTCATGGCGCGCGATGGCGGCGTCCTCGCGCGCACCGGCCACACCGAGGCCTCGGTCGACATCGCGCGATTGGCTGGCCTCAACCCCTCGGGCGTCATCTGCGAGATCATGAACGACGACGGCACCATGGCGCGCCGGCCCGAGCTCATGGCGTTCGCCCAGCTCCATGGCTTGAAGATCGCCACGATCGCCGACCTTATCGCCTATCGCCGCCGCCACGACCGCATCGTCGAGCGCCTGCTCGAGGCGCCGTTCTGGACCGATTACGGCGGCGAATGGCGTATGCACATCTACGTCAACAAGATCGCCTACGCCGAGCACATCGCGCTTGTCAAAGGCGACGTGACGAGCCCCGAGCCGGTCTTGGCACGAATGCACGCGGTGAACGTCCTCGACGACGCGCTCGCCAACAACCGGAGCGGGCGCGGCCACCTCTTGGAGCGCTCGATGCGTATGATCGCAGAGGCGGGGCGCGGCGTCGTCGTGCTGCTGCGCGAGCCGACCGGAACGTCGCTCTCCGATCGCGTGCGCGGCTTCCTCGAGACCGGCCGATCGCAGCGCGAGTTGCGCGATTATGGCATCGGCGCGCAGATCCTGATCGATCTCGGCGTGCGCGACATGATCCTCCTCACCAATATGCCGCGCCTCATCGTTGGCCTCGACGGCTATGGGCTCCATGTCGTCGGCAACCGGCCCGTCCCGACGGACGAGTGAGATGGCGGCGCCCAACATCATGGTGGTCGAGGCGCGCTATTACGCGCACATCTCCGACGAGCTCGCGAAAGGCGCGCTTGCCGAGCTCGACAAGGCAAAGGCGACATACCGGCGCGTCGTCGTGCCGGGCGCGTTCGAGATTCCGGCTGCGATCCGCTTCGCCGCGGCGGCGGGCGCTAAGAGCAGCGGAACGAGCTTCGATGGCTATGTCGCCCTGGGCTGCGTCATCCGTGGCGAGACCTCGCATTATGAGCATGTGTGCCAGGAATGCGCGCGCGGGCTCCAAGATTTGGCGCTCGCGCATCAGCTCGCCATCGGGTTCGGCGTCCTCACCTGCGAGAACGAGGCCCAAGCCTTGGCGCGCGCACAGGTCGAGAAGCGCAACAAGGGCGGCGAGGCGGCGCGAGCGTGCCTCGCCATGATCGCGCTCAAGCGAACGCTCGGCCTGATCCCGCCATGAGCGGCAGCGACGGCACCGCGCCGAGGCAATCCGCCGGCCGCCGTCGCAGCGCCGCACGCCTCGCCGCTGTGCAGGCGCTCTACCAGATCGAGATGGCGGGCGCGCCGATTGAAACCGTCATTGGCGAGTTTCTCCGCGACGGCATCGATCCCGATCATCGCCGGGCGTTCGACGAGGCGCTCTTCGCCGACGTGGTGCGCGGCACGAGCCAGAGGCGCGCCGAGATCGACCGCGGCATCGGCGAGGCGCTTACGCCCGAGTGGCCGCTCGAGCGGCTCGAGGCCGTGCTGCGCGCCATCCTGCGCGCTGGAACCTACGAGCTCACGGCGCGCATCGATGTTCCTGCGCCCGTCGTCATCAGCGAGTATCTCGACATCGCGCACGCTTTCTTCGCGGGCAAGGAGCCCGGCCTCGTCAACGGCGTGCTCGACCGGCTCGCGCGCAGCCTTCGACCCGAGGAAGACCGTGACCGCGCCGCCTCATCTCGATGAGTTCGAGCGCATCGCCCGCTTCTTCGCGCCGCTCGCAGGCCCCGGCGCCTTCGGCCTCACCGACGACGTCGCGCTGATCGACGGACCCGCTGGCACGCAGTACGTGCTGAAAACCGACGCGATCGTCGAGGGCGTCCATTATCTGCCCGACGACCCGCCCGAGGACGTCGCCAAGAAGCTGCTGCGCGTCAATCTTTCCGATCTCGCGGCCAAGGGAGCTACGCCGCTCGGGTATCTCCTCATGACCGCGCTGCCGCCGTCCCGCGATGAAGCGTGGCTCGAAAAATTTGCAGCCGGGCTCGCGGCCGATCAGAAGACCTATGGCATTGTCCTTCTCGGCGGCGACAGCGTAATGACGCCGGGCCCCGCGACCCTGTCGGTTGCGGCGATCGGGACGGTGGCGGCGGGTCGCGCCGTGTTGCGGAGCGGAGCGCACGCGGGCGATCTCATCCATGTCTCGGGCACGATCGGCGATGCGGCCTTGGGCGTCCTCGCGGCGAAGGGCCAGGATTTGGGCATCGGCACGGCCGAGCGCGCCTTTCTCGTCGACCGTTTCCGCCTGCCGCAGCCGCGGCTTAACCTCGGAGCAAGGCTCGCCGGGCTAGCATCGGCGATGATGGATATTTCCGACGGGCTTGCGGCCGATTTGGGCCATTTGTGTGATGCGTCAGGCGTCGCCGGCGTGATCGAAGCGGCGCGCTTGCCGCTGTCGCCCGCGGCCCAGGCGGCGCTCGCGCGCGATCCGGCGCGGCAAGCGACGATCCTCGGCGGCGGCGACGATTACGAGTTGCTCTTCGCCGCACCCGCGTCGGCCACGGCCGCGTTTTCCACCCTCGCGCGCGAGACCGGCGTTCCCGTCACCATGATCGGCCGGATCGAAGCGGGCGCGGGCGTGCGTATCCTCGACGAGAGGGGCCACGAGATTGCGCTCGCGATCAAGGGCTATGAGCATTTTTGAGCGAGCCGCCGCCGCGGCGCTCTTGTTCGTCGCGCTTGCCGCCGTGCCGGCGTCGGCCGCCGATCGCCGCGCCGTTACCATGCCGGTGCCGGGCGAGCCCTATTTTGTCCAGCTTGCTCCCATGTTCGTGCCGGTCCTCGCCGGCAACAACATGAATCGCCAGGTGAGCATCGCCGTGGCGGTTGAGATCGCCGACGGCGCCAAGGCTAGGGACGTCGAGGACAGGCGGCCCGCGCTCCACGACGCGTTCCTAGGCGAGATCTATGCCTACGTGCAGCAGCGCGGCGGGCTCGGCGACACCAACGCCGAGCTTGCATTGAAAGACCTGCTACGCAACACGGCCGCCGGCATCCTCGACCCGATCGAGGTCAAGGAAGTCGAGATCGAAGAGTTCTTCGAGCAGGGACAGTAGAGTTCCATCCCCTTGGGCTTGAGTTGTCGTTCCCGCCCGGTTGCCTCGTCCGGCGCGGTCTCCTATGTTGCCGCGCTGTTCGACTGGGTCGATTGAGCGCGCAATCCAGCTAAAGGCAGACGAAATGAACATCGCCGCGTGGGTGGTCGCCGCCGCCGGACTCCTCGCCATTGTCTATGGCATCCTTACGAGCCGCCAGGTCCTCGCGGCCGACGCCGGCACGGCGCGCATGCAGGAAATCTCCGGCGCGGTGCGGGAAGGGGCCGAGGCCTATCTCAGCCGGCAATACCGCACCATCGCGATCGTTGGGGTCGTGATCTTTATCATCCTTTTTGCGACGCTCGGCTGGCGATCGGGGTTGGGATACCTGATCGGCTCGGTGCTGTCGGGTGCCGCGGGCTTCATTGGCATGAACGTCTCCGTGCGCGCCAATGTGCGCACGGCGCAAGCCGCGCGCGGCGGACTCGCCTCGGGCCTGGCGCTTGCCTTCCGCTCGGGCGCCGTCACCGGCATGCTGGTGGTGGGGCTCGGGCTCCTCGGCGTATCGCTCTACTACTTCTTCCTGCGCGCGAGTTTGCCGGGCGATGATCCGCGTCCGATCCTCGAGGCGCTCGTCTCGCTGTCCTTCGGCGCCTCGCTCATCTCGATCTTCGCGCGGCTGGGCGGCGGCATCTTTACGAAGGGCGCCGATGTCGGCGCCGATCTCGTCGGCAAGGTCGAGGCTGGCATCCCCGAGGATGATCCGCGCAACCCGGCCGTGATCGCCGACAACGTGGGCGACAATGTCGGCGACTGCGCCGGCATGGCGGCCGACCTGTTCGAGACCTATGCCGTCACTGTCGTGGCGACCATGCTGCTCGCCGCGATCTTCTTCGCCGGGGCGTTGCGCGACACGATGATGATGCTGCCGCTCGTCATCGGCGCAGTGTGCATCGTCGCTTCCGTCATCGGCACTTATTTCGTCCGCCTCGGGCCTAGCGGCAACATTATGGCGGCGCTCTATAAGGGGCTCATTGCGGCGGGCGTGCTCGCGGCACTCGCCATCGCCGGCACCATCTCGGTTCTCCTTGGCTTCAACGCACCGCTCCCCCTCACGGGTGGCAGTGCCACGACGGGCACAGCGCTCTATGGCTGCGCGCTGACCGGGCTTGTGGTCACCGGCCTCCTCGTTTGGATCACGGAATACTACACCTCGACCGAATATCGTCCGGTGCGCTCGATCGCCAACAGCTCCATCACCGGCCACGGCACCAACGTCATCCAAGGCCTCGCCGTGTCGATGGAGGCGACCGCGCTGCCGGTCATCGTGATCTGTGCCGGAATTCTCGTGTCCTACCTCCTGGCCGGGCTCTTTGGCATCGCCGTTGCGGCGACGACGATGCTCGCCTTGGCCGGCATGATCGTGGCGCTCGACGCTTATGGTCCCGTCACCGACAACGCTGGCGGCATCGCCGAGATGGCCGATCTCCCACGCGATGTGCGAAAGACGACCGACGCGCTCGATGCCGTCGGCAACACCACGAAGGCGGTGACCAAGGGCTACGCGATCGGCTCGGCGGGCTTGGCCTCGCTCGTCCTCTTCGCTGCCTATACCGAGGACCTGCATCACTATTTCCCGAACCTCGACGTGCACTTCACGCTGCAGGACCCGTACGTGGTGATCGGGCTCTTCATCGGCGGGCTCCTGCCGTACCTCTTCGGCGCGCTCGGCATGACAGCGGTCGGACGCGCGGCCGGCTCGGTCGTGATCGAGGTGCGGCGCCAGTTCAAGGAAATCCCCGGCATCATGGAGGGCCGCGGCAAGCCCGATTACGGCCGTGCCGTCGACATGCTGACGCGCGCCGCGATCAAGGAAATGATCATTCCGTCGCTGTTGCCGGTCCTGGCGCCGGTGGTGCTCTATCTCGTCGTGCGCGCGATCGCGGGCCCGGCCGCAGGCTTTGGCGCACTGGGCGCGATGCTTTTGGGGACGATCGTCACCGGCATCTTCGTCGCCATCTCGATGACGTCAGGCGGCGGCGCCTGGGACAACGCCAAGAAATACATCGAATCGGGCCACCATGGCGGCAAGGGCTCCGACGCGCACAAGGCGGCGGTGACGGGCGATACGGTCGGCGATCCCTACAAGGATACGGCGGGCCCGGCGGTCAATCCGATGATCAAGATCACGAACATCGTCGCGATCCTGCTGCTCGCCATTCTTTATGCGATCGGACACTGAGGCAGGATGGAACGGCGGCTAGTGGTCTTGGCCTTTGTCGTTGGCCGTGAACTTGCCGAAATTGCCGATAAG
>DATIXQ010000043.1:0-39286 GCA_035518375.1 Allostellaceae bacterium | reverse complement strand
GCTGTCGCGCTACGAGGCTTCGATCGAGCGCGCGCTCGCGCGCGCGAGCGCCACGCTCGACAAATTGCAGCAGCGCCGCGCGGCGATGGAACGCGAGGCTGCGCGCCCCACCTCACCTTCCCGCCGCTCTGCGTCGGGTCCCTCCCTCTCCGCCCGCGGGGGCGGAGAGGGCCGGGGAGAGGTGGGGGAGGCACCGCTCTCGCGCCAGCAGCGCCGCGCCGCCCTGCGCCACGCCGAGCAAAAAACCGAATCTGCGGAACGAACCCAATTTGCGGGACGGGAAAAGGCCGCACCGAGGTCATCCGGAGGCGCCAACGGGTCGGCCTCGCCCTCCTAGCTCGTCATGCGCGGGCTCGTCCCGCGCATCCGCGGGTTCGTTGCTGCGAAATCACACGTGGATGGCCGGGACAAGCCCGGCCATGACGGGAGAGGAGCGTCGTGCGATCGCAAACAGGTCTGTCATTGCGAGCGAAGCGAAGCAATCTCCGGGAGATTGCTTCGTCGGCTTCGCCTCCTCGCAATGACAGTCGTAAGGTCCTACCTGAACCGCGGCTGCACCTCGGTGCAGAGAAGGCGGAGCGCGGTGACCACGTCGCGGTGCGGGATGAGGCCGCCGCAATTGAGCTCCGCGAGAATCCCGTCGATGCCGAGCTCGTCGCGCAACTGCGCGATGCGGCGCGCCACGCTCTCGGGCGTGCCGACGAGCACGTGGTCCTTCATCGCCTGCGGGAAGTCGAGCTTGGCGAGGCGGTCGGCGCGCGCGAACCGCGCCGCCGTGGGCGAGGCGGTGCGCTTGATCGAGTCCGCGAGAAGCGCCGCCTGGTAGCGGTAGAAGCTCATGATGCTGGGCGCCGCCGCTTCCTCGGCCGCGGCATCGCTCGCGGCGAGAAACGTCGGCGCCGAGATGAAGACGGCGCCGTCGCCCTCGTGCCCCGCCTTTTTCCATGCCGCGCGATAGGCCGCGATCTGGCTCTTCAATTCGCCCCAGGTCACGTGCCGCGCCGACCCGAAGGCAGGGAGCCCCATCGTGCCGATCACCGGGAACGTGTCGCCGGCCGAGGCCGCCATGCGGATCTCGGGATGCGGCTGCTGGTAAGGCCGCGGCGCCACGCTCGTCTCGCCGAAGCGATAGAACTTGCCGTCATAGGCGAATTTTTCGCGCGTCCAGGCGAGGCGGATGATCTCGAGCGCCTCGTTGAAGCGCTCGACGCTTTCGGTATAGGGCACGCCATACGTGTCATAGGTGCGAACGACGCCGCTCCTGCCGACGCCGAAGATGAGCCGCCCGCGCGAGAGCTGATCGACCGTCGCCGTCTCCTCGGCGATGCGCAAGGGATGCGCGAGCGGCAACACCTGAACGGCGAGGCCGATCTTCATGCGGCTCGTGCGCGCCGCCATAGCCGCGGCGATCCCCATGGGCGAGGAGAGAAGCGAACGGTCGGGTGCGAAATGCAGTTCGGCGAGCCACATGGCGTCGAGCCCGAATTCCTCGGCCGTGTCGACCTGCTCGAGCGCCTCGTCGAACGCCTCGGCGTCGCTACGGCCCTTGAGGCTCGGGAATTCGTGGAACATGCCGAATTCCATCGCGGCTCAACCCTTTCCTCCCGCCGGCTCAATGGCACATGCGCGCCGCGCCGGCAAGGTGTAGGCTCCCCCGCGAAGGTTTCACGAGATGTGAGGGATTTCGCGTGAGCCATGCGCCGTTGTTGCAGGGGGCGGGCAAGGAGTTGGGTCCATGTGGCTGATGCGTGTCGCGTCTCTGATCCTTGCGCTCGCCGTGGCGGCGGTGCCGGCGCTGGCGCAGTATGCGCCGCCGCCTCAAGGTGTTGCGCCCTATCCCTATCCGCCGCCGCCGGGCTCCGCGCCGCCGCCCGCCGAGGCTCCGCCGCCCGCGCTCTACACGCCGCCGCAGCTCGACCAGATGCTGGCGCCGATCGCGCTTTATCCTGATCCGCTGCTGACCGAGGTTCTGACCGGCGCCACGTATCCGCTCGAGATCGAGAGCGCGGCGCAATGGCAGGCGGCCAATCCCGGCGTCGCGCCCGGCCAGCTTCCCGCCGATGTCGAGGCGCAGGGGTGGGACCCGAGCGTCGAATCGCTCACCGCCTTCCCCCAAGTGCTCGCCATGATGGCGCAGCAGCTCGACTGGACCCAAGCGATCGGCAACGCCTTCCTCGCGCAGCAGGCCGACGTGATGGATTCGATCCAGCGTCTGCGCCACGAGGCCTTGGCCGCCGGCACGCTCGTCCCGAGCGCCTACGAGGCCGTCACGACCGACGGCCCCTATATCGAGATCACGCCGGTAAGCCCTCAGGTCGTCTATGTCCCGGTCTACGATCCCAACAGTGTCTATGGCGTCTGGCCTTATCCGACCTACCGCCCGTTCTATTTCGGCGCGCCGCCGGGTCTCTCGGCGCGTTTCCGCGCCGGCGCCTTGGGCTTCAGCGTCGGCATCGGCGTCGTCGACGCGCTGTGGCAGTGGGGCGATTGGGACTGGCGCAATCACGACGTCCATGTCGATCAGCAACGCTTTGCCCGGATGGAGCCCAATCGCGCGCCGGCCGCCGCGGCCTCGGCGACGTGGCAGCACGATCCCGCGCATCGCCGCGGCGTGCCCTATCGCGACGAGAAGAGCCGCACCGCCTATCAGCATCCGGCAACGCAAGCGGCGCCCGAGACGCGCCAGCAATATCGCTTCTATCCCGAAGGCGGCGCGCAGCAACAGCGGCCCGCGCCGCAGCAGACGCAGCGCCCACAACCTGAGCGGCAAGCGCCGCAGCAGGCGGCGCGTCCGCCACAGCCTGAGGCGCAGCGTCCGGCGGCTGCGCCACAACAGCAAGCGCGTCCGGAGGTGCAACGTCCGCCGGGTGCGCCGCCGCAACCGGCGCCGCAGCAAGCGCAGCGCCCGCCCGAGCCGCAACGAGCGGTGCCGCAGCAGGCGCAGCGTCCGGCCGCCGAGCCACCGCGTCCGCAGCCGCAGGCTCAGCCTCAAGTTCAGCGTCCGCCGCAGCCCGCGCCACAGCCTCAGCCGCAGGCGCAGCGCGCGCCGCAGCCGCAGGCCGTGCGCGGGCCCGCCGCCGCGCCGGCCGCGCCGCAACGCCCGACCGCGTTCCAGAATGTCTCGCGCGGCCCCGATGTGCGCACCGAGGCTGCGCGCGGTGCCGCCAGCCGGCAGGCGCCGCCGGCGCCGATCGCGCAGGCTCATCCCGCGCCACCGCCGCCCGCCGCACATCCCGCGCCCGCGCCCGCCGCGCATCCGGCGCCGCCGCCGCCCGCTGCGCATCCAGCGCCCCCGGCCCATCCGGCACCGCCCGGCAACCCGCAGGAGCACAAGCCGCAATGACCCGCGCCGCACATTGCTCTATCGCGCTGTCGCCGGTGCTCGCGCTCGTGCTCGCGTGCACCGCGGCAGTCGCCGCCGCCTACCCATCGCCCGATGCGGCCGTGACGGCCTTGGCCGCCGCGGTCGCGAAGGACGATGTCGCCGCGATCGAGGCCGTGCTCGGCCGCGGCAGCCGCAAGCTTGCGGACTCGGGCGATGCCGTCGCCGACAAGACCGGCCGCGCCAATTTCACCGCGGCCTTCGACGCCAAGCACTCGGTCGAGACCTCGGGCGACACGGCGACGCTCGTTATCGGCACGGATGACTACCCGTTCCCGATCCCGCTCGTCCACGCCGGCGACGGCTGGAGCTTCGACGTGAAGGCCGGCGCGCGCGAGATCCTCGACCGCCGCATCGGGCGCAACGAGCTCACCGCGATCGATGTGTGCCGCGCCATCGTCGATGCGGAGCGCGACTATGCCGCCGAGTTCGCGCAGTACGCCGGCAAGTTCGTCAGCGATCCCGGCAAGAAGAACGGGCTCTATTGGCCTGCGACGGCAGGCGGCCCCGAAAGCCCGCTGGGGCCGCTTGTCGCCTCGGCGCGCGCGCAGGGCTATCACGGCCATCACACGCCCTATCACGGCTACTACTTCAAGCTGCTCGCGGGCCAAGGCCCGCACGCCGCCGATGGCGCGCGCACATATCTCGTCAAGGGCCGCATGATCGGCGGCTTCGCCATCGTCGCTTATCCCGCGAAGTGGGGCGACAGCGGCGTCATGAGCTTCACCGTCAACCAGGACGGCATCGTGCACGAGCGCAATCTCGGCCGCGACACGTCCCGTATCGCCGCCCGCATCACGCGCTATGATCCGGATCCCGACTGGAAAGAAGTGAAGTGAGGCTCCGATGGTCGCGTTGAAAGGCATGGCGCATTTCAGCATCCCGGTGAGCGATCTCGCCAAGAGCACCAAGTTCTATTGCGACATCGTCGGCTGCGCGCACCTGATGACGACGCCGGACAAGCGCATGGCCTTCCTCGACGCGGGCGGCGACTGCATCATCCTCGTCAAGCACGATCCGCCCATCAACAGCGTCATCGACGATCACGGCGGCGTTCACCACTCGTTCATGGTGGCCGATGGCGGCTATCGCGCGGCGCTCGACCATCTCCGCGCGAAGGGCGTCGATGTGTTCTTCGAGGAGGACCGCCAGGGCGGCATCGTCAACGGCCCGCGCGCCTACTTCCGCGATCCCGACGGCACCTGCCTCGAATATATCGACCTCACCAGCTACGCCGGCGACAAGCTCGGGAAATAGGGGCGGTGCGTCCTTCGACTGCGCTCGCTGACACTCGCTCCGCTCAGGATGAGGAGCTTTTGGTGAGGCTCAAAGGAAAATCCTCATCCTGAGCGTAGGCCCGAAGGGCCGAAGTCGAAGGACGTGTCTACTTCGGGTTCGCCGCGGACGGGTGGAAGAGCTGCTGGCCGCCCTTGCGGTAGGCGCCGATCAGATCCTGACCCGCGGGCGCGACGAGCCAATCGGCGAGCTGCTTCGCCATGTCATGCGTCTCTGGATGGCGCTTCGCGTCGAGCTCGATCACGTCGTAGCGGTTGATGAGGTGGCTGTCGCCCTCGACCGCGATGACGAGGTCGCGCTTGTTGGCGAACGAGAGCCATGTGCCGCGATCTGAGATCGTGTAGGCCTCCATCGCCGCGGCGTCGTTCAAGGCCTGGCCCATGCCGCCGCCGATGTCGCGATACCAGCCGCCGGCGACCTTGGGCGGCGTGATCTTGGCGACGGCCCAGAGCCTGAGCTCGAGCGCGTTGGTGCCGCTCCGGTCGCCGCGCGAGACGAACGGCGCTTGCGATTTCGCGATCTGCTCCAGAGCCGCGACGGCGTCGTGCGTGCCCGCGACATGCGCGGGATCGCTCTTCGGGCCGACGACGATGAAGTCGTTCCATGCGATCTGCCGCCGCGTGACGCCGAAGCCTTCGGACATGAACTTCGCCTCGGCGTCGGGATCATGCACGAGCACGAGATCGGCATCGCCGCGCCGCGCGGTGTCGAGCGCCTGTCCCGTTCCTTGCGCGACGACGCGCACTTTGATGCCGCTTTCCTTCGTGAAGCGCGGCAGGAGATCGTCGAGGAGCCCCGAATCCTCGAGCGAGGTCGTGGTCGCGAGCACGAAGGATTTTTCAGCGGCGCTGGCGGTGCTTGCCGTCATCGCGCAGAGCAAAAGCAAAAGGATCGGGCGCATCTCGTCCTCATGTTGTGGTCCGGTCGGCGAGCGTGATCGCGGCCGAGCTTATCAGCATGCTGAGCCCGATCAAGACGAGGCCCGAGCCCAAGGCAAGCGCGAGATTGCCGCGGCTCGTCTCGAGCACGATCGCCGTCGTCATGGTGCGCGTGTAGCCGGCGATGTTGCCGCCGACGATGATGATGGCGCCCACTTCCGAGACGGTGCGGCCGAAGCCCGCGAGCACTGCCGTCAGCACGTGGAGCCGTGCGATTGCGAGGAGCGAGGGCACCGCCCCCGCCCGCGTCGCGCCCAGATCCATCAGCGCCTCGCCATAGACACCCCACGCCTCGGCCACCGCGCGGTGCGCGAACGCGGTGACGATCGGCAATGCCAGCACCGCCTGCGCCAGCACCATCGCCGCTGGCGTGAAGAGGAGCCCGAGGAACCCGAGCGGCCCCGAGCGCGACAGCGCGAGATAGAGCACAAGCCCCACCACCACGGGCGGCAATCCCAGGAACGCGTTCGCGATCCAGATGATGAGGCGGCGGCCGGGAAAGCGCGCGATCGCCAGCGCTGCGCCCAGCGGCAGTCCCACGACTGTGGCGGCGACCGTCGCGCTGAGACTCACCGAAAACGACAACGCGACGATGCCCCAGAATTCCGCGTCGATGCGTGCTCTCCTTGTCGCCGGAAGCTATAAGGGCGGCGATGCCCGAAGGACAAGAGTGGAGAGCCGTTGGACAGCCGCTTCGCCGCAAGGAGGATTTGCGCCTTCTCGCCGGCGCGGGCCGCTTCAGCGACGATTTCACGGCACCCGGCGTGACGCACGCGGTGATGGTGCGCTCTCCCCATCCGCACGCGAAGATCGCGGCGATCGAGACGGCGCGCGCCCGCGCCATGCCTGGCGTGCTCGCGGTGCTGACCGGGGCCGAGTGCGCGGCCGATCGGCTCGGCCCCATCCCGCACGAGCCGGTGCCGTCGACGAAATTCGATCTGAAGCTCACCGCGCCCGGCGGTGGCGCGCCCTTCATCGGCCCGCACGCGCTGCTGCCGCTCGATCGCGCGCGCCATGTCGGCGAGGCGGTGGCGATGGTCGTCGCCGAGACCGAAGCCCAGGCGCTCGACGCCGCCGAGGAGGTGCAAATCGCGTGGGAAGCGCTTCCCTTTGTGCTCGACGTGGCGGCGGCGCTCCGGCCCGGCGCGCCCGCGGTATGGGACGAGGTGCCGAACAATCTCCTCATCGAGACTTTCTTCGGCGACGAGGCGGGGACAGAGCGCGCCTTTGTAACGGCCCACCAAATTGTTTCGCTCGAGGAGCAGATCGGCCGCGTCACCGCGGTGGCACTCGAGCCGCGCGCATGCCTTGCCGATATCGATGCCGCCTCGGGCGCGCTCACTCTTTATGCGCCGACAGGCGGCGCCGTGCGCCAGAAGCGCGAGCTCGAGATGGTGCTCGGCCTCGGCGCTGATGCTCTGCGCGTGGTCTCGGCCGATGTCGGCGGCAATTTCGGATCGAAGAACCGGCCTTATGTCGAGTATGCGCTGGCGCTGTGGGCGGCGCGGCGTCTGAAGCGCCCGGTCAAGTATCGCGCCACGCGCGGCGAGGCGATGCTGACCGACTACCAGGGACGCGACCTTCATGTGAAGGCATCGCTCGCGCTTGACCCGGACGGGCGCTTCCTCGCGTTGACGAGCGAGAACACGAGCAACGTCGGCGCGCGTTGCGTGTCGCTCTCGCCGCTCGGCAAAGGCGCCGCGCTCATCACCGGCTCTTATGCCATTCCCACGGCGCGGCTCGCGGCGCGCGCAGCCTTCACCAACACCATGCCGACCCAGGCCTATCGCAGCTCGGGCCGGCCCGAAGTGACCTACGTCATCGAAACATTGGCCGACCGCGCGGCGGCCGCGCTCGGGCTCGACCCGCTCGGGCTGCGCCGGCGCAATCTCGTGCGCGCCGACGCCATGCCCTACACCAACGCCGTCGGCGCGCGCTACGACAGCGGCACCTACGAAGCCAACATGGACCGCGTGCGGCGCATGATCGGCTGGGACGATTTCGCCGTGCGGCGCCGCGCGGCCGAGGCGCGCGGGCGGCTCTTGGGCCACGCCGTAGTCAACTATGTCGAATCCTCGATCGGCTCGCCCCGGGAGCGCGCCGAGATCCGCGTGCTGCCGGGCGCGCGCGTCGAGGTCGTGATCGGCACGCAGCCCGCGGGGCAGGGCCACGAGACGAGCTTTGCGCAAGTCATCTCCGACATGCTCGCCGTGCCGGTCGAATGCGTGCGCATCGTCATGGGCGATACGCGAATCGTCTCGGCGGGCGGCGGCTCGCATTCCGGCCGCTCGATGCGCCATGCCGCGACCGTGTTCGCGCGCGCGGCCGATGCGCTCATTGCCAAGGGCCGCCGCATCGCCGCGATCGCGTTGGGCGTCGAGGCCGACGCCGTCGCCTTCGCCGATGGCCGCTTCGGCGCGCCCGCGAGCAATCGCAGCTTCGATTTTTTGGAGCTCGCCGAGGCCGCGCGGCATCTGTCGCTGCCGGCCGATCTCGCCGACGGGCTTGCGGTCGCCGCCGACAACGAGATGCACGATCCCGTCTTTCCGAACGGCGCCGCCGCCTGCGAGATCGAGATCGATCCCGACACCGGCGCGCTCACCTTGACGCGCTATGCCGCCGCCGACGATGTCGGACGCTGCATCAACCCCCTCATCGTCGACGGCCAGACGCACGGCGCCATCGCGCAAGGCTTGGGCCAGGCGCTCATGGAAAGTTGCGCGCTCGATCAGGAGTCGGGCCAGCCGCTCGCCGGCTCGCTCATGGACTACGCGCTGCCGCGCGCTGACGCGCTGCCGTCGTTCGCGACCGAGATCGTCGAGGTGCTGTCGCCGACCAATCCCTTGGGCATCAAGGCGGGCGGCGAGGGCGGCACCACGCCCACGCTCGCCGTGGTGACCGCGGCGCTTCTCGACGCGCTACGGCCGTTGGGCATCACCGAGATTCCGATGCCGGTCTCGCCCTACGCGCTGTGGCAGGCAATGCGCCGCGCGCGGCGTTAGGAGGAGTCGTTAGGAGGAGGCGTCATTGCGAGGAGCGAAAGCGACGAAGCAATCTGCCGGGGATTGCTTCGCTTCGCTCGCAATGACAGGTTACTGGGACCGACACGGGTCTAAGGCTGCGCGAGCTTCTTGACCTCGTCGTCGGTCGGGAAGCGGCCCAGCGCCTTCTTCGAGAATTTGAGCGCGCCGTCGATCGTGATCTCGAACACGCCGCCGCTCGAGCGGACGAGCTCGACATCAGCCTTGGCCAGCTCGCGGAACTGCGCTCCCGCACGGAGAGCCTTGGGCTCGTAGCCTCAAGCCCCGCAATATTGGATGACGACCTTCATGCCCCGAGGTTAGCGCGGGGCGCGGCGCCCTGCTAGCATCGCCTGCATGCCAGACGTTCCGCTCACCTCGCTCGCACGCTCGGCCGGCTGCGCCGCGAAGATCAGCCAAGCCGACCTGCACCGCGCGCTCGCGCATCTGCCGGCATCGTCCGACCCGCGCGTCCTCGTCGGCCACGGCACCAGCGACGATGCCGCGGTGATCCGCTTGAGCGACGAACTCGCGCTCGTCGAGACGGTCGACGTGTTCCCGCCGATCGTCGACGACCCGTTCGACTACGGCCGCATCGCGGCCGCCAACGCGCTTTCCGACATCTATGCGATGGGCGCGCGGCCCTTGAACGCGTTGAGCCTCGTCGCCTGGCCGGTCGAGACGCTCGGCACGGAAAAGCTCGCGCCCGTCTTCGTCGGCGCCGCCGAGATCTGCGCCGAGGCGGGGATCGCCATCTCGGGCGGTCATTCGATCGTCGACGAAGAGCCGAAATTCGGCCTCTTCGTCACCGGCACGGTGCATCCTGCGAAGATCGTGACCAACGCTGGCGCCAAGGCGGGCGATCTCCTCGTGCTGACGAAGCCGATCGGCACCGGCGTCCTCACCACGGCGGCAAAGCGCGGCCGCCTGCCGCGCCAAGGCCTCGCCGACGCCGTCGCCGCGATGACGAGCCTCAACCGCGAAGCATCCGAGGCGATGTGCGAGGTGGGCGTCTCGGCCGCGACCGACATCACCGGCTTCGGGCTTCTGGGCCATCTCGGCAACATCCTGCGCGCGTCGAGTGCCACCGCCGGATCGCCCTTGGGCGCGGTCATCGCCTATGGCGCGGTGCCGCTCTTCCCGCATGTCGAGGACTGGCTCGCGGAAGGCATGTGCCCCGGCGGCACGCGGCGCAATCTCGAGTTCGCGGCACCCGCGACGCGCTTTGCCGAAAGCCTCTCCGAGAACCAGCGTCTCCTCATGGCCGATGCGCAGACATCAGGCGGGCTTGTGATCGCGGTGGCGCCGGCGCGGCTCGACAATCTCCTTGCCGCGCTCGAAGCGCGCCGCGTCGCGACCCGCGCCGTCATCGGCCGCATCACGCCGGCGGCGAAGCCCGGCGCGATCAGCGTCCTTGGCGGAAAGGAGTGGGAGTCGAACCCACCGGAGACGTCCTACGCCTCCCACCGGATTTGAAGTCCGGGCGGGCCACCGGGACCCGTTTCCTCTCCGTTTTATCAATCGATACCTAGCGCGCTCGGACAAAAGAACATAGGGCGAGACGGCGCCTTCGCCGTTCGGCGGCGCCGCTGTCGAATTAGAGTGAGCGAAGGAAGTCGAGCACGAGCGCGCAGAAGCGGACGGGATCCTGAACGAACATCATGTGCGTGACGTCCGGGATGGTCGCCGACCTCGCTCCTGCAATGTGAGCGGCGAGCGCGCGCGATATGACGGGCAACACGCCGGTCGTTTTCTCGCCGCTGACAAAGAGCGTCGGTGCCCGGATCGCTTCTGCCTCGGCACGCGCGTACGGCCGACGGGCTTCATTGATTTGGCCAAGCAGCGTGTACGCGTTGTCCCGCGTCTCTTGTTGGGCGGCAGCGGGCAATCGTAGCCAAGCGCCTGGGCCATTCACCGCGTCGACAAACGATCCGACGCCACCTTCCACGTCTCCGGCGGCGATCTTTTCAACGGCGGTCGCAACCATGAGCCTCGATGGCGACGGTCGATCATCACGCGCGGGTGCCAGGGATCCGTCGAGATCGCCGCCTGGCTCGGCCAGAATGAGCCGACGAACGAGGTCCGGCCGCTGCTCGGCGACGCGGAAGGCGATGTGCCCGCCGCGCGAATGCCCGACCAGATCGCTGGCGCCACCTGTTTGCTCGAGGAAGGAGATCGTGTCCCTCACGTGCTGATCGACCGTGAAATCCCGCCCTGAGCCATCCCAATGCTCGGGAAAATAGTGGCGAAGGCTCGGCGCGATGACGCGGCAATGGCGCGAGAGCGGTCCCAGCACAGGCGACCAGATGCGGAAGTCGCAAAGAGACCCGTGCACCAAAACAAGCGGCGCGCCGGTTCCCACTTCGATGTACGCCATCTCATAGCCGTTGACGCGCTTGTGCAGCATGTTCCAAAGCCCCTCAGCCGTATCGGGAGATCATGCCCCTGTCGCAATGATCGCCGCGATGATCACCGCCAAGCCAAGATCATGTAGCACGTCATTCGATGTGGCGCACTCACGAGTGCCGGCGCCCAATATTCGTCATGGCGCGTGCAGCGAACGCAAGGAACCACGAACTAACCGCCACGTTATACGGGCTGGTGCATCGCGATAAGAGGCCAGCCGTGACGCCCTCGTGCCCCGTGTGCGCTTCGCACCTCATCACCCAGCGTGCGACAATGACCAGCGACGAAGCGGCGCAGCATTTTGTTCTGCGCGAAGAGCTTCCCGAAAGGCACGAATCGCTTCGCAGCCACATCGAAGGTCTGTGGCACGGGAAAACCTGCGCCCTGATGTCATGCGATGCGTGCGATTTCGGTTTCGCTTGGCCTTATGTCGCCGGGGATGATTGCTTCTACAATCTTGCTTACCCGACCGTCGGGTATCCGGGGCGCAAATGGGAATTCGAGCGCACACTCGTTTCGCTCGACCGCACCATCATCCGCGCGGGCAAGGCACTCGAGATCGGCGCCGGCTTTGGATATTTCCTCGGAAGGATCAGCCCTCGACTGGTTGCGCCGGAAGTTATTCTTGCGGTCGAATACAACGAGGAGTGCCAGAGAGTCCTGAAGGAGAAGGGGTATCATGTGCTCGCGACGGATGTGCGGAGCGACGAATTTCTCCAGTTCGAAGCGCAGTTCGACGTGATCTTCATTTTTCAGGTGCTCGAGCATATGGACGGGCTCGACGCACTGATGCGGCGGCTCAAGTTCTTGCTCCGACCTGACGGCCGGATATTCATCGCCGTGCCAAACGGGCGGCAGATCGCGTTCAGCGAAGCTCATGGCGGTCTTTCGGATATGCCGCCCAATCACATCGGCCGGTGGAGCGTGCGCGCGTTTCAGCATATTGCCGATCGCATCGGCTTCGCCGTTGTCGAGACGGGTTTTGAGCCTTTCGGCCTTGTCTCCTTCATCAAGACCGACGTGACCTACCGCTACCTGCGACGTGCGCAGGTCGCTGGAACGATCGCCAACCGTATCCGCAGCCTGAAACGCGGGCGCACCCGTCGCCTGCTCGAATACGCGTTACTTGCCGCATATACCCCGACGCGCCTCGTCGCGTGGAAGGACGCGTGGGATTCGCGACACGAGTTGGGCGACAGCCTTTGGGTACACCTGCGCTCGGCCAACGATGAGGCGGCCTGAACCCTGTACCGGTGCTCCCCCGAAGCGTTGCCTCACGAGTGCAGGCGTTCAGCGCTCCGTCGTGGTACCCGCGCCGAAGGCTTCGGCGACCGGACGCAGGGGCTCGTGCGCATCGCCGACCCGGCGCGTGAACTTCACTTTGTCGAAATATTCGAGCACCTCGATCGCGACATTGCGGCCGATGCCCGACCGGTCGCGGAAACGCGCGGCCGTGATCTTATGGTCGGGCGCGTCGGCCGCCACCTCCGCCGCCATCTCCGCGAGCTGGCGCAGCGCGGCGGGCCGGATGAAGCGGCCGGGCGAGAGCCGTACGAGGTGCCCTGCGCGCGACACGCGCACGAGCAGCGCCTCGAGCTTCTGGGCGCTCTCGCCGAGACTTGCGGCGGCTTCGTGGATCGAGGGCGGGCGCAGCGGGCTCTTGTCGAGAACGGGCGCGACGCGTTTCCACGCCGCGGCGTCGGCCGGCGCGAGCTGTGGCGCGTGCGAGGGGAGGCGCAGGGCCGCGCCCGCGCGAGCGATGCTGCCGTCGGCGACCAGCTCGGCCGCGAGTGCCGCTTGTGCCTCTTTCGCGACGCGCGCCGTGCCGCCGCGGCAGAGCCGGTCTTCGGCGAGACCTACGGCGTTCGGATGGGCGCCGTGGAAGGCGGCGAGTGTCTCGATCGCGTGCCCGCGCAACTGCTGCCATGCGCCGGGCGTGAAGCCGATGCGCTCGTCGCCTGCGCCCGCGACCCGCATGGGGACGGAAGCGAACAGCGCCTCCGCTTCTGCCGGCGCGAGATTGCGGCTCTGAGCGAAGGCGTGGAGGGGGAGGCCGCCCGGCGCGCCTTCGAGGAGTGCCGCGAGCGCGGCGCGATGCGGCGCCTCCATGACGCGGAGAGCGGAGAGCCGCTCGGAGCTGGCGCGGCCGCGGCGCGGCGGGAAGATATCGACGACGCGGCCGCCGCCAATGGTGCGCCGCGCCGACTGGTCGCGCAGGATGAGCCGGTCGCCATGGACCGCGCCGATCGGCTGGGCGAGCGCGAGATGCGCGAGCGCCGTGGCGCCCGGCGCGATCGCGTGGCCCTCGAGCGTCACGACGCGGCCCGTTGTCGCGGCGGCGCCGAGATGGACATGAACCGGGGTTCCGTGCGCGAGCGCGCTCGCCTCGCCGGGCAGCACCCGGACGCGCGCATCGAAGCGCTCGACCGTGTCGGGCGCTGTCGGCGCCACGATCCAGTCGCCGCGTGCGACGAGATCGAGCTTCAATTCGCTTCCGGCGAGATTGAGGGCGCAGCGCTCGCCGGCGCGGCCTCTATCCGCCGCGCGGTTCTGCGCATGGATCGAGCGCACGCGCGCCGTGTGCCCCGAGCCGAGCGCGCGCACCGTGTCGCCGATAGAGACCGCGCCCGAGAAGACCGCACCGGTCACGACGAGCCCAGCGCCGGTGACGGTGAAGGCGCGGTCGACCGCGAGGCGAAAGTTTCCGGACGCGTCCTTCGCCGGCGCGGCGCGCGCGCTTTCGGCGAGCGCGCGTTGGAGCGCCTCGATCCCTTCGCCCGTCATCGCCGAGACGGGGAAGACTTGAGCGTCCGCCAAGACCGTGCCGTCCAGCAGCGCGGTAATCTCCGCCGCAACATCGGCGACGCGCTCCCCCGGCACGCGGTCGATTTTGGTGAGCGCCACGGCGGCTCGCGCGACGCCGAGCAGGTCGAGGATCGCCGCATGCTCGCGCGTCTGCGGCATGACGCCGTCGTCGGCCGCGACGACGAGCAGCACGAAATCGATGCCGCTCACGCCCGCGAGCATGTTGCGGATGAAGCGCTCATGGCCCGGCACGTCGACGAAGCCTACGCGCTCGCCGCCTTCGATCGGCCAGTAGGCGAAGCCGAGATCGATCGTCATGCCGCGGCTTTTCTCTTCGGGCAGGCGATCGGTATCGACGCCGGTCAGCGTCTTCACGAGGAGCGTCTTGCCGTGATCTATGTGGCCGGCTGTGGCGACGATCATGGGCGCAGCGCGCCGAGCTGCTCCGCAAAACGCGTCTCGTCCTCGAGGCAGCGCAGGTCGAGCACGAAGGCGCCTTCGTGCACGCGGCCGATCACGGGAACGGGAAGGGCGCGGAACGCCGCGGCAAGGCGTTGGAGCGCCGCGCCCGCGCCGCGCTTTCCCCGCGGCGTGAGCGCGAGCCCCATGCTGGCGATCCTTTGTGTCGGCAGCGCGCCGCTGCCGATCTGACTGTCGCACGGCACGACCGCGACCTCGAAGCCGTCGAGCCGCGCGGCGAGCGGTGCGGCAAGCCGCTCGGCAAGCGCGCGGATTTCGGCCAAAGGCCGCGCCAGCGCGCGCAGCGTCGGAAGCCGCAGGGGCAGCCGCTCGGGATCGGCATAGAGCATGAGCACCGCGGCCAGCGCTGCGATCGTCGTCTTGTCGAGGCGGAGCGCGCGCTTCAGCGGGTTGCGCTTCACCTTCGCGACGAGATCGGCGCGCCCGACGATGATGCCGGCCTGCGGTCCGCCGAGAAGCTTGTCGCCGCTGAAGGTCACGAGGTCGGCGCCTGCCGCGAACGCCTCCATCGGCGTCGGCTCATGCGGCAGACCGAAGCGCGCAAGATCGACGAGCGCGCCGCTGCCGAGATCGATGACGAACGGCAGCCCGCGCCCGTGGCAGAGCCGCGCGAGCTCCGCCTCGTCGGGCGCGGCGGTAAATCCCTCGATCGCGTAGTTGCTGGCGTGGACCTTCATGACGAGGCCGGTCTTCGGCCCGATCGCTGCCGCATAGTCGGCAAGATGGGTGCGGTTCGTCGTCCCCACCTCGCGCAGCCGGCAGCCCGAGCGCGCCATGATGTCGGGCATGCGGAAGGAGCCGCCGATCTCGATGAGCTCGCCGCGCGAGGTCGGCACCTCCTTGCCGAGCGCGAGGCTGTTCAGGACGAGGAGCACGGCCGCGGCGTTGTTGTTGACGACGGTCGCGGCCTCGGCACCGGTGAGCTTTGTCAAAATCCTCTCGACATGGTCGTCGCGGTCGCCGCGCGCGCCTTTCTCGAGATCATATTCAAGGTTCGAGGCGCCCGCTGCCTCCGCCATCGCCGCAACTGCTTCAGGCGGCAGCACGGCGCGGCCAAGATTCGTGTGCAGCACTGTGCCCGTCAGGTTGAAAACCGGGCGCAGCGGCGGCTCGAATTCGCGTGCGAGCCGGTGCGCGACCCGCGCGCCGAGCTCGGCCACGACGGCGGGTACCGCGCCAGCGGCAAGCTCGCGGCGCAGCTCGTCGAGCACCGCGCGTACCGCGTCCGTCACGGCCGCACGGCCGAAGTGCTCAATGAGTGGCGCCGTTTCGGCGCCGGTCAGCACGCGCTCGACCGAAGGGAGGGAGGCGAGGCTCGATGTCGTGGGCTCGGCCAAGGCTCCTCAGGCGAAGCCGTAGAAGCGCTCGGCGTTGGCGTGCATCACCGCTTCTTTCGCGGCGGCGGGAATGTCGGCATTCTCGAGGAATTCCTCGATCTCGTGGCGGCAGGTGTCGTTGTTGACCTCGTGCGGGAAATCGCTCGAATAGACGAACGCCCCGAGCCCGAGCTGCCGGATTGCTTCGGCCATCATCGGCTCGTCGCCCTCGCAGCCGAAATAGAGGCGGCCCGCGCTCACATGCTTGCGGATATAGGCGCTGACGCTCGCGTCCCAGGCAGGCGCGAGCTCGCCGCGCGGATTGAACTGGATGTGCGTCTTGTGCGAGCGCTCGAAGCGCTCGTCCACCATCAGCACCCACGCGACGCCGCCCTCCATGAAGCCGTAGCGCGCGTTGGGGAAGCGGTCGAGCACGCCGTTGAAGAGCATGCTGCCGAAGCCGATTGCGAGCCCAACCGGATGGCCGAGGCCTTGCACCGGCGGATAGACATTCATGTGGTCCATGCCGAGCCCTGAATGCGAGCCGCCATGGACCGCTAGCGCACAGCGGAGCCGGTCAGCTTCCTCATAGACGGGCCAGTAGCGCTTGTCGCCCAGAAGGCTCGGCAAGCCGGTCGACGGCAGCATCGCGCCACAGAAGCCCAGCTCCGTAATGGCGCGGCGCAGCTCTTTGACCGCTTCGGCCGGATCCTGCATCGGGATGAGCGCGACGGCCTGGAAACGGTTGCTCGCGCGCAGATAGGTTCCGCACACCCAGTCGTTGTAGGCGCGCGTCGCGGCGACCGCCCAGTCGGCGTGGAAGATGCGCCCGTAGGATAGACCCTGCGTCGGGTAGAGCACCGTCGACTCCATGCCGAGCGCGTCGAGGAACTCGATCCACTGCCGCGGGCCGACATCACGCCGGAACGAGCCCGGCGGCGTCTCGCCGACGAAGGTATGGAAATGGTCGAGCGGCGGAAAGACGTCGCGCAAGCCGCGCATGTCCTTGGGAAGAAGGTCGCGGATCGCCTTTTCGTCCTCGACGACGTGGCCGTCGCCATCGCGTATCTTCATCACACCGCTCCAGTATTCGCTGCCGCGAGCCTATGGGTGCCGCGGGCCGAATACAATCCTCTGGGCCGCGCCGCGTCGGTCCGATATATGAGGCTCATGGCGGGCGGCGGCTACGATACCATCATCATTGGCGCGGGCTCGGCCGGGTGCGTGCTGGCCGCGCGGCTCGGCGAGGACGCCCAGCGCCGCATCCTCGTGCTCGAGGCGGGGCCCGCCGACGACCACTGGCTCATCCACATTCCCTTGGGCGTGGGCAAGGTCTGGAACAATCCGCGCTGGAATTGGGACTACACGGGTGAGCCCGAGCCTCATATCGATCAACGCCGCATCTATCACCCGCGCGGCAAGGTGCTGGGCGGATCGTCCTCGATCAACATCATGGCCTATGTGCGCTGCCATCGCTTCGACTACGACCGGCTGCCGCAATCGGGCCTCCGCGGCTGGTCCTATGCCGATGTGCTTCCCTATTTCAAGCGCGCGGAGAGCTTCGCGGGTGGGGGCAACCTTTATCGCGGCGCCAACGGACCGCTGAAGACACGCCGAAGCCCGAGCGAGGATCCTGTTTACGACGCTTTTGTCGGCGCGGCGCCCGAGCTCGGTTCGGCCGCCAACGACGACTACAACGCCGCCGACCAAAAAGGCTTCGGCCGGCTTCAGCACACGATCGGCAACGGCAAGCGGTGCAGCACGGCGGTCGCGTATCTCCGCCCCGCGGTGGCGCGCGGCAATGTCACCGTCGAGACCGGCGCGCACGTGACGCGGATTCTGATCGAGGGAGGCCGCGCCGTCGGCGTCGAGTATGTCGCGAACGGCGCGCGGCGTGAGGCGCGCGCCGAGGGCGAGGTGATCCTCTCGGCCGGCGCTTACAACTCGCCGCAGCTTCTGATGCTCTCGGGGATCGGCCCGGCCGACGAATTGCGCGCGCTCGGCATCGAGCCGCGCGTCGATCTCGCCGGCGTCGGCAAGAATTTGTGGGACCACCCGATGCTCGCAACGCAATGGCTCAGGGCGAGCCAAGGCAATTTCCATCGTGGCCTGAGGCTCGACCGGCTTGTGCCCAGCATGCTGCAGGCGCATTTCCTCGGCACCGGCTTCGCGACCGAGCTGCCTGGCATCGGCACCGCCTTCGTCGACAGCATGCCCGGCCTCGACGCGCCCGATCTTCAGTATTTCTGCGGTGGCGGCGGCTTCCGCGCGCACGAATGGTTCCCGCTGATCCATCCGCCCGCGCCCGACGTGTTCGGCCTCACCTATTGCCTGCTGCGGCAAGAGAGCCGCGGCCAACTCACGCTCGCCTCGGCCGATCCCTTCGCCAAGGCGCGCGTCTTCAACAATTTCCTGTCGACCGAATACGACCGCCGGGCGATGCGCGCGGGATTGAAGTTCGCGATTAATGCGGTCGAAGGCACGCGCGCCTTCGCCGGGCTTTGGGGCAAGCGCGTCCTGCCGGCGCCCGAGGCAAAGACGGATGCCGAGCTCGACGCCCATATCCGCGCCAACATGACGACGATCTACCATCCCGCCGGCACATGCCGCATCGGCACCGACGCCGCCGCCGTGGTCGATCCCGAGTTCCGCGTACGCGGAGTCGATCGGCTACGCGTCATCGATGCCTCGGTCATGCCGGAGCCGGTTGGCGGCAATCTCAATGCGCCCGTGATCATGATCGCCGAAAAGGCGGCCGACATGATCCGTGGCCTGCCGCCGCTTCCCGCCGCGCCGGTGTAGGAAGCGCCGCGCGCGCGTGATAGCTTCACGACAAGAATTGGGGGAAAGCAAATGGCGGCGAAGGAAGCACGCGTGACCGGAAACGTCACGGCCGACGACATCGCGACACGCATCGACCGCATCCCGTTCGTGCCGTTCCATCTCCGCGTCGCCAGCATCCTCGGCGCCGGCACGCTTTTCGATGCCTTCGATTCGCTCAGCATGGGCGCGGCGCTCACCATGATCGCCGTGTCCTTCAAGCTCGACTACAAGAGCAGCGGTGCCTTGATCAGCGCCGCCTTCGCCGGCCAGTTCGTCGGCGCCATCGCCTTCGGCTATGTTGGCGAGCGCATCGGCCGCAAATGGACCTTCATCATCGCGCTCACCATCTTCGGCGCCTGCTCATTGGGCGCAGCAATGGCGCAGAGCGTCGACCAGATCATCGTCGCGCGCGTCATCCAGGGCATCGGGCTCGGCGCCGAGGTTCCGATCGCGATCGCGCTCTTCAGCGAATTTGTGCGCGGCAGCGCGCGCGGGCTGTTCCTGCTCGTCTATGAGAGTCTCTTTACCTGGGGTATCGTGCTCGGGCCCGTGGTCGGGCTCCTCTGTCTCGCGCTGGTGGGGCCGGAGCTCGGCTGGCGCCTTCTGTTCAGCATCGGCGGCATTCCGCTGATTTTCGCGCTCATCGCCGTCTTCAAGCTGCCGGAATCGGCGCGCTGGCTCGCCTCGAAGGGCCGGCTCGAGGAGGCCGATGCAATCGTGAGCGAGATGGAGGCGCAGGCGAGCGCCAAAGGTCGCGCGCTATTGCCGACGCGCCCGCTCCGGGTGGCGGCCGCCAAGACGAGCTTCACCGAGCTCTTCAAGGGCATCTACGCGCGCCGCACCTTCGTCGTGTGGACGCATTGGTTCTGTTCCTATTTCGTCTCGAACGGGTTCCAGTCGTGGGCCGCGACGCTCTACATGAAGATCGGCGGGCTGCCGGCGCGCTACGCGCTCATGCTGACGATTTTCACGAGCGGCTTGCAACTCTGCGGTTCCTATACGCTTGCTTTGACGGTTGACCGCTTGGGGCGCGTCCCGTGGTTTGCCGGCTCGTTCCTCGT
The DNA here is from genome assembly GCA_035518375.1 of Allostellaceae bacterium. Lineage (GTDB taxonomy): Bacteria > Pseudomonadota > Alphaproteobacteria > ATCC43930 > CGMCC-115725 > DATJLY01. The sequence goes on along the minus strand of DATIXQ010000043.1, from coordinate 19,759 downwards.
CGTGTGCGGCGGCGCGCTCCTCGGCGCCACGCTGACCGGGCCCTTCGCCATCCGCGGCTGGGAGCCGCTTCTCCTTTGCGGCACCATCATGACGGTCGGCAACATCAACGGCTTGGGCGTTTATGTCTACACGCCCGAGCTTTATCCCACTCGCATGCGCGCCTGGGCCACCGCGATGGGCAGCAGCTTCAACCGCCTCGGCAGTTTCATCGCGCCGTCGGTCGTGGGCTTCCTCCTGGCCGAGTACGGCAACATCTCGATCGTGTTCGTACTGTTCGCGGGTGTGGCGCTCTTCGGCGCGACCGTGATGGCGACGCTCGGCGAGGAGACAAAGCGCCGCACGCTCGAGGAGCTGTCGCCCTGAGGCGCTAGGAGGAGCGATGGGCGACAAGCTTCTCCTCGTCGGCAGCGTTCCCTTCGACACGGTCGAGGACGTGATGGTGGAGTTCGGCGGCGCGCTCGGCTCCTATTTGCCGGCGCTGCCAGATGGCGAAGTTGGCGAGCGGCGATCGTGGGTGAACCGCCTCTGCTATCTGCTCTTCAACGGTCACATGGACATCGAGACTCTGAAGCGGCCGCAGCCTGTCGACGGCGTCGAGCAGCTGCTGCCGCGTACGCGCGCCGATGCTTGGCAGTTTCGCGTCCGGACAGGGGTCGAGCGTGTCCGCTTCGGCAACCCGGGGATACGGCTCGGCTATGCGCGCGATGCGGTCGCGTCATACTTCGTGTTCCGCACGCTGCGCGAGAAGGGCATCCTGCCGGCGAATCTCCGCTTCCAGATTTCGATCCCGATGGTCAATAGCGTCGTGCGGCCGCTTTATTTCCCGGATGCGCGCGACCTCGAGCGGGTGCGGCCGGGCTTCGAGGAATCGCTCGCGGCCGAGCTCGCGGTCATCTTCCAGCGCATTCCTCGTCGCGATCTCGCCATTCAATGGGACTGCGCCTGGGAAGTGCAGGCCGTTTCCGGCGCCGCCGCCGATATTCCCGGCGAAGGCGATATCGCGACGCACGTGGCGCCGATGGCGCGGCTGTCGCGCGCTATCCCAGCCGACGTCCAGCTCGGTTTCCACTTCTGCTTCGGCACGTTCGGCGGCTGGCCTGCCTTCGCGCCGCGGACACTGCAGGAGACGGTGGGGCTGGCGAACGCTGCCGTCGCGGGCGTCGGGCGCCGGGTCGACTGGGTGCACATTCCGACGCTCGACACGGTCGACGATGCGTTCTACGCGCCGCTCGCGCACCTTGATGCGAAAGGCGCGCGCATTTATCTCGGCGCGATCCACACCATGCCGACGCTTCCGGCGCGGCTTGCCGTCGCGCGGCGCTTCATTCCGGAATTCGGGCTCGCGGCCTATTGCGGCTTCGGCCGCACTCCGCCGAGCGAGTTGCCGCGCATCCTCGCGGATCACCGCGCCGCGCTCGCCGTCGCAGGCTTTGCTTGAGGCGGTAGGCTCAGGGCAGATATTGGTTGGTGTAGAGCCCGTCGTAGGAGGCGAGCTTTTCCTTCGGGTCGAGCAGCTTCGCCTCGATATTGACCTTTTCGCCCGTCGCGAGAAGCGCGTCCGTCACGCGCAGGTCCTTGGCGTGTGAGGCAGCGACGACCTTCCATGCCGCGGCGAGCACGGCAGGATCCATCTGCTTGAAACGGTTCTTGAGAATTTCGAGCGCCTTGTCCGGTTCGTCGCGGATCATGCGCGTCGCCTCGGAAAGTGCGCGCACCACGTGTACGCACTTGTCGCGATCGGTCGCACAGGTCTTTGGTTGCGTCACGACCAGCCCATAGGGGAACGGAACATAGTCGGGGATGGCACCCTCGGCGGCGCTCGCGAACATGACGGCGCTTCCTCTGAGCACCGCGTCGGTCGTGAAGGGGAGCGACGTAGTGAAGCCATCGACCGACTTTGTCGTCAGCGCTGCCAGCATCGCGGGAGGATCCATCGGCGCGATGCGCACGTCGACTTCGGGATCGAGCCCGCCCCGAACAGCGACGACGCGCTCCCAGGCGTGAATGATCGAGCCCACGCCCTGGATCGCGATGGTCTTGCCCTTCAGGAGCTTGGCGCGCTCGACGAGCGAGGCCGACGGGGCGAGATGGAGCCCGTCATAGACATCCTTCCGAAGCACCATCTCGACGAGCGGCTTGTCGATGAGATTGGCGATGGCGAGCATGCGCTGGTCGTGCGCGGCCGCGCGCAGGAACACGGGGGCCGTGCCGATCGTGAATTCGGCGCTGCCCGAGATCACCGCGTTCATCGCCTCGACGCCGACAAGCATCCGGTGCGAGACGTTGAGCCCCTCCTTCTTGTAGAGGCCCGCGTCTTCGGCAAGGAAGGGCGCGCTGAAGGTAAGCGTCGGCGCGGGCAGCGCGATGATGATCTGCTTTTGCTCTTGTGCCCACGCCGCGGCCGGCGCCGGACAGAGCGCGAGTGCGAGCGCCGCGCGCGCGAGCCGTTTGGTCCAGAGTCGCATGGACGTATCCCTAGGCGACCGGCAGTTTCGCCGCGGCCTTGGCGCGCCATTCCGCAATCGGCTCGAGGCGCGGATTGTCTTTATGCTGCTCGAGCGTCAAGCGCTTGATCTCGTCTTCATCGAGCGTCAGGTCCACGGGCTTCGCAAAGGGCTGCCCCACATACCACGGCAGGTCGTAGCGAAACTCGATCTGGTTGCCCTCGGGATCGAAGTGATAAAGCGAGAGCCAGGAGCCGTGCGTTACGGTCCTGATGTCGGCGCCGACCTGTTGCAGCATCCGATGGCGACCCTGCAGCTCCTTGTAGGTGCCGAGGCGGAAGCAGACGTGGTTGAGCGAGCTTTCGCCCTTCGCGCCCTTGCGCCCGCCCGTGAGCGCGAGCTGATGGTGCTCGACCTCGGGATCGAAGGTCAGGAAGCAGAGCTTCGTTTCGCCGATCGAGCCGATGTCGGAGAGGAAAAAGCCCAGCGTATTGGTGTAGTAATCCACCATCTTCTCGAAATCGAAGCAGCTGATGACCACGTGGCTGATGATCGGTCTGCCGTTCGCCATGATCGGGGCTTCCTTCGGAATGACTCGTGCTTGCCGCCGAGCATAGGTCATGCCGGCGGAAAAATCAGCGGCCCGTGCCGCCCCGGCTACTGCGCCGCCTGGCGCGCGCCGCGCTCCTCGGCCAGGAGCCGCTCCATGATACGGCGCGCCTGGAGCCCGCCCGCATCGCCGACGAGATCGATCTCCGCGGCGTTGGGGTTGGTGGAGATGATCCGCTGCTGCGCCTCGAGGATGCCCTGGTCCTCGTGGAAGGCGGCGCTTGTCGCGCGCAGGCCGAGTTCGGTCTGCTTCGGATCATCGATGAGATAATCGCGCGAGATCGCCCAGAAATAATGGCAGCTCGTGTCGGTCTCGGGCGTGATCGTGTCGTAGATCATGATACGCCGGTTGAGGCGGCTCGTCGGATCGCCGTACGCCTTGCCGAACTCGTTGCTGAGAATGTCGATCGTCACCTGCGAGGGCGGCTCGAACAGCATGATCTGCGTGCGGTCGAAGGGGAAGTTGAATCCCTCAATGAGATTGCGCTGCGACGGCGAGAGCCCGCGCGCGACGCGCACGCCCTTGATCCACGTTGGCCCGCGCTCCCAGTTGAGGTTGGGGTTGGTGTCCTCGGGGCTGCCGATCGTGGCCGCATGCACGAACGGCAGGTGCGACAGATCGAGCAGATTCTCGACGACGAGGAAGTAGTTCGCCTTCATCGAGATGAGCTCGTCGTAGGATGCCCAGTTCGGATCGTCGTACTTGTCGTATTGCGGCGCCGTCTTGGGATCGGCGAGCGCCGGATCGCCGAGCCAGATCCAGATCCAGCCGTGGCTCTCGACCACCGGATAAGAGCGCACGCGCGCCCCTTGCGGGAGGCGCTCCTGCCCCGGCGCCCAGATCGCGGTGCCGGCCGGGCTGTAGAGGAGCCCGTGATAGAGGCAGCGCAGATTGTCGCCTTCGATCCGGCCGTGCGACAGCGGCGCGCGGCGGTGGCAGCACCGATCCTCGAAAGCGACCGGGGTGCCGTCGGCAGTACGATAGATCACCACCGGCTCGTTAAGGAACGTGCGCCCCAGCGGCTTTTGCTTGAGCTCGTGCCCGAAGGCGGCGCAGTACCACTGGTTTCTGAGGGCTTCCATGGCGGGTCTCCTGCCAATCGCCCAACGCTACGCCCAAGCCTACGCGCCCGGCAAGGCTGCTCCGCCGCGGCGCCGGCCTAGGGCAGGAGGCCCACCCCCACCCCGGATACATGCCTCTAGTTTAACCTTGATTCCGATCTGGGGATTAACTCTTTGCGCTCGATTTGGCGTCGATTTGGCGGCCCGCCACTATCCCTTGCCTTGTTTTGTGCGCATAGCTGAATTTACTTGTCGCGCGATCCGGAATCGCCATTATGAGCGTACAAATTGACGCGCATTTAGCGCTTTTTAAGTCCACCGGATTGCACTTTGGGATCAGGCCAGCCGCTCCGCCGTGAGGAGCGCCCAGGGGCGCTCGCAACCAACACCGCCCGGGCGCTGCTCGGCGGCGTGGTTTTCTTTTTGTGGAGCGGCTCGAGTTTCGCCGGTGGCGCCGTGCCGACCGGGGGGCAATTCGCGGCCGGCGCTGGCGCGATCAAGGCGACCGGCAACGGGCTCGTCATCTCGCAGTCGAGCACGCGTGGCATCATCAACTGGCAAAGCTTCTCGATCGGCGCCGGCGAGAGCGTGCGGTTCCTCAATGGCGGCGGCGCCACGCTCAACCGTGTGACCGGCGGCACGTCCTCGGTGCTGGCGGGCACACTCTTCGCGACGGGCTCGGTCTATCTCATCAATCCGTGGGGCGTCGTCGTCACGCCGACCGGCCAGGTGCTCACGAACGGGAGCTTCGTCGCCTCGACGCGCGACCTTTCCGATGCCGCCTTCCTGCAAGGCGGCGCGCTCGAGTTCCAGGGCAGTTCCTCCGGCACGGTACTGAACCAGGGCCGCATCACCTCGCGCTATGGCGATGTCGTGCTGATCGGGCAGTCGGTCGAGAATGACGGCAAGCTCAGCGCCGCCAACGGCACGGCCGGGCTCGCTGCCGGCAACGACGTGCTGTTGCAGCCGGCGACCGGCGACCGGCGGATCTACATCTCGGCCGGCGCGAGCAATGTCACGAACACCGGGACGATCGCCGCGGCCCAGGCCGAACTCGACGCCGCCGGCGGCAACGTCTACGCGCTCGCTGGCAACACCGGCGGTCTCGTCAGCGCCACGGGTACCGCAACCATCAACGGCCATGTCTGGCTTACCGCTGGAAACGACGTCACAGTTTCCGGCACGGTTTCCGCGAAAAACGCAGACGGCGCGGGCGGCGCGATCGATGCCACCGGCGGCGGCGGCGGCAATCTCGCGATCACCGGAACGCTCGATGCGAGCGCCACGAGCGCCGGCGGCGTGGGCGGCCAGATCACAGCGACGGCCGGCAGCGTCAGCCTTGGTAGTAGCGCACTCGTGGCCGCCAACGGCGGCGGGGCGGGCGGCACGATCCTCATCGGCGGCGACCGCCATGGCGGCCAGGATCCCGCGCTCGATCTCTCGCGTTTTCCGGTGGCCGACGCGCAGCAGGTCACGGTTGCCGCGGGCGCGCGCGTCACTGCCGATGGCGGCGCCTTCGGCGGCAGTGGCAATGGCGGCGCGGTCGTGCTGTGGTCGAACGGCGCGACGAGCGACGCAGGCACGATCAGCGCCAAGGGCGGTGCGCGCGGCGGTAATGGCGGATTCGTCGAGGTCTCGGGCGAAGAGGCGCTCGCCTTCACTGGTACGGTCGATACTACGGCGCCGGCGGGCGCGACCGGAACGTTGCTGCTCGATCCCAACGTCAATTTGACGATCTCGACCGCCGCCGACAGCGCCAGCACTGGGTGCAGCGCGGGCACCTGCGCCAGTACCGGCAGTGCCACCCCCGCGAACATTCAGGTTTCGGTGCTCGAAGCGGCGCTCGGCTCGAGTAACGTGCTCGTCACCACCTCCGATCCGAGCGGCTCCGCCGCCGGCAATATCGCGGTTGGCACGACCGCAACCAACGGCGCCATCACCTGGAGCGGCAACACCACGCTGACGCTGTCGGCCGCGAACAACATCACGTTCGGCGGTACCAGCGACACGATTATCGTCACCGGCGCCGGAAGCACCGGTGGCATCGCGCTCACTTCGTCGGGCGGTACCGTCACGGTCGGCGCGGCGCTTACGACCGTTGCCGGGAATATCTCTGTGAGCGGTACGGCGATCTCGATCGGCGCCACCGTTACGAGCGGCGGCATGCTGAGCCTTGCGGCCTCGTCCGGTACCATTACCCAAACTGCGCCGCTCGTCGTGACGGGGACCTCGTCCTTCACGGATACGGCCAGCAACAAGGCGATCACTCTCACCAACGCCTCTAACGATCTCATGGGTGCCGTGTCGATCACGACCAGCGGGAGCGGCGCCGCCAGCCTCACCAATGCTGCGGCGACGACGCTCGGCGCCTCGACGGTCGGCGGCAACCTCATCGTCACGGATACGATCGGGAGCCTGACAGAGAGCGATGCTCTCACCGTCGGCGGCACATCGAGCTTCACCACATCGACATCGAACGCCACCATCACACTGGGCGCAGCCAACCTGCTCACCGGTGCCGTAGCGCTCACGACAAGCGGGTCAAGCGGCGCCGCGAGCCTCGTCAACGAGATGACGACGACGCTTGCTGCCTCGAACGTGGGCGGCGGCCTCGCGGTCACGGACGAGGTGGGGAACCTCGGGCAAACCGGCGTGCTCACCGTCGCCGGCACGTCCAGCTTCACGACGTCGGCCGCGAACGCCACCATCACGCTCGGCTCGGCGAACAAACTCACCGGCGCCGTCTCGCTTACCACGAGCGGGTCGAGCGGCAGCGCGAGCCTCACCAACGCCATGGCGACGACGCTCGGCGCTTCTAGCATCGGCGGCAACTTCGCGTTCACGGATTCGACCGGGAACCTCACACAGAGCGATGTTCTCACCGTCGGTGGCACGTCGAGCTTCAAGACGTCGGCCGCGAACGCCACCATCACGCTGGGCGCCGCCAATCAGCTTACTGGCGCGGTGTCACTCACCGCCTCAGGATCAAGCGGCAACGCGAGCCTCGCCAACGACATGGCGACGACGCTCGGTGCCTCGACCGTCGGCGGCAGTCTCACGGTGACGGACGAGGCTGGCAACCTCGGGCAGAGCGGCGTGCTCACCGTCACCGGCACGTCGAGCTTCACGACCTCCGCTACGGACGCGACGATCGCGCTTGGCTCGGCCAATAAGCTCACTGGCGCGGTCTCGCTCGCCACGACGGGGTCCGGTGGCAACGCCAGCCTCACCAACGCCGCGACGACGGTGCTCGGTGCCTCGACCATGGGCGGCAACCTCGCGATAACGGATTCCAGCGGCAATCTTTCGCAGAGCGGGTTCCTGACCGTCGCCGGGACGTCGAGCTTCACTACATCGGCCTCGAACGCCACCATAACGCTCGGAGCGGCGAACCTGCTTACCGGTGCCGTATCGCTGACCACGTCGGGGGCGAGCGGCGCCGCCAGCCTTACCAATGCTACGGCGACGACGCTCGGTGCCTCGACTGTCGGCGGATCGCTTACCGTTACGGATGCGAGCGGGAGCCTGACCCAGAACGACGTTCTCACCGTGGGCGGCACCTCGACCTTCAAGACATCGGCCGCGAATGCGACCATCACCCTCGGAGCAGCGAATCTCCTTACTGGCGCCGTCTCGCTCACGACCTCCGGATCGAGCGGCAATGCGATCCTTACCAACAACAAGGCGACGGCGCTTGCTGCCTCGAACGTGGGCGGCGGCCTCGCAGTGACGGATTCAACCGGCAACCTCACGCAGACAGGTGTGGTCACCGTCGCTGGCACGTCGAGCTTCACGACTTCGGCAGCAAACGCCACCATCACGCTTGGCTCGGCGAACCTCCTGACGGGCGCGGTATCTCTGAGTACGACCGGCTCGAGCGGCAATGCGAGCGTCACCAACAATCTCGCGACGACGCTCGGCGCTTCAAGCATTGGCGGCAACCTCGCCGTCACCGCTTCGAGCGGCAACCTCACACAGAGCGACGTCCTTACCGTTGCCGGCACGTCGAGCTTCAAGACATCGGTCGCAAACGCCACCATCACGCTGGGCGCCGCCAATCAACTCGCCGGCGCAGTATCGCTCACCACCTCAGGCTCGAGTGGCAACGCGAGCCTCGCCAACGACATGGCGACGATGCTCGGTGCCTCGACTGTCGGCGGCAATCTCACGGTGACGGACGAGGCCGGCAATCTCGCGCAGACTGGCGTGCTCACCGTTACCGGCACGTCGAGCTTCACGACTTCGGCTGCGAACGCCACCATCACACTGGGTTCGGCCAACAAGCTCACGGGCGCGGTGTCGCTTACTACGAGCGGCTCGACCGGCAACGCCAACCTCACCAACGCCGCGGCGACGGTGCTCGGTGCCTCGACCGTCGGCGGTAACCTCGCGGTCACGGATTCGAGCGGAAGCCTCACTCAGGGCGGCGCGCTTATCGTCTCCGGTACTTCGAGCTTCTCGAACTCCGCCGGCGGTGCCATCACACTCACCAACGTCTCCAACGATCTCGTGGGGGCCGTTTCGCTCACGACCAGCGCGAGCGGCGCCGCGAGCCTTACCAATGCCATGGCGACGACGCTTGGCCCCTCGACCGTCGGCGGCGCGCTCGCCGTCACGGATACGAACGGCAGCCTCACGCAGAGCGGCGCGCTTACCGTCACCGGCACATCGAGCTTCACCACCTCGGCCGCGAACGCCACCGTTACGCTTGGCGCAGCCAACCTGCTCACCGGCGCCGTGTCGCTGACGACGAGCGGCTCGAGCGGGAATGCGAGCCTCACCAACAACAAGGCGACGACGCTCGGCGCCTCGAATGTCGGTGGTAACCTCGCAGTCACGGATTCGATCGGCAACCTCACGCAGACGGGCGTGCTTACCGTTGCCGGCACATCGAGATTCACAACCGCGGCCACGAACGCCACGATCACGCTCGGCTCTGCCAACTTGCTCTCTGGCGCCGTCTTGCTCACCACGAGCGGCTCGAGCGGCGCCGCGAGCCTGACGAACAATCTCGCGACGATCCTTGGCGCCTCGACCATTGGCGGCAACCTCGCCGTCACGGATTCGAGCGGCAGCCTGACGCAAAGCGACATCCTCGCCGTCGCCGGCACGTCGAGCTTCAAGACATCGATCGCGAACGCCACGATCACTCTGGGTGCCGCCAATCAGCTCGCTGGCGCCGTATCGCTCACCGCAAGCGGCTCCGCTGGCAATGCGAGCCTTACGAACGATTTCGCGAGCGGCACGGTGCTCGGGGCGGCGAACGTCGGTGGCGTGCTAACGGTTACGAACCTGCTCGGCACCCTGTCTCAGACGGGCGCGCAGAACACGGGCGGAGTGACGTTGGCGACGGACGCGATCAGCCTGACGCAGACCGTAACCGCCGGTGGCGAGACGGTAACGGTCGATCCGGTGACGGCCGGCCGCACCATTACCCTAGGCGGCACGTCGGATCCGGGCAGCGATCTCTTCCTGAGCACGGCCAGCCTCAACAAGATCACCGCGACGACGTTGACGATCGGCAATGGCAGTAGCGACAACGGCGCCCTCACGGTGAACGCCGCGCTCGACACCAGCACGGCCGGGGCGCTGCAGCATATCACCAGTCTTAACCTCGCGCCGGGTGCCGGCGCGATCGCGATCAACAACCCGGTGACGTTGGCTTCGACGGGAGTGCTGACGCTCGACACCAATGCCAGTGCGACCGGAAGCGCGGCGCTCACCGTATCGGGAGTAGGCTCGGGCCTGCTGCTTCTCGGCAGCGGCGGCACTTTCACCCTCACAGGCGCGGGCAACAGCATTACGACACTCGCTGCCAACACCGGTTCGGGCGCTGGCGCAATCAACCTCGCGAACGGCGCAAATCCGCTTGCGATCGGCACGGTCGGCGGCGTCAATGGCGTGACGACCGGAACGCTGACGCTGACCGATACCGCGGCCGTGACTCAGAGCCAGGCAATCGCCGCGGCGGGCCTCGATCTGCTTGGCGCGGGCGGCAGCTATACGCTCGAGAACACCTCAAACAGTATCGCGACGCTCGCCGGCAACACGGGCTCCGTGACCCTCACCGATGGCCAGGCGCTCGTCATCAACACGGTCGGCGTTACCAGCGGGCTGCAGACGAGCGGCGCCAGCGGAATCGCGCTGACGGATACGGCCGCGGGCGGCATCGCGACGACGGCGGCAACGGGCACGCTCGGAACGGGTGGAGCGGGGCCGATCATGCTCACCGCCAATGCCGTCTCGCTCGGCGGCGCCGTCAGCGCCCTGGGGCAAACGGTGACGATCGTGCCGGACACGCCGGACATCACGATGAGCCTCGCGGGGTCGGGCGCGCTCAACCTGACGCAAGCGATGCTCAACAACATCAGCGCCGTGACGCTCGTATTTGGCAGTATCGCCAATAGCGGCACGAGCAGCGCTGTCGCAACCGGCGATCTGACCGTCGCTGGCAGCGTGGCGGTCCCGTCGACCATCGGCAACCTCTACCTCGAGACCGGCTGCCAGGTGATATGCGGCGCCTCGGGCGTCGTCACCATCGCCAGCGGTGCCTCACTCGAGAGCTCGAATGGCGGCACGCTGACGATCGCCGACGGCAACGCTTTCATCAACAACGCGGGCAGCGGCGCCCTCGTGGCGAGTGGCCTTGGCGCGCGCTGGATCGTCTATTCGCAGAGCCCAGCGGTCGACGTGAAAGGTGGATTGAGCTACGCCTTCAAGCAATACGGAACCCCGCTTCTGGGTCCGCTCAACGGCGCGATCACGCCGGACGAGAGCGGCTTCGTCTATACCGAGGGTGCGGTCGCGACCGTCGGCCTCACCGGTGCCGTCACCAAGACCTACGACACGACGACGGCGGCGCCGCTTGCTGCGGCCAACTATTCGGTGCTCGGGACTGTCGATCCGACCAATCCCGACACGGTGACCCTGAGCGATCCGCCGGGCATCTACGCCTCGGCGAATGCCGGCTCAGGCATCAATGTAAGCGCGAGCGGCATCTCCATCGTCGGCGTGACCGACAATACGGGTGCCGCGGTCTACGGCTATACGCTCTCGAGCTCGAGCGTGTCGGCGACGATTGGCGTCATTAACCCGCTTGCGGTGGTGCTGGCGGGTTCGAGGACCTATGACGCAACTCCGAACGCTCCGGCGGCGGCCCTTGCCATCACCAACGATCTCGATGGCGCTAGTCTTACGCTCTCCGGCACAGGCACATTGGCGAGCGCGAACGCAGGCTCGGAAAGCTTTGCGGGGGCCGGCACCTTGGCGCTCGGCGGCAGCGCGGCAGGAAACTACACGCTCGGCAGCATCACCACGAACGGCAGCGCGGTCACGGTGAACCCGCTCGCGGTCGTGCTGGCGGGGGCGAAGACTTATGACGCCACCGCAAATGCATTGGCCGCGGCGCTCACCATCACCAACGACCTCGATGGTACCAATCTGACGCTCTCTGGCACCGGCGCATTGGCGAGTGCCAATGCGCGTCCGGGAAGCTTTGCATCCGCCGGCTCGCTCGCCCTGGGTGGCAGTGCAGCGGGCAACTACTCGCTCAGCAGCATCACCACGAATGGCAGCGCGGTCACGGTCGGCCCGCTCGCGGTCGTGCTGTCGGGTTCGAAGACCTACGACGCAACTCCGAACGCTCCAGCGGCGGCGCTTACGATTACCAACGACCTCGACGGCGCCAATCTGACGCTCTCTGGTACTGGCGCATTGGCTAGTGCCAATGCGGGTCCGGAAAGCTTCGCATACGCCGGCTCGCTCGCCCTGGGTGGCAGTGCAGCGGGCAACTACTCCCTCAGCAGCATCACCACGAATGGCAGCGCGGTCACAGTGGGCCCGCTCGCAGTCATGCTATCAGGGGCCAAGACTTATGACGCGACCGCGAATGCCCCGGCGGCGGCGCTCACCATCACCAACGACCGCGATGGCGCCAATCTTACGCTCTCCGGCTCAGGCACATTGGCGAGCACGAACGCAGGCTCGGAAAGCTTCGCGGGGGCCGGCTCGCTCGCCTTGGGCGGCAGCGCCGCCGGCAACTACACGCTCGCGGGCATCGTGACGAACGGGAGCGCGGTGACGGTGAGCCCGCTGGCGGTGGTGCTGTCCGGCGCCAAGACGTATGACGCCACTGCGAATGCCCCGGCGGCGGCTCTTACCATCACCAACGACCTCGACGGCGTCAATCTCATCCTCTCAGGCGCCGGCACATTGGCGAGCGCCAATGCGGGTTCGGAAAGCTTCGCTGGCGCCGGATTGCTTGCCTTGGGCGGCAGCGCGGCCGGCAACTACACGCTCAGCAGCATCACCACGAATGGCAGCGCGATCACGGTGAACCCGCTCGCGGTCGTGCTATCAGGCGCGAAGACTTACGACGCCGCCGCGAATGCTCCGACGGCGGCTCTTAGCATCACGAACGACCTCGACGGCGCCAATCTCACGCTCTCAGGCATCGGTACATTGGCGAGCGCCAATGCGGGTGTGGAAAGCTTCGCGGCTGCCGGCTCGCTCGCCTTAGGTGGCAGCGCCGCCGGCAACTATACACTCGCGGGCATCGCGACGAACGGGAGCGCAGTGACCGTGAACCCGCTCGCGGTCCTGCTGTCGGGCGCGAAGACTTATGATGCGACCGCAAACGCCCCGGCCGCGGCCCTCATCGTCACCAACGATCTCGACGGTCCCAACCTGACGCTCTCCGGCACGGGAACGCTCGCCGGCGCCAATGCAGGCTCGGAGAACTTCGCATCAGTCGGCACATTGGTATTGGGCGGTAGCGCGGCCGGCAACTACACGCTCGGCAGAATCACCACGAACGGCAGCGCGGTTGCGGTCGGCCAAGCACCGCTGACGATCACGGCCAATGACCAATCAATGGTCGTAGGGGCGGCGTCGCTGCCAGCGCTGACCATCAGCTTCGCCGGATTTGTCGGCGGCGACACTGTTTCCGTACTCGCGCCGCCGCCGACCATCGCGACCACGGCGACGGTCGCGTCGCCTGTTGGCGTCTATCCGATCACGGTCGCGGACGCGGCCGATCCGAACTACGTCATCACCTATGTGGCCGGTATGCTGACTATTACGGCCACGGCACCCACCGCGCCGACGGTTCCGTCGATGCCCGATCCGGCGCTCCTCACGCTGACGAGTGCTGCTGTCCCGTCGGCGGTTCCTGCCACCGGTGGCACGCCAGCGCCGCTCGGACTCGCCGCGCTCGGCGGGGCGACGCTCTCGAACATCCTGGGCCAAGAACTCAACCTTATCGCGCCCGCCGCGGGCGGCGACGCTGCGGCGAATCCCAACCCGCAGCCGCCGCCAACCCTCCTCCCCAACGTCGTGTGTGTCGCGCTCGACGAAGCCGAGCTCAGCATCGCCTGCACCGGACCATGAGCGGATTTCCTAGTACGACACGGTGACGGCGAGCTGCGCCATCTGACTAAGCTCCGGCTGGCCAGGCAGATGGCGCAGCTGCCAGCCATAGTCGAGCCGCATGTCGAAATAGCGCGGCACGGAGTAGCGCAGGCCGAGGCCGATGCTCGTGATCTCGGTGCTGACCTGCGTGCCGGGAGCCACCTGCTTGTCGCGTACTGCGCCGTAATCCCAGAAGGTGAGGAGCTGCGCCTGGTCGCCCTCGGTATGGGGCAGCCCGCGCAGAAGGCTGAACGGCGGCGAGCGCAATTCCTCGCGCAGCAGCAGGCCGAGCGAACCGTTGGCCGCGCGCTCGTCATAGCCACGCACGCTGTCGAAGCCGCCGGCGCCGAGCTGTTCGCTCGGGAGCAGGTTATGGTCCGACGTCTGGCCGGTGACGCGCATGACCCAGCTCGCGTTATAAGGAAGCTTCGTCACACGCGTGAGGGTGAGATTGTCATAAACATAGCGCGCCTTGGCAAAGGGATTGTTGGCCTGCGCCTCGAACACCGCATCCTTGTTCTCGCCGGAAAGGTTGCCCGGGCTGAAGAACGTCTGGTTTTGAAGTGAGGTCTCGCCGAGCGGGTCCTTGATGGTCGCCGAATAGACAAGCGGGAACTGATCGACCTCGCTTGTCACATTCGAGACGGTCTGTCCGCCGAACTCGAGATTGTTGTTGCTGCTCTTGAAGTCGTAGCCGACCTGGATCTCGTGGGTGAGGGGGCCGAGCGTCGGCAGTTTCCGCGCATAGCGGATGCTCGCCTGCTCGCTCACGCCGATGACGCCGAGATCGGGGCCGAGCCGCGGGATCGCCTTCTCGTAGGTGCCGAAGAGGAGAATGCGGTCCGCGGCAAACACAGGGATCGTATAGCTGACCGAGTGCGCGACGAAGGTCGGATCGTTCGATTGGCCCGAGATCTCTGCGCGGTGATGCCAGAAATCGTTGCCGGTTGTGAGCTGATAGGCGAGTTGCTGGTCGAGCCACAGAGCATTGCCCCAATTGAAGCCGAGATTCCAGCGGTCGTGTCCCAGGACCGGCGTGCCCGTGTTGTCATAGCCGCCATAGACCCGCAAGGGCAGGCGATCCTGCACGTTGAACACGAGATCGGTGTCGCCGGGCGTGTCGCTCTTTTCGGCGACGGCAGCGACTGTGCGGAAGGGATTTTCGTTGAGCCGATCGAGATCGGCCTGCAGGCGCCGCGTCTCGATCGGATCACCCGGCGCGAGGTTCACCTCGCGCCGCAGAAGGTCGGTCGAAAACCAATCGTTGTGCTCGAATTTGATCTGGCCGACCCGAAATTCGGTCACGACGGCCTGCACGATCCCGCTGCTGACATCCTGCTCGGGGAAGACGACATCGACGAAAGGCCGGCCCTGCGTGCGGTAATAGCCGATGATCACGCGCGTTATGTCCGAGAGCCCGCCGAAGGTGAGCGGCTTGCCGAGAAAGGCCGCAAGCGCCGTGCGGATTTCCGCAACGTCGAGGAGCGGCGGGCCGTCGAACGTTACGCCTGCCGCGCGGATGCCGCCGGGTACGAACTTCGCGGCGCTGTCGATGAGATGGAGGCCCGCGAGCTTTGCGACGATGACTTGGTTCTGCTGCGCCGCGCTCATCGCGGGCTCGGGTGGCGGCGGGACGGTGAGCGCGGGCGGAGGCGCCGCCGGCAATTCCTTGGGCTCCACGAGGGGATAGTTCTGCGCCAACGCGGCCGGAGGCAGCGTGAAAGCGATAAGGACGCCAATCACCATCGCGACGCGCGTCGATGTCGCCATAATATTCAGGGCAGCCACATTTATTGAAGAATCCGACGATCTATTGTCCGCGCGCGCCGCGAAGTCTCGGTTTCACTACCGTGTGCGATCATGCGCAAGCATGCTTGTGATGGCAAGCGAGGAAACCGATTCGCGCGAAGACTTGGTGCGAGAGAAGTCTATGGGGTTTTTCCCGCGCCATGGCGCCGCCCGGTCAGCCTGCGTTCCTCACGTAAGCTATTGAATTTTTGAGAAATTTCCCTGATGCCGTGCTCTGAAAACGCGGGGTGACAGCATCGTCATTTCAAAGGCCAGACCCGGCGCCGATTCCGCGGGAGACGGATTATTACTCGGTGATCGAATCCGATCAGCCGGTAGTCGCGCAGCATACTCGGCTTGCTTCGCGGCAATCGCCCCTCGCGCTGCTCAGCACGGTTGCCTACGCCTCGGATTGGCGGCCCGGCTGGCCACGAACGCTGTCATCGTCAAGCCGGAACCAGGACGGCGGCGGGAAGGATACGGAACAGCTCCTGCGCGTGTAATTCTGCGGCGGTGTGCGTTTTGCCAGAAAGAAGGTCGCGCCATGCTCTCGAGCGGCACGGCTTGGCCAACGCGATCGTCGTCGGGCGATCATCCGGTGCCGCCTCCCATCGAGCCGGAAAGCGCACAACGGCCACCAGCACCCTGTCTTGCCCTGCGGTGCGCAAGAAGGAACAGATGTGGTCGGCTTTGGGCCCATCGGCCGACAAAGCCTCATAATCGCTGTCCTGGAAGAGCGCCTCGCGATCGCGACGATAGCCAAGCAACGTCGCAACGGCGGCAAGCTTGAAGCGTCCATCGCGCCACGAAGACATGTAGCGCTGAATCGCGTCTTGGCGATTTACGGCGAGCTCGCCTTGCACCTCTTCGAGAAGGCGCGCCCGCAACTCGTAATCGACTGCTCGGCGATTGTCCGGATCGACCAAGCTGAGATCCCACAATTCCGTTCCCTGATATAGATCGGGCACGCCCGGCAGAGTGAGCTTCAGCACGGTTTGAGTCAGCGTGTTCCGCGCGCCCAGCCGCGCGATCTCCGCGGCAAATGGCAAGAAGTCGGCGTGAAAATCCGCCGCGCGGACCGGGTCAAACGTCGTGGCGACGAAAGACGACGTCGCTTCTTCGTAGGCTGCATCGGGTGCCGCCCAACTCGAATGGAGTTTCGCCTCGCGCACCGATTTGAGCATCGCGCCCTGGATACGCGCGGCGTAGGATCGCAGCGCATCTCCGTTAGCGCCGTCGAGAAGCTCCACGGGCCAGGTACCGACGAGAAGCTGATAAAACAAATATTCGTCGTTGCGCGACAACCTCCCGCCGACTGATGACGCGCACGCGTTCCGCACCAGGCGGCTCCAATGGTCGACGCGCTCGCCCCATTCCTCCGCGAGTTCCGCGAGCACGGCAAGCCGCGCCCGCGTGTCTTCCCCGCGCTTCGTGTCATGGGTTGCGGTGCCGAGCATGGCATGGCGCCAATGCTTCAACCGCACCCCATTTGCTTCGTGGAAGTGGGCCAAGCTTATCCCAAACACATCGGGGTTACCGCCGACCTCGTTGAGAGCGACGAAGCGGTTGTAGCGATAGAAGGCCGTGTCCTCGAGGCCTTTTGCCATCACCGGCCCGCTAAACTGCTGGAATTTCATCGCACAGCGGAGAACCGAATTGCGGCTGAATCCGCTGCGTGGCGCTGCGACCAGATCGCCCGACAGCAGCTTGTGGAGGAAGTCGTAGACGCTGGAATCGACGTCGGTCTCGCAGCGTCGTGCCAGCGCGATCGCCGTATCGAGGTTGCGGCGTCCGGCTTCGCCTGGGTCGCCACTCGCATCGAGATAAGTTCGATAGACCGGAAACGACGCCACGATCGCGCGAAGCCCGCGCCCCAGGAGGGTCCGGGTGAAATCGGCGGTGCGCGGGTTTTGCCGTGCGGCACGCGCGGCGTCGCGAGTAAGCACGTTGAGCTCGCTCGCCATCTCATGCCGCATGATGCGCAGCTTCGATTCGCGGACGATTTCGGCGAAATCCGCCCGGCTTCCTGTGAAGGCGGAATAGATGAGGCTCAACGCTTCTTCGCCCCGCGGATCGATCAGGAGGCCGAGCACGAGATTGGCGAAGTCGTAACCGGTGGTTCCCTGAACCGGCCAATCCAAATGTAGCTCTTCGTTTCGGGCGAGGATCTTCTCGACCACGAGATAGAAGTCCGAGCGCGGCGCCTTCTCCCGCAGCCGACACAGATAATCCTTGGGATCGAGCAGCCCATCTATATGGTCGATGCGAACGCCCGTGACGATGCCGTCGCCGACGAGGTGGAACAGGAGCCGGTGTGTGCGCTCGAAGACCTCTGGCAGCTCCATGCGCAGGCCCGCCAGGTCGTTTATGTTGAAGAATCGGCGATAGTTGATATCGCTTGCAGCGACACGGAAATGGGCGGCACGCCAATATTGCGCGTCGATGAGGCGGTCCAGTTCGGCCCAGCTCAAAAGGTCGCCGGGCGCGCCATTCAGCCGTTCGACGGCTCCGGCGATCTCTTGCCGCACCCGCGGATCGGTTCGCGCGAGTAACCCGAGCTCTGCCTTGAGTTCGTTCGCGCGCCGCCCGATCTGAGGCCGCCATTCGGGTAAACCGGCGAACGCGTCTCCAAGCCGCTCAAGATCAGAATGCGTGTCTCCGAGAATGCGCTGGTAATGAAGCGGCGAGATTGGAAGCTTGTGCTTTTCGTATGCCCAGACGGCGAAACTGCCGTCATCCGTATCGAATTGCAGCCGAAGATTGCCACGCTCAAGCTCAATCCCGTACTGATCGGCGAGCAAGGGCACCAACACCTTCTCGTGAAGATAGCGGCGGTCGGGGTCCCAATCGATGTCGAACCAGCCGGCATATTCCGAGTCCGGCCCCCATTCCAGCACATTGAGCCAGAGTGGATTGTCCGCGCCGCCGACGCCCATGTGGTTCGGAACAAAGTCGAGGACCTGGCTTAGCCCGTTCCTGTGCAACGCGTCGACCATGCGCAGAAAGGCTTCCGCGCCGCCGAGCTCCGGATTGAGAGCGTCGTGATCGACGATATCGTAGCCATGCGTGCTCCCGGGCCGAGCCTTCAGATAAGGCGACGCATAGACATGGCTGATGCCGAGCCGCGCGAGATAGGACGCCACGGATGCGGCCGCGTCGAAGCCGAAATCCTTGTGGAACTGCAGCCGGTAGGTCGCGCGCGGGACGCAGAGACCACGATCGCCGCTCATTCTGTAGGTCCTACTTTCGTTCCACCCGGCTCAATTTCTCCCGCAATCGACCAGCGGATCGTGAAGGGAGCGAATGCGCCGTCGCGACCGGGCGCGTTTTCCTGCCAAAACGTCCGGCCAACGTCTGAACGGAAGCCGTAAACATGCTCGGTCGAGAGATTTGCCTCGAGCACCAGTTCTTCCGCATCGCCGTCCAAACGCCAGCGCACTATGACCGCGCCGGACGCCACGACTTCGTATTCTCCGCCCTTCTTCAGGCGAGAAAGCCGCGGCATGACCTCGGCCCGCCGCATCGCAAGCACCTTCAAATACCACGCATGCCAATGCGCGTGCGGCTCGCGCGCGAGATCACCCCAGTCGAGCTTCGCGGAGGCGAAGGTTGTCTCCGACGTGGGATCGGGGATGCGCTTGCGTTTCTCCGCATCATGGAATTCGGGAAAGCGGGCGAATTCCTCGCGTCGTCCGTTGCGCACGGCTTCGGCAAGTTCGGCACTGAAATCGCAGAAGAACGGAAAGGGTTGCGCGGCAGCCCACTCCTCACCCATGAACAGCATTGGTATCTGCGGCAGCAGCAGGTAAATCGCTGCGACAGCGCGAACAGCTGCCTCGGGCGCGATCGCAGTGATGCGATCGCCGAACGCCCGATTGCCGACCTGATCATGGTTTTGCAAAAATGCAACGAACGCAGTGGGCGGCAGGGTGGCACTTGGCTCGCCGCGCGGCATTGCGCGGAACGGCATCACCTCGCCTTGAAATGCGAACCCCTCGGCAAGCGCGCGGCCGAGCCGTTCGGTGTGGCCGCAATAGTCGGCATAATATCCGGAGCTTTCGTCCGTCGCCGCCACATGGAGCGCGTGATGGACATCATCGTTCCATTGCGCCGTAAATAAGACCGAGGCGCCATCGGAGGCCCGGCGCAGCCATTTTGCCTCGTTCTCCTCGTTCTCGAGAATGAGGTGGAGCTGGCGACCAAGAGCCGGAGACCGAACTCGCTCAGCGAGCTCTGCAAGAAAATGATTGTTGCTGTGGTCGCGAAGGGCGTGGACCGCATCGAGGCGCAGCCCGTCCACATGGAATTCCCCGATCCAGTAGAGCGCGTTGTGGATGAAGAACTCGCGCACCGGAGCGGCGTCCGGCCCATCGGTGTTGATCGCGGCACCCCAGGGAGTCCTGCGGCGATCGGTGAAGGTCTGCGGCGCGATGACGTGAAGATAGGC
>DATIXQ010000042.1:0-38263 GCA_035518375.1 Allostellaceae bacterium | reverse complement strand
AAGGCCTACGCGCTGGGATTCACGCTGCCGGTCGCAACGCAAGGGATGCGCTTCATCTGCCGGCCGAGTGTCATGCACCAGTCGGGCGCGCCGCTCCTCGACCATCCGCTCTCCTCGCGCTTCGACGAGAGCGACTGCATGGTCGTGTTCGATGACGTGCTGGTACCGTGGGAGCGCGTCTTCTGCTACCGCGACGTTGTCGTCCATAACACGGTTTATGCCTCGACCGGCACGCGGCTCGCGATCCAGCAGCAGACGGCAACGCGCGACCTCGCCAAGGCCGAGTTCATGATGGGCCTCGCCTTCACGGTCGCGCGCACCACGAAGGTCGACGAATTTCTCCACATCCAGGGGCTTCTCTGCGACCTCATCAACGATGTCGAGGTGCTGCGCGCGTGCCTCATCGCGGCGGAAGAGCAAGCCACGACGATGCCGCACGGCCTCACGGTGCCGGGCGGCGGGCCTTTGACGGCGATCCGCTTCCTCTTCCCGCAGATGTACCGCCGCGCGTGCGAAGCGATCCAGGTGATCGGCGCCGGTGGGCTCGTGATGGTGCCGTCTTATGCCGAGTTCGCGGGGCCGGCCGCGGCCGATGTCGAGACTTATGCCCAGGCCCAGGGCGCCGATGCGCGCGCCCGCACCAAGCTCTTCCGGCTTGCGTTCGACGCGACGCTCTCGACGTTCTCAGGCCGGCAGCAGCTTTACGAGCGCTATTTCGCCGGCGATCCCGTGCGCACCGCGCAAGCCGTCTATCACGGCTATGCCAAGGAGCCGCATGTCGAGCGCATCTGGAAGCTGCTCGAAAGGTTCGAGAGCGAAGCAGAAGGCTGAGCGTTGCGTCGTCACTCCGCCGGTAGGGCGACGCGCTCGGCGCGCGCGAGGCGCTCCTCGTAAGTTCCCATCCATGGCTCGCCGCGGCGCGCCACGTATTGGCCGCTCCGCGCGCCGAGATAGATCGCCGGATCCTCGACACCGGGCGGGGCGGCGCCGGTTTCGGCGAAAGCGCGCACGGCGCGCAGGATGCGCCGCCGCGTCTGCGCGATCATGAGGTCGCTCGGCGCGAGGGTCTCGAACGAGTGATCGACGATCCCGCCCATGCTCTCGGTGATCATCTGATCCTGGCCATGCACGGACGCGATGCCGGTGTAGCTCCGCATCTCGCGTTGCGCTGCGCGGTCGATCTCGTGGTCGTTGCCGCTGTTAGCGGCCATGCGGAAGCGGCCATACCATTGCGTCGTGTTTGGCAAAAGCTCCGGCACTTCGAAGCGGATGCCGGCGAACATGATGAACATGGTGTGCGTGTCGTCCATCGGGACCCAGGCGCGCGCGTTGATGTGATGCTCGAAATCGCCTTGCGGGATCTCGGTCCAGAACGGAAAGAGATATTGCGCGCAGCGATAATGCACGTGCTCGGCGTCGGCGTCGCGATATGCCGCATACATCGTGCCCCATTTCGTCTCGGCGAAATGGTATTCCGGCGTGCGGCTATAGACCGTGTAGTAGTAGGGATCGTCGGGCGACATGGTGCGGTGATCGAGATGGCCCGCATGCAGGAAGCCGAAATGCGAGGTGTCGATCTCGCCCTCGACCGCCTGGAGCCAGTTGCACTCGCGCTGAATGAACGTGACCTGTGCGCCGGCGATGAGCGAAGCCTCGATCAGCGGCAAGGGCGGCGGCACCTTGCGCGGGCCCATATAGGTCCACACGATGCCGTTCCGCTCCCGCGCCGGATAGGCCTTGGCGCGCACCTTGTCGGTGAACTGCTGCTGCGGCGGCAGGTTCGCCTGGTCGACGCAGTTGCCCTCGACGTCGTATTTCCAGCCGTGATAGACGCAGCGCAGGCCGCCCTCTTCGTTGCGCCCGTAGAAGAGCGAGGCGCAGCGGTGCGGACAGCGATGGTCCATGACGCCGACGCGGCCCTCCGTGTCGCGCCAGGCGAGAAGCTTCTCGCCCAGGAGCACGAGACGCACCGGCGGGCCGTCGGCGACGAGCTCCTCCGATTTCGCGGCCGGGATCCAGTATTGCCGCATGAACTCGCCCGTCGGCGTGCCCGGGCCCACACGCGTCAGAAGCGCACTCTCCTCGGCGTTGAGCATCCCTTCCTCCTCAGGCGGCGGGCGCCTTGCTGGCAGCCGGACCGCGCTCCACGGGAGCAACCGCGAGCGTGCGCCAGTCGGTCTTCTTCGGCACCATCCCCTCGAACGAGGCGAGCGTCACGTGCGGCACGTGCGGGCCTTCGGTGCCGATCGCCGGACCGCCGTCCTCCACGCGCCTTGCCGCCGCGACCATCTGGCGCCGGAACTGCGCCACGGCGAGATCGCTCGAGCCAAGATAATCCTTGGTGCGGTCGACGATCGCGCCCATCGATTCCCACATCGCCATATCCTGCGTCGGGATGCCGGGAATGCCGGTGAAGTCGCCGCGCTTCATCGCCTCGCGGTCCTGGAGATAGCGGTTCTCAAGCGTGCGGATCTTGCGATAGTTCTGGTCGAGATCGACGCCGACCGTGGCGGCGCAAAATGTGCGCCACTCTGTCTGGTCGATGCCCTTGCCTTTCCGCTCGTCCCAGGCGACCCAGTAGAACATCGTGTTGCCATCGTCGATCGGCACCAGCATCTGCGCGAGCTTGTACTGATCGTTGGGCGGGATCAGCACGGTGAAGGGCGCGATGTAGAGCGTCGTGCGCACGTAATCCTGCGTCTCGGGATTGAGGATGGGCTTGCGGATCGCGGCGTAGCGGAAGCCCCACGGCGTCTCCTGCACCTGGATGCGCGGCGATTTGTCGGTCGAAGGGCGCGGCCACACCATGCCGGTCGCCTTGGCGCCGTCGCCGGCCATCGTCGGCATGTTCGAGGAATGAAGGGTCGAGCTGTGCGCGGAATCGATCGAGCCTTCCAAGACCTGCGCCCAGTTGCAGGCGGCATGCATCTTCACGATCGAGATGCGCGTGTCTTGTGTCGGCGCCCAGGCCGGCGCGTCGAACTCGCGCATGCTTTCGCGCGGCCCCATATAGACCCACACGAAGCCGCCGCCCTCGCGCACCGGATAGGATTTGTGCTTCAAGGTGCTCGCGAGCCGGCTGCCCTCGGGCTCTGACGCCATCTCGAGGATGTTGCCGTCGACGTCGATCTTCCAGCCGTGATAGAGGCAGCGCAGGCCGCATTCCTCGTTGCGCCCGAACGCTAGGGACGCGCGGCGGTGCGGGCAGTGCTCATCGAGCGCACCCAAACGCCCGGTGCTGTCGCGAAAGACGACAAGATCCTCGCCCAGCAAGCGGAAGCGCACCGGCGCGCCATCGCGCTCGGCGACCTCCTCCGACGTGCAGGCGGGAAGCCAATGCCGGCGCATGATCTGGCCCATCGGCCAGTCGCCCTCGACCCGGCACAGAAGTTCGTTTTCCTCGGCAGTGAGCATCGCGACCCTCGAGCCGCGATTCTATGGGCGGCGCCGGGCGCCTGTCGAGGGGCGTCGGAGGCGCGAGGGCTTGGGGATTGCTTCGCTTCGCTCGCAATGACAGGCTCCAAATATCATTGCGAGGAGCGAAGCGACGAAGCAATTCCTCGCACCGCATCACGGAGGAAAGGATGGCCGAGCAAAAACCGCCGTTCCGCGCCGATCACGTCGGAAGCCTGCTGCGCCCGCAGAAACTCATCGCCGCGCACCAGGCGGCCGAGGCCGGCAAATTCCCCGCCGCCGAGCTGCGCGCGCTCGAGGACGAGGCGATCCGCGACGCGGTCGCGATGCAGGAGCGCGTGGGCCTGCACGCTGTCACCGACGGCGAGATGCGGCGCAACAACTGGCGCGACCGCTTTTTCGAGCGCACCGACGGCTGGAGCCGCGAGCGCGTCGAAAGCTCGTTCAGCTTCACCGAGTATTCCGGCGAGCGCCATCGCGGCATGCCGATCCCGCGGGTGGTCGGCAAACTCCGCCGGCGCGAGAGCCTGACGGCCGACGATTTCGCCTTCCTCAAACCCATGACGCGGCAGACCGCGAAGGCGACGCTGCCCTCGCCTGCCGCCAATCACTTTTATGGCGGCGACAAGGTCCTCGCGGGCTCGCCCTACAAGGACCGCGCGCAGTTCTTCGCGGACGTGGCGGCGATCTATCGCGAGGAGGTCGCCGAGCTTGCCGCCAAAGGCTGCACCTATCTCCAAATCGACGAGGTGCCGATCGCGATTCTGTGCGATCCCGCCAACCAGGCGATCGTGCGCGCGCGCGGCGAGGATCCCGACCGGCTCGTCGACGACTATATCGCCGCCATCAACGGCGCGGTGCGCGGCCGGCCGGCCGGCATGACCGCGTGCGTCCATCTCTGCCGCGGCAATGCGGGACATGGGCTCGCGAGCGGCGGCTACGACCCGGTGGCGCGGCGGCTCTTCGGCACGCTCGACGTCGACGGCTTCTTCCTCGAATACGATACCGACCGGGCCGGCGGCTTCGAGCCGCTCGCCGCGGTGCCCAAAGGCAAGAAGGTCGTGCTCGGCATCATCAGCACCAAGCTCAGCGAGCTCGAGGACGTAGACGCGGTGAAGCGCCGCATCGATCAGGCCGCGCGGCACATCGACTTGGGCCAGCTCTGCCTCTCGCCGCAATGCGGCTTCGCCTCGAGCTTCCAGACCGACCGCATGGACGCCGGCGCCGAGGAGCGCAAGCTCGCCCATCTCGTACGCATCGCACGTGAGGTCTGGGGCGAAGCGTGACTCGGAAGCGATCCGACCGCCCGGCGCCAGCGTAAAAATACGGGCGAGCGCGAGTCCTGGTCCCGCGCAGGCTTGGGTAATGTCGGGATTCTTTACAATGAGCGCAGGAGCCCAAAAAATAGCTACTGTTTTTCAATGGTTTGGGTTTATGGCATGGAACGTGCAGCATTTCGACTGATGACCCGTCCGTTTCATACCCTTCTGCTCCTCGGCAGCGCCCTTGCGGGCCTTGGCTTGGCCATGCCCGCCGCCCGCGCCACGAGCGTTACGTACGACAACAATACCGAGGTCGCCTATTACAACGGCACCTCTCCGACCACCTCGGGCGGCAACTACTGGGACAACACGCCTTCCAACGGCGGAATCGGCGGCGAGCCCAGTTTCTTCACGCCGTCCGTCACGATTGGCAAGACCACGAGTGGGTCCGGCCCCACCCAGACGACCACGGTCACGATCTCGTTCAGCACCGGGCTCTATAACGGCAGCGTCAATGTCGGCGGCGCCAACGTCTATGCCGCGGATATCTTCATCGGTGCCGCCAGTTCGACGCCGAACGACAACTACACCTATGCCATCGCACTCGGGTTCGATGCCGGCAGCACCAAGGACAACGGCGCCACCAAGGGGCTTTATCAGCTCCCCACAAGCGGCGGCAGCGTGCTCACGAGCGCCTACCACACCTCACAACAGGTCTGGGGAAGCTCGGGCGACACCTATGGCGGGGCCTATACAGAGATTCCCGATTGCGGCGTCACGACGAATCCGACGTCCTGCTCTGCCGCTAACAAGTCACCGACCGTGCTGCTCTCCAGCGGCGGGAGCACCGACATCGACACCAACGTCACCGTCGCCGGCAACAGCACCGTTAGCGGCGATGCCGACGGCACGTTGACCGTGACCATTACCGGCTTGACCTCGCTTCTCGCTCCGATCTTTAGCGATTTCGATCTATTCTGGGGCACTGGCGACTGCTCGAACGCCCCGATCTGGGAAGATGTCAACTTTGCGACCAAAGTGCCCGAACCTTCGACGCTCGCGCTCATGGCCGCGGCGCTTGCCTTGGCCGGCGCGATGGTTCGCCGCCGGCGCCGCGCCGCAATGCTCTCCTAAGCCAGAGATTTTTCGACCGGACGGGACGGCGCGCCTTGTGCGCGCCGTGCTTGTTTTCGGGCTTGCGCTGTTGCCGTTCCTGGCCGGCGCGCCAACGGTCCGGGCCGCGTTCGAGTCCAACACCTTTCAGGACGATCTCTCCGAGGCGATCCGGCTCGAGAACGCGGGCGACCTGCGTGGCGCGCTCGAGCGGCTGCGCAAGGGCGCAGCCCTCTATGAGCGCAACTGGAACCTCAGAGTCGAGCTGGCGCGCGTCTATCTCGCGCTCGGCAATTCGCCCGCCTCCGAGATCGAGGCCCGCAATGCCCAACGCGCCGGCGCCCCCGAGGACGCGGTCGCGCCCGTGCTGGCGCAAGCGCTTCTGCAGGAGAGCAAGCTCAGCCTTCTCATCACCAACATCGCGCCCGGCACGCGCGACCCCAAGTCCGAGGCGCTCGTGCGCGCCTCTCTCGGCATTGCGCGGCTGCAGCTCGGCCAGCAGGACGCGGGCGAGGCGCTGTTGCGCGACGCGCAACGGCTCGATCCCAACGCCGAGATGACGAAGCTCGGCACCGCGCAGATGCTGCTTTATCGCGGCGACATCGCCGGGGCCGAGAAAGCCTTCGCCACAGCGCGAGCGGCCGATCCGCAGGGGATCGACATGCTGCGGTTTGAGGTGAACCTGCGCCGCGTCAAGGGCGACCTGCCGGGCGCGCTCGCCGTCCTCGATAAGATTCTTGGACCCAATCCCGACGATCTCAGCGCACTCACGATGCGTGGGGCCATCCTCATCGCACAAGGGAAGCTCGAGGACGCGGACACAACGCTCGACCACGCGCTCGACGTGGCGCCGGAAAGCATCGCCCCCAATTTCCTCAAGGCGGTCGTGGCGACGCGTACCAACAAGATCAAGCTGGCCGATGAAATCCTGACCGCGATCAGCCAGTATTTCTCGTCGATCCCGAACGGTTATTACCTGCAGGGTGTCGTCAAGTTCGCCCTCGGACAATACGCCGAGGCGCTCGACGCTCTCACGAAGTTCATAGCGCGCCGGCCCGAGCACATCGGCGCACGCATCATCGTCGCCGCGATCTCTTTGAACACGCACGATCCCGGCCGCGCCATCTCGGTGCTGTCACCCGTAATCGACAGGAACCTCGGGAACCGCCAAGCGGTCGCGCTTCTCGCCAACGCTTATGCAATGGCCGGGCAGCGCGACAACATGGTCGACCTCTACGAACACGCGGCGGCCGCGCGCCCGTCGGACCCACGGGCCCAAGTCGAAGCGGCGCTCATGCGCGTCCAAAACGGCGAGACCGAAGTCGGCGTCAGCGCCTTGGAAAAGATCGCCGCGACGCCTGAGGGCGTCGACATCGCCGGGCCGGTCCTCACTATCGGCGAGCTGCAAAATGGCGACGTCGACAAGGCGGCGGCGACGGCCGAAGGGCTCGTCAAGAAGAACGGCAAAGACCTCGTTGCGCAAAATCTTCTCGGAGGCGTGCGGCTCGCCCAGCTGCGCTTTGCCGATGCCGAGACTATCTTCCAAAGTATTGTCGCCGCCGATCCCAATTTCCGTGCCGCCCGCATGAACTTGGCGCGCACTTATGTTGCGATGGGGCAGCCGCGCGAGGCAGTGAAGGTGCTGCGTGATCTCGTGGCACAGGAACCGAAGGACATTGGCGCGAAAATAACTCTCGCCGGTACCCTCGACACGATGGGCGATCACGATAAAGCCGCCGAGGTGCTCCAGAGCGCGATTGCCGCTGCGCCTTCGGACGACCCCGCTCCTGCCTTCGCGCTGGTGCAACATTTCGCCACGCAGAAGCAATGGCCGGAAGCGCTCGCGGCCCAGAAGGATCTCGAGGGGCGCTTTCCCGCCGACCGGAAAGTGATCGAGCTTGGCGCTTCGGTGCGCGCAGAATCGGGCGACCTGATCGGCGCGGCCGAGGAATATCGCCCGCTCACCCAGCAATTCCCGCGCTCGCCCGAGGTCTGGCTCACATACTCCTCGTACCAGTTTCACGCCGGAGACAAGGAGAACGCACGCGTCTCTGCCAAAACCGCGCTCGCGGTGGCGCCGCTCGACGCGACGGCGATGACGGCGCTCGTCGAGCTCGATGCCGACACGGGCGGCACCGATGCGGCGCTCGAAACGGCACAGTCGTTCCAACCGGTTGATCCGGTCGCCTCGGCGATGCTGACCGCGAACGTGCTGGTGAAGGCCAAGCGGAACGACGAGGCGATCGCCGTGCTCACCAAGTCGCAGCGGATCTATCCGGCGCAAGCGACGCTGCGGCGCCTCGCCGAGCTCACTTATGCCGCGGGCCGGCACGAGGAAGCCGAGAAAATGCTGCGCTCGTGGCTCGCGGCGCACGACGACGCCTCGACAGCGCGGATGGCGCTCGGCAACATGCTGCTTCTCGACCATGATTATGGCGGCGCACAGGCGGTGTACGAGCGCGCCTTCAAGGACATGCCGCACGATCCGATCGTGCTCGACAACCTCGCCTGGCTCTATGCCCGCAAGAACGATCCGCGCGCGCGCGATTTCGCTTTGCGCGCGCTCCGCGCCGCGCCGGACGACCACAGCGCCGACACGCTCGGCTGGGTCCTCGTGAAGGACGGCGAAGCCGGGACCGGCCTCCTCTATCTCCGCCAGGCCGCGGCCGGCATGCCCAAGGACCTCGCCGTGCAATACCATCTCGCCGCCGCCTTGAAAGCGACGGGTGACGCGAAGGGCGCGCTCGCCCTTCTCGAGCGCGTGCTGCAGTCAGGAACGGATTTCGACGGCCGCGACGACGCTCGGCGCCTCTTCGATAGCCTGCGCGGTGGATGAGTCTTGTGAGAAGCGGCTCCGCCTAAACGAGGCTCCGGCCGCTGCCGGGACTATGCGCCTTAGCCTCTATGCGCTCGGCCAAGCGCAGGCGATGCCGCCGATCCTTTTCGGTCACCGCAAGCACGGCCCATTGTCGATACTGCGTTGCGGCAAGACGTTCGAATTCTAAAGCGATCTTCGCGAGCTGCGCTTTCGCCTCCGGCCTCTTTGATTGTTTGGCCAGCGCGCGGCATCGCGTCGCCTGATCCAAGTAATCCTTCGCTTCCGAACTGTCGAACGCCATGGCCCAAGGACTCGCCCGGTCCGCTACAAAACGGGAGGGGTTTCTTGGAGGTTCCGGCGTTAGGCAATGTATCTTTTTGGCGAAGCTAGGCCAAAAGGGCGAAACGAAGGGTTGTGCCCGCTGCTACCGCGGCACGTCGCCTTTCACCGTGGTGCGGTGCATGTGGCGTCGCAGCTCGGGCGGGCAGCCATGCGCGAAATGGATGACGCAGCGATTGTCCCAGAACACGATGTCGTGCGGCTGCCAGCGGTGGCGATAAGAGAAGCGCCCGCTCGTCGCGTGCCCGAAGAGATGCGCGAGCAGCTCGGCGCTTTCTTCTTCCGGCATGTCGAGGATACGTGTAGTAAACCCCTCGCTGATGAAGAGCGCCCTGCGCCCCGTCTCGGGATGGGTGCGCACGACGGGATGCGCGACTTCCTGCACCTCGGCCTTCTGCTCGGCGCTCAAGGCAGGGCGGAAGGTCGAGCCTTCGATCTTGTCGTAGGTCTTGCGATAGGAGTGGATCGCGCGCTTGCCGTCGATGCGGTGCTTTATGTCGGGCGCGAGCGCTTCGTAGGCGGCATACATGTTGACGAACGAGGTATCGCCACCTTCGGACGGAATCTCCTGCGCATGGAGGAGCGAGCCCAGGCTCGGTTCCGGCATGTAGGAAAGATCGGAATGCCAATAACGCCCGGCGTCGCCGAGGCCCACCGGCTTGCCGTTCTCGATGACGTTCGAGACGAGCAGGATCTCGGGATGCCCCGGCAGCAGGAACTGGTGCAGCACGTGGATCGCGAGCGGGCCGAAGCGCCGGCTGAAGGCGATATGCTGCTCGGGCGTGATGCGCTGGTCGCGCAGGACAAGCACGCCCTCGCTTTCGAGGAAGGCGCGCCGCACTGCGGCGAAGGTCGCGTCCTCGAGCGGCCGCGTGAGATCGAGGCCGCGGATCTCGGCGCCGAGCGGCGCCTCAAAGCGCGCGTAGCGGAAGGGCGCCGATGTCGCGCGCGGTTCGGCGGCTAGGCTCATCTGAGGCTCTCCCCGACAATGGCGGACTGCGCCCGAGTCTACCCCGCGCCGCCCGCCGCTACCACACTTGCGGCAGGCTCTTGCGCAGGAACGGCACCAGCGTCGCGATGTCGTCACCACCGTGCCCGGCCTCGACCGCGGCGGAAAGGCTCGCCGCTGCCGCCGCGGCCGCGGGCGTCGGCACGCCGTGAAGCGAAGCCGTCGCCACCACCGACAGCAAGTCCTTCCGCAGCGAGCGGATGTCGAGCGTAGTGGCGTCGTCGCCGCCCAGGAGCACCTTCTTCTTGGCGTTGAACCAGGGTGTCGCGGTGATCGAATTGCCAAGCACCTCGATCATGCGCGATAGCTCAAGCCCTTGCGTCGCGCCCATGGCGAGGCTCTCGGCAAGGATCTGGAGATATGAGCCCATCATGTTGTTGACGACGAGCTTCATCGTGGCACCCGCACCGACAGGGCCGATATGCTCGATGCGCGCCGTCAGATGCGCGAGCGGAACCTTGGCGCGCGCCACATCGGCGTCCGACCCGCCGACGAGCGCCACGAGCTTGCCCTCGCGCACGGTCGGTATCGAGCCGAGCAACGGGCTGTCGATGAACGCCGCACCGGCGCGCACGGCAAGCGCGCTCAACGCGCGCACCGTCATCGGCTGCAGCGTGCTCATCTCGATGAAGAGCTTGCCCTTGATGTCGCCTTCGAGGAAACCGCCCTTCCCTTCCCAGAGCCCGCGCGCGCCGCCATCCTCCATGATGATCGAGAGCACCGTGTCGGCGCCGGATGCCACGCCGCGCGGATCGCTGGCGGCCTTGGCGCCCGCATCGGCCGCGGCCTTGACGCGCGTACCGTCGCGATCCCAGGCGATGACGCTCTCGCCGCGCTCCTTCAAACGCTGCGCCATCGCCATGCCCATTTTGCCGAGCCCGATCAAGCCGATCATGTCGCCCTCCTCATACTTTGAGCCCGAGCTTTGCGAGTGCCGCCGGGATGCGCCGCTCGAGCGGCACGCCCAGGAGATAGCTCACTTGTGCGGCTTCGGGAATGCGGCGCGCGCGGCGGAGCGCCGCCGCGAAATCGAGCTCCACGCTGCGCCCGAGCCAGACGAGCGCGATGAGCTCGCGCCGTGCCTCGGGCGAAAATTCGCGGAGCAGCGTTTCGAGCGCCGCGCGTTCGGCGCCTTCGAAAGCACGGGGATCGCTCGCCACGACAATGCTCGGCGGGGACAGAGGCGCGCGAGCGCCGCGGCGGCGGCCGATGCCGAGATATTCGACCATTGCGCGCTCGTCGCGCGCGACGCGCAGCGCGGCCGCTGCCACGGCCGATGCTTGCGCGAGCGAGAGATGCTGGAGCATACCAGCAATCAGCCGCGCGTGAACTGAAAGTCACTCGCGCGCGGGCGCCGCGTCAGCCAGCGATAGACGCGCGACGGCTTCGGCCATTGCGTCACGACGCGGCCGGCGGCGTTGACGAAATAACTGCGGCAGCCGCTGCCCCACGTCGTCGCGGCGATCGTCTTCTGCACGTCGGCATTGAAGCGCGCCTGCACCTCGGCCCTAACGCTCATGCTGCGCGCGCTGCCGCCGCGAAGCCTCTTGAGACATTTCAGGATGTAGCCGATCTGCCCCTCGAGCATGACGACGATCGAGGTCGCGGTGTTGGTGTTGGGGCCGTAGAGCATGAAAAAATTCGGGAAGCCCGCGACCGTGATGCCGAGATAAGCCTCGGGGCCGTCGCGCCAGGCGTCCTTGAGTGCACGTCCGCCCGCGCCCGTCACGCTCAGCGAGGCGAGATAGTCGCTCGGAACGAAGCCCGTGCCAAAGATGACGCAGTCGAGCGCATGATGGCGGCCCTCGGCATCGACGAGCCCGTCTGCCACCGCCCGCGCGATCGGCGTGCGTACGATCTCGACATTGTCGCGGTCGAGCGCCGCGAGATAGTCGCGCGACTGGATCGTGCGCTTGCAGCCGAAGCGATAGGTTGGGGTAAGCAGCCGTCGCTTCTCGGGGTCCTTCACCTGCGATGCCAGGAAGGCGAGCGCCGCATCCTCGGCCGCTTTGCGCGCGCGCTCATCGACGAAGACGGCAAAGCGCCGCTCGAAGGAGACATAGGTCTTGATGCGCTCGAACCGGCGCCGCACCGGAAAGCGGCGATAGGATTGGCGCTCGGCCGCATCGAACGTGCGCTCGATCTTGGGCATGACGTATTGCGGCGTGCGGATAAAGGCGGTGAGCCGGCTCACCTTGCCGACGATCTCCGGCACGTATTGCGCCGTGCTGCAGCCCGTGCCGATGACGGCGACGCGCTTGCCCGTAAGATCATAATCGTGGTCCCAGCGCGCCGAATGGAAGCACGCACCGGAGAAATCCGAGAGCCCGGGGATCTCGGGATAGGCAGGCTCATTGAACAGGCCGCACGCCGAGACGAGCACGTTCGCCTCGAAGCGGCGGCCATCGGCGGCGCCAAGCCGCCACAGCGCGCGCTCCTCGTCGTAGTCCGCGTGCGCGATGGCGGCGCCGAAGCGGATGTGCGGGGCAATCCCGTATTTCGCGACACAATGCTTGAGGTAGGCCGCGATCTCGGGCTGCGTTCCGTGCGTGCGCGACCAGTCCCAGCGCGGCTCGAAGGAATAGGAATAAAGGCTCGAAGCGACGTCGCACGCGGCACCGGGATAGGTGTTCTCGTACCAGACGCCGCCCACCTCGTGCGAGCGGGTGTAGATGGTGAAGTTGTGAATCCCCGCCTGCTTCAGGCGGATCGCCATGCCGATGCCGCCAAAGCCCGAGCCGATGATGGCGATCGTGAGTGCGTTGTCCGTGCCGCGCATCAGCGGAATTTAAGCAGAGATTGCTCCGCCCATCCAGACGGCGGCACGCGCGCCTCAGCCGCGCAAGCGGGCGCGGGCTGCCGCCTCGGGATTGGCGAGACGAAGCGCGCGGCCCTCGGCAAAGGCCACGATCTGCTCATACGCCTCGCCGAAATAGAGCTCGAAATTATCCCACTCGGCCCAAGCGCTGTGCGGCGTCGCGAGCACGTTGGGCAAAGCGAGAAGCGGATGGCCGGGCGGCACCGGCTCTTCCTCGAAAACATCGAGCGCGGCGAAGCCGGGCCGGCCTCGGCGCAGCGCGGCGAGGAGCGCGCCAGGTGCCACAAGCTCGGCGCGCGCGGTGTTGACGAGGAGTGCGGTCGGCTTCATGCGCGCGAGGTCGTCGGCACGCACGATGCCGCGCGTCTCGAGCGCGAGCCGCACGTGGAGCGAGAGCACGTCCGATGCCGCAAAGAAGTCCGCCTGACTCGCCGCCACGGCATAGCCTGCTGTGCGCGCCCGCGCCCGCGACCCCTCGCCGCCCCAGACGAGCACTTCCATGCCGAGCCCCCGGCCCATCTCGGCGACGCACGCACCGATGGCACCGAGGCCGAAAATGCCGAGCGTGGCGCCGGCGACGCGATGGGCCACGCCGCGCGGCAGCTCGCCGCTTCGCATTCCTTCGGCTTCGCGCGCGATGTTGCGGCGCGAGGCAAGGATGAGCGCGATCGCGTGCTCGGCCGGCGATTGGCGCGAATCGCTTTTCCCGGTCGCGACCAGAATCCCGAGCTCGGTGCACGCGGCATAGTCGATCGTGCGCGCGCTGCGTCCGACGAGAGCGATCAGGCGCAGCTTGGGCAGGCGCGCGAGGAGTTCCCGCGAGAATTCGACGCGCTCGCGGATCGCGACCACGATTTCGGCGTCGGCGAGCCGTGCGGCGAGCGTATCGAGATCGCTCGCGGCATCAGTGGAGCGCACAACCTCGTGTCCGCGCAGCAGCGCGAAGCAGCGGAGCTTGTCGGCGATGTCCTGGTAGTCGTGGGGAATGACGATCTTCATGCGCTCGCTCCGCGCCGGTGCCTGACGTCAGCAATGTACTTGCCGTCGATTGTCATTGCGAGCGGAGCGAAGCAATCTGCATGCGCAGGGAGATTGCTTCGTCGCTTCGCTCCTCGCAATGACAGCTAAATCTCGGCCGTTTCCGGAGTCGGGACGGCCGCATCGCGGCGGGCGCGTCTCGGACGGCTGGCGATGAGCGCGTCGAGCTTGCGCCGGTCGATCACCTCGAGCCGCCGCGCGCCGTGGAAGCGGACGATCCCGCGCTCGACGAGCGCGCGGAAGCCGCGGCTCACGGCCTCGGCCGAAAGCCCGAGATAGCGCGCGATGTCGCCCCTCATCATGGCGAGGCGCACAGTGTCGCCATCTGCGCCGCGCTCCATCATGCGGACGAAGAGCGCAAGCCGGCCGAGAGCGTCGCTCCGGCTCAAGAGCACCACCTGTTCGGCGCGGGCTTTCAGCTCGGCGCAGGCAAGCTCCCAGAGGCGGCACGCCGCAGCGGTGCTGCCGCGCGCGAGTTCGGCCAGGCGCTCGCGAGCGAAGCCGTAAACAAGCGTTGGCGCGATCGCCTCGGCCGTGTCGGTGTGACGGGCGGCAGCGGCGAGGCCGAACACGCCCCCGGCGCCGAGGAAGCCGAGCACGGTCTTGCCGCCATCTGGCCGCGCGAGCACGGTGCGCACGCCGCCCTTCGCAATTTCATAAAGCGCCGCCGCCGGTTCGCCGGCGCGGTAGAGCGTGGCGCCTTTCGCCACGTGCACAGGCAGTGTGGTCCGTGCGAGGTCGGCAAAGACAGGGTCGGCGAGAAGGCTGCCGGGGGCCGGGGCGGACGGGGCGAGTTTTGCCATGGGAGCCTCATTCGGGAGCCCCGCTACCCCGGTTTGAGACCCGGCGCCGGAGGCTTTGCGTCCCCGGGTCACCCCGGGTTTGCCGTTTCGTGATGCCGCCCCACCGCGGGGTCGCCACCGCACGCAGGGCGTGCAATCCTAGGTACGGGCCGATCCGCCTCGGCCGGTCTTTACCAATAGACAAGGATGCCATGCATTTTACGCAAAGCTTTGATTTCGATCACGGGATGGCGTAGGCTCCGCAGCAAATGATGCAAGAATATCAGGGTCTTGTGTCGGCCGGGCTTAACCCGGAAGAGCACCAGGCGCTGCGCCGGGCGCTGCGCCGCTCAGGGCCGGCGGGGCGCCGCGCCAGCGAGCTGCTGCACCGTTTCCTGCTCGCAGAAGTAGTAAACGGTATCCTCCAGTCCCTTTCGTTCGACGAGCTTCTGGAGCGCCTTCTCGAGCTCGCCGCCAACACGCTCGCGGCCGACCGCGGCAGCATCTTCCTGCACGACGAGGAGAGCGACGAGCTCTTCGCCTATGTGGCGCAGCGCGGCACGCTGGCCCAACTGCGCATCCCGCGCGCCACCGGCATCGCCGGCTTCGTGTTCGCCACCGGCGAAAGCCTCGTTGTGCACGACGCCTATGCCGATCCGCGCTTCAACCCCGCAGTCGATCAACGCACGGGATACCGCACGCAATCGGCCGTGTGCGTGCCACTACGGACGCGCGACGGACGGATACTCGGCGTGTTCGAGGTGCTGAACAAGCGCGAGGGGCGCTTCGACGAGGTCGATCTCACGCTCTTTCAGGCGATTGCCGCGCAAGCCGCGACCGCGCTCGGCTGGGCGCACGCTTACGAGCAGGAGCGGCGCGCGCGCTCGCGCGACGAGAAGCTGCTCGCGGCGGCAGAGACCATCGCCGTCGAGCTCGACCTCAACCAGCTCCTCGAGCGCATCGTCGCGAGCGCCGCCGACCTGCTCGATTGCGAGCGCGCGACGCTCTTCGTCCACGACGCTGTCGCGGACGAGCTGTGGTCGCGCATCGTCGCCGGCGGCAAGGTCGACGAGATCCGCATCGCCAGCAAGGCCGGTATCGCCGGCGCGAGCTTCACCACGCGCAAAATCATCACGGTGCCCGACGTGCGCGCCGACCGGCGCTTTGATCCCGCCGTCGACGCGCGCACGGGCTATGTCACGCGCAACCTCCTCTGTGTCCCCATCATCGATACCAAGGGGCATGCGACGGGCGTGCTCGAAGCGCTCAACAAGCATGTCGGACGCTTTTCCGCCGCGGACGAGCGGCGCCTGCGGCACCTCGCCTCGCAGGCCGCGACCGCGCTGCAGAACGCCGAGCTGTTCGCCGACGTGCTGTCGCTGAAGCAGCACACCGACAGCATTCTGCGCTCGCTCTCCGACGCCGTCATCGCGCTCGACCGCAATTACGAGATCGTGCGCGTCAACGAGGCGGCGCGGAAAGCGTTGCGCATCCCCGACGGCGAGAAGATCACCGGCGCGGCCGACCGGCTCTGGGGCGCGGCCAACCCGTGGCTCAAAGAGGCGCTCGCCTATGTGTCGACGACCGGCGCGGCCGACCACCGCGCCGACATGCTCTTCGTTCTAGGCGACGGCGCAGCGCTCGACGTCAACGCGACCGTGGCGCCGCTCCGCGATCGCGCCGGCGAGATGACCGGCATCACCCTCATCTTCCAGGACATCAGCCGCGAGAAGCGCGTGCGCTCGACCATGACGCGCTACATGGCGAAGGAATTCGCCGACCGCGTGTTGGCAACAGGGGCGGAGCGCGCCTCGAGCTCTACCCATGTCGCGACCGTGCTGTTCTCCGACATCCGCCGTTTCACCACGATTGCCGAGGCGCTGACGCCACAGGAAGTCGTCGACATGCTCAACGAATATTTCGGCGAGATGACGGGGATCGTGGAAAGCCACGGCGGCGCCATCGACAAATATATCGGCGACGCGGTGATGGCGGTGTTCGGCGCGCCGATCGAGCGCGAGGCCGCCGCCGAAAGCGCCGTGGCGGCGGCGGTGCGGATGGTGGTGCGGCTGCGCGCGTTCAACGAACGCCGCGCCAGTCGCGGCGCCAAGCCGCTCGAAATCGCGATCGGCCTCGCGAGCGGCGAGATCGTGGCCGGCCCCGTCGGCTCGACGACGCGCATGGAATACACCGTCATCGGCGACAGCGTGAACCTCGCCTCGCGGCTCGAGGGCGTCAACCGCCATTACGGCACCACCATCCTTGTCGATGCCGCGACCGCCGCACGGCTCGCGCCGCCGGCGCGGCTCCGCCCGATCGATCTCATCCGCGTCAAGGGCAAGGAGAACCCGACCGAGATTTTCGAGGTGCTCGATCATATCGAGGACAATGCAGCGCGCCGGCTCGCCGACTTCCTTCCGCCGTTCGAGGACGGCATCCGCCGCTATCGCGTGCGCGACTGGTCAGGCGCGCTTGGGCGCTTCGCCGCGGCGCTCAACGTCATTCCCGACGACGGGCCGTCCTGGGTCTATACCGACCGCTGCCTCTATTACCGCGACCATCCGCCGCCCGCGGCGTGGGACGGCATCTGGACGCTCGAGACGAAGTAGCGCGCTGCCTCAGACGCTATGGACGACGACACGGTTCCTGACGGCGGCGGCGATGGCCTCGGGCCGCACCGGACGGCTGATGAAATAGCCCTGCGCGGCATCACAGCCGAGCTCGGTGAGCGCCGTGAGGGCTTCCGCCGTCTCGACGCCTTCGGCCACAGCGAAGAGACCCAAGCGCTGCGCGATGCCGATCACGGCCTCGACAAGAACGCGGCATTCACGCGTTTCGCCCATTTTCATGACGAACGACTTGTCGATCTTGATCTCGGAGAAGGGCAGACGCTGAAGCTGGATGAGCGAGGAATAGCCGGTGCCGAAATCGTCGATGCTGAGATGCATGCCTTTGAGGCGGAGGCGGGTCAGCACGTCCATGCCCTGCGCCATGTTGCCCATCGCCGCCGATTCCGTGAGCTCGAGCGTCACCGCGTCAGGCGCGAGCCCGGCCTCGGCGCAGTGCGCGACGATCATCTCGGGCAGCTCGATATTTTCGAGATTCACGGCCGAGATGTTGAGTGCGAGATGAATGGGCAGGCCGCTCCGGCGCCAGTCGGCGGTCTGGCGGATCGCGGTCGCGGCGACCCATCGCGTGAGGTCGTGGATCAACCCGTTCTGCTCGGCCAAGGCGATGAAGCGGTCGGGCGGAATGAGGCCGCGCGTCGGATGCTGCCAGCGCACGAGCGCCTCGACGCCGAATATCTCGCCCGACTTGCAGTCGAGCTTCGGCTGATATTCGAGCAGCAGCTCGCCGGTACGGATCGCGTGCGCGAGCGCGCTAGCGAGGAGCGGCGTCTCGACCTCGCGCAACCGCTCGAGCCGGTCGCGCAGCATCGCGGCGCGCACGGGCTTCTTCAGCGCGCCGGCGATGGCGAGGCCGCGCTCGGCCGCGAGATGGGCCGCAGTCTCGACCACCTTCTCGTCGAATCCGCTGGCGATCAGGATCTTCGCCGCCGATTTCGTCTCGCCCAGCGCGCGCAGCAGCTCCACGCCATCGACCTTCGGCATCTGCAGATCGAGGATGATGACCGAAGGACGCCACGAGCGGACTTTCTCCTTGAAGTCGTCGGCATCCTCGGTGACGAGCGTCTCGTAGCCGACCGTTTCGCTCACGCGGCGCACGTAGCTGCGAAAGCCGGCATCATCGTCGATCACGAGCAGACGGTCCCGATTCATTGTGGCTCCTGTGGCGGGCGGAGCGCCCGCTCCTGAGCGGTGGAGACCACGCGCAGACTTTATCTCATCCATGGGTTGGCGCGACCATAGGTTGTCGCGACGATTGAACCACACTTTATCGATGTAATCGTTAAGTTGACTATAGTCAAAAAGACTAGGAGGGATTCCGTCCACATGAACGCAGATTGCGGCCAGCGCAACGGGCCTGCGC
The DNA here is from genome assembly GCA_035518375.1 of Allostellaceae bacterium. Classification (GTDB taxonomy): domain Bacteria; phylum Pseudomonadota; class Alphaproteobacteria; order ATCC43930; family CGMCC-115725; genus DATJLY01. Next base: position 19,680 of record DATIXQ010000042.1, on the reverse strand, counting down.
GCAGACGGCGGCAGCGCCGCTGGTCTATGGTAAAGCGGCCAGCAGCGAAAAGCCGGGGAGGCAGCGATGGAAGCCAAGGCGAAGATCCGCGTCGCGCATTTGAGCGGCCCCAACGCCACGATCCAGAACACGCCGCCGCTCGTCACCTCGAACAAGGCGCGCACGAAACATGGCCTCGCGCCGATGCGCGAGGCGGACGGCAGCGACGCCAAATTCGACGCGCTGCGGGCGCAGCGCCTGGCCGCGCCGGTCAAGGTCTATGTCGAGCAGTTCTCCGCCCATCCGCTCGAGCGCGACGCGGCCGAGCTCTATGGACCGCCCGACGGCTATCTCGACGCCGACGGCGTCTTCCACAAGGAGCGCCGAAGCGAGCGCGACAAGCCGGTCTACGAAATCGAATTAAAGCCCGAGGACGGGCTCTATCCGCTCCCTTACATGGCGCGCCAGGCGGACGGGCGCCCTTGGGAGGAGGAATGCACCGATCCCTTCGCGCCGGCCGAGCGCGCTCGCCAAGGGTTTTTCCCTGACGGCTCGCGCAGCTTCGAGGAGATCGATCGCCTCTCGGTCAACATGAACGGCGTCGCCAACTCGGTCTCGGCGCAGGCCGAGGTCGATTTCTACCGCTTGTTGCCGCCCGCGGGCTTCACCAAGGGACAGAGCGCCGCGCTGCGCAGCGATGTCGGCGAGGGCGACATCGCGCCCGAGCGCCGCGGCCGCGATTTCTTCCCTTATAAGCCCTATCACCTCGGCGCCGGGCCGCCGCGGCCGACGCTCGCGCGCATCACCAACATCGCGCAGTCGGTCATGTCGAGCGGGAAGTACGACGGCGCGATCTTCACGCAGGGAAGCCCCGCCGTCGAGGAGACCGCGTACTGGTTCAATCTCCTCATCGACACGAGCCTGCCGATGTGCGGCAACGCGGCGCAGCGCCCGCACGGCCAGATCAGCAATGACGGGCCGCAGAACATCGTCGACTCGCTTGCCTTTATCCGCTCGCGCATCTGGGCCGACGAGGCGGGGAAGAGCCGCACCGGCGTCATCGTGCTGCAGGAGCAGCGCTTCTTCGCCGCGCGCGAGGTGGCAAAGCTCGACGCGCGGCCCGGCGGCTATGGCGCGACCGGCGGACATGGCGGCATCCTCGGCGGCGTCAATCATATGGGGCATCTGGCGCTGCTCTACCTGCCGGCCTACCGGCACACTCATCTCTCCGAGGTGAACACGAGCCGGCTTCCCGAAGCGAGCGAGGCCGTGCGCGCCGGACGGCACGGGCCCGAGCGGTTTTCAGTCGCGATCAAGGGCAAGAACGGCGAGATCCTCGCCGACGCGATCCCGTCCGTCTCGATCGTCAAGGAGGGGAATTACTTTGCCGAGGAGTTCGGCGACGATCCGGCCGAGCAGCGCGATCTCCTCTACCTCATCGACCAGAAGCTCGCGCTGGGCCGCCTCGCCGGGTTCGTGACGGAGGGACAAGTGCCTTACGGCCGCCTGCCGTCCTCGCTGCGTCAGCGCGTGATGGAGCGCGCTGTCTATAGCGGCCTGCCGGTCGTCGGCGTCGGGCGCGGCAATACCGAGGGCTTCGCCGACCGTCATCCGATCTTCATCGCCGGCTCGAACCTCACCGCGACGAAGGCGCGCCTCCTGCTGATGGCGTGCCTCATGCGCCTGGGCGCGCTGCCGCCGGCGCGCGATCCCGCGCGGCCGACCGCGGCGGAAAGAAGCGCGATCGAAGCAGCGGTGGCCCGCTACCAGGCGATCTTCGACACGCACTGAGGAACGGGCGCGGGCGCGCCGGGCTCAGCCGCGCTCGGCCCAACGGCTCGGCGGCACCGGCAGGCCCAGATTCTCGCGCAGCGTGCGGCCTTCGTAGGCGCGGCGGAAGAGGCCTCGGCGCTGCAGCTCGGGGATGACGGCGCCCACGAAATCCTCGAGCCCCTCGGGATAAGTGAGCGGCATGATGTTGAACCCGTCGGCCGCGCCCGCGCGATACCACTCCTCGAGCGAGTCCGCGATCTCCGCCGCGGTGCCGCAGATCGCGCGGTGGGCGCGCGCGCCGGAGACACGCAGATAAAGCTGCCGCAGCGTCAGATTCTCGCGCCGCGCCATGTCGAGCACGACCTTCTGGCGGCCGACCTGCTCGGTACTGGTTTGGCGCAGCTCCGGAAGCGGCCCGTCGAGCGGATAAGGCGAGAGATCGAAGCCCACGATCTCGGACAAGGTCTTGATGCCGAGCGCCGGATGGATGAGCGCTTGCAGCTTCTCGTAGCGCAGCTCCGCCTCGCGCCGGGTGCGGCCGACGATCGTCATCACGCCCGGCATGATCTTCACGTGCTCGGCCGCGCGGCCGTGCTTCCCGGCGCGTGCCTTCATATCGGCGGCGAAGCGGCGTCCCTCCTCCAGATCCTGCTGCACGGTGAAGATCACCTCGGCATAGGCCGCGGCAAGCTCGCGCCCGGCCTCGGACTGCCCGGCATGGACGACGACCGGCCGGCCTTGCGGCGAGCGCTTGATCGTCAGCGGCCCGCGCACGGAAAAGTGCCGGCCGCGGTGATTGAGGAAGTGGAGCTTCTCGGGATGGAAGTAGAGGCCGCTCGCCTTGTCGGCGGCGATCGCGTCGTCGTCCCAGCTATCCCACAGGCCGAGCACGACATCGGCGAACTCGGCGGCGCGATCGTAGCGCTCGTCATGGGGTACGTGGGCGGCGCGGTTGAAATTGAGCGCCTCGGCGGCGGCCTGCGAAGTGACGAGGTTCCAGCCGGCGCGTCCGCCGCTGATCTGGTCGAGCGAGGCAAAGAGCCGGGCGACGTGATAGGGCTCGAGATAAGTCGTGGTCGCGGTCGAAACGAGGCCGATGCGCTCGGTCACGATCGCGAGCGCGGAGAGCAGCGTCAGCGGCTCGAGCCGCAGCGCGCCGGTCGTGCGGCTCCAGACGTCGATATCGTCGGGGCCGAAAGTGGCGTTGGTGTCGGCGGTGAAGAGAAGATCGAACAGGCCGCGCTCGGCGAGCCGCGCCATCTCGACATAGTGCTTGAGGCTTATGACCGCGCCCGGATCGCACGCGGGATCGCGCCAGGCGGCGATGTGATGCCCGCTGCCGGCAATGAAAAGGCCGAGCTTCATCATGGTGCGGATGATCGCGCCGGTGCGGCGGTTGCGCAACGGCGCGCCGCGCTCACGGCCAATGCCAGGCAAGCACCCGTGCCCACGCCGGCGGCAGGGGCAGTATGTCCGCACTGAGCGACAGGAGCACGACCCCGAGGAACGACAGGATGGTCGCGATCGTCACTTCCGGCCCGAACACTTCGTGGCGCGGGTTGAGCCAACGCGACGCATAGATGCGCAGGATGTTATTCAACGCCGCGATGGGCGCGATGATCGTCACCGGCGCGAACGCGAGGCCCATGTAATAGAAAAGCTGCGATATGTAGACCGTGACCGCAGAAAACAGGAACCACTTGGCGGCGCCGAGATTGACGTTGCGGATTGCCCGCCACTGGCCCGGCGCGGCGAGCAGCAGCAGGGTGACGACGACCGTGGCGGACGTGGCGCTGATGAGGCCGCCGGCGAGCGTCGCCTCGAGGCCGCGGCCTTGCGCCGCGTAACGGACGAGCACCGGCGTCAGGCCATAGCAAAGCGCGGCAAGCGCCGCGCAGAGATAGCCTTCGGCGTGGAGCGGCGTGAAGTCGAGCTGATGCGCGGAGTGCGACCTGCGTGCGGTTTCGCGCGAGACGACCACGGGTCCGCCGAAGATCAGGACAATTCCGGCGATGCGCAGCGGCGTCATTGTCTCGCCGAGGAACGCGATCGCCAACGCCAGCGACACGACGAGATTGAACTGCAGCACCGGCCCCGCAAGGTTCGTGCCGACCGCGCCGATGGCGCGGTAGTTGGCATAGCGGCCAATGACGAAATGGGTCGTTCCCGTGACGGCGAAAGCGATGACCGCACGCTGCGGCAGCCCGGCGATGGCGCCCGGCGCGCCGCCGGCGAGAAGCGCCACGAGGAAGACCGGCACGCCGATCGGGATCGACATCGCCATCGCCTGCAGCGCCGAGCCGCTCAGCACGCCGCGACGCACGGCCGCGTTGCTGATGGCGAACGTGATCGCCGAGCAGAACGCCAGAATCCCGCCCAGCACGCCTAGCTCCGTCCGCGCCGGTGCTCGAACAGGACGAGGGTCGAGAGGAACGCGAGATTGATGAAATTGAAGCCGACGCCGAGCGAAAAGCCCGGCACGTACGTTCCGAACGCGTCGTAGAGCGCGCCCGCCGACCAGCTGCCGAACGCCATCCCCATGCCGCTCGACAACATCTGCAGCGGCACGCGCCGCACCGCCTGCGCCGCCGGGAAGTGTTGTCCGATAGCGACGATGTAGCCCGGAACGATGCCGCTGAACCCGAGCCCGAACACGGCAGAGACGGCGAACAGGCCGGTCTCGCTTTGCGTCAGAAGGAAGCCCGTCATCGCCACCGCCTGCACGGTCGAGGCCGCGAGCGAGGCGCGCAGGCCGCCCATATGGTCTGCGACCCAGCCCCAGAATTGCCGGCTGAAGAACGCGGACGCCAGGAGTACCGACAGCATCCCGGCGCCGGTGACGCCCGGAATGCCGAGGTCGCCGCAGAAGGCGACGAGATGAGTTTGCGGCATCGACATGGTGACGCAGCACGAGAACGATGCCGCAAGGAGCAGCGTCGTGGCGAGGGTCGCCGGCATGCCGAGGACGCGCGTCTTGCCGTCGTGGCCGTGCGCCGCCGCGGTCGATGCCACGCGAGCGGGCGGCGGCCGCAGCAGCCAAAGCGCCGCCGGAATGACCGCTACGCATTCGAACGCGGCGTATCCGAGCATGGTCACGCGCCAGCCGCCGCCGGCGACAGAGAATTGGAACAGCTCGGGCCACAGCACGCCCGCGACATAAGCGCCGCTCGAAATGAGGGCGATGGCGGAGCCGAGCCGGCGGTCGAACCAGCGGCAGACATAGACATAGAGCGGCGCATTGATGGCGCCGTTGCCGAGAAGGCCGATGAAGAGGCCGTGCCCGAGGAGAAGCGTGGCGGCGCCGCCGCTCGCCGCGAGCGCGAGACCGGCGGCACTCATCGCCGCGCCCAGCACCACCGTCCGCCGCTCGCCGAAGCGCTCGGCTGCGCGGCCCATCATGGGGCCGCCGAGCGCAGCGCCGAGCCATGACAGGGACGCGCACAGCGACACCATCTGGCGCGTCGTGCCGAGCTCCTCCGAGATCTGCCGCAGCGCCACGATCGAGATGAAGGGCGCGCCCAATGTTACGGACATGATGCCGAGCGCGGTGATGGCGGCGACCCACGATGCCCGGCTTTCGATGCTTGGGGCACGGGCGCGGCCAGCCGCGACTGTGAGTGCGATCTCGCTCGGCATGGACCCGACATTGATCGAGCCCGCATCCACTTACAATGGGCAGCCCGCCCACAGTGAGGGATGAGCGTGGGCAAAGTCTCACGTCCTTGTGAGACCGTCTCTGCCGCGAGGACGCATGCCATCGTATACGCTTTTGTGATAGATTTGCCTTAGAACGCCGCGGCAAAGATCGCGGCGTCTGCGCGACGAGCCCGTCAACGGAGGACGTACGAGAGGTTCGAACATTCCCAGGAGCGCCCATGCGATCGGCACTTTTCGTTGTCGCATGCTTCCTCGTCCTGCTGTTAACCCTCGGCCCTGTTAATGCCGACGACGCCGAGATCGGTATGGTTAAGACCGTTAAAGGCCCGGTCGCGGTCATGCGCGACGGCCAGCGGTCTGATGCCCGCGTGGGCTCCATCCTGCATCAGGACGACGTGATCGAGACAGGCGCCGCGGCCGCGGTGGGCGTCACCTTCGTCGACAATACAACGTTGTCGCTGGGGCCCAAGACACGAATCGCGCTGACCGTGTATCTCTATCATCCGCGCGAGAACAAATATGCCTTCGTCATGGAGATGACGCGCGGAACGTTGATGTATGTGAGCGGCCTCATCGAGAAGAACCAGCCCGACGCGGTCACGATCAACACGACAGTCGGCACCGTGGGCGTCCGGGGCACGAGGCTCCTCATCGAGACCGGGCAATGAAGCGCTGGGCAAACGCGCTCGTCGTCGCGGCGGCGATGGCGCTCGGCGGATGCGCCGATGAGACACGCATCGTGCTGCTCGACAGCGGCGCTCCTTCGGCGGTGACGATCACCAACGATGCCGGCGTCGTTAAGCTCGACCGTCCGGGCGAAGCGGTGGAGCTGTCGAGCCGCAAGAGCGTGCCCAAGCCGGTCCAGCTGAGCACGGCCGAGATCGGCAAGGATTGGAGCGACGCGCTCGCCTTCCACCCGGCAGAGCCGCGGAAATGGATCCTCTACTTCAATTTCGATTCCGCCGAACTTACGGCGAATTCCCGCGGCGACCTGACGGCGCTCGTCGCGGCGGTGGCGGCGCGCCCGGCGGCGGAGGTCGCGATCATCGGCTTCACCGATCGCTCGGGACCGGAATCCTATAACCGCGATCTTGGGCTCCGCCGCGCCGAGGCGATCCGCGCCGACTTGACGACGGCGGGCGTGCCGGCGACGGCAATCTCGGTCACGAGTTATGGCGCGAACGATCCGCTCGTCGAATCGCGCGATGTCTACGAGCCGCGCAACCGGCGCACCGAAATCACCGTGCGCTAGCTATTTCGTCTCGGCCACCATCACGCCGTCCCAATCCGCCGCCGGCGCCGCCGTGCCGAAGCGCTCGATCCGTTCCTCGTAAAGACGATAGAGGACGCGCAGGGTCTCCGGCGCCGTTACGCGCAGGCGCAGGAGATGCTGCCGCACCGCCATGAAATTGCCGGCACGGAAATCGGCGAGCATCGCCCTGTGGCGTTCGGCCAAGGGGACAAACCACGGCTCGGCCGCGGCCGCCTCGTCGCCGAGCACGGCGAAGATCCGATGCGGCTGCGACTTGCCTTTGACGCGCAGGAGGTCGAGCTCGAGCGCCGCGAAATGCCGGATCGTCGCCTGCGTCGCCTCGCTGACGATGATCGGCACGCCATAGACCTTGGTCTGGGATTCGAGGCGCGAGGCGAGATTGACGTCATCGCCCAGGACGGAATAGTTGAAGCGCCGCTCGGAGCCGATATTGCCGACGCAGCACGGGCCGCTCGCGATGCCGATGCCAACGGCGACGGGAGCGAAGGTGCCACCCGTGCGCATCGCGTCGGCGCGCCAGCGCGCATTGAGGCCGACGAGGGTCGTGCTGATGTCGAGCGCGGCGCGCACCGCGTATTCGGCATGCCGCGGCTCGGGCAGCGGCGCGTTCCAGAACGCCATGAGGCAGTCGCCGATATATTTGTCGACGGTGCCGCCGCGCGCCATGACGCGCTCGGTCATCGGCGTGAAGAAGCCGTTGGCGAAATGGGTGAGCGCCTGCGCATCCATGGTCTCGGCACGGCTCGTGAAGCCGCGGATGTCGCAGAACAGGATCGACATGTCGCGCACCTCGCCGCCGAGGCGCAGAAGCGAGGCATCCTTCGCCATGGCGCCGAGGAGCTGTGGCGGCAGATAATGCTCGAATGCGTTCTTGAGCTGGCGGCGATCCTTGTCGGTGCGCAGGAAGAAGAGCCGCGACTGCGCGAGATAAAGCGCCGCCGCGCCGAGCGCGGGATAGACCGGATCGAACAACAGGCCAAGCCGCCGGAAGGCGACCCACGAGACGACCGCCGACAGCGCCACCGTGGCGCCGCCGAGCGCAGCCGCCAGAACCGGCCCGACGCGGGCAAGAAACAGCATCAAGAGGCCGCAGAGCGTCGCAAGCCATATGAGCTCGGCGCCTGTCATCCAGTTGGGCCGGCGCAGCATCGTGCCGAGCAGCATCTGCTCGAGGATCTGCGCATCGACCTCGGTTCCCGTGACGAGCGGCCGCGATGGCGTGGCGACACGGTCGTTGAGGCCGCCGGCGCTGGCGCCAATGAGCACGATCTTGCCGGCAAGCGCATCGGGCCCGAGCGAGCCGTCTAGTATCTGCCAAGCCGGGATTGTGCGTTGCGGCTCGTAGCCGGTGTCGTAGAAGGTGACGCGGGCATTCGCATCGGTCGGAACCTCGCGCTTGCCGACGAGGAGCCCGTTCATGCCCGCATCCTCGCCGAGCGCGGAGAAGCCCGAGGCGCCGCTGCCCTTGATCACATAGGTCGAAGCACGCTCGGCAACTCGCAGAAGCTCAAGCGGCAGAGACGGATAAAAGTCGCCGCCAACGCGGAACAGGAGCGGCATCGTGCGCACGACGCCGTCGTGGTCCGGCACGAAGTTCAAGACGCCGAAGCCCGACGCGGCGTTTTGCAGCACCGGCAGGTTCTGGATCGCGCCAGCGAAAGCATCGAGGCGAGGACCGACATCCGCACCTTCGGTCGCGAGCCCCCAGGCTGGCGTCGGATGCGCCGTCGTGCGCGGGCCGAGCACGATCCCGAGCGCGGTCGGCGTGCGGTGGATCGCCTGGGCAAGAATTGTGTCGTTGTCGCGCCACGCATCGGTCATCGTCGGCGGGGATCGATCGGGCTCGGCGAAGACAACGTCAACGCCGATCGCAGCCGCGCCCGCAGCGCCAAGCCGGTCGATCAACGCGGCAACCATGCTGCGCGGCCACGGCCATTGGCCGATCCGCTCGAGGCTCTGATCGTCGATGTCGACGACGCGTACCCCGGCATCGCGATACTCGCGCGGCGACCAACGTTCGAAACTGTCGAACACGAACTCGCGCAGCGCCTTGATCGGCAGCGGATCGGCGACGCGCAGCGCCACCGCGCCGACGAAGACCAGCACGAGGCCGGCCGTGGTGAGGCTCGCGCGCCGCGAGAGCGCACGAACCGACGGGAACATGGCTTTGGTCGCGCTCATGGCGAAACCTCTCTCCGCACAGGCGGCGCGCCGTCCGCGGCGACGGACAGCCACCAGCCTTGGCGATTGATGGCGTAGTAAGGCACGTAGCGCCCGATTTCCGTGTCGGGCATCACCTCTTTGATTTGGTTGTCGAGGACGAGCGCCTTGCCATCGACATAGACGACGGCGACGGCATGCGGCAGACGCTTGACCTCGTCCCACACCACGACGAGCCGCAAATCACGCTCGGCGACGCCCGTTTGCGACAGCGCCACGAGCTTCGCGATAGCGAAATCCTCGCATTGGCCGCCGTACTCGAGGAACTCGAACGGCGTCTCCCAATGGTCGCCGTCATGCCAATTGACGGCCGTCGGGACATAGCGCACGCCGTTCAACGCGCTATTGACGCGCGCCACGCGCTCTGCGAGCGGCAGACGGCTCATCGCGGCAACGAACGCCCGCCAGCGTGCGAGCACGCAGCCGCGATCAGTGAGCCCGTTCGGACAGAGCTCGCGCGGATCGGCAATCTGATGCTCGGTGCGCGCCACGACCTCGTTCCACTTGGTGAAGGGGTCGAGATCGGCGAAATAGACTTGCCGCGTGCCGAAAAGCTCGGCGCTCGCCCGCGCGTCGCCGCTCGTCAGCGGCCCGAGCAGCACGGCGAGAAGCGAGCCGAGGGCCGGCAGGAGAAGCCGGCATCGATGTTGGCGTTGCATGGGATCGCCCGGTCAGCGGCGAACGCGCTGCGTCGGCTAGGTGACCAGCTGATCGTGGTCGATCGCCTCCCGGTGCTCGGCCTGGGCGAGCTTCGCAATCTCGTCCGCGAGCAGTTGTCGGAGGACTAAGCGCACGCTGCTTGGCAATTCGCGCTGCAGCACGGCGCGGTACTGTTCGATATTGCGTCGTATCGATGAGCGGTCTTGCACGTGGCACCTCCTTGAGAAAAGTTGCTCAGTGCCCCTCAGCCCATTTTCACAACGACCCTCGATCTCCTTCTAAACGAGGCCGGACCCTGCGCCGGCACGACACCCCTTCCCCGTTCTGCAACTCGGCCTCGCTTCGTCATTCGAGGCTCTTGGTCCGACGACGGGACGCTTGCGAATGCAACTGTTATCTAAACGCAAACGCTATCGCGTAAGGCTTTCAAATCATGTGGCAATAATCGAGCATTGCGTTAACTTGACGCTCGAATGGGTGAAAATTTCCCGATTCCGGGGGATAGGTGCGGGACCCGCGGCTCGTGATAGTGTCGCGGCCCACGGCGGAGGTAAGAGCGATGGCGAACCAGGCGGAAGCAGAATTGCTGCGGCTTGAGGACGAGCGCGTGCGCGCGATGACGACGGCCGACGCGGCCACGCTCGAGCGGCTCATGTCGGACGATATCGTCTACACCCATTCCTCGGGGCGGCTCGATACCAAGAAGAGCTTTATCGCCTCGATCACGAGCGGCACCGTCAAATACCGCCGCGTCGAGCGCAAGGACATGGCGGTGTGCCTACGCGAAGGCTTCGCCTTTCTCACCGGCGCGGTCGAGATTGACGTCGAGACCGGCGGTCGCGTGCTCAATCTCAATCTGCGCTTTGCGAACGTGTGGGAGCGCACCGCCAAGGGCTGGCAGCAGATCGTTTGGCAATCAACTCCCATCGCGGCGCCGCGCTGACCTACGCGGTGCAGTCGTTTTTGCCGCCGGACTTTTGAAACGGCAGGCGTAACTGCGGGCCGTCTACAAGCCTCGGTTGTTTCGAGCGTTCCGCAGGGCGAAACACTTAACCCGAAACGCGCAAAAGCGTGGCAACGCAACGTTTGCTGCTGGCATTTTCCAACCACGAAAGGGTATAGACGGCGGCCGTACATTGGAGTTCGACATGGCGCGCGCAAAAAAACTCAAACCGGCAACCGTGCGAACAATCTTCAAATCGACCGAGTCCGCGCCCAAGGTCGCGGCGCGTTTCGGCGTTTCGACAAACCTTGTCTATCTGATCCGCCAAGGAAAGATTCACAAGAAGGTCACTGCGCGCCTGGCGCGCCCCGTGCGCACGACGCTCCGCGGGCGCCCGTCCTCGATCGGCAGCACCAACATCAACATCAAGGTTCTCGCCGACGCCATCATCGATCGCCTCGTGGCGCGGTTCTTCAGCTCGGCGATCCGGCAGCGGCTTCGCGCAGCGCGCCAGTAGGCAGGGCTGGTTCCGTGCGCGGCCGCGGTCGCGCGCCAACGGGCATGATTGGCCGCTCGCAGCGACCCTCGCGCTGCGGGAAGATTGTCCTCCCGATCCGCACACGATAATTTGCGCACAGCAAAGACGGGAAGCGATCTCGCTTTGGCGCGGGCGCCATGAGGCCCGGCGAGCGTCGGTACGGAGGAAGGCGCAATGAAGTTCAGCTTCTTTTCCTCGACCTCTTACATGGGCCCTGCGCCGAGCCTGTCGCTGTGGCCGATGCCGCCGCGCTTCTGCGACCGCGAAACGGCCGGAGTCAGCATCGCGCGCGGTCTCGAGACCTGCCGCCGCGCCGAGGCGCTCGGCTTCGATTGGGTGAGCCTGTCGGAGCATCACTACGCAACGCTCACTCTCACGCCGAGCACGACCGTGATGGCCGGCGCGCTGAGCCAGACCGTGAAGCGCGCGAAGATCGCCGTGCTCGGACCCATCATGCCGCTCTCGCATCCGATCCGCGTCGCCGAGGAGCTGGCCGAGCTCGACCATCTGACCGAAGGGCGGCTCATCGTCCTCTTCCTCCAGGGCACGCCCAACGAGCACCGCGCCTATGAAACGCAGTCCGCCGACACGCGCGCGCTCACGCAAGAGTCGATCGAACTCATCCTCAAGGCATGGACCGCGGACGAGCCGTTCGCGTGGCGCGGCCGCCATTTCGATCTGCCGAACGTTGCGGTGTGGCCGCGCCCGCAGCAGGCGCCGCGGCCCTACGTCTTCGGCTCGGGCAACAACGAGGACTCCGCCCGCTTTGCCGCGCGCCAGCGCATCGGCATGGCGCTTTCTTTCATGCCGCTCGAAACAGCACAGCAGCGCGTGGCGCTCTATCGCCGCGAGGCGGAAGCTGCGGGTTGGCGTCCGGAGCCGAGCGACATCCTCTATCGCGGGCTCGGCCATCTTGCCGAGACCGACGCCGAGGCCGAGCGCGAGGTCAAGGAAGCAGTCGAAGCGAAGGTCGCGGCCTCGCACAAGCTGCAGGCCGAAGGCGGCGTGCCGGCCACGCCGGGCGAGCCGGTCGCCGAACGCGCGCCCATCTTCTCGCGGCCCCTCTTCCACGGCAGCCCGCGCCGCGTGCGTGAGATCTGCCGGGCGTTCCACGAGGCGGGCGTCGGCACGCTCGACATCGCCTTTCACTGGGGCGTCACAACCTACGAGCAGCAGCTTCGCTCGATGACGCTGTTCGCCGAGCGCGTCATCCCGGAGGCGCGGGACTGGTAGGGGGCAGCGTCTCAGGCGCTCCTTTACGAAGCCGTGCGCACGCCACTCGATCGTTGCGCGCTTCGCGCAGCCGGGATAGAGACGGATCTTCGGACCGGCAATCGAGAACAGGGCGGTACCGCATGGCGAGCGAACCATTTCCGCCGGTATTGGATGGCGACATTAGTCAGCTCTCCGCGCAGGAAATTATCGCCGCCGAAAAATCATTCCGTGCGACCGTCGCGCGCGATCCGGGCAACGCTCTTGCGCACGACGGATTGGCGCGCATCCATCTCAATCGCCAAGAATGGCGCGAAGCTCTTTTCCACGCGCGCGAGGCGCTCCGTCTCGATCCCTCCCTCGAACCGGGATGCCGCACCACCATCGTGCGTGCGGAGCGAAACATCAGCAGCATCCTTCTCGAACCGACGGTCGCTCCCTGGTTCGCCGACCGCAACGTCACGCGCTATCCCGACCGCAAGGATGATTACGCCGACCTTTCCACACTGATCGAAAAGCATGTGTTGCCGGGCTGGCTTCCGGACAGGCCGCCGTTCGGGCCGCACTCGCGGATCGTGACCTTAGGTTCCTGCTTTGCCGGCGCTCTGCGGACCTATCTCATGAGCTTCGGTTACGAGAGCGAGGGACTGTGGGTGCCCGAGGCACTCAACAACACGTTCGCGCTGCGTCAATTCATCGATTGGTCGGTCGCCGGGATACTTTCCGACGACGCCTATTGGTACGACGCCGACGAACAGGGACGCGGACGCAAATGGCTTCCGAGCCACGAGCAGGCTTCGTATCGCAAAATGTTCGAAGCGGCGGCGGGCATCGTGATTACCGTCGGCCTCGCCGAGGTGTGGCAGGATTTGGAAACCGGCGGCATTTTCTGGCGCGGCGTGCCTCGCGCGCTTTATGAGCCGGGGCGATACCGGTGCCGGATGAGCACCATCGAAGAGAATGAAGCCAATCTTCGCCGCATCGTGACCACTCTTCGCTCGCTCGGCGATCAGCGCCCGATCATATTCACTTTGTCGCCCATACCCCTGTTAGCCACATTCCAGAAGACGTCGTGCGTCGTGATGGATTGCGTGTCCAAATCGATCCTGCGAGTTGCAATCGCGAATGTGTGCGAAAGCCGGCTGGATGGTGTGTTTTATTGGCCGTCATTCGAAATCGTCCGATGGGTTGGCAGCCACATCCCGACTTCGATGTTCGGCGACGACGCGCGGGATGAACGGCATATCGCCGGATTCGTGGCGCCGCTCATCATGAAGCATTTCATCAAGCACTATTTTGTCGAGCCGGCGCGCGCCGCCAGCGCCGACGAGCTGAAGCCGCGTTGGGCAGCTTCATCGCTCACAGCGCAACAGGACTGTCACAAATCCACTCTATAGGTCGCGCGAGACCTGACGTACCACCCGCGCGCGCGAGGCAAGCCAATCGCCATGACCGAACGAGAGAATGAGCGCCTCGCGCTCAGCCGCCGCAAGCTTCTGGCCGCGGCGGGCATTGGCGGCGGCGCCATCGCAGCATCGTCCTTCATCGGCATCGGCGAGGCCGAGGCCGCGCCCCTGGCACCCCGCGCGCCCGACGCGGCAACACCCCCCGTCGCGGGACTCCATCTGCAGTTTGGCGCCGATGCATCGTCGGAGATGGTGGTCTCATGGCACACGCTTGAGCCGGTTCGCCGCCCCCGCGTGATGCTCGGCCGGCTCGATGGCCAGCTGGAGCAAACCATTGCCGCCAAAGCGACGAGCTACACCGATGCGAAGTCGGGCCAGAATGTCTACGCCTACCACGCCAAGATCGGCCGCCTGCAAGCGGCGTCGGCCTATCTCTACGCGGCGATGCACGACGGCGCCGCGCCGGAGTTCGGGACGTTCCGCACCTCGCCGCGGGGCCGCGCGCCGCTCACCTTCACCAGCTTCGGCGACCAGGGCACGCCCACCATGGGCAAGAAGTTCGTGCCGCCCGAGGGCGTCACGATGCCGAACCCTCCTTATGTGAACGACAATCTCGGCTCCCCGGCGGCCGGCGACACGACGCTCGGCGTGGAGCGGATGCGGCCCTTGTTCCACCTTTTCAACGGCGATCTTTGCTACGCCAACCTCGCCGAGGATCGCGTGCGCACCTGGTGGGATTTCTGGGACAACAACAGCCGCAGCGCGCGGAACCGCCCGTGGATGCCATCGCCCGGCAACCACGAGAACGAGCTCGGCAACGGACCGATCGGGTATCAGGCATATCAGACCTATTTCTCGGTGCCGCCGGCGGACGGGCAGACCGACGTGACGCGGGGCTTATGGTACGCCTTCACCGCGGGCTCGCTTCGCGTGATCAGTATCGCCAACGACGACGTCTGCTACCAGGACGGCGGCAATTCCTATGTCCGGGGCTACTCGACCGGCGCGCAGAAGGCCTGGCTCGAAAAGGAACTCGCCGCGGCCCGGCGCGATCGGGACATCGACTGGATTGTCGTCTGCATGCATCAGGTTGCGATCTCGACGGTGGACAAGTTCAATGGGGCCGATCTCGGCATCCGTCAGGAATGGGTGCCGCTCTTCGACAAATACGGCGTCGATCTCGTGGTGAGCGGCCACGAGCACCACTATGAACGCTCGCATCCGATCCGCGGCCAGCAGTCGAACGCCACACTCACTCCGGTTCCGGCGACAACCGCCATCGACGTCATCGACACGACCAAAGGCACGGTGCACATGGTCATCGGCGGCGGTGGCACATCCGTTCCGTCGAACCAGCTGTTCTTCGAACCGCCGGCGTGCCGGGTCATCACTGCGGTGGGCGATCCCGATGCGACGACAGGCAAGCGTCCACCCATCTATGTGAGGGAGGACGCACCCTGGATGGCGACGCGAAACGCCGCGCACTCGTATGGATTTGCGGCGTTCGAGCTCGATCCCGGATCGCATCGCGGCGACCTCACGACGATCAAGGTCACCTATTACGACGTCGTCGGTCCGGACGGCCGCCTCAGCCCGTTCGAAAGCTTCAGGCTCCGCCGCCCGCGCCGCGACTGATGGGGCGGCGCTCGGCGGCTACGGAACGACCGGCGTCACGCCGGCGAGCACAAGCTGATCGGCCGTGACCGTCGTTCCCTGCAAATCGCCGATCGCGTGCATCGATGTGATGAGACTCTCGATACGCTGTTTCGAGACGGTGTCGCCGCGGGCGAACTGGCCGATGCGCACGCTGAAATCGTAGCTTTCCGCGATGTCTTCGGGACTGTCGTGTGAATATTTGGCGAGGATATTGATCGCGCCCTCGCGGTTCTTCGGCTCGTAGAACCACGCCACCGCCTCATCGAGCGCCTTGACGAAAGCCTTTGCCGTCTCGGGATGCTTCTTGGCCCAGGGGACGTAGACATCGACGCTGCCCTGGGGAATGTCCTTGGTGTAGTCCATGATAAGGCCAAGATTGGTGAAGCCTTCCTTTTCGGCAAGAAAGTTGGTGGGAGGAACGAGCATGGTCATGGCCACGGTGCCGGATTTGAGCGCAGCGAAGCGCTGCGCCGTGTTGCCGACGACGACGATGTCGTAATCCCCCTTCTTCAAGCCGTGCGCCGACATGATGCGTTCGAGATAAACGGCGTTGATGTCCATCAGGCCGCCGATGCACACGGTCTTGCCGCGCAGATCCTCGATCTTGTGGATGTTCTTCTGCGCCAAGATCTCATAAGGCGTGACATCGGCGAGAATGCGCAGGATTGCCACCGGCGCGCCCTTGGCGGCGGCATGGATCGGCTCGGTCAAGCCGATGCTGAGCACGTCGAGCGAGCCCGCGGCCAGTTGCTGCATGAGGCCGGGCGCGGTCGGGCCGTAGATCAGGTCGAGCTTGATGCCCGCCTTCTCGAACATGCCTTCGTCCTCGCCGATGAGGAACGGCCACGCGCCGGAATTGGCCGAGCCGATGAGGCCGGTCTCCACCGTCTCGAGCGCCCGCGCCGGCGCACAAGAGAGCCCCGCGAGGGCGATCAGCGCGAGAAGGATGCTCTTGGTCATTCCACGACCTCGTCGCCGCCGATGAGGATGAGCGGTGGTTTGGGGCGATGCCTCAAGAAGGGGTATTCTACACGCGCAAGCGCGCGGCGGCTAATCGATCCGGCAACGGCGCCGATCGCAGGCGCGGATCAAGTTTGGGCCAGTGACGGGGCCTCTGCGGCTTTCGGCATCTCCGCCGTCGTCTCCCGATGCTCTTTCGAAATACGCACGAGTCCGACGCGTCGCGCTCGTTCCCAAACCTCGATCGCGGGATATTTGTAGCCAGCCAGGACCTGCTTCGCATGTTCCAAGGCCGCTCACCCGCGAGAAGATGCAGCTCTTCGACGCCGGCGTCGTATGAGCGGGGTAGCGCGCGCCGGGCGCGAGCCGGACGAGCATGCTCACCCGCTGCAGGTCCGTGTCGGTCGCCAGCAGCTTGCATCGATCCCAGCTCTTTTCTTCAGCGCCGGCGCGGTGAGGCAGCCACTGCCAGCGGCGAGGTGATGTCGGCGAATGAGGTGGCGAGTGACGTGCGGACGTCGAGCACCGTCGGCACGCGCGCGGCGATGGCTTCTCGCAACGCGGACCCAAGTGTATCTGGGTCGTCGATCCGCGTGGCGCGGCAACCCATGGCGCGCGCGATCGCGGCGTGGTCGAAATCGCCGAACTCGGCCGCGAACGGGCCATTGCCGTGCAGCACCCAGCCGAGCGCGCGGTTATTGAAGATCACCGTCACGATCGGGATGTCGTGCTCGAGCGCGGTCATGAGCCCGTTCATGGTCATGGCGAACCCGCCGTCACCGCACACGGCGACCGCCGGCCGCTCGGGATGGACGAGTTTCACCGCCAACGCCGCCGGAATGGCGAAACCCATCGGGCCCGAGCCCGCCGCCTGGAGGAAGCCGCCGGCGCGTTTCGTCTGGTAGAAATGCGTCATCATGATGCGGTTCTCGCCGGCATCGCAGGTGACGATCGCATCCTCGGGCAGCGCGCGCTGCAATTCGCCGATCAGCCGCTGCGGCAGGATCGGCCGGTCGCCGGCGCGATAAGCGGCATCGTCGAAATAGCCGCACGCCTTGCGGTGGCGCGCCACGCGCTCGCGCGCGGCGGAGGCGCGCGCGGCATCCTTGCCAACGGCATCGCCGAGCTGCGCCAGCACGGTCGCGGCATCGCCGATCAGCACGTGCTCGGCCGGGAAGGTCCACGACGCGTTGCGCGGCTCGATGTCGATCTGCACGAAGACCTGGCGCGCGGGATCGAGCAGGTCGCGGTTCTCCCACGCCGTGTCGCTCGGCCCAAGCTTCGAGCCCACCGCGAGGACGAGATCGGCCTCGGCGATGGCGGCATTGGCGGCCGCGGTGCCATAGGTGCCGAAGACGCCCAACGCCAACGGATGCGTCTCGGCGAACGTGCCCTTGCCCGCCGCCGACGTCGCGACCGGCAGCCCCGCCGCCTCGGCGAGCGCCGCGAGCGGCTCGTAAGCCGCGGCAATTCGCACGCCGCCGCCTGCGATGACGACCGGGCGCTGCGCCGCGCGGATGGCCGCTGCCGCGGCGTCGACGCGCGCGCTGTCGGCCGGCGGAGGCGGCGGCGGCAGATAATGCCGCGTCGGATAGAGCGCCGGCTGCGAGCCGGGCGCGACCGAGCCCGCGAGCGCGTCATGCGCGAAGAGAACGGCGACCGGCCCCGGCTGTCCGGCGAGCGCATGCTTCAGCGCAAGCTGTGTTGCCTGGACCGCGGCCACGGGATCGCGCGCCTCGATCACCTGTTTCGTCACACCCGCGAAGGCGCGGCGCGCGTCCCACGAGCCCCAATCGCCCGTCGCTTGCTGATAAGGTGCGTGCAGGGGAAAGCGCGGCGCATCGCTCAAGTCACTGAGGAGCAGCATCGGCGAGCCCGAGAGAAAGGCCTCGAGGATGCCGATCATGCCGTTCCCCAGCACCCACGGCCCCTGCCCGATCATCACGCCGGGGCGCCGCGTGAGCCGCCCATAGACTTCGGCCATCACGCCGGCGAGGGATTCCTCCCGCACAAGCACGGTGCGCACTGCGTTCTGCACCTTGGCGAGCGCCGCGACGACGCGGCCCGTATGCCCGCCGGAGATGCCGAACACGTACTCGATCCCCGCCTCGGCGATGACGCGCGCGACGAGCTCAGCCGACGGCTCCTCGGTGCGCGGAATGGACTGGATCATGGCCCCTCCCCGATCTCGGTCTTGCGCCGCCAAAGGCGTGCGCCCACGGCGCGACTTTCCGACCCGCGCCAGGCAAAGACAAGGTGGGAGGCGGCGGCGGGGCAGTCGAGCTCCTTTCCTTCGGCGCGTAGAAGCGGGTAGAACGAGGAGATCGCGCGCGACCGAGGAGTAGGGCCATGAAGTTCGGGCATTTCTGCTTGCCGACCTTTTTCGCCGATGTCGATGGCGATCCCGGGCTGTTGATGCGGCGCTGGCTCGCGCTTCTCTCCGAGAGCGAGGCGCTCGGCTTCGACTCCCTCTGGGCGAACGAGCACCATTTCGATCCCTATGGCGGCATCATCCCCTCGCCGCCCACGATCCTCGCGGCCTTGTCGCAGCGCACGAAGCACGTGCGGCTCGGGACCTCGATCGTGGTCCTGCCGCTGCACAACCCGATCGAGGTCGCCGAGCAACTCGCCATGGTCGATCTGATGTCGGAGGGGCGCGTCGAATTCGGCATTGGCCGCGGCTTCGTCGAGTTCGACTATGACCGGCTCGGCGTGTCGCGCGAAGATTCGCAGGCGCGGATGCGCGAGCAGCTCGAAGTCATCCTCAAGGCCTGGGCGGGGGCGCCCTTCACGCACAAGGGCCGGTTCTACAGCTATGAGAATGTCGAGGTGTGGCCGCGGCCGGAGCAGCGCCCGCACCCGCCCGTCTGGCTCTCATGCTCGCAGACGCCGTCGAGCTTCGAATGGGCGGGGAAGATGGGATATAGCGTCCTTACCGTCGCCTATCGCAGCGTCGAGAACCTCGTCGCCAACAACCGCATCTACCGCGCCGCCTGGGCCGAGGCCGGCCATCCGGCGGGAAAGTGGCGCGTCGCCACGCACTATCACTGCGTCCTCAGCGAGAACAAGCGCGAGGCCCGCGACATCGCGCGCGAGGCGTGGCGACGCTACACGCTCGCCACCACCCACACGCTCGACCGCATCCGGGCCGATCAGAATTATCTGAACGATCCCTCCCGCCGCCAGGTCGGCCAGGATCTCCTGGACATCGACCGCATGATCGAGGAGCTGCGCGTCATCGCGTGCACGCCCGACGAGGCGGTGCAGCTCCTCGAGCGCGCGCAGGACGCGATGGGGTTCACCCAGTGCGACTGCACCTTCTTCTTTGGCGGCATCACGCACGAGCAGGCGCAGCGTTCGCTGCGGCTCTTCGCGAGCGACGTGATGCCCAAGCTCAAGAACC